>NZ_JAAQWX010000001.1:0-697616 GCF_012985745.1 Pseudomonas sp. WS 5078 | reverse complement strand
CGAATTCTACAGCGTTACACGCTGCTGTCAACACCTCATTTCCTGCTTCGATGACTTGAAGCTGACACTTTCGAAATCGTTTAACTCTTTGAATCTCAAGGAGTTTTCCGTTTCGACTGCGCCGGAAGTGGGGCGAATTATAGGCCGATGGAATTCTGAGTCAAGCCCTAATTGAGCGACTCTATCAATTATCCAAAAAAGCTTAAAAGCCGCTACCTATATAGAGGGGGCTAACGCCCCCTCTATATAGGTAGGCAGTTAAACAACACCCGACTTGCGCAACCCTTCCAGCACTCCCGAAGTCATCCCCAGGACCCGCTGCAGAACCTCTTGCGTATGCTCACCCAGCAAGGGTGGCGCATTACGGTATTCGACTGGCGTTGCAGATAACCGAATCGGGCTCGCCACCTGAGGCACAAGCCCAGCCAACACGTGAGGCAGCTCTATCGCCAAATGACGAGCCTGCACCTGAGGATCCTCAAACACCTGCGCCAAATCGTTGATAGGCCCGCAAGGCACACCAACCGCTTCCAACTCAGACACCCATTGCGCCGTTGTCCTGAACACGGTCGCCTGACGAATCAAAGGCACTAACACCAGACGATTCGCCACACGAGCTGCATTAGTCGCGAATCTGGGATCATCAGCCCACTCGGCATAACCCGCCACCTGCGCAAACTTCCTGAACTGACCGTCATTGCCGACAGTAAGAATGAAGTCGCCATCGGCTGTCGGAAAATCCTGATAGGGCACGATATTCGGATGGGCATTACCCAACCGCTTGGGCGATACGCCCGTAGTCAGGTAATTCATTGCCTGATTAGCCAGGCAGGCAACCTGGACATCCAACAGCGCCATATCAATATGCTGCCCACCGCCGTCATGTTGGCGATGAGCCAGCGCCGCCAGAATCGCAACCGTCGAATACAACCCGGTCAATATATCGGTCAGCGCCACACCCGCCTTCACAGGCCCCGCCCCCTCCTCACCCTCAGGACGGCCCGTCAGACTCATCAAACCGCCCAAGCCCTGAATCATAAAGTCATAACCGGCGCGCTTGGCATAAGGTCCCGTTTGACCGAATCCGGTAATTGAGCAATAGATCAAATCCGGATTCACGTCTTTAAGCGAGGCATAGTCCAGACCATAAGCCTGCAACCCGCCCACCTTAAAGTTCTCAATCAAAATGTCAGACTTCGCCGCCAGCTCGCGTACCAGTCGCTGACCTTCAGGCTTGGTGAAATCGATCGTCACAGACTGCTTGTTGCGATTGGCAGACAAGTAGTACGCGGCCTCGCCAGTACTCTCCCCATAAGCATCCTTAAGAAAGGGCGGGCCCCAAGCGCGCGTATCATCTCCATTGCCCGGACGCTCGACCTTGATGACCTCAGCCCCAAGGTCGGCCAGAATCTGGCCCGCCCATGGGCCGGCCAGTACCCGCGACAAATCCAGCACCCGCAAATGCGATAAAGCCCCCATGAGCCGCCCCCTCTATTAATAGAACGCCTGAAGACCTGTCTGCGCCCGACCAAGAATCAGAGCATGCACGTCATGGGTGCCTTCATAGGTATTCACCACTTCAAGGTTGACCAAGTGGCGCGCCACACCAAACTCATCAGAAATGCCATTCCCCCCCAGCATGTCACGCGCCATGCGAGCGATATCGAGTGACTTGCCGCACGAGTTACGCTTCATGATCGAAGTGATCTCCACCGCAGCAGTACCTTCGTCCTTCATTCTCCCCAAGCGTAGGCAACCTTGTAGCGCCAGCGTAATTTCAGTCTGCATATCCGCCAGTTTTTTCTGAATCAACTGTGTGGCCGCCAGTGGACGACCAAACTGCTGACGATCAAGCGTGTACTGGCGCGCGGTATGCCAACAGAACTCGGCAGCCCCGAGTGCACCCCACGAAATACCGTACCGGGCCGAATTCAGACAAGTGAAAGGCCCCTTCAGACCACGCACATCCGGAAAGATGTTCTCTTCAGGTACGAACACGTTATCCATAACGATTTCGCCGGTAATCGATGCCCGCAAACCTACCTTGCCGTGAATCGCAGGCGCACTCAGGCCTTTCCAACCCTTTTCCAGCACAAAGCCACGAATATCACCGGCATCATCTTTAGCCCACACCACAAACACATCAGCAATTGGACTGTTAGTGATCCACATCTTGGCGCCAGTCAGGCTGTAGCCACCTTCGACTTTGCGTGCACGCGTAATCATCGCTCCAGGATCAGAACCATGATTAGGTTCAGTCAGACCAAAGCATCCGATCCATTCACCTGAAGCCAACTTTGGCAGGTATTTCTGCTTCTGCGCTTCAGTGCCGAACTCATTGATAGGCACCATCACCAGCGACGACTGCACACTCATCATTGAACGGTAGCCCGAGTCCACACGCTCCACTTCCCGCGCAATCAAGCCATAGCTCACATAATTGAGGCCGCTGCCGCCGTATTGCTCGGGGATCATGGCCCCCAGCAAACCGGTCTCTCCCATTTCACGAAAAATGGCCGGATCAGTCTTCTCATGACGGAAGGCTTCAAGCACACGAGGCGCCAACTTGCTCTGAGCGAATTGCTCAGCACTGTCGCGCACCATGCGCTCTTCTTCAGTGAGCTGCTGATCCAGCAACAGTGGATCGATCCAGTTGAAGCTTGCCTTACCCACCATGAGTGAACCCTCGCGAAATAGATCAAATGTCGTGGGCAGATCGTAGGCCCCACCTATATAGAAGGACAAACGAGGATTCGGAACTCTCTTGTGATAATTTCTCACTCCGTGGAGATCAAAAACGCCATATTTAAAGACCTTTAGTGAGGAAGCCGTACATGCGCCGCAAGATTCCCAGCACGTCCGCACTCATCAGTTTTGAAGCGGCAGCTCGCCACGAAAGCTTCACCAAAGCTGCGCATGAGCTTTCTCTGACCCAAGGTGCTATCTGCCGACAAATAGCCAGCCTCGAAGAATTCCTTGGCATCGAACTTTTCAGACGCTCAAAACGTGGCGTTAAGCTGACTGAAGCAGGGCTTTCCTACAGCCGACGTATTGCGACTCAACTGGATGCCGTCGAACGTGACACCCTCTCGATCATGGGGCAGCAAGGTGCCAACGTGATTGAACTCGCCGTAGTGCCCACCTTCGGCACGCAATGGCTGCTCCCGCGCCTCAAGGACTTCCAGCAGCAGCACCCCGACGTCACGGTCAACCTCACTAACCGCACACGCCCCTTTCTGTTTGCTGACACCGACTTTGACGCCGCTATCTATTTCGGTGATGCCGACTGGTCAGGTACTTCGTCCTACCGCTTGATGGGTGAAAACCCAGTCCCCGTATGCAGCCCTCGCCTGCTGCCGACCGAGAAAAGCCTTACGCGAGACGCAATCGCTGAACTCCCGTTACTGCAACAAACCACCCGCCCCTATGCGTGGCGCCAGTGGTTTAACGCACAAGGTTTGAACGTACCCCGTGACATGACCGGGCCGCGCTACGAACTGTTCTCGATGCTGGCTCAGGCCGCTATGCACGACATGGGGATCGCATTGATCCCACCTTTCTTGATTCAACGTGAATTAGCCGAGCAACGCCTCGTGATAGCCAACACTGCAACGCTAGCGAGTACGAAGGCTTATCACTTGATGATCCCCGAACGCAAAATCGAGTCCGCCTCACTAAAGGCTTTTCGCGACTGGCTTATCCAGCAAGCCCAGCAATACAGCCTTAATTAACGCATTACATCGTCCATACGAGTTATGTAGCGCCTCATAAAAACACCCTACATATATACGTAAATGTCGCTTTTAAGCAGACTAAACTTATGTCTAACTGGACAAACCTGTAAGCCAGTAACCACGTGGCTTGCAGGGTATTTCTGAAAGTTATGCGCGGATAACTAAAAGAAATGTGAAAAATAGTCAAAAACATCCTTTAATGCCTAGAAGCCACGCCGTTACTGGCTTCAAAGCGACACTTGCGACATTCGGTCACGGCATGACTTGTAGTAAATATTCCGTCACCCTTCATAAGTTCTTGAAGGGCTAAATAATCGCCTGCATTATGCGGCGCCCCACCCTGATTCCGGTGGGGCCGTGCTGATCGGCCGCCCCAGTAGCACCATCCGAAGTGCACTGGATTTCTTATAAAAGATCACGCAGGAGATATGACGTGCACATTGGTGTTCCTCTCGAAACCCATACGGGTGAAACGCGGGTTGCTGCAACCCCGGAAACCATCAAGAAGCTGATCGGCCAGGGCCATAAAGTGACTGTTCAACGGGGTGCAGGTATCAATGCCAGCGTCATCGACAGTGCTTATGAAACCGCCGGCGCAACTATTGGCAGCGCCAATGACGTATTTGGCGCTGAGTTGATCCTGAAAGTCGTTGCGCCTGATGACAGCGAACTGGCCCTTATCAATAGCGGCACTGTGCTGATCGGCATGCTCAACCCGTTCAGCAATGAAACCATTGCCAAACTGGCCAGCCATGGCATTACCGCATTCTCACTGGAGGCCGCGCCACGCACTTCTCGCGCGCAAAGTCTTGATGTGCTGTCTTCCCAAGCCAACATTGCCGGCTATAAAGCCGTACTACTGGCAGCCCATCATTACCCACGTTTCATGCCGATGTTGATGACCGCCGCTGGCACGGTAAAGGCCGCCCGCGTGCTGATCCTTGGCGCAGGCGTTGCGGGGCTTCAGGCCATTGCAACCGCCAAACGCCTGGGTGCCGTGATCGAAGCGTCTGATGTGCGACCTGCTGTTAAAGAGCAGATCGAGTCGCTGGGTGCCAAGTTTGTCGACGTGCCTTACGAAACCGACGAAGAGCGCGAATGCGCAGTGGGCGTTGGCGGCTATGCACGGCCAATGCCTGCGAGCTGGATGCAGCGTCAGGCACTGGCTGTGCACGAACGCGCCAAACAGGCCGACATCGTCATTACTACCGCACTGATCCCTGGGCGAAAGGCGCCAGTGCTGCTCAGCGCAGAAACCGTGGCGCAAATGAAACCGGGGTCAGTGGTCATCGACCTCGCCGCAGCCCAAGGCGGCAACTGCCCGCTGACCGTCGCGGATCAAGTGGTGGTCGAGCACAGCGTCACCATCGTCGGCCATACCAATCTGGCCGCCATGGTTGCTGCAGATGCTTCCGCGCTGTATGCCCGCAACCTGCTGGACTTCCTCAAACTGGTCTTCACCCCTGAAGGACAGTTCCAGATCAACCTAGAAGACGACATCGTCGCCGCGTGCCTGATGTGCCGCGACGGGCAAGTCGTGCGCAAAAACGGCTGAGGATAAAAACAATGGAAGAGCTGATCTCCCCCGGCATCTACAACCTGATCATCTTCGTGCTGGCCATCTATGTTGGCTATCACGTGGTCTGGAACGTTACACCTGCTTTGCACACGCCCCTGATGGCGGTCACCAATGCCATTTCGGCAATCGTGATCGTAGGTGCCATGCTCGCTGCTGCGCTGACAGTCACCCCGCTGGGCAAAACCATGGGCACCCTGGCTGTGGCATTGGCCGCCGTTAACGTATTTGGTGGATTTTTGGTCACCCGGCGAATGCTGGAAATGTTCAAGAAGAAAGCACCTAAAGCCAAAGAAGAGGTGCGCAAGCCATGAGCATGAACCTGGTCACTGTTCTTTATTTGATCGCATCAATATGTTTCATCCAGGCCCTCAAAGGCCTGTCGCATCCCACCACATCCCGTCGCGGCAACCTGTTCGGCATGCTCGGCATGGCATTGGCGGTCATCACCACCGTAGGCCTGGTCTTCAAACTGGGCGCTGAAATAGCGACAGCGGGTATCGGCTATGTGATCGTCGGCCTGTTGGTCGGTGGTACGGCGGGGTCGATCATGGCCAAGCGTGTGGAAATGACCAAAATGCCAGAGTTGGTTGCCTTCATGCACAGCATGATCGGCCTGGCTGCGGTCTTCATTGCCATCGCCGCGGTGGTCGAGCCGCAATCACTGGGTATCGTCAAGCAACTGGGTGACGCCATTCCTGCGGGCAACCGCCTGGAGCTGTTCTTGGGCGCTGCGATTGGTGCCATCACGTTCTCCGGCTCTGTGATCGCCTTCGGCAAGCTTTCAGGCAAATACAAATTTCGCCTGTTCCAGGGCGCACCCGTGCAATTCAGTGGTCAGCACACGCTGAATCTGGTGCTGGGCCTGGCCACACTCGCGCTGGGCATCACCTTCATGCTAACCGGCAACCTCAACGCCTTCGCGCTGATGCTGGCACTGTCTTTTGTACTGGGTGTGCTCATCATCATTCCGATTGGTGGAGCGGACATGCCGGTCGTGGTGTCGATGCTCAACAGCTATTCGGGCTGGGCAGCTGCCGGGATTGGCTTCTCGCTGAACAATTCAATGCTGATCATTGCCGGTTCGCTGGTGGGCTCTTCGGGCGCGATCCTGTCTTACATTATGTGCAAGGCGATGAATCGTTCTTTCTTTAACGTGATTCTGGGCGGCTTCGGCGGTGCAACGGATGCAGGCGGCCCGGCGGGTACGCAAGAAGCCCGGCCAGTCAAATCAGGCTCGGCTGACGATGCCACCTTCCTGCTGACCAACGCAGACACTGTCATCATCGTGCCGGGTTACGGCCTGGCGGTTGCACGCGCCCAACACGCCCTTAAAGAATTGACCGAAAAATTGACCCACCGCGGCGTCACTGTGAAATACGCGATCCACCCGGTGGCAGGTCGTATGCCCGGCCACATGAACGTCCTGCTGGCCGAGGCAGAAGTGCCTTACGACCAGGTGTTCGAGATGGAAGACATCAACTCCGAATTCGGACAGGCTGATGTCGTCCTGGTGCTTGGCGCCAACGACGTGGTCAACCCGGCCGCGAAAAACGACCCAAAATCGCCGATTGCGGGCATGCCGATTCTTGAGGCTTACAAAGCCAAGACCGTCATCGTCAACAAACGCTCGATGGCCAGTGGCTACGCCGGATTGGACAACGAACTGTTTTATCTGGACAAAACCATGATGGTCTTCGGTGACGCCAAGAAAGTTATTGAAGATATGGTCAAAGCGGTCGAGTAACATCCCCCGCCACTGCCACACCGAAAACCCCGGCGCTGAATTGACCGGGGTTTTTTATTTCTGCAAAGATCCCGACCAAAGGGTCTAAATCGCCGTCAGGCATTCGACCATGGTAGCGGGACGCCAGCCTTTGAAAATGAATAGACTGCGCATCTTGCTTCCGTTGCCCGAGATAACAATCCATGTACCGTGAACGTATTCGCCTAAATTCCCTACACGATAAGGTCATGAGCGCCGAAGAAGCCGCCGCCCTTATCCAAGACGGCATGACCGTTGGCATGAGCGGTTTTACCCGTGCCGGCGAAGCCAAAGCCGTTCCGCACGCGCTGGCCGAACGCGCCAAACTGGCGCCGCTGAAAATCACCCTGATGACGGGCGCCAGCCTGGGCAACGACCTGGACAAGCAATTGACCGAAGCCGGCGTACTGGCTCGTCGCATGCCGTTCCAGGTAGATAGCACACTGCGCAAGGCGATCAATGCCGGCGAAGTCATGTTCATCGACCAGCATTTGTCCGAAACCGTTGAGCAACTGCGTAACCAGCAGCTCAAGCTGCCGGATATCGCTGTGATTGAGGCCGTCGCGATTACCGAGCAAGGTCATATCGTTCCTACTACCTCCGTCGGCAACTCGGCCAGCTTCGCGATTTTCGCCAAACAAGTGATCGTTGAGATCAACCTGGCGCACAACCCGAATCTGGAAGGCCTGCACGACATCTACATTCCGACTTACCGCCCAACACGTACGCCTATCCCGTTGGTAAAAGTTGACGACCGCATCGGCAGCACTGCCATCCCGATCCCGCCGGAAAAAATCGTCGCTATCGTCATCACCAACAAGCCTGATTCGCCGTCCACCGTTTCTGTACCGGACAGCGAAACCGACGGCATTGCGTTCCACCTGATCAACTTCTTCAAACAAGAAGTTGCAGCCGGGCGTATGACCAACAAGTTGGGTCCGCTGCAGGCCGGTATCGGCAACATCGCCAACGCCGTGATGTGCGGCCTGATCGACTCGCCGTTCGAAGACCTGACCATGTACTCCGAAGTACTACAGGATTCGACTTTTGACCTGATCGACGCTGGCAAGATGAGCTTCGCCTCGGGCAGCTCGATTACCTTGTCGGAGCGTCGCAACACGGACGTGTTCGGCAACCTGGAGCGCTACAAGGACAAACTGGTCCTGCGTCCACAAGAAATCTCCAACCACCCTGAAGTTGTGCGCCGTCTCGGCATCATCGGCATCAACACCGCGCTGGAATTCGACATCTACGGCAACGTGAACTCCACCCACGTCTGCGGCACCCGCATGATGAACGGCATCGGCGGTTCGGGCGACTTCGCCCGTAACGCGCACTTGGCGATCTTCGTAACCAAGTCGATCGCCAAGGCCGGTGCGATCTCCAGTGTAGTGCCGATGGTCAGCCACGTTGACCACACCGAACACGATGTGGACATTCTGGTAACCGAACAGGGTCTGGCCGACCTGCGCGGTCTGGCGCCACGCGAGCGCGCCCGAGTGATTATCGACAACTGTGTGCACCCGGACTTCCGTGAAGCACTCAACGACTACTTCAGCAAAGCCTGTGCAATCGGTGGCCACACCCCGCACATTCTGCGCGAAGCGTTGAGCTGGCATATCAACCTGGAAGAAACCGGTAAAATGCTCCCGTAATACGCGAGCTAGACAGCCGCCGACGAAAACACTGTTTTCACGGCGGCTTTTTTATGCGCGCTATTCCAAAAACTGTACTGCTGTACTGGTCATTTCCTACCCTTACAAGCCGCATTTCATACAAGATTGATTAAAAATGCACCAACTTAGTGCCTACCGGTACAGTTGTGCCCATTTACGCCCGTACAGCACCCCTAAACAGTTAACTGGCTCTGCACAATACAGGTGAACTGTATCTAGAGACTCTGGACGCGGAAGAGGATCATGGGCACCAGTTAAACCACTACCCAATGCCGCCACAAGCGGAAGGATGCCATCATGGAACGTACCCTCAGTTCCGATTTGTTCACCGAAAGCAACACTGTCAAAAACCAGGCCTCGATGCCTTTGCGCGTACTTGCCAACCTGATGTTGTGGCAGCGCCGTATTTCCAGCCGCCATCAACTGGCTCGTCTGGACTCGCGCCTTCTGGCAGATGCCGGGATTAGCGAAGCACAGCGTTACGAAGAGCTGAGCAAGCCGTTCTGGCGCTAACACGCGCTCGCTGGCCCTGATGTACGATTCACCGCCAGCACCCAGAATTTGTAAAACAAAACCCGTCGCGGGCAACCGCTGGCGGGTTTTGTCGTTTTAGGGCTTCTTTATGAGCAGTTAATGCGACAGGTACAGTTATAAATTCAAAAAAATAGATAAGTACAGTTTCAGATTCCAATACGTTTTCGCCTTATTTCAGCCCTTGGCCGTAAAACCTTCTTTGCCCTGCGCGGTACCGGGCCTACTATTCGGCTTATAAACGTCTAACTTATAAGCTCATGCCAAGGAGTATCACCATGCCCACTCTTCGCCTACTCAGCGCTGCGGCTTTGCTGGCTGTTGCTGCCAGCGCCCACGCTTCCAGCTTCATCGTGACCACAGACGCCATTGTAGGCACGCTTAAGGCCACTACAGATCTGACGTCCGATGCCACCAACTCCATCCGCGACAACAAAATCGTGCGCGCTGCCCGCGACGATGCCGCAAGCTTCGTGGCAAGTGAAGGCACTATCCGGGGGGTGAAACTCGAAAGCGCACTGGACTTCATCCGTCAGCAAGCACCACAACTGCAAGCGTCCGATGCACAACTGGCCCAGGCCATTCTGACCCTCTGATTTGCCGTGCCATTGCTGCCGGGCAGCGCGAGGCTATGTGCGACGTAACCCGAGCACAGCCTCGCCCTCGGACAGCGGGCACATCCACTTTGCCCTGCCCCGCCCATTACGCTAGCCTTGGCCCTCGCTCAACTAACGTCGAGACCCATGCGCTTTCTCTCAATTGCCCTACTTGCCTTTTGCTGGACTCAAACTGCAGCTGCCTTCGACACGAGCACGCAAACCACTGTGCTCACCGGGTATGTCACCAGCAAAGTGACCTCAGCACCCTTCGAAAACAAACTGATTCGTGCCGCTCAGGATGACGCTGCCGCTTTTATCGCCAGTGACGGCCAACTCCGAGGTTCCCGGCTGGAATCAGCCTTGCACTATTTGCGTCAGGACCAGCCAAAATTGACTGCCAGTGACCTTGAACTGGCACAAGCAATTCTCGTCCAATAACTACCCGCGTTTTCTGGAGAATGTTCATGCGTAGCCCGTTGATTGCCGCCACCCTTGGCCTGCTGTTGTTGGCCGATGTGGCTCAGGCACAAACCCTGGTGCAAACCAGTAACATTATTGTTCGTGCGTTCGGACGCGCGATTGACTTCACGTCTGACACCACGACATCGATACGCGACTCCAAAGTGGTACGTGAAGCCCACGATGACGCCGCCACTTTCGTTGCCAGCCAAAGCAACATTCGCGGCGTCCAGTTGGAATCCGCCTTCAACACCTTGCGTGAGCGTGTGCCAGAAGCTCGCAGCGCCAGCGACCAGGAACTTGCCGAAGCTATCCTCGCACTGTGAGGCCACTCGCGCGTTGGCTTGCCGCCTGCGGCCTGCTGCTAATCGGCAGCAGCGCCCAGGCCGCGCTGCATCTGCAACTCAAGAGCGACGGCCTGAGCCCGGCTGAACAGCAGGCCAGTCAGGCGTTGCTGGACGAGGCCATGCAGAAGCTGCCACCGCGGTTTATCGAGCAACTGGACCGCCAGATCCTGGTGGGCTGGACCGATGACATGCCGAGCAACGCCTACGGGCAAGCTTCGTTGGTGGCCGAGCTGGATCTCAATCGCAAGCTGCTGACGAGCTTGACCGACGGCTCGGCCGCCACTGAGCAAACCAGTCGCCCCCACGGCACTGTGCGCCGGGAAATGCTCGCCACGGTGCTGCACGAACTGACCCACATTTATGACCGCGCCCGTTTGTGGCCGGACGCACAGCGCACGCTCATCCAGCGCTGCACGCATCAGCACAACAGCGCCGGGCTGATTGGCCTGCCGGACGGGTGCCGGGGCCAAACCGAACGCCGTTTCACCCTCAGCGATGATCCGCGCCTGCTCGACCTGGCTGGCTGGCAACAATATGTCGGCCGTCGTGGCGAGCGTGAGCAAGACAATCACCAGATCGTCCGCAGCCCGGACTTGTACGAAGTCACCAACCCCCGGGAGTTTGTCGCGGTGAACATGGAGTATTTCCTCCTTGATCCGGCCTATGCCTGTCGCCGCCCGGCGCTGTATCGCTACTACAAGGAACACTTCGGTTGGGCCCCGGCTGCCCGGGATGAATGTTCCAAAGGCTTCGCCTTTCTCAATGCCGGCAATGATTTTGCCAAACAACCCCTCGGCACCGTCGACCCCGAGCGTGTGTATGCCGTCGATTACCTGCTTGCCGAAGCCAATCAGGAATGGGCCAGCCGCTGGGGCCACAGCATGTTGCGGCTGGTAATCTGCGCGCCCGGCCGTCCACGCGGCCCTGATTGCCGACTCGACCTGCAAGAACATCTGGTGTTGTCCTACCGGGCATTCGTCAACGACGTACAGTTATCGAGCTGGGACGGCCTGACCGGCGCCTACCCGTCGCGCCTCTTTGTCTTGCCACTGGCTCAGGTGATTGACGAATACACCAAGACCGAACTGCGCAGCCTCGCGTCTGTGCCCCTCACGCTGAGCCGCCCAGAAATCGAAGAAGTGGTCGAGCACGCGGCAGAGATGCACTGGAGTTATGACGGCAACTACTACTTCATTTCCAACAACTGCGCGGTCGAAACCCTGAAGTTGCTGCGCAGCGGCAGTGACAACGCGCAGCTCAAGGGCCTGGACAGCATCATGCCCAATGGCCTGCTGGAAGTGCTCAAAGCGCGTGGGCTGGCCGATACCCGCGTGCTGGATGACAAGAAAGAAGCGCTGCGCTTGGGTTACCGCTTTGACTCCTACCGCGATCGCTATCAAGCGATGTTCGATGTTCTCAAGACCCGCCTGCCGATCCAGCAAACCAGCGTCGAAGACTGGCTCGCCCTCAGTCCGGACGCTCGACGTCCGTGGGTCGAACAAGCCGATCTGCGCGCCAGCGCTGCGTTGTTGCTGCTTGAGCAAGCCGCGTTTCGCCGTCAATTATTGCTGGCTCAAGACGAAGTCAAACAGAAGTACTTAAAAGTGCGCGGCATTGAAGGTGCCGGCATGGACAAGGCCAACAAGACGCTTCAAGAAATTCTCGCCAGCAGCGGCTTTCTCAGTCGCCCGGCGGAGTTGCTGGGCAGCAGCGGCTATGGCCTGCCACAGGCCCAAGAATGGGAAATGCTCGAATCCGAAAGCAGTCAGCGCCAGCAACAGCTACTGCGCCTGACCGGGGATCTGGACAAGGAAGTACGCAGCCTGCTGGAACCCGCCCGCGCCGCCGAAATTGCCGCGACCGAAGCCAACGTCAAACAGATCGGTGAGCATCTGCGGGCGATTCACAAGGCTTCAGGCGGCCTGCAATTGCCGTAAGCCTGTGTTCAGTGGTTACGCACCGGGCACAAAGTGTTTTTGTGCGGTGCCATGGGCGATCAGCCGCGAGAGGTAGCCCATCTTCGCGGCATCCTGATCCACAAAGCGGAAGGTCAGTTGCAACCAGTCGCTGTCAGGCTTGGGCTCGTAGGCAACGACCGCGTGCAGGTAACCATTGAGACGTGCCACCTCGGCGCTCTCGCCCTGCTCAAGGTCAAGCACGGCGCTTTCCAGCACCTGAGGCAGCACGTCGCCACGACGCACCACCAGCAGCGCCTCCTTGAGGCTCAAGGCCTTAATGACGCATGCCTGTGTGCCACTGGAAAGGCGCAATTGACCCTGACCACGCCCTGCAGGTGTATGTGCCTTTGCCGCAGGTTTGGCTGCGACTGCCGGGCGTGCAACGGGTGCAGGCGCAGCGGCAGGCGTTGCAGCCACGGTCTGAGCCTTGCCGCCAGTCAATGCATTGAGCGAATCATTCCCGAATGCCGAGTTCATCCGCGTCGGCGCACTGGCCAGCAGGGTTTCGAGCTTTCCGGCCTTGTTCAGTGCGTGTTTGACCTTGGTCAGCAACTGCTCGTTGGTAAAGGGCTTGCTGACGTAACCCGACACACCCGCCTGAATCGCCTGCACCACGTTCTCTTTATCGCCACGGCTGGTGACCATGATGAACGGCAGGGTTCTCAAGTGATCTTGCTCGCGGCACCAGGTCAGCAGCTCAAGGCCGGACATTTCAGGCATTTCCCAGTCACACAGCACCAGGTCGAAGGTTTCGCGGGCCAGTATGGCCTGGGCTTTGCGACCGTTAACCGCGTCTTCGATCTTGATGCCCGGGAAGTAGTTACGCAGGCACTTTTTGACCAAATCGCGAATAAACGACGCGTCATCCACCACCAACACACTGACCTTGCTCATCGACTGCTCCTTTGAAATCTTGACTAGCATGCGCCGAATGATGGCCATGTGCCAAATCTTGGGGGCACCCCGAATGACTTTACGTTCGCAGAGCGCCTGAATGTGAACGCCGAAACGTAAAACGCCCGGCTAAAGCCGGGCGTTTTTAATCTCGGGCAGTCTTATTTATCGTCAGGCACCTGCGGAACATTAGCGTTATCCACACCCGTGCCTTCAACTTCTTCGCGCATACGCTTGAGGCCCATATGGCGCACATCCGTTCCGCGCACCAGGTAGATCACCAGCTCCGAAATATTGCGTGCGTGGTCGCCAATCCGCTCCAGCGAACGCAGTACCCAAATGATGCTCAGCACCCGCGAAATCGAACGCGGGTCTTCCATCATGTAAGTGGCCAGCTCACGCAGTGCCGTTTTGTATTCGCGGTCGATGATTTTGTCGTACTGCGCCACAGACAGCGCAAGGTCAGCATCGAAACGGGCGAAAGCGTCCAGGGCATCGCGCACCATGTTGCGCACCTGATCGCCAATGTGCCGCACTTCTACGTAACCGCGCGGCGCTTCGCCCTCTTCACAGAGCTGGATCGCACGGCGTGCAATTTTTGTCGCCTCGTCACCGATGCGCTCCAGGTCGATGACTGACTTGGAAATGCTGATAATCAGCCTCAAGTCAGAGGCCGCAGGCTGACGGCGGGCCAGAATGCGCAGGCATTCTTCGTCGATGTTGCGCTCCATCTGATTGATCTGTTCGTCAATTTCACGCACTTGCTGAGCCAGCCCGGAGTCGGCCTCGATCAACGCCGTGACCGCGTCGTTAACCTGCTTCTCGACCAGCCCGCCCATGGCCAGCAAGTGGCTGCGCACTTCTTCGAGTTCCGCGTTGAATTGCGCGGAAATGTGATGGGTGAGGCCATCCTTTGAAATCATGGTTCTGCTCCGCAAATCGGTGAGCGGCACGCGCCAGGCGGCCAGCCAATTGTGTCATTACGCCAAGCGGCAGGGGCCGCTCCCACTAGCCATAGCGCCCGGTGATGTAATCTTCGGTCTGCTTTTTGGCCGGGTTGGTGAACAGCGTGTCGGTGTCGCCGTATTCGACCATCTTGCCCATGTACATGAAGGCGGTGTAATCCGACACCCGCGCAGCCTGTTGCATATTGTGGGTCACGATCACGATGGTGAACTTGGACTTGAGCTCGTAAATCAGCTCTTCGACTTTCAGTGTCGAGATCGGGTCGAGTGCCGAACACGGCTCATCGAGCAGCAACACTTCGGGTTCAACCGCGATGGTACGGGCAATCACCAGACGCTGCTGCTGACCACCGGACAAGCCCAGCGCCGAGTCGTGCAGACGGTCTTTAACCTCATCCCACAACGCTGCACCTTTAAGGGCCCACTCCACGGCCTCGTCGAGGATGCGCTTTTTGTTGATGCCCTGAATGCGCAAGCCGTAGACCACGTTTTCGTAGATGGTCTTGGGGAACGGGTTGGGCTTCTGGAACACCATGCCCACACGACGACGCAGCTCGGCCACGTCTTCGCCCTTGCGGTAGATGTTATGGCCGTAGAGGTTGATTTCACCTTCGACGCGGCAACCGTCCACCAGATCGTTCATACGGTTAAATGTGCGCAGCAGCGTGGACTTGCCGCAACCCGACGGCCCGATGAACGCAGTCACCCGTTGTTTCGGGATGTTCAGGCTCACGTCGAACAATGCCTGCTTGTCGCCGTAATAAAGGTTTAACCCCGGGACTTCAATGGCGATTTCTTCATTGGCCAGGTTCAAGCTTTGTTTGCTGCGACCCAAGGCCGACATGTTGATGCCGTGGGACGTGGATTCATGCTGCATGGGTTGCTCCATACGCTAAAAATTCGTTCCGGTTACTAAAAACCGGGCTTCTCGTTGGCAGAAGGGCCGATGGGCCGCGCCTGCCATCTATGTTCGTTATCAGCTTTCCAGCGCCTTGTACTTCTCGCGCAGGTGGTTGCGAATCCACACCGCCGACAGGTTCAGGGTCGCGATCACCAGCACCAGCAGCAGCGCCGTGGCGTATACCAGCGGCCGCGCGGCTTCAACGTTCGGGCTCTGGAAGCCCACGTCATAAATATGGAAGCCCAGGTGCATGATCTTCTGGTCCAAATGCAGGTACGGGTAGTTGCCGTCCAGCGGCAACGACGGCGCCAGCTTGACCACACCCACCAGCATCAGCGGTGCCACTTCACCCGCTGCCCGCGCCACGGCGAGGATCATGCCGGTCATCATGGCCGGGCTGGCCATCGGCAATACGATCTTCCACAGCGTCTCGGACTTGGTCGCACCCAGCGCCAGCGAACCTTCGCGCACCGTACGCGGAATACGCGCCAGCCCCTCTTCAGTGGCCACAATCACCACCGGGACGGCCAGCAGCGCCAGCGTCAGCGAGGCCCACATCAGGCCCGGCGTACCGAAGGTTGGCGCGGGCAGTGCCTCGGCAAAGAACAGTCGGTCAACCGACCCGCCCAGCACGTACACAAAGAAGCCCAGACCAAACACGCCGTACACAATTGCCGGCACACCGGCCAGGTTATTCACAGCAATACGGATCACGCGGGTCAGGGTGTTCTGCTTGGCGTATTCACGCAGGTACACCGCCGCCAGCACGCCGAACGGGGTCACGATCACAGCCATGATCAGGGTCATCATCACGGTGCCGAAAATCGCCGGGAAAATACCGCCTTCCGTGTTGGCTTCTCGCGGGTCTTCGCTGAGGAATTCCCAAATGTTACTGAAATACATCGCCAGCTTCTGCCAGCTGTTCATGGCGTTCGGCTGGTAGGCCTTGACCACTTTGCCGATGTTGATTTCCAGCTCTTTACCGTTGGCATCGCGGGCCGTCAGGCTGTCGCGATTGAACTGGGCATGCAGATCACCCAAGCGGTCTTCAATCGCTTTGTAGCGCGCATTCAGCTCGGCACGTTCGGCTTCCATGTCCGCCTGGGCTTGCGGTGTCAGTTTGCCTTCCAGCTCCAGCTTGCGGCCCTGCAGACGAATCCGCTCAAGCCCATAGTTGATGGCGCCGATGTCTTTCTTTTCCAGCTGGCTGAGTTGCTTGGCCAGCTCGTTAACGCGCTTGACCCGCGCCTGCAGCTCAGGCCACGCCGCTTCACCTTCGGCAATCACCTTGCCGTTTTCTTTCACATTGACCAGATAGCCGTAGAAGTTACCCCACTCGCGACGCTCGACCGCCAGCAACTCGGGCGGCGTCTTCTGGTCGGTCAGCCACTCGCCCACCACCCACGAAAAGTCGTTGCCGTTGAGGTCGCGGTTGCCGACCTTGATCAGCTCGCGGGTCATGAATTCGGGGCCTTGTTCCGGCACCGGTAAACCGGCGCTTTTCAGGCGTTCGCGGGGCACTTCTTCCTTTTGCACCACTTCGCCCAGCACCACGTGATTGGCTGAGCCCGGCACGTTGTACTGCGCCAGCACCAAATCAGCCGGCCAAAAGTGGCCCAGCCCACGCACGGCAATCACTGCCAGCAAACCAATGGTCATGATGACCGCGAGCGACACCGCGCCACCGCTGATCCAGACGCCCGGGGCGCCGCTCTTGAACCAACCTTTGAGGGAATTCTGTTTCACAGACTTCTACCTTCCTTAAAGCGACGAATATTTCTTGCGCAGACGCTGACGGATCAGCTCGGCGAGAGTGTTCATGATGAAGGTGAACAACAGCAGCACCAGCGCCGAGAGGAACAGCACGCGGTAGTGACTGCCGCCCACTTCGGATTCAGGCATCTCCACCGCCACGTTCGCCGCCAAAGTCCGCAAGCCTTCGAACAGGTTCATTTCCATGACCGGCGTGTTGCCAGTGGCCATCAGCACGATCATGGTCTCGCCTACCGCACGGCCCATGCCGATCATCAGTGCCGAGAAAATGCCCGGGCTGGCGGTCAGGATGACCACGCGGGTCATGGTTTGCCACGGCGTGGCACCCAGCGCCAGCGAACCCAGCGTCAGGCCGCGCGGCACGCTGAACACGGCATCTTCAGCAATCGAGTAAATGTTCGGGATCACTGCAAAACCCATCGCCAGGCCGACGACCAGAGCGTTGCGCTGGTCATAGGTGATACCCAGGTCGTGGGAGATCCACAAGCGCATGTCGCCGCCGAAGAACCATGCTTCCATGAACGGGCTCATGTACAGCGACAGCCAGCCAATGAACAGAATCACCGGAATCAAAATCAGGCTTTCCCAGCCATCCGGCACGCGCAGGCGGATGGACTCCGGCAGACGACTCCAAGTGAAGCCCGCCAGCAAAATCCCGATCGGCAACAGCATCAGTAGGCTAAAAATCCCCGGCAAATGCCCTTCCACATACGGGGCCAGGAACAGGCCGGCGAAGAAGCCCAGAATCACTGTCGGCATCGCTTCCATCAGTTCGATCACCGGCTTGACCTTACGGCGCAGGCTCGGGGCCATGAAGTAAGCGGTGTAAATAGCCGCGGCAACTGCCAGCGGGGCAGCCAGCAACATCGCGTAGAACGCGGCTTTCAACGTACCGAAGGTCAAAGGCGCGAGGCTCATCTTCGGTTCGAAGTCGGTGTTGGCCGCAGTTGATTGCCAGACGTATTTCGGTTCGTCGTAGTTCTCGTACCAGACCTTGCTCCACAGCGCGCTCCAGGACACTTCCGGGTGCGGGTTCTTCAAGGTCAGCGGCAGCAGCTTGCCGCCCTCTTCCACGATGATGCGGTTGGCGCGTGGTGACAGCGCCATGATGCCGGGGCCTTCAGCGACCTTCTCGACCAGCAGAGTACGGTGCGCGGTGCTGTGGAACACACCAATTTCACCTGCGGCGTCCAGCGCCAGGAAACCTTTGCGGCGTTGTTCGGCGGTGATTTCAACAATCGGTGAGTCGCCCATTTTGAAGCTGCGAATGTGCTTGAAACGCTGTTCACCATCTGGGTCGCGGGCCATGAACCACTGGCTCAGGGTGCCGGTGGAATCACCCAGGATCAGCGAAATGCCACCCACCAACTGGGTACTGGCCGTGATTTCAGTGGTGGCGTCTTCAGCCAATTTGTAACGGCCATTCAAGCTTTTTTCGCGCAGGCTGAACACGTCCGCTTGAGCACGACCATTGATGACATACAGCCATTGCTGACGCGGGTCGATGTACAACGCTTTGACCTTCTCGGTCATCTGCGGCAACTCGATGCGGGTTTCGGAGTTCGTGACCTCACCCGTCATCATGTTTTCTTCACTGGCCAACGACAGCACGTGCAACTGCGCGCCGGTAGAACCGGCCAGCACCAGCGTTGAATCGTTCACGCTGAGGTTCACGTGATCCAGCGCACGCCCTTGAGGATCAAGCGCGACAGGCGCCTGACCGTACGGGTATTCGATGGCCGGGGTGATGGTCTTGTTGCCATCCGGGTAGCTGACTTTATACGTGTGGCGGAACACCAGCGCCTGGCCATTGGACAAGCCCAAGGCCACCACCGGGTTACCCGGTTGATCCTCACCCAGCGACGTCACATGAGTGTCGGCAGGCAGCGGCAGGTTCACGCGGGAGAGCTCATCGCCGTTCTTGGCATTGAAAAACAGCACCATGCCCTGATCGGACACGCGCATACCGACCTGATTCTGCTCTTCAACCGACAGCATCAACGGCTTGCCTGCGTCCTGCATCCACACAGGCGTAATCGCCTGCTTGGCATTCAGGTCGGCGCCCTGAAACAGTGGCAGCACCACATACCCGAGGAAGAAGAAAATCAGGGTGATCGCGCCGAGCACGGCAAGACCGCCGATAAATACATACCAGCGGGTCAGGTGATCTTTAAGCGCGCGGATGCGGCGCTTGCGTTGCAGTTCAGGCGTATTGAAATCAATGCGCTTGGGAGCGGATGTCGTAGTCATTGGGGAATTGGCCAGATCATTCATGCGCACACCCTAGCGGTCCTGTATGACAAAAAGATGACAAAGCAGTGACGCAAAAAAGCCGCTGCCCAGTGGGGCTGGCAGCGGAGTGGAAAATTAAGTAGTTACCCGGCTCAGAACCTGATGTCGCGGCCGCAGGCTGCATGTCTTGATTACAGCCTGAGGCAGCAACTACAGGGTTATGCGCCTTCTTTCAAACCCAGGTCGGCCAAGGCTTTGGCAGCAACTTTGGCGGGCAGCGGGATGTAGCCATCCTTGACCACGACTTCTTGACCTTGTTTGGACAGCACCAGCTTGATGAACTCGGCTTCCAGCGGGTTCAGCGGCTTGTTCGGTGCTTTGTTCACGTACACGTAAAGGAAACGCGACAGCGGGTATTTGCCGTTCAATGCGTTTTCTTCAGTGTCTTCAACGAACTCAGTGCTGCCTTTCTTGGCCAGCGGCACGGTTTTCACGCTGGCGGTCTTGTAACCGATGCCCGAATAACCGATGCCGTTCAGCGAGCTGCTGATCGACTGCACCACCGAGGCCGAGCCCGGTTGCTCGTTCACGTTTGGCTTGAAGTCACCTTTGCACAAGGCTTCTTCTTTGAAGTAGCCGTACGTACCGGACACCGAGTTACGACCAAACAGTTGCACCGGCTTGTTGGCCAGATCGCCGGTCACTCCCAGGTCACCCCAGGTTTTGATGTCCGATTTGCCGCCACACAGACGCGTGGAGGAGAAGACAGCGTCAACTTGCTCCATGGTCATGTGCTTGATCGGGTTGTCTTTGTGCACGAACACCGCCAAGGCATCGACGGCCACCGGGATGGCGGTCGGCTTGTAGCCGTACTTCTGCTCGAAGGCAGCCAGTTCGTTGTCTTTCATCTTGCGGCTCATCGGGCCCAGGTTAGCGGTGCCTTCTGTAATCGCAGGGGGCGCGGTCGAGGAACCGGCAGCCTGAATCTGGATATTGACGTTCGGGTATTCTTTTTTGTAGGCCTCAGCCCACAAGGTCATCAGGTTCGCCAGGGTATCGGAACCAACGCTGGAGAGGTTACCCGACACACCAGTGGTCTTAACGTACGGCTGGATTGCCGGATCAACACCCGCGGCAACCGCATTCGCAGTTGCAACGCCTGCGGCGACAAAAGTCAGGGCCGCCATCACACGCTTCAGTCTCATGCCTTACTCCTAGCAAACGGGGTTAGATGAATCGGGGGCCAGTATCTGCAGGCCATGTGACTACTCTATGAACCGATTGTGACAATTAGATGAAAGGCCAGCATTCGCAATGAATGGCTGGCCTTCCAGAGAAGTGGCGCGGGCGTGCCCTAGGGCTAGAGGCCGGGGGTCAGCGGCCTTTCTTCCACAGATAAGCACCGACCAATAAACCCATGGTGCAAATGATTGCAACGTAATACGCCGGGCCCATCGGGCTTTCTTTGAGCAGCAACGTCACGGCCATCGGGGTCAGACCACCGAAAATCGCGTACGCCAGGTTGTAAGAAAACGACAAACCGCTGAAACGCACAACGGGCGGGAACGCTTTAACCATGACATACGGCACCGCCCCGATGGTGCCTACAAACAAACCACTCAATGCGTACAGCGGAAACAACCAATCCGGGTGTTGCAACAGGCTGTGATAGAAGGTCCACGAGGTAATCAACAGCGCAGCACAGCCGAAGACGAACACCTTGCCCGCACCAAATCGGTCCGCCAATGCGCCCGACGCGATGCATCCCAAGCTCAGGAAAACAATGGCCAGGCTGTTGGCTTTCAATGAAACCGTGGCCGAGAAACCATAAATGGTTTGCAGCACGGTCGGGGTCATCAAGATCACCACGATGATCCCGGCCGACAACAACCATGTCAGCAGCATCGACACTGCGATGGCACCACGGTGGTCACGCAAGACAGTTTTGAGCGGCACTTCTTCGGCCAGTGCCTTGCGCAGTTGCAACTCGGCAAACACCGGGGTTTCATGCAACCAGCGACGCAAGTAGACCGAAAACAAACCAAATACGCCGCCGAGCAAGAAGGGAATACGCCACGCGTAGTCAGATACTTCCATCGGGGTGTAAAGGGTGTTGATGGCCGTGGCCACCAGCGAGCCCAACAAAATACCCGCTGTCAGGCCGCAGGTCAGCGTGCCGCAGGCGTAGCCCACATGCCGTGGCGGTACGTGCTCGGCCACAAAGACCCACGCGCCCGGCACTTCACCACCAATGGCCGCACCCTGAATAACGCGCATCAGCAGCAACAGGATCGGCGCCCACATGCCGATCTGCGCATACGTCGGCAGCAAACCCATGATCAGCGTCGGTACGGCCATCATGAAAATGCTCAAGGTGAACATCTTCTTGCGCCCCAGCAGGTCGCCAAAGTGCGCCATGACAATGCCGCCCAGTGGCCGTGCGAGATAACCGGCAGCGAAAATGCCGAAGGTTTGCATCAGCCGTAGCCACTCGGGCATATCGGCCGGGAAAAACAGCTTGCCGACGACCGTGGCAAAGAACACAAAAATAATGAAATCGTAAAACTCCAGCGCGCCGCCCAAGGCAGACAACGAGAGTGTTTTGTAGTCATTACGGGTCAAGGGACGCGAAGGTGGCGCAGCACTGGAAGGCTCGGTGATCATAGGATTTGGGCATCTCTTATTAGGCTAGGCAAAAGCGGCAACGCCCCAGGCATAGGCCGGGCGGTCACGAACGATAACAAATTGCCTGCAAAAGCACAGAGGTAGACGTGTCGCCCCTTTAAAAAGCAGAATCAGACGGTCGTAGACGGCGTTGCCGACCGATATACTCGCGGACCGTAAGCAACGACCTACGGATTTTGAGTGGCTGTACGACACGCCCTAATGCGTCCCTTCAGCCGATACCTCGAAGTTGTTTCCCCTTGGTGCGGCTTGGGAAGAACGTGACGAACGGAGTATGTTCGGGCTGAATCGTTTTTCTAAAGACGCTTTTTCACCCGCAATACACATGATGAATCACGGGTCAGAGGCCCTTCGGCATGCTAGAGCTCGAACAAGAAGATCCAATCCCGCAAGGCGACCTGGCCTTGCAAATTACTGCACTGCCACGCGAAACCAATGGTTTCGGTGATATTTTCGGCGGTTGGCTGGTGTCCCAGATGGACCTCGCTGGCACGGCCATGGCCAGCAAAGTGGCAGGCGGGCGTGTCGCCACCGTCGCCATTGACCGCATGGCGTTTCTGGTCCCAGTGGCAGTCGGTGCCCAGCTGTCCTTCTATACCCAAGCCCTGGAAATCGGCCGCAGCTCGATCCAGATGATGGTCGAAGTGTGGAGCGACGACCCGCTGTCCAGCGAATGGCGCAAAGTGACCGAAGCCGTATTTGTGTTCGTCGCCATCGATGGCAGCGGCCGCACGCGCTCGGTGCCGCCACGGCGTTAAACCTGACGGCGTTTTGCCTGTCTACTGCTGCCCTTGTCCTGTAAAGAGAGCCTGTCATGCCCAGCCACACGTCACTCCCGAGCACTTCATTGAAATTGGGCGAGCTGGACTGCTGGCACTTTATCCACGGGCAAGCGCAACTGCTGATCGCCAAACAGGGCGCGCAGGTGCTGAGCTATCAGGTCGGCGACGACAAACCGGTGATCTGGCTGAACGAAAAGGCGCAGTTCGTCCACGGCAAAGGTATTCGTGCGGGTGTACCGATTTGCTGGCCATGGTTTGGCAACCTGGCCCTCAACCCGCCCAGCGTGCAAGCCATGCGTGCCAGCGCTGAACCCGCCACCGCCCATGGTCTGGTACGCACCCGAGAGTGGGAACTGCTGGATTACGATGACGCCGGCGAAGCGCTGCATATAGAACTGGGCTTGCCGCACGTAGAGGGCGGCTTGCCCGGCTGGCCGCACGACGTGACGCTGACCCTGAAGATCCGCCTCGACACCCACCTGCACCTGAGTCTCGTCAGCCATAACCGCAGCGACACCGCCGTGAGCATCAGCCAGGCGCTGCACAGCTATTTTGCGGTCAGCAATGTAAGCCAGGTGCGTGTCGAAGGCGTGGAGGGGCTGACCTACATCGAAACTTTGGATGACTGGAAACGCGTCAAGCAGTCAGGGGATTTGACCTTCAGCGGCGAAACCGACCGCATCTACCTCGACACCCCTGACACACTGAGCATCGTTGACCCTGAATGGGAACGTCGCATCACCCTCCAGAGCGAGGGTTCACGCAGCGCTGTGATCTGGAACCCGTGGATCGACAAGACCGCGCGTTTCAACGACATGGCCGCCGACGGCTGGCAGCGCATGCTGTGCATCGAAACCGCCAACGTAATGGACGACGTCGTCACACTGGAGCCGGGCGCCATCCACACGCTGGGCGTCAGTATTGGCACAACCGCGCTCTGACACCTGTAACCGCTGATAATCAGCACGAGGCCGCGATCAACACGTGCGGCCTGTCAGCGACTTACAGAACCCTTACAGATCCTCTTCCTTCACCACCCGCACCTGCCCGGCGTCCAGCGCATACGCCGCATCGGCCAAGTCATTGGTAACCTTTTCGACCTTCAACGTGCCCGTTACCCACAACGGCGTGTAAATGTCATCCAGCTTCAAGCCTTTTGGATAACGCACCAGCACCAATTGATTGGGAGGCGGAGGCGGAACGTGGATACAGGCACCCGGGTAAGGCACGAGGAAAAACAGCGTGCTGCGCCCTTTCGCGTCGCTTTCGAGCGGCACCGGATAGCCGCCCAGACGGATGGTCTTGCCGTTCATGCTGGCCACTGTCTTGGTGGAATACATAACGGCTGGCAGGCCTTCGCTTTGTTTCAGGCCACCCTTATCGGTAAACGTCCCCTGCGCTTCAGGTGAGTCATGATCGATTTCGGGCATTTGTTCGAGGGCTAATTGATCCGACTTCGGCATCAGCTCGAGCCAGTCGGTTTCCGGCAAGTCTGCCGCGTGTACCAGGCTTGCGCCCAGCAAAAGAAAGGTCATTACAAGACGGCGCATGGCGGACTCAACTAAGAAAGACGTAGGACGCCGCGCATTCTAGCCCTCTCTGCGCCTGGCGCAGAGAGAAGCCGCATCCGGTCAGTTCTTTTTAGAGACCATGCCGTAAATGATCAGCAGAATCACGGCACCGACCACTGCGCCGATAAAGCCGGCACCTTCGCCCGCCTTATAGATACCCAGCGCCTGGCCGCCGTACGTAGCTGCCAACGAACCGCCGATACCCAGCAGGATGGTCATGATCCAGCCCATGCTGTCGTCGCCCGGCTTCAGGAAACGGGCCAGCAGGCCAACGATCAAGCCGATAAAAATGGTTCCGATGATGCCCATGGACGATCCCTCTCTTTGAATGGTGTTAAACCAAAGCCTAGACAGCACTTTGGCATCACGCCATCAGAGGGCGGCGGCAACCGAATGGTTCCCGCCGATGTACCGTTTATGCTTCGTCGATCAGCGCTTCAACCCGCAGGATCTGCGCTTGCAGGGTCGCCATGTCGGCACAGCGCAAGTTGGCGTGGCCCACCTTACGACCCGCCTTGAACGCCTTGCCGTAGTGATGCAAATGGCAATCGGCAATCGCCACCACCTTCTCAACCGCAGGCACCGTACCAATAAAGTTGAGCATGGCGCTCTCGCCCACTTTGGCCGTCGAACCCAGCGGCAGGCCAGCAATGGCACGCAGGTGGTTTTCGAACTGGCTGCATTCGGCGCCTTCGGTGGTCCAGTGACCCGAGTTGTGAACCCGAGGCGCGATTTCGTTGGCCTTGAGACCCCCGTCGACTTCAAAGAACTCGAACGCCATCACGCCCACGTAATCCAGCTGCTTGAGCACACGGCTGGAGTAGTCTTCGGCCAGCGCTTGCAGCGGGTGGTCGGTACTGGCAACCGACAGCTTGAGAATGCCGCTGTCGTGGGTGTTATGCACCAACGGGTAGAACCGGGTTTCGCCATCACGACCGCGCACGGCGATCAGCGACACTTCACCCGTGAAGGGTACAAACCCTTCCAGCAAGCATGCGACGCTGCCCAGTTCGGCAAACGTACCCACCACATCGGCCGGGGTGCGCAGCACTTTTTGGCCCTTGCCGTCGTAACCCAGGGTGCGGGTTTTGAGCACGGCTGGCAGGCCAATGCTGGCCACCGCTGCATCCAGGTCCGCCTGGGACTGAATGTCGGCAAAGGCCGGGGTAGGAATACCCAAGTCCTTGAACATGCTTTTTTCGAACCAGCGATCACGGGCAATGCGCAGCGCATCGGCACTCGGGTACACCGGTACGAACTGCGACAGGAACGCCACGGTTTCGGCTGGCACGCTTTCGAACTCAAAGGTCACCAGATCGACTTCGTCCGCCAACTGGCGCAGGTGATCCGGATCACCGTAATCCGCACGCAGATGCTCGCCCAAAGGCGCCGCACAGGCGTCAGGCGCAGGGTCAAGGAAGGCGAAGTTCATGCCCAGCGGAGTGCCCGCCAGAGCCAGCATGCGACCCAACTGGCCGCCACCGATTACACCGATTTTCATCGTTAGAAACCTCAGGCCAGGCGCGGGTCTGGATTGTCCAGCACGCTGTCAGTCTGTTCAGCACGGAATGCTTTCAACACGGTATGGAACTGCGGGTGCTTGGCGCCCAGGATGCTGGCGGACAACAACGCGGCGTTGATCGCCCCGGCCTTGCCGATGGCCAGCGTCGCCACTGGAATGCCCGCAGGCATTTGCACGATCGACAACAGCGAGTCGACGCCCGACAGCATCGATGACTGCACCGGCACGCCGAGCACAGGCAAATGGGTTTTTGCCGCACACATGCCTGGCAAGTGGGCTGCGCCACCGGCACCGGCAATAATGACCTCGATTCCGCGGCCTTCGGCCTCTTCGGCATACTGGAACAGCAAATCCGGCGTGCGGTGGGCAGAGACCACTTTCACTTCGTAAGGAATGCCGAGTTTTTCCAGCATATCGGCGGTGTGGCTGAGGGTGGACCAATCGGACTTGGAGCCCATGATCACGCCTACCAGTGCACTCATCGTCGCGCCTCTTCTCTTGGGCGCCCGCAGGCGCGTCAAAAAACAACAAGCCACGTGGGGGATCCGACGTGGCTTGTTATAGGAATTAAGGCCGGTCAAGCCAGCCGAAGGCCGCGCAGTATACCCCAAAGAAGTGCGTTAAAAGCACCTTTGACGACCATCTGTCCGCAGCCTTTTAAATCGTGCAAACACCCGGTTTTACTGACCCTTGGGTCAGGCCACATGCACGCCCGCGCATCCTGCGGCCACGCCAACACGCAATCGAAAAAACTTACACCCACAGGCGAAAAAAGCAGGTCGACTCACAGACACCACGCGTCGTTAACCCCCCCGTCTACGCCTTAACTAATGAAGCCAGCTTGATAACAAGCGACATGACACCGTGCCCAGCACACCCTGCAAAGCGCTCTTCATGCATAAAAGGATTTATAGATGAAGCCCATCACGTTTCATATTTTTGTACACAACGATGTGACCTTGAGCGACCGTGTTCTCGCCCTTCAATATTTCAAAGACTTCACGGACGAAATCTCTGCCATTACAGGGCGCACATTCAAATTCAACTTGCTAAGAAACATTCCGGGGGTCACTGATTTCAACTACACCTCCAAAAGCGCTCAAGAGGTCGCAGATCGCTGGATGGCCGTGGCCGCCGCCTATAAAAACGCCAACAACTTGGGCTGGACCCAAACCGAGCGCTACATTCTGGTGATCAATGGCAAGATTAACGACCAGGTATTAGGGGCCGCCATCCCGCGAAAACCCGCCCTCATTGCCAGTGTCAGTAGCTACCAAGTGATTGCCCATGAAGTAGGGCATAGTTTCACAGCGACTCATGAAGACGCGGAAATAGGCTGGAACCCCTGGGGTATCCCGTGCGAAACCTATGTGTACCCAGAGGTGAGTGCAGCCCGTGCAAACTGCTATCGCTATACCCGGCAAAACCGTGAGCACATTGTTAATTACCTGAAAGACGCCCCCTAACCCCCCGCACGCGTGGTTGCCCATTCGGCTTTTAACGAAAGCGTCGAATAAGCGGATAGGCCTGCTCGACAGGCCTTCCTTTTCACGTTGCCGAAGGGGTAGCCCCGCCTTCCAGCTTGCGCCACAGCAATCGCACGTTAGCCTTGCGCACCAACGCACAGCGATACAGACGAATCTCCAGGGGCACGTGCCATTGCGGCCCGCCACACACCACCAGTTCGCCGCGCGCCAGCTCGGCGCGCACGCTCAAATGAGGCACCCAGGCAATGCCCAGCCCCTCTAGCGCCATGCTCTTGAGGCTATCTGCCATGGCAGTTTCATAAATAGTGGTAAAGCGCAGGCTGCGCTGGCGCAGCAGCAAATTGACCGAGCGCCCTAAAAACGCCCCCGCACTGTAGGCCAGCAAGGGCACGCTTGCATCGCCTTCCAGGTCGAACAGCGGTTTGCCGTCCGCATCGGCAGCGCACACTGGCAACATTTCGGTATTGCCTAAATGCAACGACGGGAAAATCTCCGGGTCCATCTGCAACGCAGCGTCCGGATCGTAAAAAGCCAGCATCAAATCGCAGCCGCCCTCGCGCAATGCATGCACCGCGTCTCCGACGTTAGTCGCAACAAGGCGTGTCGCAATGTTCAGCCCTTCATTGCGCAATTGCGCGATCCAGCGCGGGAAAAACCCCAGCGCAAGCGAGTGCGCGGCAGCCACTTGCATGACCTCGCCCTGCCCGCCTTCAAGGTGATGCAGGTGGCGCAACACCTCGCCCAACTGCTCGACCACCGTACGGGCGGTGACCAAAAACAGTTGACCGGCCGCAGTCAACTCCACCGGGGTGCGGGAACGATTCACCAACGTCAGCCCCAAGGCCGCTTCGAGGCTGCGAATACGTCGACTGAAGGCCGGTTGCGTCACGAAACGACGCTCAGCCGCTTGAGAAAAACTGCGGGTGGCGGCCAGCGCACTGAAGTCTTCCAGCCATTTACTTTCGAGATTCATTGAGCCTCCCCGAGGCGCACCAATTTGGGTCACACGTTCGACGCGCCCGTCGCGTCACGTCGGCATTATGCCGTTTCTGCATAGGATAGTGTTTAAAGGCATTGGCCCAAAATAGACCGCAAGCCTAGGATTCGCAGCGTTCCGGCCTATACCGGGTCCTTATCGAGATGATTTCTATCATGTCCTCCGCTGCATCTTTCCGCACTGAAAAAGACCTGCTTGGCGTACTCGAAGTACCCGCTCAAGCGTATTACGGCATCCAGACCCTGCGAGCGGTGAACAACTTCCGTCTCTCCGGCGTTCCGATTTCGCATTACCCAAAGTTGGTTGTGGCCCTGGCCATGGTCAAGCAAGCCGCGGCAGATGCTAACCGCGAACTGGGCCACCTGAGCGCGCCAAAGCATGCGGCCATCAGCGAAGCCTGCGCCCGTCTGGTACGCGGCGACTTCCATGAAGAGTTCGTGGTGGACATGATTCAAGGCGGCGCTGGCACTTCAACCAACATGAATGCCAACGAAGTGATCGCCAACATCGCGCTGGAGGCCATGGGCCACCAGAAAGGCGAATACCAATACCTGCACCCTAACAACGACGTCAACATGGCGCAGTCCACCAACGACGCTTACCCGACGGCCATCCGTCTGGGCCTGTTGTTGGGTCACGACGCGCTGCTGGCCAGCCTCGACAGCCTGATTCAGGCCTTCGCGGCCAAAGGCGTCGAGTTCAACCACGTCCTGAAGATGGGCCGTACCCAGCTGCAAGACGCTGTGCCGATGACCCTCGGCCAGGAATTCCACGCATTCGCCACCACATTGGGCGAAGACTTGGCACGCTTGAAGACACTGGCGCCAGAGCTGCTGACCGAAGTGAACCTGGGCGGTACCGCGATTGGCACGGGCATCAACGCCGACCCGCGCTACCAGCACCTGGCCGTGACCCGTCTGGCCACCATCAGCGGTCACCCACTGGTTCCGGCTGCCGACCTGATCGAAGCCACCTCCGACATGGGCGCGTTCGTACTGTTCTCCGGCATGCTCAAGCGTACAGCGGTCAAGCTGTCGAAGATCTGCAACGACCTTCGCCTGCTGTCCAGCGGCCCACGTACCGGTATCAATGAAATCAACCTGCCAGCGCGTCAGCCCGGCAGCTCGATCATGCCCGGCAAGGTCAACCCGGTTATCCCGGAAGCCGTTAACCAGGTGGCGTTCCAGATCATCGGTAACGACTTGGCACTGACCATCGCCGCCGAAGGTGGCCAACTGCAATTGAACGTGATGGAGCCGTTGATCGCCTTCAAGATCTTCGACTCGATCCGCTTGCTGCAACGTGCCATGGACATGCTGCGCGAACACTGCATCGTCGGCATCACCGCCAACGAAGCGCGTTGCCGCGAACTGGTCGAACATTCGATCGGCCTGGTGACCGCACTGAACCCGTACATCGGCTATGAAAACGCCACCCGCATCGCCCGCATCGCCCTTGAAAGCGGCCGCGGCGTGCTGGAACTGGTGCGTGAAGAAGGCTTGCTCGACGACGCCATGCTCGACGACATCCTGCGCCCGGAAAACATGATTGCTCCGCGTCTGGTGCCTCTGAAGGCCTGATGCGGTAACACGATCACCAGGTCGAGGGACTAGACACCTCTCACCTTTTGAGGACTTGCAGATTTATCTGCAGGTCCTTTTTTTTTGCTCGCGGATCGTTGCACGCCATAAGGGGTTTGACGCGCCTGTCGCCAAGCAGGCGCGTGCGGCTTAGTGCGTCACCAGACAGTCCAGCGATTTGTCGACGTACGCCTTGGCCAGCTCCGCCAGATACACAATCGACAACACCACATCACGCGGCGACCCGTTCAATCCATTCCCCGCCTCGCTCGCCGTTGCCCCCATGCAGCGCAACAAGTCTGACGCCTGGGCCAAGGCCGCTTCTAAATTGACACTGTCCGGGATGGCATACGTGGCCGTCCCCACGGGGCGAGCAGGCTGATGGTCGTCAAGGTAGTAATTGAGCGCGCGTTCGGCGGCTGCACGGTCAAGTGACGGAGAAAGGCACTGGGCCGCATCCGGCAGGATGGACGAAGGGGGATCTGGAACAATTTTTTTCATGACATCACTCCTGGTTTCAATAAAGGAGCTGTCACCTGTCGCGACTAAACGAATGGGTGGCAGCCGTACGCAGGTTAGTCGACCGGAGAAACCAGGAACCCGGCGCGCTCGAAGGCGCCCTGCGCACGGCCACCATAAAACGAGAGGCCGAAAAAAAAACGCCTCGCGGAGGTGGCGCCTTGCGCCTGGTTTCATACCGGGCGACTAAACCCGACCGCTGAGTGTGCAGCGATGGGCCGAGACTAGACCCCGATATTGGCAGGCGCAAGCGAACGGGATTTTCAAGGAAGTTTCTGCGGATTGAAAGGGAAGCGTCATACGAAAACCCTGTTTTTTAGCGGTTCGCAGCCCATCGTCCGTGGCGTTGAGCTCCTGCCTAAGAACAGGGTGCGGCTTGCAGCAACGATCGAGGGCAAGGCGCCCGTCCATCCGATTTTCAGCCACTGCCACGCAGTGATATCGGCACGTGCTGGCCCCCCCCGGAATCAAGGTTAATTCCTACACCAAAACAGCACTTTTCAGACGTGTGCACATGAAAAATCAATGGCTTATGCAGACGCTTCCACTGCGCCTAGGTATAGTGCCCGCCCTCTTGCCATGCATCGGCCCCGCAACAGCGGCCAGCGGCACTGCGCAAACAGCATCGTAAACCAAGCAGCAACATGGCCAGGGTCGCCTTGATCGCCTACGTTTTTGCCCTGCACACACGGGTGTAACGCGATATTTCGATCCGGCCGTATTGCCATCAGATAAAAACAGCGAGGAATAATCCATGCTTGAAGTCATCAATGACTTCCTCTCAGGGAAAGTGCTAATCGTGCTCATGGTTGGGCTCGGTGGCTACTTCACGATCCGCTCGCGTTTCGTTCAGTTTCGTTACTTCCTGCACATGTTTGCGGTGTTCAAAGACAGCTTGCGCAGCAGCGCCGGTCAACTGAGCTCGTTTCAGGCATTGATGCTGAGCCTTGCGGGCCGTGTGGGCGCGGGCAACATCGCGGGCGTCGGCATTGCCGTGACCCTCGGCGGCCCCGGCGCCGTGTTCTGGATGTGGGTGACCGCGCTGGTCGGCATGTCCAGCAGCCTGATCGAATGCTCTTTGGGCCAACTGTACAAACGCCGCGATGCCGAAGGCCAACTGCGGGGCGGTCCTTCCTTCTATATGAAGCACGGGTTGGGCAAAGCCTGGATGGGCAAACTGATGGCGGTGTTATTGCTGATCACCTTCGGCTTTGCCTTCATGGGCCTGCAAGCCCACGCCGTGACGCACTCGCTGCAAGACGCTTTCGGTTTTGAGGTTAACTACACCGGTTTCGCCATCGCCGTGCTGCTGGGCCTGGTGTTCATCGGCGGTATCAAACGCATCGCCTCGGTGGCCGACCTGCTGGTGCCGGTCAAAACCCTCGCCTACATCGCCGTGACCCTGTACGTGATCGTGCTGCAGTTTGACCAAGTGCCAGCCATGCTCGGCCACATTGTCAAAAGCGCCTTCGGCATGGACCCGGTGTTTGGCGGCCTGATCGGCAGCGCGATTGTGATGGGTGTCAAACGTGGCGTATTCGCCAACGAAGCAGGCTTGGGCAGCGCTCCGAACGTGGCCGCAGTGGCAGACGTTGAGCACCCGATCGCGCAGGGCGTGGTGCAAGCATTCAGCGTGTTCCTCGACACCTTTGTCATCTGCACCTGTACAGCGCTGCTGATTTTGCTGTCGGGCTTTTACACGCCGGGCTTTGAAGGCGACGGCATTGCCCTGACCCAAAACTCGCTGGCCGCTGTTGTCGGTGAATGGGGCCGCATTTTTATCAGCGTGGCCCTGGCGTTGTTCGTGTTCACCTCGATGCTTTACAACTACTACCTGGGCGAGAACAACCTGCGTTTCCTGGTCGGTGAAAACCGCAAGGCACTGATGGGCTACCGCGCACTGGTGCTGGTGTTGATCTTCTGGGGCTCGATTGAAAACCTGCAAACGGTCTTCGCCTTCGCTGACATCACCATGACCATGCTGGCGTTCGTGAACCTGATTGCCTTGGCCATGCTGTTCAAAATTTGTATGCGCGTGCTCAAGGACTACGACGACCAACGTCGCGCCGGGATCAAGACACCGGTGTTCGATTCCAGTAAATTCCCGGACCTGGACCTGGACTTGAAGGCCTGGCCGCCGACACCGGCCGCCAAGGTCGAAGACACAAAACGCTGACACTGACGCGGCGGTTCTGAACAGAACCGCCGCGTTTTTGCTTATGGGGACTACACATGACTGCTGCCACTTCCTACCCTGCCGAACGCGTGATGGTGCTCTACACCGGCGGCACCATCGGCATGCAAGCCAGCGCCAACGGCCTTGCGCCCGCCTCGGGTTTTGAAGCGCGCATGGGCGAGTTTCTCGCCAGCCAGCCCGACTTGAACGTGCCGCAATGGTGCTTTCGCGAAATGAGCCCGCTGATCGACAGCGCCAACATGACCCCCGCCTACTGGCTGCGCCTGAGTGCCGCGATCATTGCGGCAATCGAGCAGGAAGGCTGCGACGCCGTCCTGGTCCTGCATGGCACAGACACACTGGCCTACAGCGCGGCGGCAATGAGCTTTCAACTGATCGGCCTGCCAGCTTCGGTACTGTTCACCGGCTCCATGCTGCCCGCGGGCGTGCCTGACAGCGACGCGTGGGAAAACGTCAGCGGCGCGTTGTCAGCATTGAGCCAAGGCCAACCACACGGGGTTCAGCTGTACTTCCATGGCCAACTGATGGCGCCCACCCGTTGCGCCAAAGTGCGCAGCTTCGGGCGCAACCCGTTCGTGACGCTCACCCGCAACGGCGGTGGCACCCCGGCGGATTACATACCCGGCGAGCTGCTCTACACCCGGCCCAAGCACATGGCCAACGTGGGCGTTCTGCCACTGGTGCCGGGCATTGGCGCGCCGCAACTCGATGCGCTGCTCAACAGCGGCATCGAAGCCCTGGTACTGGAGTGTTTCGGCAGCGGCACAGGCCCCAGTGACGACCCGGCTTTCCTCGCCAGCCTGCAACGGGCGCAGGAAAACGGCATCGTGATTGTCGCCATCACTCAATGCCATGAAGGCGGTGTGGAGCTGGACGTGTACGAAGCCGGTAGCCGCCTACGTGAGGCGGGTGTGCTCTCAGGTGGCGGCATGACCCGCGAAGCGGTGTTTGGCAAGCTCCATGCCTTGCTGGGTGCCGACCTGCCATTGACCGAAGTGCGCCGCCTGATTGAACTCGATGTGTGCGGGGAGCTGGTGTAACGCCCTCATCACATCGTTATCCGGCACACAACTTGCTCCCTTCCAGCATCCTCCCGCTGGAAGCGAGCATGCTGCACTCCCATCTCACCACCCTGAACGCGGTTTCGTTGGTGCTCAGCACCTTCAGGGCCGAAGGCTTGTCCAGTGAAGCGCTATTGGCCGGCAGCGGTATACGCGCCGCCGATTTGAGCCGCGCCGACACGCGCATCACCACCAATCAGGAAATGCGCGTGTGCGCCAACGCCGTGGCCATTCGCCGCGAAATCGGTCTGGAATTGGGTCAACGTATGCACGTGTCGTCCTACGGCATGCTGGGTTACGCCTTACTCACCAGTGCCACCTTAGGTGACGCTTTACGCTTGGCTTTGCGCTACCCGGCGCTGCTGGGAACACTTTTTGAACTGAGCCTGAACGTTGAAGACGAGGTCGTCTGGTTCTGCGCAACCGGTTATCGCGAAAGCCCGCACTTGGCTGTATTCAACGCCGAGCTGTGCCTGACGTCGCTCAAAGTCATTTGCGAGGATTTATTAGGCCGTCCGCTTCCCCTCGCGAGCGCACGCTTCGCTCACCCCGCCCCGGACTATTACGCCCACTACGCGCACAGCTTTGACTGCCCACACGCCTTCCAAGCCTGTGACAACGCGTTCGGCTTCGACCCGCGCTGGCTCGATGAACCCTTGCCGCTGGCCGATGCCGTGACCCATCAAGCGATGGCCGAGCGCTGCCGCAAACAGAACCTGGAGTTCACGGGCCGCCAGTCGTGGCTGGATCGCATCCGCCAGCTGTTGGCTGCACAACTGCATGCCGCCCCGGGGCTGGAGGGCTTGGCCGAACAAATGAACTGCTCGCCGCGTACGTTGCGTCGCCACTTGCACGACATGGGGTGCAGCTATCAAACGCTGCTCGACGACCTGCGCTTTGAGCGCGCCAAACTGCTGCTCAATGAGACCGAATGGCCGATCTACCGGATTGCCGAGAACCTGGGGTTTAGCGAAACCGCCAGCTTTCGCCACGCGTTCGTGCGCTGGAGCGGTGTCTCACCCAGCCAGTTTCGCGCCTAACCCCACCACCCTGTCGTCTGTTTTTTATGCCTGAAAATGGCGCACACCCGCGCCGAAAAGGGGCGAATTCAGGTCAGTCATTTTGGCCATATCCATCCCCTTTTGGCCGCTCCTGCCGTTCTCTGAAACGTCCGAGGCCGCAAGACTGTAGGTCACCGATCAAGCCTGCGGAGAATAAGAAAAATGCTGACGATCTATTCAGATGATCACCACCTGCATCACGGCCGTTGCGAGTTGATGGACGGGCAACTGATGCCTTGCTTCGAAATGCCCTCACGTGCCGATCACATTCTGCAACGGGTTCAAACCCGTGAACTGGGCCCGGTGCAGGCCCCGCGCGATTTTGGCCGCGTGCCCATCGAACGCATTCATACCCCGGCCTATCTGGATTTTTTCCAGGGCGCGTGGGAGCGCTGGACCGAGCACGGGCGCGACGGCGACTTGTTGCCCTACACCTGGCCTGCCCGCACCTTACGCGCGGTCATTCCCACGAGCCTGCATGGGCAATTGGGTTATTACAGCTTCGATGGCGGCGCGCCAATTACAGCGGGCACGTGGCAAGCGGCTTACAGCGCCGCGCAAGTGGCGCTTACAGCACAAGCAGAAATTCAGCGTGGCGCTCACAGCGCTTTCGCGTTGTGCAGGCCGCCGGGTCATCACGCCGCCAGCGATTTGATGGGCGGTTATTGCTACCTCAATAACGCAGCCATTGCGGCGCAGGCATTCCTCGATCAGGGCCGCAGCAAAGTAGCCATCCTTGACGTGGACTACCACCACGGCAACGGAACGCAGTCGATTTTCTATGCACGCAACGACGTGTTGTTCACCTCGATTCACGGTCACCCCGAAGCCGAGTTTCCGTTCTTTCTGGGCTACGAAGATGAACGGGGTGAAGGCGCGGGCGAAGGTTTCAACTTCAACTATCCGCTGGCCGCCGGTTCGGCCTGGGATCGCTGGAGCGCCGCCCTGGAAGAGGCGTGTGCTGAAATCGAGCGTTACGACGCCGAGGTGCTGGTGATTTCGTTGGGCGTGGACACGTTCAAAAACGACCCGATTTCCCAGTTCAAGCTCGACAGCCCGGACTACCTGCGCATGGGCGAACGCATTGCGCGCCTGGGCAAGCCTACGTTGTTTGTGATGGAAGGTGGGTACGCGGTAGAAGAGATTGGCGTCAATGCCGTCAACGTACTTGAAGGCTTTTTGAGCGCTCAATAAGGACCTAACAACAATGAAAGCTCTTACGCGTTTATTCACTCCCGCGCTGTGTGCTGCGGCACTGGCAAGCGCCGCCGTGCATGCCGAAGACCGCACGTTGCGGGTTTACAACTGGTTCGACTACATCACCCCGCAAACTTTGGTGGATTTCAAAAAAGACACCAACGTGAAGCTCATCTACGACATTTTCGATACTAACGAAGCGCTAGAAGCCAAGCTGCTCACCGGCAACTCAGGCTATGACGTGGTGGTGCCGTCGAATGTGTTTCTGGCCAAGCAAATCGAGGCGGGCGTGTTTCAGCCCCTGGATCGCAGCAAGCTGCCGAACTGGAACCACCTTGATCCCAAGTTGATGAAGCTGATCGAAGCCAACGACCCCGGCAACCAGTTCGCGGTGCCGTACATGTACGGCACTATCTTGATCGGGTTCAACCCGGACAAAGTCAAAGCCGCACTGGGTGACAATGCGCCTGTGGACAGCTGGGATCTGATTTTCAACGAAGAGAACATCAGCAAACTCAAACAATGCGGTGTGGCGTTACTGGATTCTCCGTCGGAAATTTTGCCGCTGGCGCTGCAACATTTGGGGCTTGATCCCAACAGCACCAACCCAAAGGACTACGCCAAAGCTGAAGCGCTGCTGTTGAAGATTCGGCCTTATGTCACGTATTTCCACTCATCCAAGTACATGGCCGACATCGCCAATGGCGACATCTGCGTGGCGGTGGGTTATTCAGGCAGTTTCTCCCAAGCGGCCAACCGGGCGAAAGAAGCCAACAACGGCGTGACCGTGGACATGCGCTTACCTAAAGAGGGCGCCCCGATCTGGTTCGACATGCTTGCGATCCCCAAAGGCGCTAAAGATAAAGAAGACGCCTACACCTTCATCAACTACTTGCTACAACCCAAGGTCATTGCGCCAATCAGTGATTTTGTCGGGTACCCCAACCCGAACAAAGATGCGACCGACCTCGTGGCCCCGAGCATCCGCAACAACCCGAACCTGTACCCGACTGAAGCGGCAATGACAACGCTGTACACCCTGACCCCACTGCCCCGTGAAGCCGAACGCGCCCGCACGCGGGCCTGGACCAAAATCAAGTCGGGCACCTGAGTCGACCGGCGCCGCTGGCGCGACCAGCGCCAGCGGCGACAGGGCTTTATCGCCACACGCGGCTGAGCCGCGCTAACGCGGATTTGATATCCGCTTCGGGCACGGCTGCGAACCCGAGCACCAGCCCGGCACGGTTATCCACAGGCTCGGTGGAGTGATGCAGCCAGTAGCGGCTCAAGCCGTTGATTTCCACACCCACCTCATTGGCTTGCGCCAACAGGGCTTGCTCGCGCTCAAGGCTACTGACCGCCACGGTCACGTGCAGGCCTGCTGCAATCGCCGGTAAATCTCCCAAGCCTTCCACCCCCTGCGGCCAATGCGCCATCAACGCATTGCGCCGACTGATGGCAGCACGGCGCATGCGCCTGATATGACGCTGAAAGTGCCCGCTGGCCATGAACTCAGCCATCACGGCCTGAGTACTGACCTCCGAGTGACGCATATCCAACGAACGACGCTGAGCGAAAGGCTCGATCAGGGCGTTGGGCAGCACCAAATACCCTAAACGCAGCGCCGGAAACGCCACCTTGCCGAAGGTGCCTACATAGATCACTCGCCCTTGACGATCCAGCGCCGCCAGTGGCGACAGTGGTGCCCCGCTGTAACGGTACTCGCCGTCGTAGTCGTCTTCGACGATCCAGCCTTGGGTGTGCTCGGCCCAATCGAGTAGCTCCAGGCGCCTCGCCAGGCTCAGGGTCACACCTGAAGGGTACTGGTGAGAAGGCGTGACATACGCCAAACGGCAATTGGCCAGCCTCGCCAACAAGTCGCAGCGCATGCCCTCTTGATCGACCGGCACGCCCAGCACCTGCGCCCCTGCAATCGCAAACGCTTGCGCGGCAGCGTGGTAGCCCGGGTTTTCCACAGCCACGCCTTCGCCGGGCTCCACCAGCAACTGTGCACAAAGGCTAATTCCCTGTTGCGCGCCGCAGGTGATCAAAATTTGTTCAGCTGTGCAGGATAATCCCCGTGAAGCCCGTAAGTACGCTGCGATTAGCCCACGTAATCGCGCATCCCCCGCCGGGTCGCCGTAGCACAGTTGTTGTAAATCCGGTTTTCGCCAGAAACCCGCTTGCAGCTTGCTCCACACATCAAAAGGGAATAAGTCAAAGGCCGGAACGCCCACCCTAAAAGCCCGCGGGGGACCACTCGGCGGCAAGTCCAATGAGTGCCTGGCTACCTTGTGCAAAGCACTGCTGTGGATAACTTTACTGGATGTAATCACAGGTAAAACGGGGATTTTTGTGGATAAACCTGTGGGTAAGCCTGTTGAAAACCCTATGGACAAGTTGGTGGACAACTTTTTCGGCAAGGCCGATTTATCGGGTAACTGCGCCACGTACGTGCCGTCCCCGATGCGTCCCTCGATAAAGCCTTCGGCGTACAGCTGATCGTAGGCGCGCACCACGCTATTGCGTGAAATGCCCAGCGCTGCAGCCAGATCGCGACTGGCGGGCAAACGCGCGCCGCTACTCAGCCGACCGTCCAGCACGCGCTCACGCAACGCGTGATACAGCTGTCGGCTCAGCCCCTTTTTGGGGTCAAGCTGGATACCCGCAGGGTTGAAAGCGATGGACAGCGCTGAATCCGACATAAATTGGACCTACGAAATTGACCGGGAGTGGCTCTTACAACAAGCCAATAGCCTGCCTAGGATGCAGGCATTCGCCAAGGAAATCTTCCATGTACGTACCCCGCGCCTTTGCAGAAAACGACCTCGAACGTTTGCATGCCCAAATCCTGGCAACTCCGCTACCCGTGCTCGTCACCCAAGGCGAGCAAGGTCTGGCAGCGAGTCACATCCCCTTATTGCTAAGCCCTGATGAAGGCAGCCACGGCACGCTCTATGGCCACTTGGCGCGCGCCAATGCGCAATGGCGCGCCTTGGCCGAGGGTGCTGAAGCAATGGTCATTTTTGCGGGTGAACAGGCTTACATCAGCCCGACCTTCTACCCCAGCAAAGCCGATCACGGGAAAGCCGTGCCGACATGGGACTACGTCGCCGTTCATGCTTACGGCAAGGCCACTGTTTTTGATGACGGCCCAGGCCTGTTGCGCGTGGTCACCCGGTTAAGCGAGCGCCATGAGGCCAATCGACCCCAACCGTGGGCGGTCAGTGACGCACCGCGCGACTACATCGACAGCCTGCTCAAGGCGATTGTCGGTTTCAGCCTGCCCATCAGCCGCCTCATCGGCCAACGCAAACTCAGCCAAAACCGCAGCGCTGCCGATCAGGCGGGCGTGCGCGACGGCCTTTTGGCCAGTAATAACCCGCAAGACCACGCACTCGCTCATTTAATCACCAAGGAATAGCCCCATGACTCAGTCCATTCAAATCAAACCCGCCACGGCGGCCGATCGTGACGCCTGGATGCCGCTCTGGCAGGCGTACCTGACGTTCTACAACACCACGCTGGGCGACGAAGTGAGCGAGAGCACATGGCAGCGCTTCATGGACCCGTCCGAACCCACCCATCTGGCCCTTGCCTGGCAAGGTGATGAGGCAGTGGGCATGGTGCAGACGGTCATTCATCGCTCTAACTGGAGCGTGGGTAATTCCTGTTACCTGCAAGACCTGTATGTCAGCCCGCAGCTGCGGGGCACCGGGGTAGGACGCCAGTTGATCGAGCACGTTTATGCCCACGCCCGCGCCCTTGATTGCGCCAAAGTGCATTGGCTGACGCAGGAAACCAATGCCACGGCGATTCGCCTGTATGAACGCATCGCAGATCGTCCCGGCTTCATTCAATTTCGTAACGTTTTGTCGTAATCAAGGAACGCGCCATGTCCGAATCTCTACAACACTGGCAACCGGCCGCAGCCCCGGATAGCAGAACCCTTGAGGGGATTTACATTCGCCTCGAAAAACTCGATCCGACCCGGCATAGCGACGATTTGTGGCTAGCCTTACAGGGACCAGCGAGTGATCCCAAGCTGTGGGATTACTTGCCTTATGGACCTTTCAGCGAACGCTCTGCATTTGATGAATGGCTGACAAAAAACGCCGCCAGCCGCGACCCGCATTTTTATGCAGTCATCGACAGCGCCGCTGAACAGGCCCAGGGCCTGCTCAGCCTGATGTGTATCGTGCCGGAGCACGGGCGCATCGAGATTGGCCATGTGGCATTTGGCGCACCCATGCAGCGCTCGCCCAAAAGCACCGAAGCCGTCTACCTGCTGGCCAGAGAAGCCTTCAACTTGGGCAATCGTCGGTTGGAGTGGAAATGCAACAACGACAACGCGCGATCCAAACGTACTGCAGTACGATTGGGTTACACATTAGAAGGTGTTTTTCGCCAGCATATGGTAGTTAAAGGCAAAAACAGGGATACCACGTGGTACAGCATAATCAGTACGGAATGGCCCGCTATCGCCACCGGCTTTGAAAAATGGCTGGCACGTGATAACCAGCCAGAAAGCGGCCAAATCAAGACACTGGAAGCCTGCAGGGCAATGACTGTATAAAAAATGATCAGAACAGGCATCTCACCTCGACAACATGCCTTACCTTTCAATCGCCAACTTGGAGAATCCCCTACAACTACACGGCAACTTTCGCGTTTTATCATCAATAAATAACGCTACTTATTACGCATCGATGTAAGACGCTTCTTTAAATAAATTAAACCCGCGCAATGACTTAACGTTAATAAAACAGACTGTCGATGTACTGCTCGAACAGGTATTTACTCAATGTACGTTTTAACCACCGTTGCAGACTGCCGCTGCCTGCAACCCTGAGAGGCGTAGTGATGAACCCTCTTCGAGCAGACTTTCTGATGACCCATCGGACCATTGCGGCGAGTGCAACATTAATTGGCCCGACAAACCTCCAACCGCAGCCGCGACCAAGGTGCTACCCACCCAAGCGGGTATCCAGGTGACGGATTCTGGCGCCACGGCGGGGTTCGGTCGCTTTACTCAAACCCCAAGGGCGCAAGCGATACGGTGCTGGTGGCGATGATTGATCAAGACGGGATCAGCAATTGGGTCAATGTGCCGGTTGATATGTTGAAACCACAAAGGTTGTCTCTGCGCCTGGATTGAGGCGGCAATGAGACTAAGAACAGGACGTTTTAACCGCGTCAGCCCTTGATACGTGTTGACCGCGCACAGGACGCGAGCAGCAGCGACACGCAGGGTGAACAGCGTGGCAGGAGCGCGCAAAAAAAAAGGGGAGCACGTGCTCCCCCGAGGTTTAAAGCGTTTGAATCAAAGGCGTATCAGGCTTCGATTTCGATCAGGATTTCGCCCGGGTTGACGCGGTCGCCTTTGATTACGTGGATGGTGACGATTTTTCCTGCAATGGCGGCCTGTACTTCAGTCTCCATTTTCATGGCTTCGGTGATCAGTACCGATTGGCCAGCCTTGACGGTGTCACCGACGCTGACCAACACATCGACGATGTTGCCCGGCATGGTGGTGCTGACGTGGCCCGGCTCGCTGGCTTGTTTGCGCTTGCCAATCGCGCTGCCGACAAATTCGTTGAGAGGCTCGAACACCACTTCTTCCGGCATACCGTCGATGGAGAGGTAGAAATGACGCTTGCCTTCGGCTTTCACACCCACCCCGGTGATGTCTACGCGGTAGCTTTCGCCGTGTACGTCGATCACGAACTCGGTCGGTACGCCTTCGCCACCGGCCTTGGTGACGCCGCCCGCTTCCGGGATCGGCAGCAGGGCTTCCGGCACCAAGGCACCCGCCGCACGCTCTTCAAGGAATTTACGGCCGATGTCCGGGAACATGGCATAGGTCAGCACGTCTTCTTCGGACGTGGCCAGCGTACCAATCTCACCGCGCAGTTTGACCATTTCCGGCTTGAGCAAATCGGCCGGGCGCACGTCGATCAGCTCTTCGTTGCCGATCGCCTGACGACGCAGCGTCTCGTTCACCACACCCGGCGCCTTGCCGTAGCCGCCTTGCAGGTAGAGCTTCACTTCGTTGGTGATGGTCTTGTAGCGCTCGCCCGCCAACACGTTGAAGAACGCCTGCGTACCCACGATTTGCGAGGTCGGTGTCACCAGCGGCGGGAAGCCCAGGTCTTCACGAACACGCGGGATTTCGGCCAGCACTTCGTTCATGCGGTTCAGCGCACCCTGCTCTTTGAGCTGGTTGGCCAGGTTGGAGATCATGCCGCCAGGCACTTGGTTGACCTGCACACGGGTATCAACGGCGGTGAATTCGCTTTCAAACTGGTGATACTTCTTACGCACGGCGTAGAAGTACAAACCAATTTCCTGCAACAGCGCCAAGTCCAGACCGGTGTCGTATTCGCTGCCTTTGAGGGCTGCAACCATCGATTCGGTGCCGGGGTGGCTGGTGCCCCAGGCGAAGCTGGAGATGGCCGTGTCGATGTGGTCAGCACCGTTTTCCACTGCTTTGAGCTGGCACATGGCTGCCAGACCGGCAGTGTCGTGGGAATGGATAAAAATCGGCAGGCTGATTTCAGCTTTCAGCGCCTTGACCAGATCACCCGTGGCGAATGGCGTGAGCAGGCCGGCCATGTCTTTGATGGCGACAGAATCGCAACCCATGGCTTCCATCTGCTTGGCCTGTGCCACGAACGCTTCGGTGGTGTGAACCGGGCTGGTGGTATAAGCGATGGTGCCCTGCGCATGCTTGCCAGCCGCCTTGACCGCTTCAATGGCAACCCGCAGGTTACGCACGTCGTTCATGGCGTCAAAGATGCGGAACACGTCGATGCCGTTGACAGCAGCCTTGGCCACAAAGGCTTTGACCACGTCGTCGCTGTAGTGGCGATAGCCCAACAGGTTTTGACCACGCAGCAACATTTGCAGACGTGTGTTGGGCAGTGCCGCGCGCAGTTGGCGCAGGCGCTCCCACGGGTCTTCCTTGAGGAAACGTACGCAGGCATCAAACGTGGCGCCGCCCCACACTTCCAGCGACCAGTAGCCGACCTTGTCGAGCTTGTCGCAGATCGGCAGCATGTCTTCGGTGCGCATGCGGGTAGCCAGCAACGACTGGTGGGCGTCACGCAGGATGGTGTCAGTTACAAAAATCTTCTTGGACATTCTTATGTTCCTCACAGGCCTGCGTGGGCGGCGATGGCGGCAGCGATGGCCAATGCCAGCTCTTCGGGTTTGCGCTTGATCGAGTAGTTGGTCAGTTCAGGATGGCTTTCAACGAAGCTGGTGTTGAACTGGCCGCTACGGAATTCCGGGTTACGCAGGATTTCCTGGTAGTACGCGGCTGTGGTTTTGACCCCTTGCAGGCGCATGTCGTCAAGGGCGCGCAAGCCACGGTCCATCGCCTCTTCCCAGGTCAGCGCCCACACCACCAGTTTCAGACACATGGAGTCGTAAAACGGCGGGATGGTGTAGCCGGTGTAGATCGCCGTGTCTGTGCGCACGCCCGGGCCACCGGGCGCGTAGTAGCGCGTGATCTTGCCGAAGCTGGGCAGGAAGTTGTTTTTCGGGTCTTCGGCGTTGATCCGAAATTGCAGGGCAAAGCCGCGGTGCTGAATATCTTCTTGCTTGATCGACAGCGGCAAGCCGGAGGCGATACGGATTTGTTCGCGAACGATGTCGATGCCGGTGATTTCTTCGGTGATGGTGTGTTCCACCTGCACCCGGGTGTTCATCTCCATGAAGTACACCTCGCCCTCGGCGAGCAGGAACTCCACGGTGCCAGCATTCTCATAGCCCACGGCCTTGGCTGCGCGCACTGACAGGTCGCCAATGTAGGCGCGCTGTTCCGGGGTCAGTTGGGGGCTTGGGGCAATTTCGATGAGCTTCTGGTTACGCCGCTGAATTGAGCAGTCGCGTTCGAACAGGTGCACCACGTTGCCAAAGCTGTCACCGAGAATCTGCACTTCGATGTGCTTGGGGTTCACGATGCATTTTTCGAGGAAGACTTCGGCCGAGCCAAAGGCTTTGGTGGCTTCGGAAATCACGCGCGGGAACGCTTGCTCCAGCTCTTCACGGCTGTTGCAACGGCGAATGCCGCGACCGCCGCCACCCGAGGTGGCCTTGAGCATGACCGGATAGCCAATGCGCTCGCCTTCTTGCAACGCTTCGTGGATATCAGCCACGTTGCCTTCAGTGCCTGGCGTGACCGGGACACCGGCTTTGATCATGCTGCGGCGGGCTTCGGTCTTGTCGCCCATGCGGCGAATGACTTCAGCAGCCGGACCAATAAACTTGATGCCGCGCTCTGCACAGATGTCCGCTAATTCAGCGTTTTCTGACAAGAAACCGTAACCGGGGTGCAAGGCGTCACAGCCCGTTTCCACCGCCAGGTTCACCAGTTTGCGCGGGTTCAAATAACCGGCCAGCGGATCTTCACCAATGCTGTGCGCTTCGTCGGCGCGCTTGACGTGCAACGCATGCCGATCCGCTTCGGAATAGACCGCTACAGAGCGAATGCCCATTTCGGCGCAGGCGCGCACGATACGGACAGCAATTTCTCCGCGGTTGGCGATCAGGATCTTTTTTATCACTTGGATTTTTCCTAAAGCCCATGGAACAAACGACCTGCTAGACCAGGTCGGCACGTGTCCAAATGTGTCTGAACCGTTGTGTCGTCACACTAGACCTGCGCATTGATAAACAAAAATCAATATTTCTTGGGTCGTGCATAAGTAATCACTTATAGTCAGAGCACTTGCTGCTTCAGGAAAAACTATAAAAATGCGTAAGTCATTGATGCGTATCACTTTTCGCCAACTTCAAGTGTTCAATGAAGTCTGTGACCTGGGCTCGTACAGCCGTGCGGCAGAAGAAATGTCACTGACGCAACCCGCCGTAAGTCTACAAATTCGTCAGCTTGAAGAGCTGATCGGACAGCCGTTGTTCGATTATGTGGGCAAAAAACTGTACATGACCGAAGCCGCTGAAGCGCTTCAGCGTGCCAGTCGCGATATTTTTGGGCGCTTGGAAAACCTCGATATGCAGTTGTCCGACCTGCTCGGTTCACTGCAAGGGCAACTGAAATTGGCGGTGGAATCCAGCGCAAAGTATTTCGTGCCACACCTGTTCGCGGCGTTCAAACGCCAGCATCCGGAAGTTAATTTGCAGCTCACGGTTGTGAACCGTGCACAAGCCGTGCGCAGGCTTTCAGACAACCGCGATGATCTGGTGATCATGTCGATGGTGCCGCTGGACCTGGGGCTGGAATTTTTGCCGTTTTTGAATAACCCGATTGTGGCCGTTGCCCCGCCCGACCATCCGTTGAGCCAGCGCGAAACCTTGCATTTGCAAGACCTGGAACCCTTCACGCTGTTAATGCGCGAGCAAGGTTCGGGCACGCGCATGGCGTGTGAAGAGTACTTCAAGGAGAAACGCGTGCACTTCAATCAAACGCTGGAGGTGGCCTCGACCGATGCCCAGCGTGAGTGCGCCGTCGCAGGGTTGGGCGTGGCGCTATTGACGCGCCACGCCGTCAGCCTGGAGTTGGCGACAGGTTTGCTGCGCGAGCTGCCCGTCGAGGAATTGCCGCTGTACCGCAGTTGGTGCGTGGTGCAGGCCAAAGCCAAGCGCCTGTCACCGGTAGCGCATGCATTTCTGGGGTTTATACGCAGCGAGCGTCTGCAAATCAGCGCGCTGGTTGAGCGCTTCGACGGCCATTTGCCGACGACGCTTGCCAATAGTTGATGGCGCTCAGGTCCGGGTAATCGGCTGTTTCCAGGCGCAATTGGCGCTGGTCCGTATGGTCTTCAATCGCGCGTCGGAAGGCCATGCGGCGCCGGTCTTCCTGTTGGCGGCGGGTTTTGACGGCGCTGTTGCGTTCTTCGTAAGGCTGGGCCATTTCGAGTCTCCCAAGGCGTGTACGGGAGCTTTACGATGGACTTGGTTTGTGACGAATTGGGGACGTTGAGATGACAGGTGCGTGAAAACGCTGCGTGCACCTGCTCTCTCTTCAGGAAGGAGAGCAGGTGGGGCTTTAATCTTCGATGTTTTTCAGCGATTTAGGCGAAAGGCGCAGGCTGCGCAAACTGCGTTTGACGCTTTTAAGGTGGTTGACCAGGCTCGGTCCACGCGCCATGGCCACGCCCATGGCCAGCACATCAATCACCACCAAGTGCGCAATGCGCGAGGTCAGCGGGGTATAAATTTCGGTGTCTTCGTGCACATCAATCGCCAGATTGACGGTCGCCAGTTCCGCCAGCGGCGTTTGGCTCGGGCACAAGGTAATCAGTGTCGCGCCGCTTTCACGCACTAAATTGGCGCTAATCAACAAATCCTTCGAGCGCCCGGACTGGGAAATGCATATCGCCACGTCGGTAGGCTTCAAAGTGACAGCCGACATCGCCTGCATGTGCGGGTCGGAATAGGCCGCAGCCGTCAGTAATAAACGGAAAAACTTGTGTTGGGCATCCGCCGCTACCGCACCCGACGCGCCAAAGCCATAAAACTCGACGCGCTGGGCCTGAGACATCGCTGTCACAGCACGCTGTAAAGCGACCGGGTCGAGTTTTTCGCGCACGTCCATCAGGGTATGGAGTGTGGTGTCGAAAATTTTAAGGCTGTAGTCAGCGACCGAGTCGTCTTCGTGGATCGCGAATTGGCCAAAGCTGGCACCCGCCGCAAGGCTTTGCGCCAGCTTGAGTTTCAGGTCCTGAAACCCAGAGCAACCGATCGCCCGGCAAAAGCGCACGATGGTGGGCTCACTGATACCAACGCTATGGGCAAGGTCTGCCATGGAACTGTGCATTACAGCCGCAGGATCAAGCAGCACGTGATCGGCGACCTTGAGTTCCGATTTACGTAACAAGTGGCGAGACTGGGCGATATGTTGCAGCAAGTTCAAAGGGCAGGACTCGGTCTGAAAGGGTGGGATGCCAAGGATGTAGCAATCTTGTAGTTATACTACAAGAATTCGTTTTCTGCCCAACCAATCCATGACTAAAACCGCTGGCTTCTCCCCTATTCAGGCCGCCCGCGCTCTATGTAGCCCGTTTGAGCACTACAAAAAGACTACATCGCTGCGCAATAAATCGCCCAAAGCGGCGGCGTTAATTGGACGACTGATCAAATATCCCTGCACTTCGTCGCACTGTTGCGCCTTGAGAAATGCCAGTTGCGAGGCTTCTTCCACGCCTTCTGCCACGACCTTTAACTCAAGGCTATGGGCCATCGCAATGATCGCCTTGGTGATGGCTTCGTCTTCAGCGCAGCGCCCCACGCCTCGAATGAAGGTCTGGTCAATCTTGACGTAATCCACAGCAAACCGTTTGAGGTAGCTGAGGGAGGAATACCCGGTGCCGAAGTCGTCAATCGCCAGTTTGACGCCCAATTGATGCAACTGTTCAAAGGTCGAAATAATGGATTCGACGCTGTCGAGTAACTGGCTTTCCGTCAATTCAAGCTCCAGGTACTGCGGCGCCAGCCCTGATTCATCGAGCACCTGGCGCACGAGGCTGACCAGCTTGCCCTGTCGTAATTGGTGCACCGACAGATTGACCGACACCCGTATCGGCGCCAACCCTTCGCGCTGCCATTGGCAGGCCTGCCGACACGCCTGGCGCAATACAAACTCGCCAATGGGACCGATCAGCCCCGTCTCTTCGGCCAGCCCGATGAAGTCGCCCGGCGGCACGCTGCCTAACTGTGGGTGATCCCAGCGCACCAGCGCTTCGGCCCCGTGCAGACGGCCCGTCGCCAGGCACATTTTGGGTTGATAGAAGACCGTCAGTTGCTGTTCGGCAATCGCTTTGCGCAACTGGTTTTCCAGCTGCAAGCGCTCCAGGGTGCTGTGCTGCAAGCTGTGGCTGAAGAATTGAAAACTGCCACCGCCCAAATGCTTGGCCTGGAGCATGGCCTGATTGGACTGACTGACCAGCGTCGCGATGTCCCGCGCACTGTCGGGTAGCAGGCTGATCCCCATGGACGCGCTGATTACCAGCTCATGGCCATCAATCATAAGCGGCCGGCCCAGCTTGGCCAGCAGCCGCGTTGCGACCCGCGCCAGACTGGTGAGGCTGGCATAAGAATCAAACAACACTGCGAATTCATCCCCGGACAGCCGCGCGATGGTGTCGGCTTCAGGCAGCGCTTTGGTCAGGCGTCTGGCGACTTTGTGCAGTACCTGATCCGCCAGCTCTGGCCCAAGGCTGTCGTTGAGCAGCTTGAATCGATCCAGGTTGATGTACAACAGCGCAAGGTTACGCGCACCTTGGCGAGCCCGTTGATTGGCTTCTTCAAGCCGCTCCTTGAACAATAAGCGATTGGCCAGCCCGGTCAGCTCATCAAAGTGCGTGAGGTGGCGCACGCGGGCTTCGGAGCGGCGTCGCGCTGACAGGTCACTGACAAACGCCACGATATGACTGACGTGCCCGTCGTCGTCACGCACCACTTTCAATTGAAGCCACTGCGGGTACAACTCGCCGTTTTTGCGCGTTTCAACCAACTCACCCTGCCAGCGGTCCTGCTGCTCCAGCACCGGCCGAATGACCGGGAAGTGACGCAGTGCATCGCGGCTGCACGCCAGCTCACTCACGCATTGCCCCACCAGGTCTTCGACCGCATACCCGCTAAAGCGGCTGAAGGCCTGATTGACCGCCAACATCCTGTAGTCCGGATCGAGGATGACAATACCTTCGCTGGCCGCTTCAAATACGGTGGCCGCCAGACGCCGCTGCTCGGGCTCGCGTAAACGCTCTGCAGCCGGGGACTGCACATCTGGCAGTGCCTGCAAAGGTTGAGCATTCCCACGACGGTGCTGATTGACTTGCCAGCCGACAACGCCCAGCAACGTCAGAAAAAAACCGAGTCCGGTGCCGATCAACACACCCGACGCGCTAAGACCCTGAATCATTGGCAATATTCTTATCAGTGGATGAGCCAAAAAAGTCGCCCGAGCATACACAAGCAATGCTCATGACCAAACTGAGACACGTCATTAAAAAGACGAAATGAGCCGTTGCGCTTTACGGATCAGATCCCGCTCTTTTAAAAGACTGGCGCTGAGCAGCGACAGACGGCCCGCCGGAACAGGATTGGCGTTTGCCCGGTTTGAGCCAGCACCCTAGAATGCCCCGATGCGCGAAGATCTCTCTCTCTTATTGAATTCCCTCAACGATGCCCAACGTCAGGCCGTCACGGCCAGTGTCGGGCGTCAGTTGGTTCTGGCCGGCGCAGGTTCCGGCAAAACCCGTGTGCTGGTGCACCGTATCGCCTGGTTGATCCAGGTCGAGAACGCCTCACCACACTCCGTCTTGTCGGTGACGTTCACCAACAAGGCCGCTGCCGAGATGCGTCATCGCATCGAACAGCTCATGGGGATCAACCCGGCTGGCATGTGGGTCGGTACGTTCCACGGGCTGGCGCATCGCCTGCTGCGTGCTCACTGGCAAGAAGCCGGGTTGAGCCAGACCTTCCAGATCCTCGACAGCGACGATCAGCAACGCTTGGTCAAGCGTGTGATTCGTGAGCTGGGGCTGGACGAACAGCGTTGGCCCGTGCGTCAGGCGCAGTGGTTTATCAACGGTCAAAAAGATGAAGGCCTGCGGCCGCAACATATTCAGGCCAGCGGCGATTTATTCCTGGCCACCATGCGCAGCATCTACGAAGCCTATGAGGCCGCGTGCCAGCGCGCAGGCGTGATCGACTTCTCCGAGCTATTGCTGCGAGCCCTCGACCTATGGCGCGATAACCCGGGGCTGCTGGCGCACTACCAAAAGCGTTTCCGGCACATTCTGGTGGACGAGTTCCAGGACACCAACGCCGTTCAATATGCCTGGCTGCGTTTGCTGGCCAAGGGCGGCGACAGCTTGATGGTGGTCGGTGATGACGATCAGTCGATCTACGGCTGGCGTGGCGCCAAGATTGAGAATATCTACCAGTACTCCTCTGACTTTCCGGACGCCGAAACCATTCGTCTGGAGCAAAACTATCGCTCCACCGCGGGCATCCTCAAGGCCGCCAACGCCCTGATCGCCAATAACACAGGGCGCATGGGCAAAGAGCTGTGGACAGACGGCGGCGATGGCGAAGCGATCAATTTGTACGCGGCATTCAACGAGCACGATGAAGCCCGCTACGTGGTCGAGACCATCGAAAGCGCGCTGAAAACCGGTCTTGCCCATAATGACATTGCCATCTTGTACCGCTCCAACGCCCAGTCACGGGTTTTGGAAGAGGCGTTGTTGCGCGAGCGTATTCCTTATCGGATTTATGGCGGCCAGCGCTTCTTCGAACGCGCCGAGATCAAGAACGCCATGGCCTACCTGCGTTTGCTTGAAGGCCGTGGGAATGATGCAGCACTGGAGCGTGTAATTAACGTCCCGGCTCGCGGCATTGGCGAAAAAACGGTCGAAGCCATTCGTGAACACGCACGCCACAATGATGTGTCGATGTGGGAAGCCATGCGCCAGCTGATCGCCAATAAGGCGCTGCCTGGCCGAGCGTCGGGCGCCATTGCCGGCTTTATCGAACTGATCGAGAACCTCGCGGCAAAAGTTATGGAGATGCCCTTGCATCTGATGACCCAGACCGTTATCGAGCAGAGCGGGCTGATTGCCTACCATCAGGCTGAAAAAGGTGAGAAAGGCCAGGCACGGGTAGAAAACCTTGAGGAACTGGTCAGCGCTGCGCGCAACTTCGAGAACACTGAAGACGACGAAGAACTGACGCCATTGGCCGCATTCCTCGGCCACGCGTCGCTGGAAGCTGGCGACACTCAGGCGCAAGAGCACGAAGACGGCATCCAGCTGATGACCCTGCACAGCGCCAAAGGGTTGGAATTCCCTTATGTGTTCCTGGTGGGCATGGAAGAGGGCCTGTTCCCGCACAAGATGAGCCTTGAAGAGCCCGGCCGTCTTGAAGAGGAGCGGCGCCTGGCGTACGTGGGCATCACGCGGGCCATGCAGAACCTGGTCATGACCTATGCTGAGACACGACGCCTTTACGGTAGTGAGACCTACAACAAGGTTTCTCGATTCGTACGTGAAGTGCCAAAAGGCCTGATTCAGGAAGTGCGTTTGTCCAACAGCGTCAGCCGCCCTTTCGGCGGAGGTCAACAGCAGAGCGCCAGCACCCTATTTGGTGGTTCGCAGATTCCAGAAACCGAATTCAAATTGGGTCAGATGGTCAAGCATGCGGTGTTCGGTGAAGGGGTGATCCTCAATTTCGAGGGCTCCGGTGCGCAGGCCCGGGTGCAGGTCAACTTCTCCGAAGGCAGCAAGTGGCTGATGATGGGCTACGCCAAACTTGAGGCGGTCTGACAGCAACCCGACAGCCATCGGACGATAAGGTAGGCAACATGGGCTCAGGCTTTTTTTCTTCCTGGACATTCTGGGCCCTGTTGTCAGCCATGTTCGCGGCGCTGACAACGATCTTTGCCAAGGTCGGCATCGAGAACGTCAACTCCGACTTCGCCACCTTGCTGCGTACCGCCGTGGTGCTGGTCAGCCTGGCGCTGATTCTTTACGCCACGGGCCAGTATCAACCGCTGAGTTCGATCGCCCCACGCAGCTACCTGTTTTTAGCGTTGTCGGGGCTGGCGACCGGGGCATCCTGGCTTTGCTACTTCCGCGCCTTGAAGCTGGGGCCCGCGTCACTCGTCGCCCCGGTGGACAAGCTCAGCGTGGTACTGGTGGCCATCATCGGTGTACTGCTGCTAGGTGAAAAACTCGACCTGCGGCAATGGGGCGGAATCGGCTTGATCACAGCGGGCGTGGTGATGCTGGCGCTGAAGCGTTAGAGACGCGGCACCGTGCGTGCCACTGAGTCGACAATCTGTCTTTTCAACGTGAACTACAAAATACAAAGAAACGTCTTACTCTAAATTAGGCAAAAACCCGAAACACTTCACCGCTAGCCAGTCACACCTCACCTGTGCACCATGGCGCGCGTGTCATCCACAAATGGGAATTCCCTTTATGAAACGTTTTCTTAGCATCGCCATGGCGTTGTGCATCGGTTTGACGATGAGTCTCGACGCAAATGCCAAGCGCTTCGGCGGCGGCAAAAGTTTTGGTTCGGCGCCTAGCCACCAGACTCGCCAAGCCGCTCCTGCCTCTCCAGCCGCAGCCCCTGCCGCTGCTGGCGCAGCTGCCAAAGCCGGTGGTGCTTCACGCTGGCTTGGCCCTCTGGCCGGTATCGCTGCCGGCGGCCTGCTCGCTTCCATGTTCATGGGCGGCGGCTTCCAGGGCATGCAGATCTTCGACATCCTGATTATGGCGGTCATTGCGTTTGTGATCTTCCGCTTCATCGCCGCGCGTCGCCGCAAGCAACAGGCTGACCTGGCCCCGGCCGGCCACGCTCCGATGCAGCGTGAAGCGTTCGACGCCAAGCCAGCCACGGCGTCGATCTTTGGTGGCGGTTCTTCTGCGACGGCTCGCCCGGTCATCAACGCACCAGCCTGGTTCAATGAGCAGAGCTTTCTGGAAGCCGCGCGCAACCATTTCCAGTCCTTGCAACAGCATTGGGACGCGAACGAAATGGACAAGATCGCTGAGTTCGTGACCCCGCAAATGCTTGAGTTCCTCAAGCGTGAGCGCGCTGATCTGGGGGATGGCTTCAATTCGACTTACATCGACAACCTGACCGTTCAACTGGACGGCCTGGACGATCGCGCCGACAAAACCATCGCAACCCTGACCTTCAGCGGCATCTCCAAAACGTCACGTTTTGATCAGGGCGAAGCCTTCAGCGAAAGCTGGAACATGGAACGCGTTCAAGGTGAAAACCAGCCTTGGCTTGTAGCCGGTATCCGTCAGAACGGCTGATCGATTTCGGTTCACAGGTTGTAACCAAAGCCCCGGACTTGTCCGGGGCTTTGCATTTCACGATTGCACTTATAACGAGCTACTGTATAAAGCGCGTCATATAAAACCGCGCCATAGAGTATGAGGATTGAGGTCGTGGAAGAGATCATTGAACAATTGCGTGAGGCAAATGAACCCGTCCCGGTTCCCCTGGAGCTGCCTGACGAAGATTTGCTGGTGGAAATCGAAGAACAGCTGTTCATCGATATTCCATTTGTTTTCCGAGAGTTTTTGCTGACGGTCAGCGACGTGGTGTATGGCAGCCTGGAGCCGGTCACTGTGACCGACCCGCAATCGCACACCTACCTGCCAGACGTTGCGGCCAATGCATGGGATGCGGGCGTTGACCGCAGCCTGATCCCTATCTGTCAGGACGGTGACGACTACTACTGCGTCGAAGAAGACGGCACCGTCGTGCTGTGGTCTGGCGAAGAAGAGCTGGTTACCGAGGAGACGTGGGAATCAGTCTGGCACTGGGCACGGGATGTCTGGCTGGAAAGCTGATATAGCCACCAGCGGCTTTGCAGGAGTGAGCCTGCGCGAGATGGTCTGAACACCAAGCACCATCACGCGGCAAGCTTGCTCCTGCAGAAGAAAAAACAGGCCTGCTAGTGGCCCAGATCCTTGTGGTTGTCGAGTGTTTCCAGCAAGGCCACTTGCATGCGCGTGTGAATACGCACGAACCAGCGCCACAACACTGCCGCGACACCGGCAGCAACCACCCCAATCACAATCAGCAGCTCATTGGTCGGCAAGATGCTGGCGGACAGTGCCGACAGCAGCAAGAAGATCACCAGCAGCGACAGAATCGGGATCACTTCAGCGATCACACGACGTACGCGCTGTGTATGCCGCCCCGCCATCTCGGGTTTAACCCCCATCTCTGCCAAGAGCATCGACAGCGCCTTGAGCTTGCGGTAAGCCGCGATCAGAAACGGCAGCGACAGCAGTAACGCTGCGCCCCAGATCAAGCCGTTTTGCCAGCTCGACTTCATCACCCACCCCTGCAAATACGCCGCAATCCGAGGAGCGAAGTAACCGCCCGAGAAAAAAATGGCCATCACCAGGGCCAGATTGACGCCGACTTGCAGCAATATTTTGCGAATCATCGCCGCCAACAGTGCCCCTTCGCCCTGAGGCTGAATACTGCTCAGCCATTCGCCATAGAGCCCAAACACGCGAGACACCCGGTTGGGCATTACCTGCGCCAGCTTGAGCGAAAGCGGATCAGCGGCACGAATCAAGTACGGGGTCATCAAGGTGGTCAGTACCGACACAGCGACCGCTACGGGGTACAGGAAGCTGCTGGTGACCTGCAAGGTCATGCCCAGTGCTGCGATGATGAAAGAAAATTCTCCGATCTGAGAGAGCCCCATCCCGACTCTCAGCGAGGTGCGTCCATCATTACCGGCGATAAAGGCACCCAATCCACAAGACAACATCTTGCCAAGGACTACCGCACAGGTAATGACGACAATCGGCAGAGCGTATTCCCACAAGATAGCGGGATCGAGCATCAAACCGATAGCGACGAAAAAAATCGCACTGAACAAATCACGCACCGGCTCGATCAGCCCTTCGATTTTCAGCAATTGCCGGGATTCGGCCATGATTGCGCCAATCAAAAAAGCGCCCAGCACCATGCTGTACTCAAGCTTGACCACCAGCAGACAGAATCCGAAGCACAGCCCCAGCACGGTAATCAGTAGCATCTCATTGCTTTCAAACCGGGCCACATAAGCCAGCACACGGGGCACCAGCAAGATACCAATGACCAAGGCCACGATCATGAACAACGAGAGTTTGCCGACGGTCGAAAACACCTCCTCCGGGCTCACACTGCCGCTGACGGCAATGCTGGAAAGCAGGGCAATAATCCCGATACCCAAAATATCCTCGACGATCAGCACACCAAAAATCAGCTGTGCGAAACGTTCGTTTTTCATCTTCAGGTCGTTTAGCGCCTTGACGATGATGGTGGTCGACGAAATAGCCAAAATGGCGCCCAGGAACAACGAGTCCATGGTGTTCCAGTCGAACCAGCGACCGATCTCGTAGCCGATCCAGATCATCAGGGTGATTTCCATGAACGCCGCGATGAACGCCGTGGCACCCACTTTGAACAGTTTGCGCAGACTGAACTCAAGCCCCAGGCAGAACATCAGGAATATCACCCCCAACTCCGCCAGGGTTTTGATGGTCTGTTCGTCGTGAATCAGGCCAAACGGCGGCGTATGTGGGCCTATGATGAAACCCGCCACGATGTAACCCAGCACCACGGGCTGTTTGAAACGGTGAAACAGAATGGTCACCACACCTGCGACCAACATGATGACTGCCAAATCCTGAATAAAACTGATGGCATGCATGGCGTGTCGCCTCCTTGTGTGTGTGCTGTCCGGCAACAGAACGACAGACACAGAGAATCACTCTGTGCGCGGCGGACGTTTGAAGTGTAGGAAATACCCGCTAAAGGGGTGTTTGCAGGTTAACACCGCGATTTACCGCAGAAAGGCGGCGCAATATATGGAAACATGTGCGCCAGAGCGTGACGGCAGCCCCTGCGGCAGCGTCCCGTTGTTGAAGCTTTCAAAAACGCGAAAAGTATCCACAGAGATACCTTTTTCACTGCTGCAACATTACCGCGAGCCTGCTGCTATGGAACCCGGAAACGCCCAACTGTCGATGACGGTCTTGATGACCCCGGACATGGCCAATTTTTCTGGCAATGTTCACGGCGGAACCCTGCTCAAGTACCTCGACGAAGTCGCCTACGCATGCGCCAGCCGATATGCAGGGCGCTATGTTGTGACCCTGTCGGTCGACCAGGTTATTTTTCGCGAGCCGGTGCATGTCGGTGAGCTGGTGACCTTCCTGGCCTCGGTCAACTACACCGGCACCACCTCGATGGAAGTGGGCATCAAGGTCGTCACTGAAAACATCCGTGAACGCTCAGTCCGTCACACCAACAGCTGTTTTTTCACCATGGTGGCTGTGGACGACGATCGTAAACCGGCTGCTGTACCGCCTTTACAGCCCGTTAACAGCGAAGACAAACGCCGCTTTATTCAGGGCAAACAGCGTCGCCAGATCCGTCAGGAACTGGAAAAACGCTATCAGGAATTGAAAGACGAAACGCTGTAAACCTTACCTGCTCCTGTAGGAGCAGGTGTGCCGACGATTGAGGCTATTCGTCATCTTGAATGATCGAGTGGGTTAGATCGCCAGCACCCGGGTTTACAGGTGGATCGGCATCGCCTCAAACCGCACGCGCGGGTGAGCAATACGATCCTGGGCACGTACCAGCTGCAGTTCGTAGCTGGTGCAGGCCTGGGTTTCCAGCAGCACTTCATGCACGGCCGAGGCTGCAAATTCGAACGCGGCAACCAGGCTGTCTCCCAGCAATACCCGCGCCAGAAACAAACCGGACGTCAGATCGCCTACACCGACGGGCTGACGGGGAAACGCCAGTAACGGCCGGCGCAGGTGCCAATTACCTTCATTCGTTACCAGCAGCATCTCAAAACTTTCTTCAGGCTTGCCCGGGTATGACAGGTGCTTAACCAGAACTGCCTTGGGGCCGCGTGCCAACAAGCTGCGCGCCATCGCCAGGCAATCGAACAGCGACTGCGGGTGGCGACCACAGAAGCTGTCCAGCTCCAACTGGTTAGGGCACAGGAAGTCGGCCACGGCGGCCGCTTCATTCAACAGAAAATCACTGACTTCGTGCGGCACGATGCAGCCTTTCTCCGGGTGGCCCATGACCGGATCACACAAGTACAGCGCATTGGGGTTAACGGCCTTGATCCGCGCTATCCCACTGAGAATTGCTCGCCCTTGTGCAGCGCTGCCCAGGTAGCCGGATAACACGGCGTCGCAGTTGCCTAATTCACCGATGGCGGCAATGCCGTCAACCAGTGCCGGAATTTGCTCCGGAGCCAACACTTCACCAGCCCATTGGCCATACTGAGTGTGGTTTGAGAACTGCACCGTGTTCAAAGGCCATACATTTACGCCCACGCGCTGCATGGGAAAAACGGCCGCGCTGTTGCCGGCATGGCCGAAAACTACGTGGGATTGGATGGCGAGTAGGTGAGGCGTACGTTTCATGCCGGTTTCCAGACTGCGTGTGGGGTTCAAGCCACGCAGTATGCGACGAAAAGCAACCTGTACGACAGGTTGTAGACGCAGTTAAGCTGGCCCCACTCTGTTGGAGCACATGTGATGCTGACCCTTGGAAATATGTTTGTGCTGATGTTGTTGGCAACAGGCGCTGCCTGGCTGTGGCATAACCACGGCATGCGCGAGCGAGCGCTGGAGCGCGTCAAACAGCACTGCAACAAGCTCGATATCGAGTTACTCGATGAAAACGTCGCCCTGAAGAAAATCGGCTTCATCGCTGACGCTAAAGGCAACCGGCGATTGGCCCGTGTGTATAACTTTGAATTTACCGTCACCGGTGATCAGCGTCATGCTGGCACCATTACTCAATTTGGCGCCCACAGCGCCAAGATTGAACTGGCCCCCTACCCGTTCAAGGCCGACCCAGAGCCTGAACAGCGCGATATCCCCAGCGCTCAAGTCATCGAACTGAGCCAATGGCGCCAGCAACACACCAAACCCCGCCAATAGTGCCGCGTTTCAGAAGCTAGTTGATGGTCTCCTGAAACGTACAGTACTCACCCAGACGCCCTCCCCCGCGGCCTGTGGATAACTTTTCCAAAAAAACACATTAAAACCCATGAAAGCCCCGAAATAGACACCTTCCGGTGGATATTTTGACGTTAAACCGTTGCTCCCTGCACAAATTGTAGGACAACTTTACCAGTACAAATTGACCTAATTGCCTGCTGAGCTCAGTTTGAAAGGCAACTCAGGAGACCTTCTTTGAGGGCATTCATGTCCTGCGGGGCATCGAAGATCAGTTCAACGCGTGAATCTTTACGCCATTCACTGTTTTTCCAAGGTTCGAGCCTGTTTTCCAGCGAATTCGATGAAACCCAGCCGCTCACCCCATGGACAACCAGCTTTGCGCGCTGCCAATTCAGGGTTTGAAGCCATCGACTCAACGCTTGCAGATCAAATTGACGCGCGGGGTGCCATTTCCATCCTGCACTCCACCCTTCCGGCTGCTGGCTGAACAAAATAATGGGCGTCTCAGGGCCGGATAAAATGTCGACAATCGAATTAAAATCCTTATAAATCAACGAGTTATCCACAGCATGAATATCACTCATAGTGGCTGCAGGCAGCGTATTTAGCGGGATGTAGCCCTGCTCCGTCCATAAAAGAGGGCACTTTGGCAGGCATGATGCAATCTGCTCACGTTGCGTTATTTCGACACTATTAGATTTATTCATGACCAATAAACCGGCCATTTTCAGGGCTTCACGCTGGCTATCGGGCAAAGGTTTTCCCTGAGCGAGGGCTTCTGTATCCAGGACCATTACGCACGGCTGTAGCGCTAAAACACCCAGCCAGGGAGTAACGCTTAACTGCTCGACTATGCGTGCGGGATGGCCCAGTCCAGAAGGTTCGATGAACAGGCGGTGCGGTTTTACCTTACGCAAAAGGCGGCTCAAGCCAATTTGAAAAGGCGCGCCGTTCACACAGCACACGCAACCACCTGCAACCTCGGCGATAGCAACCTGATCATCTGCCGGACTCATCAATGCCGCATCGAGGCCGATTTGGCCGAATTCATTCACTAAAATCGCCCACCGCTCGTGTGCAGGTTTCTGCGCCATCAGGTGCTGAATCAGGCTGGTTTTACCTGCACCGAGCGGCCCGGCGATTACATGAGTAGGAATGTTGTGCAACATCATCGCCCGCTTCTGTAGGAATCGAAGGCTGCAATATGCCTCAGGCGAGCCAGTCGAGGGTCAAAATCAGCCGCCGCTCCCCGGATTTCAACGCCGGTGAACGATGGATCAAACCGGCGCCCTGATTGCCCGGCCACTTCTCGCCTTTAAGCAGCGCAACGTCTCCCGCTTTTATCTGCTGAATCAACGTTCTGTCGGGGGCCTCAACCTGATCATTGCCTAAATGCTGACGAGCCATCACGCCTTCTTCAAGCCATTCGCTGCCTGGCCCTGAATACGTCGTCACCAGCCGTGCGGGCACATGATCTACATGAAAGCGTGGACACATGGCGTTATCTAAGGCTCTGAGACGCAATCCAACGCGCTTGACGCCTAGCAGGCACGCATAGGCACTGACTAACCAGCCAACATCAGCAATGAAGCCTGTATAGCCTTCCAGGTCGCTGAATCGCTGCGCAAGCCCTTGCAGATTGGGCGACGTATTTTCATCGGGTAATTCAAGGCTCAAGGCGTGCGCCAAGGGGTCACCGGACGATAACAACAGCGCACAGAAATCTGCGATATGAACCGGCAGTACGCGCTGCCAAACGGCCATGTTCACGCTCTCCTCATGGATACGCGTCAACACATCCGGGGCTGTTCCCTGTGCATGCCGAATAAGGCGTGGGGCAGTATTCATTACGCGGCCACCTCGCTGTACCAGTCGCCAAAGGGATCGCTCAGCCGTTGCCACGCATCAGGACCCATCGCGATTTCAGCATCGGTCAGCAAGCAGGCATCAAGTTCGGCGGTGAGTGCGTTGAAGTCGATGTGCTGGCCGATAAACACCAACTCCTGACGACAATCTGCTGTCTCAGGTCGCCACTTCTTAAGGATTTCGGCTCGGGTTTCTGCGTCTTCTGGCCATTGATCTTTGGGTACAAAGCGCCACCAGCGGCCCGCGTATCCATAGCGCATCAGACCGCCTGCCTGAGACCAGCTACCGGCCTCCTGATACTTGCTCGCTAGCCAGAAAAAACCTTTGGAGCGAAGCAATTTACCGTTGGTCCACGGGCGGTCGATAAAGTTAAAAAAACGCTCAGGGTGAAAAGGCCTGAACGCACGATAGGCCGTTGAGGCGATACCGTATTCCTGAGTTTCAGGCACATGTTCCCCGCGCATTTCTTTTAACCAACCCGGTGCCTGGGCGGCACGGTCAAAGTCGAAGCGACGGGTGTCGAGAATTTTTTTCAGCGCAATTTCTCCCATAACCATTGGGAGAATTTCTGCTTCTGCGTTGAGTCGCTGAAGAATGGCCTTTAGTTCTTCGCGTTCGGCCCGGCTGATGAGATCAATCTTGCTGATCAAAATGACGTTCGCAAATTCGACCTGTTCGATCAGCAAGTCCGTGATGGATCGCTCGTCTTCTTCTCCCAGGGTTTCACCACGAGACGCCAACTGCTCGGCGGCCTGATAGTCGCGCAGAAAGTTAAGCCCATCCACGACCGTCACCAAGGTATCCAGCCGTGCAATATCAGCCAGGCTTTGACCCGCGTCATCCCGAAAGGTGAACGTTTCTGCGACGGGCAAGGGCTCTGAGATGCCAGTAGACTCGATCAATAAATAATCAAAACGGCCTTCCTGAGCCAGTTTGCTGACTTCCTCCAACAGGTCTTCCCGCAAGGTGCAGCAGATACATCCATTGCTCATTTCAACCAATTTTTCTTCAGCACGGTTCAGCGTCACATCGCGCTGAACCTCGGCCCCATCAATATTGATTTCACTCATGTCATTGACGATGACTGCCACGCGCAGATCGTCGCGATTGCGCAAGATATGATTCAACAGGGTGCTTTTTCCTGCACCCAGAAAACCTGACAACACTGTTACGGGAAGACGGTTGGGCATGGGAGTTCCTCATCAGGGTGAGCAGGTCAAACGCCCGCGTGGAGAGCGCACGGCAAAATCGCTCAAGTTGTTACACTATAACAATACATACCATGAATTGTTACTATGTATCACAACGACCTTTCCTACACGGGTAGCCTTATGACCTCACACTCCTTGCCTGACGTTGCTTCACAAAATGCATCTCAAAACATTCCGCTGGACTGGGTTGGGATGTGTGGGATTGCGTTGCCCATTCTCATTGACGGGCAACGATTAACTGCAATAGCTGATGCTGGGGTCAACCTTGAGGATGGCGAAGTGCGCGGCATCCACATGTCACGCTTATTTTTAGCGCTCAAAGTTTTGGATTCGCAGCCCCTGAACCCGTTACTTTTGAAGAAAATTTTGCAGCGCTTTTTAGACACGCATGACGACTTATCGATTTGTGCTTACCTGAATATCCACACTCAGATGCTGTTTAATCGCCCAGCATTGGTCAGCCCGCTCAGTGGGTGGAAAAGCTACCCCGTAACCATCAAGTCATCTTTGAAAAACGGAATGTTCCACGTGGAACTAAACGTCGACGTCAAATACTCATCAACGTGCCCTTGCTCGGCTGCATTGGCGCGACAACTCATTCAACATAAATTTATTGATGACTTTGCTAACAAAACACTTCTGCACGCAGAGATTTTAGATTGGCTGGGAAGCACGCAAGGGATCGTGGCCACCCCACATAGCCAGAGAAGTACAGCCCACCTGCAATTGAACCTCAGCGAGGAAGTGGTCGATTTCCCTATCGAACATGTCATTGATAAGGCAGAGGAGGCGCTCGGCACTGCAGTTCAAACTGCGGTTAAACGCGAGGATGAACAAGCCTTCGCGTTAGCCAATGGACAGAATTTAATGTTTTGCGAGGATGCGGTGCGTCGGTTGCATGTCGCACTGAAGTCCACATCAACGGTGAAAGGTTTCAATCTGAAGGTGGTGCATGCAGAGAGTTTGCACAGCCATGATGCTGTAGCGCAGAGCCGTTGGAATTGGCTTTGCCAAACAGTGTAGTGCGGGGCGCGCGCTGACGGTCCAGCGCGCGGCATATACGTTTAAGCGCGAGGCTTTACTGCTCCGCAATCAGTACCCAGCCATACTGCCTCGGAATCCATACTGCCCGTTTGCTTAAGCCCCGTCGCATTGAAGGTGCCCGTGACATGGGTCGTGAACTCACGGTCACTCGCAAATGTCGCCGTCCCGGTCCCCTGAGCTTTTGGACAACTAAAGCGAAACTTCCACTGATTTCCACTACGCTCAGTGATCTGCTGCTTACATCCAGACTGAGGATCAGTCAGCGGGATGGAATCGGATTTCACTTGTTGAGGGGTCAGGCATACGCGAACACCTTTCCCGCCGATGTTGATACCTTGCTTCTCCAGTTGAGCCAATTGCACAGGAGTTAGCATGGTTTTGATTTGTCCCACCATCATTTGAAAATCGGGAAGTTGATTGCCGTCCACCTGCATATTGCTCGACGTCAATTCCCAAAGACCGGGTTGCAGCATTTGGGCTTGAGCCACCACAGGGATCGATAAACCAAAGGCCATGAAAAGCCCAAGCAAACGAACATTCATCAAGCAGCTCCTTTTGATAAGTCAGTGTTAGCGGTTACAAAGCAGCGGGTGTTGCATCAGCAAACAATTAGGGACGTTCATCCCAGAACGTGGTCTTTTATGTACTTGGCGTTAAACATTGAGGAGCAAGGATACGCATGGATTATCTCGGCCCGCACGTTTTTGGTTATCTGATTTTATTGATCCACACCCTGGGTTTGATTGCCGCCGTGCATGCGGTATTAACGGTGAGAACTGCGCAAGGTGCAATTGCCTGGGCCATGTCGTTGTTCTTCATCCCCTACTTCACCCTCATTCCTTATTTGATTTTTGGACGCAGTACGTTCGACGATTACATCAAAGCGCGTCGACAGGCCAACCAGGAAATGCGTGAAGCCATTGCCAATCTGGACTGGAGGCCTTGGGTAGAAGAAGCGCTGGCAGCACGCAATTCAAAAGCCTATGCCTCGCTTCGGGCAATGCCAAAGTTAGGCCGCATGCCTTGCCTAGCCAACAATCAGGTTCGATTACTCATCAATGGAGCCGCCACGTTCGATGCCATTTTTGCAGCCATTGAAGCGGCCAAAGAGGTGGTGCTGGTACAGTTTTTTATCGTCCATGACGATGAGCTGGGTAAGAAACTGCACGCCTTGTTGCTGAAAAAAGCCGCGCAAGGCGTGCAGGTGTATTTGTTATACGACAGTATCGGCAGCCACTCCTTGCCCGGCAGTTATGGTGAAACCCTGCGCGCAGGTGGTGTTCAGGCAAAAGCGTTTGCCACACGAGGTGGCTGGATCAGTCGCTTCCAGGTTAACTTTCGCAACCACCGAAAAGTGGTTGTGGTCGATGGCGTCATCGGTTTTGTGGGCGGTCACAACGTCGGGGATGAATACCTGGGTGCGAAGCCTCCCTTGTCGCCGTGGCGCGATACTCACGTCGAAGTGACTGGCCCGGTAGTGGCCTGCTTGCAAGAGTCATTTGCCGAAGACTGGTTCTGGGCTGCACGTAAATTGCCGCCGCTGATCTTGCCACAGACCTACCCTGACGGAGGCGTGCTGTGTCAGTTCTTGGCCAGTGGTCCTGCCGACGCCTACGAAACCTGCTCCCTGTTTTTCGTCGAAGCCATTCATGCTGCTAATGAACGCGTATGGATTACGACGCCCTACTTCGTGCCGGATGAAGCTGTTTTTTCGGCACTTCGACTCGCCGTGTTGCGTGGGGTCGATGTACGGATTCTGATTCCCTCGCGCCCGGACCACAAAATTGTGTACGCCGCTTCAAGTCTCTATGCCTTCGAAGCTGTTCGAGCAGGGGTGAAAATATTCCGTTATCAGCCAGGGTTCGTTCATCAAAAGGTCGTGTTGGTCGACAACGAAATCAGTGCCATCGGCAGCGCCAATATGGATAACCGCTCGTTCCGCCTTAACTTTGAAGTAATGTTACTGACGGTCGATGAAACCTTTGCTAGAGAAGTCGAACACATGCTGCATGACGACTTTGCATTGGCTCGGGAAATCACTGAAGACGACATCAAAAGTACTCACCATTTACAGCAACTGGGCATGCGCATTGCCAGACTGGTTTCGCCCGTTCTATAAAAAAAGCCGTGTCACTCAGTGACACGGCTTTCAATAGATCTCAGGGCATAGACGCTCAGCGATAGATATCTGCACGCGTCGCAGGCAATTCGATCGATCCATCGGCATAGGGTTTAGTCGCCAGAATCTGATGGATGTTGATCCAGCCACGTGCAAATGCATAGGCACAACCTGCCAGGTAGAGTCGCCAAATACGCAAAATCTGTTCAGGTACTTCCTTGGCCGCTGCATCGAGGTTCTGCTCCAGGCGCTGACTCCAATGCTCAAGCGTGCGCGCGTAATGCAGGCGCAAGCTCTCGACATCGACCACTTCCAGCCCGGCCTCACTGATCTGCGCGGTGATCATGGATAAGTGCGGCAACTCACCATTGGGGAACACATAACGCTCAATAAACTCGCCTGCCCCACGTCCGACCTGACGACCATCGGTGTGCTTGGCGGTGATACCGTGGTTCATTACCAGGCCACCCTCACGCACGGCATTGAACAGAATATGGCAGTACTCGCGCAGATTGGCATGCCCGACGTGTTCAAACATGCCCACGCTGACAATCTTGTCGAAACGGCCGTCCTGAGGCAGATCACGATAATCCAACAGTTGCAGGTCGACCTTATCTTGCAAACCTTCAGCCTTAACGCGCTCTTTAGCCAGGGCAAGTTGCTCCTTGCTCAAGGTGATACCGAACACTTTGACCCCGAATTCGCGTGCCGCGAAGCGCGCAAGCCCGCCCCAACCACACCCGACGTCCAACAGGTACTCACCTGGCTTGAGTCGCAATTTACGGCACAAGTGACGAAACTTGGCCTGCTGCGCCTCCTCCAGACTTTCTTCGCCCGTCTCAAAATAGCCACAGGAATACACCATTTCTCGATCCAGCCAGAGCTGGTAAAACGCGTTGGAAACATCGTAGTGATAGGAGATCGATTCGGCATCTGTGGCCTTGTCGTGGTAATGACGTGCGGGCGTGGTGTCATCATCCTCAACCAATAGCGCCTGGCTGAGCTCGTCGCACACGCGAATGACTTCACTGATGGAGCCCTCAGCCAACTCCAGGCGCCCTTCTACAAAAGCGCTGCCTAACAAGTCGAGCGTAGGATGTGTGATTTCTGAAACGATGGTCGGGTCCTTGACCACAATCGTCACACTGGGAGCCGGGCCCAAATCAAATTCGAGACCATCCCATAGCTTCAGGCGAAGTGGAATTTTAAGATTCTGTAAAGCTGGTGGCAGTTGCGCGAGCATCAGGAGTCCTCCCTCATTTCAGACGTCAAAAAATAAGGGTAGTCGATTAACTGAAACTGTCAGGCTCACGGGCCAAAAGGTTTGATCTAGAGCGGATGAAACCTTTTTTAAGTTTCACCGCCCCAGACGTTGAATCATTCAAACACTAACCCTCAAACCGGATTAGTCACGCCTTGAGTAATTAGGGGTGAGCAATCAACTGTTTGGCCAATGCTTCGAAAGCGGGAATGGTCACAGGGTCATTGGCCGAATTACTGGCAATGGGGTTGGAGGCAAAACGCACAATCACCATCTCGGCTTTAGGGTCGATGTAAATACGCTGCCCATAAACGCCCCGCGCCATGTAGGCGCCATCGGCGTTATGTGTCACCCACCACATGTTGCGGTAGCTGCCACCTTTGAGTTGGTCGTAGCCAGCCTTGGCAAAAGCCGCTTTATCCCCACCCGCTCGAATATCATCCACCACAGCTTTAGGGATGATTTGTTGCCCCAAATATTTACCGTCGTTGCGCATTAACTCACCGAACCTCGCCATATCACGCAGTCCGGCATTGAAGCCGCCACCCGCAAACGGCGTACCGATAGAGTCCACCGTAAAGTAGGCGTCCTGCTCGGCCCCCAGACGTTGCCAGATTTTTTCCGACAATAACTGGGCCACATTGCGCCCCGTTACCCGCGCGATGACCCAACCCAATACATCTGAGTTGACGGTCTTGTACCCGAAGGCTTTGCCATGTTCACCCAGCGGTTGAACCGTTTGCAGGTATTCCATGTAGGTTTGCGGTCCGGTGTAGCCCGCAGGTTTGGGCAAGGGGTTACCGGCCATAGCGTGCTGCCAGACTTCAGCCTTCGGGTCGGCGTAGTCTTCACTGAATTTGAGCGCGGTGGTCATGTCGAGTACTTGACGCAGCGTTGCACTGGCAAACGCAGAGTTGGCCAGTTCAGGCACGTAATCGACAATTTTTTTATTGGCATCCAGCGTGCCATCTGCAATCAACATTGCACCCATTGTCCCGACCACCGATTTGGTCACTGACATGGCGGCGTGCTCACCTTCAGGATTCAACACACCAAAATACCGTTCGTACACCACCTTCCCGCGATGCAACACCACAATTCCGTCGGTGTAATTGGCTGCCAAGGATTGCTCCCATGTCATGGGTTCTTTGCTGCCTGTCGGGATGAACGTCAGTTGATCAATGTCTGTACGCAACGCACGCGCTAACGGTACTGGAGCACCTAAACCACGGGATACGTTAGTGGTCGGCATCAATTGGCGGAAGTTGGACACACTCCAGCGCATGGCCGGAAATTTGAAATAACTGCCATCGGCAAAACGAATGATGCGGTCAGGTGGCGGTGGAGCCCCAACCATCCAGCCCATTTTTGCGGGATCGCTAGCAGCTGCATCCGGGTAAGTGGTATCAGCGGCGCAGGCGACAGAGGCGGCCAACGTTGAAAGTAAAAATGCACTGATTCGAGCGGGTCTGGATAAACGCTTGAGCATGAAGAGACCTCTGTAGAGGAACAAGACATTGGCCAAGTGCTGAATCGAATGTTCCCTGCCCGATTCATGGCCGCACACCACCTTGCGGGAAAAGAAGTGAGTTTGCATAGCCTGAATAGAGGTTAATCAACCCCAGATGCGTTTTTATACCTGCGTCGACAGGCTGTCACTCACTCTCCACCGTGATTATTTATCTGCCTTGCAGCACTAACCCCGCCAAGGCCCGGCGATGAGTGCGTTTAAAGAATAAAAGCTGTCGTGAAGGTGCCTGTGTTCCCGAACCTGCCAGGTCGGATCAAAGGGTCAGAAAAATTCAGCGATGATCGTTCTCGCTGATGGTCAGCTTCATCCAGGCAGGAACGTTTGACTGGTTAAATCCAGACCTCAGTAAAACGATGGTTTGCTCGTACGCCCAACTATCCGAACGCTCCGAGCTGTTCGGCATTACTCGCGTTATGTCTTAACATAGCCGGTTGCCGAAAGAACCATCATGGTCATAGCCATGACAGGCTTTCATCCTTTAGAAATAAATGTGGTGAAGATGAACAAGCCTTTCATTTCGCTGTGCCCGGAAGTGACTCGGGCGCACGCGCTAACGCTGATGGATTGGTTGGAAGATGAACGCGTCACCTGCTATCTGAGCGATTCGCGTCATGTCTCCCGCTCCATCGAGCACGCTATTGATCGGACTCAATTGCCGATCCTGACCCATCTATTCAACCAGGGCGGCCGTTTCTTTATGGCCTATGACCGGCATGACGCCCCGGTGGGCTTTGTCCGTCTCATCAAGACTGGTTCAAATTGCGAGATAGTCCTGGCCATCGGAGACAGCGAAAAATGGGGCCAGAACCTCGGTGCTCGCACGATCCGTGAAGGGATGAAACTGGCTTTTCTCGATATGCGGGCCAAGAAGCTCATCGCCAAGATTCACCCAGACAATACGCGCTCGCTGAAAGCCTTTCTGCGCAGCGGCTTTGTGCTTGAAAGCGAAACGCCAACATTGAAGTCGTTTTCCATGACGGTGGGGCGCTATCTCCAGAGCTTGCGCGAAGGCGCCGTTGGCGACACCACCAAGATCTACATTACTGAAATCGACAAGGCCAGGCTCGAGAGTCTAATCGCGCTCGAGTCTGGCCCGGCCGTTGTTGAACTCGAACATGAGCTTGAGCGAGCCATTGTTGTCAAACCGCAGCAGGTGGCAAGCAATGTCGTCACGATGAACTCCAGAGCATTGCTGCAGTTGGACGACGAAGAGATCGAAGTGGCTTTGGTCTACCCTGAAGATGCGGACAGCACCGCAGGCAAGCATTCCGTGTACTCCGACATCGGCGCCGCTATCTTGGGGTATCAGGAAGGGGATGCCATCGACTGGCGAATTTCTGATCGGACTCGCCGGATTGAGATCAGAAAAGTGCTTTACCAGCCGGAAGCTGCAGGCGATTTCCACCTGTAAGTGCGCTTTAAACTCAGTGTTCGTCCATCAGGCGCGAGTATCCCCAAGGATGGGATCTTGCTTTTTTTGCCTGCGCGCCCCGTTGAATGGTTGCCGGTTGGCGCGCCGCCAAACGTCAAACGCAGGAGGCGGTCGGACAGACCGGCTCCTGCGGCAGTTTTAATGCTCTAAATTCAACGTTGTTTCTCGTCGGGGCATTTATTCCACAGTGACGGATTTCGCCAGATTGCGTGGCTGGTCTACGTCTGTCCCTTTAAGTACAGCAACGTAGTACGACAACAACTGCAGCGGTATGGTGTAGAGGATGGGCGCCAGTACATCATGGATGTGCGGCATGTTAATCACATGCGTGCCTTCCCCATTGCTCATGGCTGACTGCTCGTCTGCAAATACAATCAGTTCGCCACCGCGCGCACGTACTTCCTGCAAGTTGGATTTTAATTTTTCCAACAGTTCGTTATTCGGCGCGACCGTGACCACCGGCATGTCGTTATCCACAAGCGCGAGCGGACCATGTTTCAACTCTCCTGCCGGGTACGCTTCAGCATGGATATACGAAATCTCCTTCAGCTTGAGCGCACCTTCCATCGCCACAGGGAACTGAGCACCACGACCCAAGAACAGGGTGTGATGTTTGTCAGCAAACAACTCCGCAACTTTTTCGACGGTCGCATCCATTGCCAGCGCCTCCCCCAGACGTGCAGGCAGGCGACGCAGTTCTTCTACCAATTGGGCTTCTACACCCTCCTCCAACGTACCGCGTACTTGCCCCAGCGACAGCGTCAGCAGCAGCAGCCCGACTAATTGGGTGGTAAAGGCTTTGGTGGAAGCCACACCAATTTCGCGACCTGCCTGGGTCAGAAGTGTCAGGTCAGACTCACGCACCAGCGAGCTGATGCCCACGTTACAAATGGCCAGACTGCCCAGGAAACCCAGCTCTTTAGCATTACGTAGGGCTGCCAAGGTGTCAGCGGTCTCGCCAGATTGCGAGATGGAAACGAACAATGTGTCTGGCTGGACCACCACTTTGCGGTAGCGGAATTCGCTGGCCACTTCGACCTGACAAGGAATTCCCGCCAGCGACTCCAGCCAATAACGCGCGACCATGCCCGCGTGATAGCTGGTGCCACAAGCAACGATCTGAACATTACGGACCTTGGCAAACAGCTCGGCTGCTTGTGGACCAAAGGCCTGAACCAAGACGTGATCCTGACCCAAGCGGTTTTCCAACGTGCGTTGGACGACCGAAGGCTGCTCATGAATTTCCTTGAGCATGTAGTGACGAAACTCGCCTTTGTCTGCTGCTTCAGCGCCATCGGTGTATTGAACGGTTTCACGCTGGACGTTTTGGCCGTTCACATCCCAGATCTGCACGCTGTCCCGACGGATCTCAGCAATATCGCCTTCTTCCAGGTACATGAACCGGTCAGTGACTTGGCGCAGGGCCAACTGATCAGAGGCCAGGAAGTTTTCCCCCAGACCCAGGCCAATCACCAATGGGCTGCCGCTGCGTGCAGCGACCAAGCGGTCCGGCTGTTTGGCACTGATAACGGCCAAACCATAAGCCCCGTGCAACTCTTTGACGGTGGCTTTGAGCGCAGCAGTCAGGTCGTTATTATCTTTGAGCTTATGGTTAAGCAGGTGCGCAATGACTTCGGTGTCAGTGTCCGACGTAAATACGTAGCCCAGCCCCTTGAGTTGTTCGCGCAGGGCTTCATGGTTCTCGATGATGCCGTTGTGCACAACTGCAAGATCGGAACCCGAAAAGTGCGGATGCGCATTACGCTCGCAGGGAGCACCGTGTGTGGCCCAGCGGGTGTGGGCGATACCCAGACGCCCGATCAACGGTTCGCCGGCCAGTGCCTGTTCAAGCTCTGCCACTTTACCGTTGCGACGCATACGCTCCAGCGTGCCATTATTCGTAAATACGGCGACACCGGCACTGTCATACCCGCGGTATTCAAGACGCTTCAAGCCTTCGAGCAGAATGGCCGTGATATTCCGTTCAGCGACTGCGCCAACAATTCCACACATAACGTTCTCCTAACTAAGTGCCGCGCATAACAAGGTTATGCCTCGGGCCTGAATCTGTTCGCGCGCTTCTTGCGGCAGGCGATCATCAGTAATAAGGGTATGGACGCTGCTCCAGGGCAGTTCCAGATTGGGTATTTTGCGACCGATCTTGTCGGCCTCCACCATCACGATCACTTCGCGCGCGACGTCGGCCATGACCCGGCTCAACCCCAGCAACTCGTTGAACGTGGTGGTGCCGCGCTGCAAATCGATGCCGTCAGCGCCAATGAATAATTGATCAAAGTCGTAGGATCGCAGCACCTGTTCGGCCACTTGGCCCTGAAAAGACTCAGAGTGCGGGTCCCAGGTTCCGCCAGTCATGAGCAACACGGGCTCATGTTCCAGTTCGCTCAAGGCATTAGCGACATGAAGTGAATTGGTCATGACCACCAGGCCCGGTTGCAAACCGAGTTGAGGAATCATTGCAGCCGTCGTGCTGCCACTGTCGATGATGATGCGCGCATGCTCTTTGAGCAGACTGACTGCTGCCCGGGCAATCGCCTGCTTATAGAGCGACACCGACTGGGACGGGTCCATCACTAACTCTTGCGGTAAGGTGATCGCACCACCGTAACGACGCAAAAGCAGGCCATTACTTTCGAGTGCGGCTAAATCCTTGCGAATCGTAACCTCGGAAGTTTCGAAGCGTTTAGCCAGCTCATCCACACTGACTTCGCCTTGCGCATTGAGCAGGGCAAGAATGTTATGTCTACGTTGTGGAGTATTGCGCTTTGACATAAACGCCTTAAGTTTCGTTTCGAAAGATAACGAAAGCAATGAGACCCGATCTCGAATTCGACGTCAACGGAATTCTGGATTTTTTGCCTGTGAATAACTCGCCTAATCCCCATAATCAGAGGCCATGCAGAATCAGGTCGATTGGATGAAAAAAGCCCTTATCCACAGCTCATGGATAAGGGCTTTTTTAAACTACTGATTATTAAGGGATTTGTAACAATACAAATTACCCACACTGCACGAATTTGCCCTGTGGATAACGCAGCATTACGCCTTTGGCAGCTTTACCGGGCGCTGCCATCCTTCGATGTTGCGCTGACGCGCCCGACCAACGGCAAGTTGCTCGGCAGGTACGTTTTGATTGATGGTCGAACCGGCAGCCGTTGTCGCGCCATCTGAGATATCCACAGGCGCGACCAGGGAGTTGTTGGAACCAATAAACACATCAGCCCCCATTACGGTTTTCCACTTATTCGCGCCATCGTAATTGCACGTAATGGTACCGGCACCAATGTTAGTGCGCGCGCCAACCTCGGCGTCGCCAAGATAGGTCAGATGACCACATTTGGCGTCTTCACCCAAATGGGTGTTTTTCAATTCGACAAAGTTACCCACATGGGCCCGCGCATCGAGAACGCTACCGGGACGCAAGCGTGCGAAGGGCCCGGCATCACTGCCCTCGCCCATGACGGCACCATCGAGATGGCTGTTGGCTTTGACCACTACGCCTTTACGCAAAACGCTGTCTTTGATCACGCAATTGGGGCCAATCACCACGTCATCTTCAATGACCACACGACCTTCGAGAATAACGTTGATGTCGATGAGCACATCACGTCCGACAGTCACGTCACCACGCACATCAAAACGCGCCGGATCGCGCAGGGTGACACCCAACGCCATTAAGCGACGCGCTTCACGTAGCTGATAATGACGCTCCAATTCCGAAAGCTGCTTGCGGTCATTGGCGCCCTGCACTTCCATCGCGTCGTGCGGTTGTTCCGTCGCGACGACCAAACCATCGTTAACGGCCATGGCAATCACGTCGGTCAGGTAATACTCACCTTGAGCGTTGTTGTTAGACAACCGGCTCATCCAGTCACCCAGACGGTTGGCCGGAACCGCGAGAATGCCGGTGTTGCCTTCGGATATAGTGCGCTCAGACTCAGTTGCATCCTTGTGCTCAACAATCGCGCACACCTTGCCTGCTGCGTCACGCACGATGCGGCCGTATCCGGTCGGGTCGTCCAGGTTTACGGTGAGCAAGCCCAACTGTTGCGGCGTAACTTGCTTAAGCAAACGTTGCAACGTGTCGACTTCAATCAACGGCACGTCGCCGTACAAGATCAGTACATTCTCAGCGGTCAAAAATGGCAGCGCTTGAGCCACTGCGTGGCCCGTGCCCAATTGCTTGTCTTGAAGAACAAAATTCAAATCGTCAGAAGCCAAGCGCTCGCGCACCTGATCTGCACCGTGACCAATGACGACATGGATACCGGTTGGCTTTAGTTGGCGGGCGCTGTGGATAACATGGCCCAGCATGGAGTTGCCGGCCACCGGGTGCAGAACCTTGGGCAAGGCCGAACGCATACGGGTGCCCTGACCTGCTGCGAGAATTACGATATCGAGAGACATGACTGGCTACCAATCCTGGGTGGTCAGCGGATGCGACCAAAAAGTATTTCGCGGAAAAAGAAAAAGGGTAGCCGAGGCTACCCTTTTTAATCAATCACACAATAAGCAGGAGGCTTAGCCGCCGAACTTCTTGCGGATCTGCTGGACGGTGCGCAGCTGAGCTGCGGCCTCGGCCAGTCGTGCAGCCGCAGCTCCGTAATCGAAGTCTGCGCCTTTTTCGTTCAGGGCCTTCTCGGCAGCCTTGACGGCTTCCTGAGCGGAGGCTTCATCCAGGTCGGCAGCACGTTGCACGGTGTCGGCAAGCACCTTGACCATGTTCGGCTGAACCTCGAGGTAACCACCGGAGATGTAATACACCTCGGCTTCCCCACCCTGTTTGATCAGGCGGATCGGACCTGGCTTGAGTTCAGTGATCAGCGGAGCGTGACCCAGAGCGATACCAAGATCACCCAGGCTGCCGTGCGCAATCACCATCTCAACCAGACCGGAAAAGATTTCTCCTTCCGCGCTGACGATATCGCAATGGACTGTCATATTAGCCATCTGATTGCCTCAACCTGATTAGCGCCCGTTTCCGGGCGCCCGAATTACAGTTTCTTGGCTTTCTCGATCGCTTCTTCGATGCCGCCGACCATGTAGAACGCTTGTTCTGGCAGGTGGTCGTAGTCACCGTTGAGGATGCCTTTGAAGCCAGCAATGGTGTCTTTCAGGGAAACGTATTTACCCGAAGCGCCAGTGAAGACTTCAGCCACGAAGAACGGCTGAGACAAGAAACGCTGGATCTTACGAGCACGGGATACCAACTGCTTGTCGGTTTCCGACAGCTCGTCCATACCCAGGATCGCAATGATGTCCTTCAGTTCTTTGTAACGCTGCAATACGTACTGAACGCCACGCGCGGTGTCGTAGTGTTCCTGGCCGATTACGTTCGGATCCAGCTGGCGCGAAGTCGAATCAAGTGGATCAACCGCTGGGTAGATACCCAGGGAGGCGATGTCACGGGACAGTACAACGGTCGCGTCCAAGTGGGCAAACGTGGTTGCAGGCGACGGGTCAGTCAAGTCATCCGCAGGTACGTATACCGCCTGGATGGAGGTGATCGAACCGCTTTTGGTCGAAGTGATACGCTCTTGCAGAGTACCCATCTCTTCGGCCAGGGTCGGCTGGTAACCTACTGCGGAAGGCATACGGCCCAGCAGTGCGGATACTTCAGTACCGGCCAGGGTGTAACGGTAGATGTTGTCAACGAACAACAGTACGTCGTTACCTTCGTCACGGAACTTCTCGGCCATGGTCAGGCCGGTCAGTGCTACGCGCAGACGGTTACCCGGCGGCTCGTTCATCTGACCGTAAACCAGTGCCACTTTGTCCAGTACGCTGGAATCCTTCATCTCGTGGTAGAAGTCGTTACCCTCACGAGTACGCTCACCCACACCAGCGAACACAGAGTAACCGCTGTGTTCCATGGCGATGTTACGGATCAGTTCCATCATGTTTACGGTTTTGCCTACACCGGCACCACCGAACAGACCAACCTTACCGCCTTTTGCGAACGGGCAAACCAGGTCGATAACCTTGATGCCTGTTTCCAGCAGATCGTTGCCGCCAGCTTGTTCAGCGAAGGACGGTGCAGGACGGTGAATGCCCCAACGCTCTTCGGTGTCAATCGGGCCAGCTTCGTCGATCGGGTTGCCCAGTACGTCCATGATCCGGCCCAGTGTCGCTTTACCGACCGGTACGGAGATGGCTGCGCCAGTGTCGATAACGTCCAGACCGCGCTTCAAGCCTTCGGTAGAACCCATCGCAATGGTACGAACAACGCCGTCGCCCAGCTGCTGCTGAACTTCCAGAGTTGTTTCCGCGCCTTGTACTTTCAGCGCGTTGTAGATGCTCGGTACGTTTTCGCGTGGAAATTCCACGTCGATCACGGCGCCGATGATTTGAACGATACGTCCGCTACTCATAGCTGGATCCTCTGAATATTTGAACCGTTAAACCGCGGCAGCGCCGCCGACGATTTCCGAGATCTCTTGGGTGATCGCAGCCTGACGCGCCTTGTTGTAGATCAGCTGCAAATCGCTGATCAAATCACCGGCGTTGTCAGTGGCGTTCTTCATTGCGATCATCCGCGCAGCTTGTTCAGCTGCACTGTTCTCGACCACCGCCTGGTATACCTGCGATTCCACGTAACGCACCATCAAGCCGTCAAGCAGCTCTTTGGCGTCTGGTTCGTAGAGGTAGTCCCAGTGGTGCTTGAGTTCTTGATCCGGGGTCGCCACCAGTGGAATCAATTGCTCCACAGTCGGCTGTTGCGTCATGGTGTTGATGAACTTGTTGGACACCACGGACAGGCGATCAATACGGCCTTCCAGGTAAGCATCCAGCATCACCTTAACGCTGCCGATCAAATCATTGATCGACGGTTCTTCACCCAGATGGCTGATGGCAGCGACGACGTTACCGCCGAAGTTACGGAAAAAAGCCGCACCTTTGCTGCCGACCACGCACAGATCAATCTCGGCGCCGTTTTCGCGGTTTACCGCCATGTCCTTGACCAAAGCCTTGAACAGGTTGGTATTCAAACCACCGCACAAACCACGGTCACTGCTCACTACAACATAACCAACGCGCTTAACAGGGCGGTCGATCATGAAAGGGTGGCGGTATTCCGGGTTGGCGTTGGCCAAATGCCCAATAACCTGGCGGATGCGCTCCGCATAAGGACGGCTAGCAGCCATGCGCATTTGTGCCTTGCGCATTTTGCTGACCGCCACTTTTTCCATGGCGCTGGTAATTTTTTGCGTGCTTTTGATGCTCGCAATCTTACTGCGAATCTCTTTTGCGCCTGCCATGTAACACCTATCAGGTTAGCAAGCGGGAGCCTTGCGGCTCCCGCTGCGGCTTACCAGGTTTGGGTGGCCTTGAACTTCTCGATACCGGCTTTCATGCCAGCGTCGATCTCGTCATTGAAGTCACCCTTCACGTTGATCTTCGCCATCAAGTCGGCGTGATCGCGGTTGAAGTAAGCAATCAGCGCTTGTTCAAAGCTGCCGACCTTGGTGATTTCGACGTCAGTCAGGAACCCACGCTCAGCGGCATACAGCGACAGCGCCATGTCAGCGATCGACATTGGTGCATATTGCTTCTGCTTCATCAGCTCGGTAACGCGCTGACCATGCTCAAGTTGCTTACGGGTCGCTTCGTCCAGGTCAGATGCAAACTGAGCGAATGCCGCCAGTTCACGGTACTGAGCCAGAGCGGTACGGATACCACCGGACAGCTTCTTGATGATCTTGGTCTGAGCGGCACCACCCACACGGGATACCGAAACACCGGCGTTCACTGCAGGGCGGATGCCCGAGTTGAACATGGCCGATTCCAGGAAGATCTGACCGTCAGTGATGGAAATCACGTTGGTCGGAACGAACGCGGAAACGTCGCCAGCCTGAGTTTCGATGATCGGCAATGCGGTCAGGGAACCGGTTTTGCCGGTCACTGCGCCATTGGTGAACTTCTCAACGTACTCTTCAGAAACGCGGGATGCGCGCTCCAGCAGACGGGAGTGGAGATAGAACACGTCGCCTGGGTAAGCTTCACGGCCTGGTGGACGGCGCAGCAGCAGGGAAATCTGGCGGTAAGCCACTGCTTGCTTGGACAGATCGTCATAAACGATCAGTGCGTCTTCACCGCGGTCGCGGAAGTATTCGCCCATGGTGCAACCGGAGTACGGTGCCAGGAACTGCAGCGCTGCGGATTCGGAAGCACTGGCTGCAACGACGATGGTGTTAGCCAACGCGCCGTTTTCTTCCAGCTTGCGAACCACGTTAGCGATGGTCGATTGTTTCTGACCGATCGCTACGTATACACAGAAAATGCCGCTGTCTTTCTGGTTGATGATCGCGTCGATCGCCAGAGCGGTTTTACCGATCTGACGGTCACCGATGATCAGCTCACGCTGGCCACGGCCGACAGGGATCATGGCATCGACAGCCTTGTAGCCAGTCTGTACAGGCTGGTCTACCGACTTACGCCAGATCACGCCTGGAGCAACTTTCTCGACCGCATCGGTCTCGGTGTTGTTCAGCGGACCTTTGCCATCAACTGGGTTACCCAGTGCGTCGACTACGCGACCCAGCAGTTCCTTACCAACCGGAACTTCCAGAATGCGGCCAGTGCACTTGGCGCTCATGCCTTCAGCCAGAGTCGTGTATGCGCCCAATACTACGGCACCTACAGAGTCTTGCTCGAGGTTAAGAGCCATGCCGAAGACGCTGCCCGGAAACTCGATCATTTCGCCGTACATTACGTCGGCCAGACCGTGAATCCGCACAATGCCGTCAGATACGCTGACGACAGTGCCTTCGTTGCGGGCTTGAGAGGTCACATCGAGTTTTTCGATGCGGCCCTTGATAATTTCACTTATTTCGGAAGGATTGAGTTGCTGCATTGCTCTGCTGCCCCTTCAAACTCAAGATTTCAATGCTTCGGCAAGGTTTGCGAGTTTCCCGCGAACCGAGCCATCGATAACCAGGTCGCCGGCGCGGATGATGACACCACCTATCAGGCTGGCATCCTCCGCAACTTGCAGGCGCACTTCCCGGTCGAGTCGTGCACTGAGAACCTTGGCGAGTTTGTCTTGCTGTTCTTGGTTCAATGCAAAAGCACTGGTCACTTCAACGTCTACCGACTTCTCTTGTTCAGCCTTGTACAGGTCAAACAGAGCGGCAATCTCCGGCAACAGCGGGAGACGGTCGTTTTCGGCAACGACATGGATGAAGTTCTGTGCTTCTACAGTGAACTTGTCGCCGCACACATCAATAAATGTGGCGGCCTTTTCTGCGCTCGTCAGTCGCGGGGCCTTGAGCACGCGCTGCATAGTGTCGTCTTGCGACACTGCTGCAGCCAGGCCGAGCATGGCTGACCAAGAGGCCAGTTGCTGGTGGGCCTGGGCGTGCTCGAAGGCTGCCTTAGCGTAAGGTCGGGCCAACGTGGTCAATTCTGCCATGATCGCCCTCGCTTAAATTTCAGCAGCCAGTTTATTAACCAGCTCCGCGTGCGCGTTTTGATCGATTGTGGCACCCAAGATCTTCTCAGCACCTTCGACAGCCAGGCCACCCAATTGGGTACGCAGGGCGTCTTTAACGCTGTTCAGTTCCTGTTCGATCTCGGCCTGAGCCTGAGCCTTCACACGGTCAGCTTCAACGCGAGCCTGTTCACGGGCTTCGTCTACGATCTGAGTACCGCGTTTCTTGGCTTGCTCAATGATTTCAGCTGCTTGAGCCTTAGCTTCGCGCAGTTGCTGACCCGCTTTATCTTGGGCCAACTCCAAGTCGCGAGCTGCTCGGTTAGCAGCGTCCAGTCCAGCCGCAATCTTCTTCTGACGTTCTTGCAATGCCGCGATGACCGGAGGCCACACGAACTTCATGCAAAACAGTACAAAAATGAAGAACGCAACGGACTGGCCAATCAGGGTTGCATTAATGTTCACGCCAACACCTCGCTCGTTCGTTGTCCATCACTCTAATCAACTCGAAAATTCGAGTGATTAGCCAGCGAGTTGACCAACGAAGGGATTAGCGAAGGTGAAGAACAGTGCGATACCAACACCGATCATGGTTACGGCGTCGAGCAGACCGGCAACGATGAACATTTTAACTTGCAGCATTGGAACCATTTCTGGTTGACGCGCTGCGCCTTCCAGGAACTTGCCGCCCAACAGGCCGAAACCAATTGCAGTACCCAGTGCGCCCAGGCCGATCAACAGTGCAACAGCGATAGCGGTTAGACCAACTACAGTTTCCATCTTTCCTCCCGACTTTTACGTCGTATGGTTTAGGTTTTTAGATTAAAGCGGTAAAACAAAATCATTTTGCGACGCCCTCTCGCCGGAGCGAGAGGGGCACCAGACTCGCCGAAACGGGTCTTAGTGGTTCTCTTCGTGCGCCATCGACAAGTAAACGATGGTCAACATCATGAAGATGAACGCTTGCAAGGTGATGATCAGGATGTGGAAAACAGCCCACGCCCATTGCAGCACCACGCCCAGACCGCTAAGCCAAAGCAGGCCGCTGCCGAACATTACGGCGATCAGGATAAATACCAGTTCGCCAGCGTACATGTTGCCGAACAGACGCAGTGCCAGCGAGATTGGCTTGGCAATCAGCGTCACGAATTCGAGCAGGAAGTTCACCGGAATCAGCAGCGCTTGAACGAAAATGTTCTTGCTGCCAAACGGGTGCAGGGTCAGTTCGCCAATGAAGCCGCCAATACCCTTGATCTTGATGCTGTAGAAGATGATCAGTGCAAATACCGACAGGGCCATGCCCAGGGTAGCGTTCGGATCAGTCGTCGGTACGGCTCGGAACGGGAAGTGCTCATCGCCAGTGATCAGGATGGCCAACTGAGGAATCCAGTCCACCGGGATCAAGTCGATGGCGTTCATCAGGAACACCCACACGAAAATTGTCAGCGCCAGCGGAGCAATAACGGCGCTGCGGCCGTGGAAACTGTCTTTGACGCTGCCATCAACGAATTCCACCAGCACTTCTACGAAGTTCTGAAGTGCGCCTGGTTGACCGGAAGTTGCCTTCTTGGCCGCCATGCGGAAAACGAGGATAAAGATCAGGCCTACAAACAGCGACCAGCCGAGTGTATCGACGTGGAATGCCCAAAAGCCCATTTCTTTAGCTTCTGCAACGGTGTGAGCAAAGCCCCAGCCGCCATCAGGTAGCTGCCCGAAGGTCAGGTTCTGTAAGTGGTGCTGGATATAGCCCGAAGCGGTTGTTTCTGCCATGGTTGCCTCAAACGCCCTAAGGTCTCGAAAGTGTTGTTCTCATTAGCAGGGGAGCGAACCAGCTGACCAGTTGGGTCAGCACGAAGACGCCAAATACTGCTAACGGCGCCAATGGCTTCACACCTGCAAACGTCAGCGCGAACAGCACTGCCGTCAAAATTAATTTGCCTGCCTCGCCGGCGTAAAACGACCGCACGATGGCTTGCGCTGCTCGAGCGCCGGAAAACCGGAAAGCCCTGTGAGCAAAATACACATTGGGTAGCAAAGCAATCAGGCCTCCGCAGAGTCCCGAATATCCGGCGACGACTCCATGCCATTGCCAGAGCCCCAGAGCAGCCAGCAATAAAACGACAAATTGAGCCAGTAAAACCGGAAAAACCGCTAGGCGATGGAACGGCAAGCGGTTTGGCGTGCGTGTTTCCATCACATCTGCTCCTCAAAGGCCGGCTGCCAAAAGTAATAACTTGGCATAATTTGTGCCGACAAAATGCGCGCAGAGTATAGGGGCGCTTAATCCCCTATTCAACTGTCAGGTAGTGATTTCCGACTGCGCGCTACACGAGGAATTGTTTCAGCGGATGTGTGCAAGCACTCCCTGGAGCTCATCCAGAGAATTGTAACCAATTACTAATTGGCCTTTTCCCTTCTTTCCGTGACGGATCTGCACCGCAGAGCCTAGGCGTTCGGCCAATCGTTGTTCGAGGCGTGCGATGTCCGGATCAGGTTTAACCGGTTCAGCGGGTTCCTGTTTTCCACTCAACCACTGTCGAACAAGGGCTTCTGTCTGACGTACGGTCAACCCGCGTGCGACAACGTGTCGCGCCCCTTCCACCTGCTGGTTTTCCGGCAAACCAAGCAACGCACGTGCATGACCCATTTCAAGGTCGCCGTGGGACAACATGGTTTTGATCACTTCCGGCAGGGATATCAACCGCAACAAGTTAGCCACGGACACGCGGGATTTACCCACAGCATCAGCCACTTGTTGTTGAGTCAGTTGAAACTCTTGCTGCAAACGCTGCAAGGCAATGGCTTCTTCGATCGGATTGAGGTCTTCACGCTGAATGTTTTCAATCAGTGCCATCGCGATGGCGGTTTCGTCCGGGACATCGCGCACCATCGCCGGGATGGTCTCTTTGCCCGCTTGTTGGCTTGCACGCCAGCGACGTTCGCCCGCAATGATTTCAAAACGGTTGCCGTCGATCGGGCGCACAACGATCGGCTGCATCACGCCTTGAGATTTGATCGAATTGGCAAGTTCTTCGAGGGCTTGCGGGTCCATATCACGGCGCGGTTGATATTTGCCGCGCTGGATCAGGTCCAGGGGCAAATGCTGCAATTCACTTTGATCAACCTTGACCGCTTGCTCTTCCAGCGAGCTGACCGTAGGACCACTGAGCAGTGCATCCAGTCCGCGTCCTAGACCTCGTTTCTTGACGGCCATGGGATTTCCTTAAGTTGGCTGAACTGTGCGGGGGCTACGACGTTGACGACGAACCAGCTCGCCCGCCAGGGCCAGGTAAGCAATCGCGCCACGGGAATTTTTGTCATACGCCAGCGCCGGCATACCGTAACTCGGTGCTTCGGCCAAACGAATGTTGCGCGGGATCACCGTGTCATAGAGCTGACCGCCGAAATGCTCCTTGAGCTGCGCCGAAACATCGTTCATCAGGCTCAGGCGCGGATCGTACATGGTCCGAAGCAGGCCTTCGACCTTCAAGTTAGGGTTCAGCAGTTCCGCGATGCGTTTGATGTTATCCACAAGGTCGCTCAGCCCTTCCAGCGCAAAGTATTCGCACTGCATCGGGATGATGACGCCATCGGCGGCCACCAGCGCATTCAAGGTCAGCATCGACAATGACGGGGGGCAATCGATCAGGATGTAATCGTAACTTTCTCGAACCGGCGCCAGTGCTGTACGCAGACGGCTTTCTTTCATCTGCATCTCAAGCAGCACGACTTCTGCAGCCGTGAGATCCCGGTTGGCCGGCAGTAGTTGGTAACCACCGTGCTCGGAGTAGTGCATGGCCTGCGCCAAATCGCACTCACCGATCAACAGGTCGTAGACCGAATTCTCAAGACCGTGTTTATCCACACCGCTACCCATGGTGGCGTTGCCTTGTGGATCAAGGTCGATCAACAACACTCGACGCTTGGTAGCGACCAGCGATGCCGCGAGGTTGATACAGGTGGTGGTTTTACCCACCCCCCCTTTTTGGTTCGCTATTGCGAATACCTTAGCCATTCTTGCGTGCGTTCCCAATCATGCCGTGCGGCGCAGTATCAGCAGATGGCGTTGGCCTTGGCAACCCGGAACGGTCAAGGCGTGTTCGCTATCTAGACGAAAATCAGTGGGCAATGCTACCAGCTCATCAGCAGGATGAACGCCCTTCATGGCTAACCAGCGTGTATCGCTGTCGCCCAGATGACGGGTCCAGTGGGTGAAGTTCTCCATGCTGCTGAAAGCTCGAGACACAATTCCAGTGAACGGCAGCTCAGGTTGATACTCTTCAACCCGACTGTGGATAACTTGAAGATTGTCTAACTTGAGCTCAAGTTTCACTTGGGTCAGAAAACGGGTTTTCTTGCCGTTGCTGTCCAGGCAAGTGACTTGCGAGCCAGGAAACAGAATCGCCAGAGGGATGCCAGGCATGCCTCCGCCACTGCCAACATCCAGCCAACGGCCGTTCTCGATGAAAGACATGACGCTCAAGCTGTCGAGCAAATGGCGCGACACCATCTCGTCAGGATTACGCACAGCCGTGAGGTTGTAGGCCTTGTTCCATTTGATCAACAGGGCTAGATAACCCAGCAGTTGCTGATGCTGGATTTCTGTCAGATTTACGCCCAGTTGGCGTGCACCTGTGGATAACTCTTCGGCGTGTTGTGCAGTGACCAGCGAACTCAAGCGTTTAGCTCCAACGTGCGGCCTGCGCCGCGTTTTTTCAGGTGAATCATCAACAGGGAAATCGCAGCCGGGGTGACGCCGGGAATACGCGAAGCCTGACCCAGTGTCTCGGGGCGCGTGGCACCCAGCTTGCTCTGGATCTCTTTCGACAGACCGGAAATGGTCGTGTAATCGATATCCACAGGCAATTTGGTATTTTCACTGGCCCGTAACCGGGCAATTTCATCCTGTTGGCGATCAATGTAGCCGGCGTATTTGGTTTTGATTTCAACTTGCTCAGCGACCAGCGGATCAATTGCCCCCTGCCCGGTCACTTCCACCAAGCCGGCATAGTCGATCTCAGGACGGGTCAGCAAATTCAGCAAGTTGTACTCGTGGGTTAGCGGCGTACCGAATTTGGCAGCAATTGCATCACCTTGTTCCGTGCCCGGCCGAACCCACGTGCTTTTCAAGCGTTGTTCTTCGCGCTCAATGCTTTCGCGCTTGTCACAAAAGGCTGCCCAACGAGCGTCATCAACCAGCCCAAGTTCACGGCCTTTTTCAGTCAAGCGCATGTCGGCGTTGTCTTCACGCAGGATCAAACGGTATTCCGCGCGGGATGTAAACATCCGGTACGGTTCCTGAGTGCCCAAGGTAATCAGGTCATCTACCAACACGCCGATGTAGGCTTCGTCGCGGCGCGGGCACCAGCTTTCTTTGCCTTGTGCAAGCAACGCGGCGTTGGTTCCCGCCAGTAAACCTTGGGCGCCAGCCTCTTCGTAACCGGTAGTACCGTTGATTTGACCGGCGAAGAACAAGCCGCCGATCACCTTGGTTTCAAGGCTGTATTTCAGGTCACGTGGATCGAAATAGTCGTACTCGATGGCATAACCCGGACGCACGATGTGTGCGTTTTCCATACCACGGATCGATTGCACAATCTGGATTTGCACATCGAACGGCAAGGATGTGGAAATGCCATTCGGGTACAGCTCGTGCGTGGTCAAACCTTCCGGTTCGATGAAGACCTGATGGCTCTCTTTGTCGGCAAAGCGATGAATCTTGTCTTCGATGGATGGGCAATAACGTGGCCCGATACCTTCGATTACACCCGAATACATCGGCGAGCGATCCAGGTTGGAAGCAATGATTTCGTGGGTCCGCGCGTTGGTATGGGTAATCCAGCAACTGACCTGGGCCGGGTGCTGTTGCTTATTGCCCATGAACGACATCACCGGAATCGGCGTATCCCCGGGTTGTTCTGTCATGACCGAAAAATCGACAGAGCGGCCATCGATACGCGGTGGCGTACCGGTTTTCAATCGTCCAACCCGTAAAGGCAATTCACGCAGGCGTTGAGCCAAGGCGATAGACGGTGGATCACCGGCTCGCCCGCCCGAATAGTTCTGCATACCGATGTGGATAAGTCCGCCCAGGAATGTACCGGTGGTCAACACCACGGCATCGGCCATGAAACGCAGACCCATTTGGGTCACGACGCCACGCACTTGATCCTGTTCGACGATCAAATCATCAGCAGCCTGTTGAAATATCCACAGGTTGGGCTGGTTTTCGAGGATTTCTCGTACTGCGGCCTTGTAGAGAATGCGGTCAGCCTGAGCACGTGTTGCCCGTACCGCAGGCCCTTTGCGGCCATTGAGTACGCGGAACTGGATTCCGCCTTTATCGGTAGCCGTTGCCATCGCGCCGCCGAGGGCGTCGATTTCCTTAACAAGATGACTTTTGCCGATCCCGCCGATTGCAGGATTGCAGCTCATTTGCCCGAGGGTTTCCACGTTGTGGGTCAGCAACAGGGTTTTTACGCCCATGCGTGCTGAAGCAAGTGCAGCCTCGGTTCCGGCGTGACCGCCACCGATGACGATCACTGCAAAACGGGAAGGGAAATTCACCACGCACCTCGTGCCTGTTTCTAGGGAGTTTTGGATAGACCGCGAAGTATAGGGACTTCGCCCTTCTTAAAGAACCCTTTGCACAAAATTTAACCAGCTGTGGATAAGGCAAGATAGAAAAATAAATAAAGAAGAAATTTATTAAAGCTTTGTTTTTATGTTTATTTCTATACAGCCACTTTTCTGTGGATAGATCCATAAGAGCCTTATTTCTCGTACTGTACAGAGGATCAAAAGTCTGTGGTCATGTAGCAATGAGGTGTTTGGATAACTGCCTTAAGCCTGTGGATATTAACGCCACTTATCCACAGACGGGGTTATCTTCAGTTTTGACCCCTACTTACCCACTGACCTGAAGGCCAGTTATACACAGGGCTTAAACCACAGAAAATAGCCCTGTGCCTGCATTTCAGGCAGCAAAAAAAACGCCTGCCCCCATCAGGGGCAGACGTTATTTGAATCCAAGGGCGATTTTGACGATGAACGGTTCATCAAGCAGGCGTGTTTTGCCAGCAGGCAAATGAAAAGAACGCCTCCCATCGTCACATAGGTGGGGTAAGTCTTACGCATTCCAAAGATGCCCAGAACTACCCCTGCTGTGAGGGAAGCAAGAACTGGCGCACACATCGTGGCGGGATCAATGGCGGACTGGACTAATACCTCTGGGGGAATGAAGGACCCCTAGCAGCTGAAAAGGTACAGGGTGCCTATCAGTAACGGGGACTGCGGCGGCTGCGCAAATGGACACAGCCGCGAATTTAACCAGCAGCTTTTCAGATCATTTGCCGATACAAAAACTGGAGAAAATTCGGCCCAGCAAATCATCTGAGCTAAATGCGCCTGTGATTTCTCCCAATGCGTGTTGGGCCTGTCGCAAGTCCTCAGCCAGCAGTTCTCCTGCGCCGGCCAAGGTCAGTTGCGACCGACCATGCTCCAACGCAGCACTGGCATGCCCCAAGGCCTCAAGGTGTCGCCTGCGAGCGCTGAAACTGCTTTCAGAGGTTTGTTCGTACCCCATGCAGGCTTTGAGATGTTCACGCAGTAAATCCAGACCTTCAGTTGAGCGGGCGCTCAGGCTGATGGTGACATGGCCATCATCGCTGACTTCCAATGCAATGGCTTCCCCGGTCAGATCAGCTTTGTTACGAATCAACGTGACCTTTGACGGATCAGGACGCTGCTCCAGAAACTCTGGCCACAGTGCAAACGGGTTATCAGCTTCCGGAGCCGTCGCATCGACGACCAGCAACACACGGTCGGCCTCGCCAATGGCTTTGAGGGCACGTTGTACACCGATCTTCTCGACGTGGTCTTCGGTGTCGCGCAATCCCGCGGTGTCGACCACATGCAGTGGCATGCCATCAATGTGGATATGTTCGCGTAACACATCACGTGTAGTCCCTGCGATTTCGGTAACGATGGCCGCTTCACGCCCGGCCAGCGCGTTGAGCAAGCTGGATTTTCCTGCGTTTGGCCGACCGGCAATCACGACTGTCATCCCATCGCGCAACAAGGCACCCTGACCCGCTTCCCGTTGAACGGTGGATAACTCTTCGCGGACCTTATCCAGCATGCCAAGCACATGACCATCGGCGAGAAAGTCGATTTCTTCTTCCGGGAAATCGATCGCGGCTTCTACGTAAATACGCAAACTGATCAGTTGCTCAGTCAAGTTATGCACACGCTGTGAAAAGGCGCCCTGCAATGATCGCAGTGCATTGCGTGCAGCCTGTGCAGAACTCGCCTCAATCAGGTCAGCAATAGCTTCGGCCTGGGCCAGGTCGAGTTTGTCGTTCAAAAACGCGCGCTCGCTGAATTCGCCCGGACGCGCCAGGCGGCAACCCAACTCAATGCAGCGTTGCAGCAGCATGTCGAGCACGATAGGGCCGCCATGACCTTGCAATTCCAGGACGTCTTCGCCAGTAAAAGAGTTGGGGCCGGGGAAATACAGCGCGATCCCTTCATCCAGCACTTCCCGGTTTTCACCGAAGAACGGCCCGTAATGGGCATAACGCGGTTTGAGCTCGCGAGCACTGAACGCCTGCGCAGCCTTGCTCGCGAGCGGACCGGAAATGCGCACGATCCCCACGCCACCTCGCCCTTGGGCGGTTGCCACAGCGGCAATGGTTTCAGCCGGAACACTCATAAAACAGGCCTCGAAAACAAAAGTGACAGATAGCAAAACGCCCCACTAGGGGGCGTTTTGAGTGGTGCTCACCAGAGTAAGTTACTCGGCTGCTTTTTTGGTAGCAGCTTCAACTTTACGCGTGATGTACCACTGTTGAGCGATGGACAGGCAGTTGTTCACAACCCAGTACAGCACCAGACCTGCCGGGAACCACAGGAAGAAGAAGGTGAAGATGATTGGCATCAGCTTCATCACCTTGGCCTGCATCGGATCCGGCGGTGTCGGGTTCAGACGCTGCTGGATGAACATGGTTGCGCCCATGATGATCGGCAGAATGAAGAACGGGTCTTTGATCGACAGGTCAGTAATCCAGAGCATGAACGGCGCCTGGCGCATTTCAACACTTTCCAGAAGTACCCAGTACAAGGACAGGAAGACCGGCATCTGCACCAGAATCGGCAAGCAGCCGCCCAGTGGATTGATCTTCTCTTTCTTGTACAGCTCCATCATGGCTTGCGACATTTTTTGACGGTCATCACCGAACTGCTCTTTCAGAGCGGCCAGTTTTGGCGCCACGGCGCGCATGCGAGCCATCGACTTGTAGCTGGCGGCCGACAGAGGGAAGAAGATCCCTTTGATCAGCATGGTCAGGAAGATAATCGACCAACCCCAGTTACCCACAATGCTGTGGATATGTTGCAGCAGCCAGAAAATCGGCTGGGCAATGAACCACAGGATGCCGTAGTCAACTGTCAGTTCCAGGCCTGGGGATAACTCTTTGAGTACACCCTGGCTCTTTGGACCTGCATACAGGGTTGCGCTGGTTTCAGCAGTTTTACCCGGTTCAACGGTCAACGTTGGGCCGGTGAAACCGATGATGTAGTTGCCCTGGTTGTCTTTGCGGGTCTGAACGACGTTGTTATCGCCTTTCTGAGGAATCCACGCGGTCACAAAGTAGTGTTGCAGCCAGGCTACCCAACCCCCTTGAACGGTCTCTTTCAGCTGACCCTTGTCGATATCTTTCATCGACACTTTTTTGTACGGTTCTGCACTTGTCCACAGGGCGGCGCCCAGGTAGGTAGCAGTACCGGTAGCGGTGCTGGAAGACGGGTCGGAGCTGGCGTCACGCTTCAATTGCGCGAACAGGTTGCCGTTCCACGGCTTGCCGCTCTCGTTATCAATCAAATACGTGACTTGTACATCGTAGAGGCCACGCTTGAGTGTGAAGCGCTTGATGTAGTTGACGCCGTTTTCGCTGAACTTGAGGTCAACAACCAATTGATCCTGGCCTGGGGCCAGCTCATAGGTTTTTTTCTCAGTGCTGAAAACCGGGCGACCGGAAGAACGAGCATCCGGGCCATCCACGCCTGTCAGGCCGCTTTGCGCCAGGTAGGTACGTTCGTTGCCGTTATCGAACAACTGGAATGGAACATCCGGGTGATCCTGGCGGCGCGGGTACAGCGGCAAACGCAATTGGGCAATGTCACCGCCCTGTGGATCAATTGCGATATCCAGCACGTCAGTTTTTACGTGAATCAAGTCTTTGCTAGCAGCAACCGGGGTTTCGGTCGGCGTGCTGGTATCAGCAGTGGCGCTAGGGACATCAGCACTGTTGGAAGCGTTGTTACCTGGAACCGTGTCGGGCAAAGCCGGCGCGGTGGTACTGCTGGCGGCAACATTCTGAGTCGGCAGAGCAGCCTGACCATAGTCCTGGTTCCATTTGAGAACCATAACGTAGGACACGACTGCCAGGGCGACGATCAGGATCGTGCGTTTAATATCCATGATTACTCGGCCATCGAAGAAGAACGGGAGGTAGGGATAGGTGGAACCGGGTCATAACCACCGGGATTCCACGGGTGACAGCGACCTAAACGACGAAAGGTCAGCCAGCCGCCGCGAAGAACGCCATAATTTTCGATGGCTTCCAACGCGTAGCAGGAACAACTGGGGTAGAAACGGCAGTGGCTGGCCATCAAAGGACTAATGGCATAACGATAAAACTGGATCGGAACGAGTGCCAGTTTACGCATCAGGACTGCCTACCCCTACAGTTTCGGAATTAACCGCTGGAACTGGCGAATTACGCGCCAGGCGCTTCCAGAGTTTGCCGAAATGCTGAATCAATTCGGGGTTCTCTACGTCACCCAAACCTTTGCGCGCGACGATAACGATATCCCAACCGACCAGTGAATCCTGGTGGAGACGAAACGATTCACGCATCAAACGCTTAAGGCGATTGCGCTGAACGGAGAGCTTTACGCTCTTTTTACCGATCACTAACCCCAAGCGGGGGTGATCGAGACCGTTACTGCGCGCAAGGAGCAGGAGATTTTTCCCCGGTACCTTGCCGGTGGGGGAGTCAAAGACTGCCTTGAAATGCCGGGGAGTGAGTAACCGCTTTTCCCGACTGAAGTCCTGACTCACCACCATTGTCTGATTATCAAACTGCCAGACGCGCACGGCCTTTGGCGCGGCGACGCGACAGGACGGCACGGCCGTTTTTAGTAGCCATGCGTGCACGGAAACCGTGAGTGCGGGCGCGTTTGATAGTGCTTGGTTGGAAAGTACGTTTCATGTCGTGCTACCTGGTTCGTCCACAACGGGCCGGAATGGCCCCCGTTTTAAGAGACCGGCGATTCTAGAGAATGCAAGCCAATAGGTCAATTTCCAACCAACCTTTCCTGGTAAATAGATGTGGGCTTTTTTACACAGACCTTTCTCTGCGCAGCTATAGAAATTAAAGAACGGTTTATTTAAAGCTCTTTTAAAGAACTTACTACTCTTACTGAGCACAACATCTGTGGATAAAACGCTACAGGCCTTATAAATTCGAGCTTCCAGCGATTCAAAAGGTTGTCCACAAGCGGTGCTCTGCCTGTGCTGCTCCTTCGGAAAAGCTGTGTATGAAAGGGCCACTTATCCACAGTCGACTTATGCACAGGGTTTCGCCCCCACTTGTACAACGGGCTTAGGCCCGCTTATCCACAGAGCTTATGCACCTACCATTTGTCGCTTTGTTCAGGGATAAAACCGCATTCCTTCCTTATAGACAGGCAACCTACATGTGGATAAGTGAACGCGTGCTCGCTACAATGGCGCCTGTTTTTGCCTCACCGGCTTTCAACTTAGGGGATATCCGTGTCAGTGGAACTTTGGCAGCAGTGCGTAGAGCTTTTGCGCGAAGAACTGCCTGCCCAGCAATTCAACACCTGGATCCGTCCACTACAGGTCGAAGCCGAAGGCGACGAGTTGCGCGTGTATGCACCCAACCGTTTTGTCCTCGACTGGGTGAACGAAAAATACCTGAGCCGTTTGCTTGAGCTGTTGAATGAGCACAGCAATGGCATGGCGCCTGCGCTGTCCTTATTAATAGGCAGCAAGCGCAGTTCGGCCCCTCGTGCGGCCCCCAATGCGCCGTTGGCTGCTGCTGCCTCGCAACAGGTGGCCGCACTCTCCGTGGCCCCGAGTGCTCCTGCCCAATCAGCAGTAGCACCTGCGCCTGTGCACAAGCCTGCTACCCAGACGAGTGAAGAGCCGTCGCGAGACAGCTTCGATCCAATGGCTGGCGCCAGTTCGCAACAAGCGCCGGTACGCGCCGAACAACGTACCGTTCAAGTTGAAGGTGCGCTCAAGCACACCAGTTACCTGAACCGCACGTTCACCTTTGAAAACTTTGTCGAAGGTAAATCCAACCAACTGGCCCGCGCTGCGGCGTGGCAGGTGGCGGATAACCCCAAACACGGTTACAACCCGCTGTTCCTCTATGGCGGTGTAGGTCTGGGTAAGACTCACTTGATGCATGCGGTGGGCAACCACCTGCTGAAGAAGAACCCGAATGCCAAGGTGGTGTACCTGCATTCCGAGCGTTTTGTAGCGGACATGGTCAAAGCCCTGCAGCTCAACGCAATCAATGAGTTCAAGCGCTTCTACCGCTCGGTGGATGCATTGCTCATCGATGACATTCAGTTCTTTGCGCGCAAGGAGCGGTCTCAGGAAGAGTTTTTCCATACCTTCAACGCCCTGCTTGAAGGCGGTCAGCAAGTGATTCTCACCAGCGACCGTTACCCGAAAGAAATTGAAGGCCTGGAAGAACGTCTTAAATCACGTTTTGGCTGGGGCCTGACCGTGGCCGTCGAGCCGCCGGAACTGGAAACACGTGTGGCGATCCTGATGAAAAAGGCCGATCAGGCCAAAGTCGATTTGCCCCACGATGCCGCTTTCTTTATTGCTCAACGCATTCGCTCCAACGTGCGTGAGCTTGAAGGTGCGCTCAAGCGGGTGATTGCTCACTCGCACTTTATGGGCCGCGACATCACCATCGAGCTGATTCGTGAATCCCTTAAAGACTTGCTTGCGCTGCAAGACAAACTGGTCTCTGTGGATAACATCCAGCGCACGGTCGCGGAGTACTACAAGATCAAGATCTCGGATTTGCTATCCAAGCGCCGTTCGCGCTCGGTGGCGCGTCCCCGTCAGGTCGCCATGGCATTGTCCAAAGAGCTGACTAACCACAGTTTGCCGGAAATCGGTGACGTGTTTGGTGGCCGCGACCACACGACGGTCTTGCATGCGTGCCGCAAGATCAACGAACTCAAGGAATCCGACGCGGACATCCGCGAGGACTACAAGAACCTGCTGCGAACTCTGACCACCTGATGACACCAGCGCAGCTTATTAAGGCAAGGGACTAGACCATGCATTTCACCATTCAACGCGAAGCCCTGTTGAAACCCCTGCAACTGGTCGCAGGCGTTGTTGAACGCCGCCAGACCTTGCCGGTATTGTCCAACGTGCTGTTGGTTGTCGAAGGCCAGCAACTGTCGCTGACCGGTACCGACCTGGAAGTCGAGCTGGTTGGTCGCGTGCAATTGGAAGAGCCGGCCGAGCCCGGCGAAATCACCGTACCTGCGCGCAAGCTGATGGATATCTGCAAAAGTTTGCCCAACGATGCGCTGATCGACATCAAGCTTGATGATCAAAAGCTGGTGGTCAAAGCCGGGCGTAGCCGCTTTACGCTGTCTACACTGCCTGCCAATGACTTCCCGACCGTCGAAGAAGGCCCAGGCTCACTGACGTGCAACCTGCAGCAGAGCAAGCTGCGTCGCTTGATCGAGCGCACCAGCTTCGCTATGGCGCAGCAAGACGTGCGCTACTACCTCAACGGTATGTTGCTCGAAGTTTCGGCCGGGATCATCCGTGCCGTCGCCACCGATGGTCACCGTCTGGCCATGTGTTCGATGAAAGCCGATATCGGTCAGCCGGATCGTCACCAGGTCATTGTGCCGCGTAAGGGTATCCTGGAGCTGGCTCGCCTGCTGACAGAGCCGGATGGTGAAGTCAGCATTGTGTTGGGGGCTCATCACATACGCGCAACAACAGGCGAATTCACCTTCACCTCCAAACTGGTAGACGGCAAATTCCCGGACTACGAGCGCGTGCTGCCTAAAGGTGGCGACAAAACTGTCATCGGTGATCGTCAGGCGCTGCGTGAAGCGTTCAGCCGCACGGCGATTCTGTCCAACGAGAAATACCGCGGTATCCGTCTACAGCTGGCTAATGGTCAGCTGAAAATCCAGGCCAACAACCCGGAACAGGAAGAAGCGGAAGAAGAAGTGGGTGTTGACTACAACGGTGGTTCGTTGGAGATCGGCTTCAACGTGAGCTATCTGTTGGACGTATTGGGCGTAATGACCACTGAGCAAGTGCGTCTGATCCTGTCGGACTCTAACAGCAGTGCGCTGGTGCAAGAGTCGGACAACGACGACTCGGCCTACGTTGTCATGCCGATGCGCCTGTAACTTATGCACAGCCTGCGCTAGATGTCCCTCAGTCGTGTCACAGTCACCGCGGTGCGTAACCTGCACCCGGTGACGTTCTCCCCCTCCCCCCGCATCAATATCTTGTACGGCGCCAACGGCAGCGGAAAAACCAGTGTGCTGGAAGCTATCCACTTGCTGGGGCTGGCCCGTTCGTTTCGTAGCGTGCGGCTAAACCCCGTTATTCAGCATGAACAACAGACGTGCACCGTGTTCGGTCAGGTTGAGTTGGCTGAAGGCGGGCACAGTGCGCTGGGTATTTCACGGGACCGGCAGGGGGAGTTTCAGATTCGCATCGATGGTCAGAATGCGCGCAGTGCTGCGCAACTGGCAGAAATATTACCGCTGCAATTGATCAACCCGGACAGCTTTCGTCTATTGGAAGGCGCACCTAAGATCCGTAGGCAGTTTCTGGATTGGGGCGTGTTCCACGTCGAACCGCGCTTCATGTCGACCTGGCAGCGGCTACAGAAGGCCCTGCGGCAGCGGAACTCATGGCTGCGGCATGGTACACTCGACGCCGTTTCACAAGCGGCCTGGGACCGGGAACTGTGCCTGGCCAGTGATGAAATCGATGAATACCGACGCGCCTACATCAAAGCCTTGAAACCAGTCTTTGAGCAAACCCTGAGTGAATTGTTGGAGCTCGAAGGGTTAACGCTGAGTTATTACCGTGGGTGGGACAAAGACCGTGAGCTGAGCGCAGTGCTCGCCGGGTCCGTCCACCGCGATCAGCAAATGGGTCATACCCAGGCGGGACCGCAACGTGCTGATTTACGTCTGAAGCTGGGCGGACACAATGCCGCAGAAATCCTTTCGCGTGGACAGCAAAAGTTAGTGGTCTGCGCCTTGCGGATTGCTCAGGGGCATTTGGTCAGCCAGGCACGGCGCGGCCAATGTATTTATCTGGTGGATGATTTGCCGTCTGAACTCGACGAGCAACATCGCCACGCACTGTGTCGCTTGTTGGAAGACTTACGCTGCCAGGTGTTTATCACCTGTGTAGATCACGAATTATTGAGGGAAGGCTGGCAGACGGAAACGCCAGTTGCTCTGTTCCACGTGGAACAGGGCTGTATCACCCAGACCCACGACCATCGGGAGTGAAGGCATTGAGCGAAGAAAATACGTACGACTCAACGAGCATTAAAGTGCTGAAAGGCCTGGATGCCGTACGCAAACGTCCCGGTATGTACATTGGTGACACCGACGATGGCAGCGGTCTGCACCACATGGTGTTCGAGGTGGTCGATAACTCCATCGACGAAGCACTGGCTGGCCATTGCGACGACATCACCATCATCATTCATCCGGATGAATCCATCACCGTTCGCGACAACGGTCGTGGCATTCCGGTTGATGTGCACAAAGAAGAAGGCGTTTCCGCAGCTGAAGTCATCATGACGGTGCTGCACGCTGGCGGTAAATTCGACGACAACTCCTATAAAGTTTCCGGCGGTCTGCACGGTGTAGGTGTGTCGGTTGTTAACGCCCTGTCCGAAATTCTAGTGCTGACCGTACGCCGCAGCGGCAAGATCTGGGAACAGACTTATGTCCACGGTGTGCCTCAGGCACCGATGGCGATCGTGGGCGAAAGCGAAACCACCGGTACCCAGATCCATTTCAAACCGTCTGCAGAAACCTTCAAGAATATTCACTTTAGCTGGGACATTCTGGCCAAGCGTATTCGCGAACTGTCCTTCCTGAACTCCGGTGTTGGTATCGTCCTTAAGGATGAGCGCAGTGGCAAGGAAGAGCTCTTCAAGTACGAAGGTGGCCTGCGTGCATTCGTTGACTACTTGAACACCAACAAGACGCCAGTCAACCAGGTGTTCCACTTCAACGTACAACGTGAAGACGGTATCGGCGTAGAGATTGCTCTGCAGTGGAACGACAGCTTCAACGAAAATCTGCTGTGCTTCACCAACAACATTCCGCAGCGCGATGGCGGTACGCACTTGGTGGGCTTCCGCTCTGCCTTGACGCGTAACCTCAACACGTACATCGAAGCCGAAGGTTTGGCCAAGAAGCACAAGGTCGCCACCACTGGCGATGATGCCCGTGAAGGGTTGACTGCGATTATTTCGGTGAAAGTGCCAGATCCGAAGTTCAGCTCCCAGACTAAAGACAAGCTGGTGTCTTCCGAAGTGAAGACCGCTGTTGAACAGGAAATGGGCAAGTACTTCTCGGACTTCCTGTTGGAAAACCCGAACGAAGCCAAGTTGGTTGTCGGCAAGATGATCGACGCCGCGCGTGCCCGTGAAGCGGCCCGTAAAGCCCGTGAGATGACCCGCCGTAAAGGCGCGCTGGATATCGCAGGCTTACCTGGCAAGCTGGCTGACTGCCAAGAAAAAGACCCGGCGCTATCCGAACTGTACCTGGTGGAAGGTGACTCTGCTGGCGGCTCCGCCAAGCAGGGACGTAACCGCCGTACCCAAGCGATCCTGCCGTTGAAAGGTAAAATTCTCAACGTTGAGAAAGCCCGCTTCGACAAGATGATTTCTTCGCAAGAAGTTGGCACCTTGATCACAGCGCTGGGCTGCGGTATTGGCCGCGAAGAGTACAACATCGACAAACTGCGTTATCACAACATCATCATCATGACCGATGCTGACGTCGACGGTTCGCACATCCGTACCCTGTTGCTGACCTTCTTCTTCCGTCAGTTGCCGGAGCTGATCGAGCGTGGCTACATCTACATCGCTCAGCCGCCGTTGTACAAAGTGAAAAAGGGCAAGCAAGAGCAATACATCAAAGACGACGACGCCATGGAAGAGTACATGACGCAGTCGGCCCTTGAAGACGCCAGTCTGCACTTGAACGAAGACGCCCCGGGTATCTCTGGCGAAGCGCTGGAGCGTTTGGTCTACGATTTCCGCATGGTGATGAAAACCCTCAAGCGCCTCTCGCGCCTGTACCCTCAGGAGCTGACCGAGCACTTCATCTACCTGCCGGCTGTTTCGCTTGAGCAACTGGGTGACCACGCAGCCATGCAGGCGTGGATGGACAAGTTTGAAGAGCGTCTGCGTCTGGTTGAGAAATCGGGCCTGGTGTACAAGGCCAGCCTGCGCGAAGACACAGAGCGCAACGTATGGCTGCCGGAAGTGGAACTGATTTCCCACGGCCACTCGACGTTCATCACCTTCAACCGTGATTTCTTCGGCAGCAACGACTACAAAACCGTTGTGACCCTTGGTGCGCAACTGAGTACTTTGCTGGATGAGGGTGCCTACATTCAGCGTGGCGAACGCCGCAAGCAAGTCACCGAGTTCAAGGAAGCACTGGACTGGTTGATGGCTGAAAGCACCAAGCGTCACACCATTCAGCGCTACAAAGGTCTGGGTGAAATGAACCCCGATCAGCTCTGGGAAACCACAATGGACCCAAGCGTGCGTCGCATGTTGAAGGTCACTATTGAAGATGCGATCGGCGCCGATCAGATCTTCAATACCTTGATGGGCGACGCCGTAGAACCGCGTCGTGAATTCATCGAGAGCAACGCATTGGCAGTCTCCAACCTGGACTTCTGATGCGGCTGTAGGTTCTCAAAATAAATGAGAATTCTTACAAATAGTTGAACTGTGCAACACAAAAAAGCCAACGCTATGTAGCGTTGGCTTTTTTGTGTCTCTTGTTTGAAGAATTTTGGATAAGCGATTCAGTGTTATAAAGGATGCATATTTTTATAATAAATTTAGAGAAATAGCCTTATTGAAAACGTTATTCGCTAACTCGATATAAATGAAATTTTATAGAAGTTTTTCACATATAACACGGAACTATAAGATCCAGCTTTATTTGCTCATATAGCTATAAAGGAATTGTCAGTAGTCAACGCCTGGCTTAATATCGTTAGTCAAAAATTAGCTATGAATGCATGAGGTGGGGCTAATTTATTGTTTGACGTAATGTGCGCCAGAGCTAGCGTATAAGGATTCTAAATGCAGAAAGAGGAAGCCAGAATGTAAAAACGCGATCAACCTTGGGAGGATGACCGCGCCTAGATGAAGCAGGAATTACTTGTGTGGTGCTCGTAATTTCTGCCTTTTTTCGGCGCATGTCAACTCTCCCCAATTTTTCGACCTTATCGAGGCGTCTCGAGGGCACAGTGTTGCCTGTTGAATAGCCTCCATGAGTCCGCTGGCGCATGCATTTTTCTGCGTCAAGGACTCGTTCGACCTGGAGAAATGTCATGGCCGTAAGAAATGTTGTAACCCGCAGATCCTGCCACTTCCGGGGCTTTTTCCCCTCACTGAAAAATGGCAAATCCATTCCTTGGGAATCCCAGCTTGAGGGGTATTTTTTGAGTCTTCTTGAGCTGTCGCCTCAGGTGTTTCGATACGAAGTTCAGCCGAGCAAAGAAACCTTCGAAATGGGTGGGTACAGCGCCATCTACTACCCTGACGTCCGGGCAGTGCTGCACGACGGAACGGAGCAGTGGTTCGAGGTTAAGCCCGCTGCAAGGCTCCTAACCCGGCATACCAGCTCGCGCATGGAGGCTATTGAAGACCACTTCAAGCAGACCAATCGGGTGTTCACAGTTGTTAGTGACGAATATCTCTTGGCTGAGCCGTTCTCTAACAATCTCCGTGATTTGATGTATTACCGGCGGAGCATGATGCTCATTGATTGCGACCCGGAAAGTTCTGTTGCGCTTTTAAAGACCTATCAACCCGGCACGATTAAGGAACTCTGTGAGTTGTTAGGTTGTGAAAAAGCATGGCATCTGCTTGGACTAGGTTACGTCGGGGTGAACCTCGAAAAGCCTATAGCACCTTGTGCTCCAATCTATCTCCAAGGAGGTCACCGTCATGGAAACTTTTTCGCTTAAGCTGAAATTAGTGGTGATATTTAACGGTGCCAAGTTAACACTTGTAAAACGACTCAAGAATCGTCAGTTGCTTTGGGTAGATGAGCTTGGGGAGCCCGTTAAAATGACGGAGGCAGAGTTTTATAGACTTTATGACACCAGAGAGTTGTTCGTGGATGAGGAGCAACCATATCTCGGCGTGATTCCTATAGTTCGAAACGCAGCACCTGACATCACGTGTTTCCCCGAGAAGCACTCCGCTGCTGCCTACCGGAGACGATGCTATCTAACACGTCTTATTGATTGTATTAGTCATAAGCTACCACCTAACAACGATCTGAAGAGCCTGATTCAACAAGCTGCCATTGAGATGGATGATCCGATTACTCCGCCGTCAGTGTCGACTATCAGGCGATGGATCCTTTTATTCCGTACTGGCAGTGTCGTTAAATTGGTCCCCCGTCACAGAGATAAAGGCCGATCTCGAATCATTGTCGGGGAGTTAGAGGAGGTGGTGTCGGATCTAGTCGATACCGACTATCTGACTTTGGAACGACCACTCTTATCTACGGTGTATGCGGAGCTGAAGGCACGTATCGACAACATAAATGCGGGACGGTTGCCCTCTCAAAGGCTCGTGGTCCCGTCTGAAATGACTTTTAGGCGATACGTTGACAGTCTAGACCCGTATGAGGTCGACAAAGGGCGTCTGGGCAAACACGCGGCAAACCAGCTCCATCGAACTGCGATAGGCAAACTGATTGTCAGGAAAATTCTTGATCGCTGGGAAATTGATCACACGCCGCTAGACATTTTGGTGGTGGACGATGAAACAGGTAAGCACATCGGCAGACCATTTCTGACGATAGTGCTTGATCGCCATTCTCGAATGGTCATGGCATACCTTATCCATTTTTCAGCTCCAAATACCGAGAGCGTGCTCCGGGTAATCGAGCGCGCGATTCGACCGAAAGCGGATTGGCTATCTCGATTTTCTGCAGTGCTTAACGAATGGAGAGCTCATGGGCTTCCTTCACGTATTGTTCCTGACAATGCGGCGGAATTCCACGCAGGTGACCTAGTTAGCGCATTTAACGAACTAGGCATTGAAATTATGTATCCCGCCTCCCGTGCACCTCAAAAGAAAGGCGCAGTGGAGCGTTTTTTTCGTACTTTGAATGACGGTCTGATCCATCGACTTCCAGGTACGACTTTCTCAAACACCAGAGAGCGCGGCAATTACCCGGCTGAGGCACTCTCCTGCATAACCCTTGTTGAGCTTGAAACCAAACTGGTCAAATGGATTGTGGACGTTTATCACCAACGGCCACACCGTGGCCTCCCGTCTCAACTAAGTCCTGCACAAGCTTGGCTTGCTGGAGAGGCAGAGCGTCACATCTGCCTGCCTACTGATCTGGATGCGTTGGAGTCGGTACTGGCCAAACGTAAGGACAGCCCCGTTCACCATTATGGGGTTGAAGTCGGGACACATGTCTATCACTCGCCAGAGCTTGCAGAGTTAAAAATGAAGCTCGCGGAGGGTGAGAAAATACAAGTCCGTTACCGCGACGAGCTCGGATATGTATGGGTTCATGACCGTTTCAGGAACCTGTTTATCCTGGTACCAGCTAAAGACAAACGGCTCATTGGTATGAGTCGTGAAACCTTTGATCTGGCACGTGCGCAGTTGCGTCAATCAGGAAAGTCGTCACCTACCTTTGACGCGATTCATCAAGCCTACCGAGCCATCATGGCCGATGTTGCAGATCTGAAACGATCTCAGAAGGCTCGTAAACGCCGTGAAGCGGCAAAAGTGAAACTTGATCGCAGCGGTGTTCAACAGCCTCAACCCCTGGTAGGCATGCCAGACCCTGTGGACTTTCTTGACGTCGAGGTAGTGCTGGAGTCCATTCCTGCGTACACAGTTGTTTCGCGCGCTCCCCATATGGGGGGGGAAAAATGAACGCCAATACGCGACAAGAGAGTGCATTTTCGCTACGCCACCATTTCATTCGTAGCCCGCAAAGTGATCACGCGATCATGCGCTTGGAAGAGGTCCATCAGGACACTGTCAGGACTCAGAATAGCAAAGGACTTGTTATCCAAGGGCCGAGTGGTGTTGGCAAGAGCTCACTGGTGAGGGAGTACATACGAAATGAAACAGTTGGAAATCCGGATCGTATTCGGTCGGTTTTGGTTGTGGAAATGCCCTCCTCTCCGTCAAAAAAGAACCTCGCGACGGCTGTTTTGGTTGCAATGAAGGACCCGTTCGCCACAGCTCGCGGCCATTCTGCCGAGCATAAATTCACTCGGATAGTTACTTTGCTGAAGAATCAGGGGACCGCAATGATCATCCTGGATGAAGCACAGCATCTTGTGGATTACAAAAAGGTTGGTGCTTACGAGGCAGCGGATTGGATCAAAAGTTTGATGAACGAAACCGACATCACTGTAGTGCTGGTCGGGCTGAAACGGACAGAGGGACTGCTTTGGGCCAATGAACAGCTTCGTCGAAGGTTCTCAGCCAGCATTAATTACGGAAGGTACGAGTTTACTGGGGAAACATGGAAGCAATTTGCATCTTTGCTGAAGGCCATTCAAGGCTTGTTGCCCGTTCAGAGCATCAGCTTCCTTTCCAAAGACATGCTGCAGCGTTTTCATTTAGCGTCCTTTGGACTGATTGATTATTTGATCAAAATTCTGGATCGCGCCGTGTGGCTGGTTCAGCACAACGGCACTGAAGGTATCGATCTCGATGTACTTTCCCAAGCGTTCAAGGATGAGGTGTGGAGTCAGGTCCCAAGTGAGAGAAATCCATTCAGTACGTCTTTTGATTTCCGGCCGCTAATAGGCGGTCGTGAGCCTTTCGAGAACTTTGACCACCCTTCTGCTTGAGAGGCTGCCGAGGGTAACCCCGGCATTGATAAAAATATGCAAAACGATATTTACGCAGATCTTTTAGCCTTGGAAGCATCTGTGATGGAGGCTCGTGCAGCTGAGTCGCAGATGAAAGCTAAATCACGGATGCAGCGTGCGTTTGATCAACTTGCTGTGCCGCAGGTAGATTTGCTTTTGAAGAGCGATCTCCAGCCTTGGGAGGGGCTAGATAGCCTTTTGTTCCGCGTCGCAAAACTCAATCACTTACTGGGTATATCGCAACTTAAAATCGCATTGGACATGCCCAATGGTTCGTTCTATGGACAGATAGAAAACAGAAATCGCCAGCTACAAAAGTGCACCGGTAGCACTGCCGAAGCTCTTCTTGAATCGATGCCGGTCGAGGATGATGATGGCATGGTGAGGCTCGGAGGCCATGAATTCACAGCGCGCACTGTATCACTCAAAACTCACCGTATTTGCCCCTTGTGTATAAGGGCGTATGGATATGCACGTGTTTATTGGGCATTTGCTCCGCTAGCAGTGTGTGAAGAACATGGCTGCTATTTGTGGGATCAGTGTCCAACATGCTATGCCTCGCTTGGCGACAACAGACCTGAGTTGGGCAGGTGTCGCTGTGGTACTTGCTTTGACGATTTTCTATCTGTGGCTGCGAGTGCCCCGGCTACCGCACTTGCTTCCCTTATTGCCAGCGTGTACAAGCGCCACGAGACCCCTTCATTGCGATCTGAGGGTGGGCTTGAAATTGATCGCTTAGCCTCTCTTGGGCTCAATGACTTGCTGAAGTTGATTATGTTTCTGGGCGCGATATCCAGTGATCGAAAGGGCATGACACTGAGTTTAAATCGCCGTGTCGTTTCGATGGGACTGGTGCGTCAACAATTTGAGCGAGCAGCTGCTGGATTATCAGATTGGCCAAACGGAATGTTCTCAATTCTGCGACGGGCCAGGGTTTTTACCTCATGGCAAGAGACGCCTAATTCGGTCTACGGCAGTTTGGTTCACGTGCACGACCTGGCTATGGACAAATTGGACTGCAGCTCATTCAAACTGATCTCTGAGGGATTCAGCTCGTTCCTCAGTACTCCCCAGGCATGGCGCGAAGATGACTTTGAGGAGCCGCAGCGATAATGTTTGGACTGCTGGTTACCCCCAAGCCGTTAATGGATGAAAGTTTATACGGTTATCTGTATCGCTTAGCTCATACCAATGGTTTGGCCGGCCTGGAGGTAGTCGCCATGCATCGATCTTGCATGGCGGCGGGCCAGAAAGAATGGGTAAAAATCCATTCTTCTTTGAGTTGGCTTTTATCGGTTGAGGAACTTTTGCATCCAGCTACCGAAGCCATCAAAGCATGGTCCCCGCAGCACAGGAAATGCTGCTCACAATGCTTGGAGGAGTCGCAGCATTGGCGTGATTTATGGGACCTCACCTTGGTGACGTGTTGCCCGGTCCACAAAAACAGCCTTCATGATCATTGCTCCGTGTGTGGAGCGCAATTCAAGCCCGGGGTCATGGCGACGTTTGAGTGTACCGAGTGCGGCACATCGCTTTCGTTTGGAGCCAGATCCATCAGAGCAGATCCCATGGCCTTGTGGGTAACTTGCGAATTTGAACGCCGCTTAAGACACGCGCCGACAAATTCAGATCCTCTGTCACATCTGACCATTAACGAATTTCACGAGCTTGCCAAGCGTTTTGGAGTTCGTGAATCTCATTCGGTATTAGATAAACCATTGAAACTGGCTGGAGCCGGCGCTTTGGCGGTTGCCATTCCCCTGGCTACCGCCGCCGGCCAGATTTTAAAAGACTGGCCACATGGTTTCTGGGCTTTTCTGGATAAGCTCGCTATCACCCGGCAAGCAGTACCAGGCTGGAAGCTTGGAAGTGTATTTGGGCAAACGTATAAAGATATTCACAGCGGTTTGAAGGGGGCCGCTTTTCAATTCATCCGAGATACGTTTGGACGCTACGTCGAGTGTCGGTGGGAGGGCCCATTGGCCCGACGAAATCGATATCTTCGCTCGGACACCATCACGAGTCACCGCTGGGTCTCAATTCGGGCGGCTGCCAAAAAGGTAAATGTCCCATCCGCTTTACTGCACCGCATGGTTGCTAATGGTGAACTACCTCATCGTGAAATGAAGTATCCATCCGGTCGCAACGGCTTGGTGGTGGATTATTTAGAACTTACGGTGCGCGCGGAGCAGCTCAAACATGCGGTAAGCCTAGAGGAAGCTGCTAGTTGTTTAAGTATCACCAAGCCACGTGTCCGTCAGTTGCTAGATGCGGGCTTGCTGAGGTCTTTAGGCGGAAAACCATCGCCGGGGGAGCGATGGTGGATAGACGGCTCGTCGCTGATTAACTTGGGAACGGCCCTTCCTTGCCCTCCCATGACAGATGGGCTGGTGTCAGTCACACAGCTTGCTAAGCTCGAACTGCCGACCAAAGGAAGTTTCGTCGAGCTTATTGCTTCTATTCAGAAAGGTAAGATTAATGCATATTTTGTGAACCCCGATGATGGTATTGCGCTGGGAAAATGGCTTGTTCCTCGATACCGTATTTCCTCGATATATCGCAATAGCCCGAATCTCAGCGTTGTGGAGGCTGCATTCTTGCTCGGGATTAAACAGGAGGTCGCGTACGCCCTGATTCGCAGCGGGCTACTGACGAGTTACCCGATTCGGTCTGGTCGTAGAACAGCACATTGTGTTCCCCAAGAAGCAATTAGGGAGTTCAACCAATCGTTTGTTCTCGGTCCTGAATTGGCGAGAATCAACAAAACATCCTTGAAGTCGATCCCTCCCCTTATGCGTGAGCATGGAGTTCTGCCCGTTGTTGGTCCAGGAGTGGTGGGAGCCAACTGCAGGCAATACGTTTGGCCTAGGTTGATGCAGATTGTTGGCGCCGACGTCGAGTTGACCCTGGGTCAAAGTCGCACCAGCGCCAACAATTAAGGGTGTTCTCGCCTGCTGTTCGGGGGCCTGGAATCAGCTTGCTGCTCTCACGCAGTTAGCCCGACGTTTTGGCCTGACAAGCGAAAATGGCACAAAAATCCGGGTTCAAGGGCTGTGCGCGAACTATTACTGCGTTAACCTCGCCCAATAGTAACGAGCATGTGTGCCTGTTACCGCATTGAGGAGGGAACCTGTGCGCATCGAGTCGATCACGATATCTGGCTTTCGCTGTTTCGGCCCGAATGAGATTTCCATTCCAATCTCAGATGAGGTCACCACAATCGTTGGCCCTAACGCTGCGGGTAAAACTGCGCTTCTGCAGGCTATGTCGAAGCTGTTTGGGGTCACGCGGGCGCAGCGCACCGTATCACTTTCGGATTTCCACCTAGCTCCTGGAGAGGATCCTGAGAGCCGCGATTCAAAAGAGCTCTTCATCGAGGCGATCGTTGCCTTCCCGGAATTGTTGGACGGGTCTGCAACCGCGGAAACCATCGCCCCTTCATTTCGGCACATGCTGATTACGAGAGCAGCCCAGGCGCCCGTTTGCCGAATGCGGCTTCAGGCACAGTGGGATGACGACGGTACGCTTGAGGGAGAGGTGTCACAGAGTCTTTTTTGGATCGATTGCTTAGATGACGAGCCCGCAGAGGACAAATACCAACCGGTGGCAGTGACCGATCGGGGCCTCATACAACTTTATTACACCCCTGCAAGTCGAGATGCCGCCGGCCAAATCCGAGCAACTGCCGGCACGCTGGCCGCCCGTCTCCTGAGGGCCATTGAATGGTCCTCCGACACCGAAGACAAAGTGCAAGAGGCGACTGAGAGCCTGACTGCTGCGTTTGAAGGCGAGTCTGCGATCACTGCAATTACCGAGGCTCTGCAAGCACGCTGGGCCGACCTGCATGACGACGCTTCCAATACCAAGCCTAGGCTCAGTCTGGTGAGCCGACGTTTTGAGGAAGTGATCAACAAGATCGCAGTCATATTTGAGCAGGGACCTGACGGGCGAGAAAGAGGTATTGAAGCCCTCAGTGACGGACAGCAGTCGCTATTTTATTTTGCATTGGCCGCCGCTGTTTTTGACCTAGAGCGTGAGGTCGTTGAAGGTTCTGTGGCCGGTTTTCGAGAGGATGCACTCCATATTCCCGCGCTCACACTGTTTGCTCTTGAGGAACCAGAAAACCATCTTTCACCCTACTTCCTTGCTCGCATCATCCGCCAGGTTCGATCGTTGACTGAGGCCAGCGGTGCGCAGGCCATAATCACGAGTCATTCGCCGGCGGTTCTTAGCCGAATCGATCCAAGCGAGGTCCGTTACTGCCGCTGTAACGCAAAGACCCGCGTATCTACTGTGAAGCGAATTGAGCTGCCAACTGACGATGTGGAAGCCAGCAAATTCGTGCGTGGGGCCATCTTGGCTTATCCCGAACTCTACTTCGCAAGGTTCGTTCTGCTTGTCGAGGGCGATTCGGAAAGAATCGTTCTCCCTCAGCTCGCCGAGGCACTTGATCTTCTCATTGACCCTGCTTTTGTCGCGATCGTCCCTCTCGGTGGACGACACGTCCAATATTTTTGGCGCTTACTTAAAGCCCTAGGTATCCCTCACGCGACTCTGCTTGACTTGGACCTCGGCCGTGATGGTGGGGGGTGGGGGCGAGTGAAAACAGCGATTGAGAAGCTCATTGAGTTCGGTGCGCCCAAGGCCAAATTGCTAGAAACCACAAGCGGCGTTCTGGCCGATGCGGCATTCGCAAATATGCACGGATGGAGCAACTCGCCTGACCATTCAACCCTACTGGGTTGGATCAACAGCTTGAAGCCATACGGGGTCTACTTTTCAGCACCACTAGATCTTGATCTCGGCATGCTGAAAGCCTTCCCTGATGACTATGCCGCCGTTATTCCTAAAGGGGGAGGTCCTCGCATGGCTGCTGATAAGGCCGCTGAGGTTGTGCTGGGGACGTCAGGTCCAGGACTTTCGGTGTACACGGGACCCTTTGAGGATTACCCCGCATTGTTTCCGGGCTATCGGTACCACTTCCTGACGCACAGCAAGCCAGCTACGCACTTGGCGGCATTGGCTCGAGTCAGCAAGGCGAGCCTGACTGCACGAATGCCAACAGTTCTGTCTGAAGTCGTTTGGCATATTTCCAACTCCTTAAGGCGAGACTGATTATGGCCGTTTCGTCACGCCGAATTGCTCGTGAGGATTGGAAACCCGTCGGGGTTAAAGCTCTGGAAGCGAATGCGCTGAAAGTGGTTCGTTCGAAAAAAAATCGGTCCGTTATTGCCGGACCAGGCGCTGGCAAGACAGAACTGCTTGCGCAGCGCGCTGCCTTTCTCCTTCAGACGGACACTGCGCCATCTCCACGGCGCATTCTGGCTATCAGCTTCAAACGTGATGCGGCATCTAATCTGGCAGCACGCGTACGTCAGCGCTGTCACCACTCCCATGCGAGCCGCTTCGACTCCATGACGTTTGATGCGTTTGCAAAAGGATTGGTCGACCGCTTCGGTCAGGCATTACCTGACCGCTGGAGGCCAAGACCCGATTACGAGATCACGACTCACACGGAGCGAGATTTTCGCGAGTACCTCCATGACCTTCCACCGCCACCTGCGGTAATCGGAACAAGAAATGATGTGCGTGAGATAGGGTCTAAAACCTTTGAGCGTCGGCACCTGCTCGGCTCACCGTTACCTGTAGAAGGATGGCCAGACCCAACTGTCGCGCAATGGGCGGCAGATGCGTTCTGGCGAGTGTCGCTCCACGGCGGTGGCAAAAGTGTGCTGTCTTTCCCAATGATTGGCCGTCTCGCTGAATTGCTGCTGCGAGTCAATCCGATGGCGCGGGATGCCTTGCGCCTCACCTATTCGCATTTGTTCATGGACGAATTCCAGGACACCACCAGGGTTCAGTACGATCTGGTAAGCACGATTTTTCGAGGCACAGAAACCATCGTGACTGCTGTCGGAGATAACAAGCAGCAGATCATGCGATGGGCAATGGCGATGGATGATCCTTTCTCTGCCTTTGATGCTGATTTCGGAGGTGTCCGGACTTCGCTCTTCAACAATTACCGATCTTCGCCGGACTTGGTACGTATCCAGCACGTGTTGGCCCAGGCGTTAGATGTACAAGCTGTGCAGCCGGTATCTCAGACTGACGGCACAATTGACGGAGAAAGCTGTTCAATTCTCGACTTCCCGAGTCCAAAAACTGAAGCGCGTCAGTTAGCGCAATCAGTAGCGTCATATATTGCCGACCTGAAACTGACTCCTCGAGACTTCGTCATACTGGTTCGACAAAAGGCGGGAGAATATGCAGAACTCTTGGAACCTGCCTTCGCGAACGAAAATCTGGCGCTGCGTAACGAAGCTGGAATGGTCGGCAAAGTAATGCTGCAGGAGCTGATGACAGAGGAAATCTCGAAGTTGGCGGTCAACTTTCTCCGGTTATCAATGACTCCGAGAGCGGGAAGTTATTGGTCGACTTGCCAGAATTGGCTCGCCTCAATGAGAGGGATCGATGCCGATGACTCAATCAGGCAGAGTAGGCTCGCTCGTGTGTTGGACACCTATGCAACCGAACTGGCTGCACGCTACTCCCTCCCCCCGAGAAGTAAGGTGGCCTCACGCGCACTTGTTGACGACATCCTAAATTTCGTGGGTGTAGAGCATGTGATCCGTTTCAACGCCGCCTATGGCCAAGGGAGCTGGCTAGAAAAAGTGTTAGACGCAACGGCGGAACATCTTTTATCCAGCTCGCTCCACAGTAAGGACTGGTCCCACGCCCTCGACATGTACGAAGGCGTGCATGCAATTCCTTTAATGACGATCCACAAGAGCAAGGGCCTTGAGTATCACACCGTTATCTTTGTCGGACTGGATGATGGCGCTTGGTGGAGTTTTTCTCAGGATGAAATTGAGGCCACGGCAGGATTTTTTGTGGCTTTCACCCGTGCTAAACAGCGGGTCATATTCACTTACTGTGCTTCGCGGGGCACACGAACAAAAATTGCAACGCTTTACGAGCTGCTTACTAAAGCCGGAGTCCAAATCACGACTGGATCGAGTTGATCATTTCCAGGTGACATTTCCAGACAACGGCATCGTGTGTTGACGCTGATGAAAAATCACCCAGCTGCCGAGAAATCGTTGATCCAGATACGGGACGATGCTTGGTTTGTGCCGGTCGCCGCTAGAGCATGAGGATGTTATGGCCTTTTGCCTTCCCGATGTGATATTGCTTTGCACTCAATTTGACTCGCGAAGGAGATGCGAATGTCTGGTTCTGGCGGTAGCTATCTGGGTCCATCTACACCCACCACTTCCTGCGCGGCACTTCAGTTTGATACCCAGCTAGCTTCACCGAAAGCACAGGTGGTTGGGCAGCTGAGCGTCAACGACATCCTCGACATTGTCTTTTCGCAGTCGGGTAACCAGCAAGTCGTCTCCGCACTTTGGAACGGCGCTGATGCAGGAGGGATTGTCGACCCACATCTGAACCAATTGCGAAGCTGCATGAGCCAGGGCGAACAGTACCAGGCACGTGTGCTGCACGTTGGTGGCGGGCAAGTACGCCTTCGGGTTTACCACATTTAATTTCGAGCAAGGAGAGCTCTATGATCACCATCGTAGGAGGCGTCTACCGAGAGCGCTGCATGCGCCCGGCGTGGGACGATATTTATGGGTCGGCAGGGAGGGCAGCAACGGCGATTGCTCGTTTCGGTGGTCAGGCGGAATTACACGCCTGTGTAGATAGCGACACCCAAATCGTCGTTGATGCCCGCGCAGCCGCGGAAGGTTTCCAGTTCAATGCTACGCCTGCGCAGGCACCGGTGACTTTCGAGTACATCCATGGCCTCGCCAATCCAGATATTCGACGGGGTACTCACGTCAAATCGAAGCTGCAGGTTAGCGCCGAGAAGGTGCTTCGATTCGGCATGATCGATGGAACGGCAGTAGTTGATGCTGAGTACGCGGTGTTTGACCCACAGAATGCCGACGGTACGGAGTCCTTCAGGGCAAATGGCTCTGAAGCAAAGCACCTGGCTCTGGTCCTGAACCGCCATGAGGCCAATCTGTTGGTTCCCTCTTCCAGTGGTTTGACCGCACAAGAACTCGCAATCGTGCTCGCCGAGCAGGAGCGCGCGGAGGTGGTTGTTATCAAGATGGGGCCTCTGGGTGCCTTGGTGTATGACAACGGCGCAATCTCGACGGTGCCTGCATACCGCACTGAAAGGGTATGGAAGATCGGCTCGGGAGATACCTTCGCCGCCCACTTCGCACTGGGCTGGATGGACAAAGATCTTTCGGCTCACGATGCCGCCTCGGTTGCCTCCATTGCGACGGCCTTTTATTGCGAAAATCAAGGCTTCCCCGACCAGGCTTTACTTGCTTGCTTCAAACCGTACCCACTGCAACCGTCAGTTCGGTATCGCGATGGTTACGCCCCTAAGGTGTACCTCGCAGGGCCATTCTTCACCCTCGCAGAGCTTTGGATGGTCGGGCAGGCTCGCAGAGACCTGCTGGCAATGGGGCTGGATGTATTTTCCCCATACCATGACGTCGGTCTTGGCTCTGCTGAGGACGTGGTCGAAAAGGACCTCGAAGGGGTGCGTGATTGCGACGTTCTCTTTGCGATTGGTGATGGGCTCGACTCGGGCACGATTTACGAGATTGGCTACGCTCGGGCGTTGAACAAACCTGTCGTCTTCTACGCGGAAAATGAGTCCGAACAGGACAAGAAAATGATGGAAGGCTCCGACTGCTGCATCACCGATGACTATGTGAGTGCGATCTATCAGATGGTCTGGGAAGCGGTAGTGCTATGAAGACGGGATTATTGTTGTCTGGCGGGATGGATTCCTTGACGATTGCCTGGTGGAAGCGCCCGGACATCGCGTTCACCCTGAACTACGGCCAGCTCGCGGCGCAGGCCGAGATCGAGGCTTCAAGAACGATCTGCCAACTGTTGGAAATCCCTCATCATGTGATTGAGATTGACTGCCGCCAGCTGGGCTCGGGAGACATGGCAGGTAGCCAAGCCAACAGTCTGGCTCCAGCCTCGGATTGGTGGCCGTACCGGAATCAGATGCTGGTTACGCTGGCCGCTATGAAGGCAATCTCGTTCGGTGTGACGCACCTGTGGTTGGGTACCGTGAAATCGGATGGCTTCCATAGGGATGGCTCCCCAGAGTTCATGTCGGCGATCAGCCATCTACTTTCCCTGCAGGAGGGCGGCATGGTGGTGGAGGCTCCAGCAATTGAGTTTTCTACTGCTGAGCTTGTCCGCAAATCGGGCATCCCTGCGAGTCTCCTGGCATGGGCGCACAGCTGCCATAAGTCGTATGTTGCATGTGGCAACTGCCGCGGCTGCAACAAGTACATGGAAGTGTTTCAAGAGGTGGGGTATGACTTGGATCGACTTGGGTGACCCTAATCCAAGGCTGGCTCCTGAGCGGTATGAGCCTCTCGAGTGGGAAATTGGCGATGTCTGCCCGCTCCCTGCTTCCTCGGAGGCGTTAGACCGGCCGTTCGGCGAGGTTTTGGATGCTCGTGCGTCGCATCGCGAGTTCGGCGTCGTCTATGACCTGCAGCTCGGAGCCTTCCTCTGGCATGCATGCAGAACTCGAGGATCCGGTACGTCAAACCTAGGTTTTGATTTGGAGCATCGAGCGGCCCCCTCGGCTGGAGCGATCCACCCTATACATATCGTCGTTAAGCGGCCCGAAGATGATCGATGGTGGATGTATGAGCCTAGGGCCCACCAACTGGTGGAACTCCGACATTCGACCGGCAAGCTTGCAGGCCTTTATGAACTCAGTCTGCGGGTTCTGGGCGGTGATGAGGCAACACGAATTCTGTTTCTGGCCGAGCCCGGAAAAACATTGGGTAAATACCAAGATGGATGCAGCCTTGTTTGGCGTGACGCGGGGGTGCTACTCGCGGTCATGGCATTAACTGCGACGGCCCAGGGACTCAACTTCTGTCCGCTGGGTATCACCGGTGAGCCTTGGGCCAGTACCCTAGCCGATCAGGGAAAGTTGGCTGGGGTTGGCCTTGCTCTTCTTGGGTCTGCTACGAGAACCTGAATCAGGTGCGTGGTGCCCCATGCCCATGATGCTGTGCACCGTGGCGGGCGATGACATCATCTCCAACCACATCAGGGCATCGAGCTCCGATGCCCTGACGCCAAGTCCTTTACTGAAGCGGATGAACTGCTCTTCCAGCTCCAGATAGTGTCGCTCAACGGTCAAGTTGCTCTCGAAGAACCTACCCAGTAGCCCGGCACGGAGAATGTGGATGTCCAGGATTGCTACGTCGTCCGCATCCAGCCAGTTACGGGCAACCCACGATGCGGTCTTGTAACCAATGCCTGGAATATCCAGCAGCCAGTCGCGCAGCGCTTTGCCGGAGCCTAACGGAGGCCGTTCAGCAGACAGCTTCTGAAGAGCCGCGCTGAGGTAGCGAGCCTTCTGTGTGGCGAAGCGGTACCGCACTTGGCGACCATCGATAACAAGGGGCTCTTTCAGCCACTCGAGCAGGCTTTCTTCTGAAGGTGGTTGGTCGCCAAAGGCACCGCGTTCTTTGACGTGATGAAAGGCGGCGAGCCCGACGCTAGCGGGGATGCCATGCCCCCCCAACAAGCACGCGCCAACTTCTTCTTTCAGCGTTGCCCCGAGCTTGTAGTTGATCCGATCGCCAGTGAGACGGCGTGCGTACACTTGGTATGCCCAGTAGGCAGGAGTTGGGAACGCCTCCATGGCTCCCCACGGGACGCCCGGAATAACTTCGGCGTCTGCTTTGGGCAGCTCGACATTGAAGACCGCTTGGTCCATGAAAATAGCGCCTAATTGCATCAGGCGGCCTCCTCGGCAATGCCGTAGTGTTCCTGCATCCATTGCAGTAACTCGTGTCGCTCAATGGGATCTAGGCTCTCGATACGAGTACGGAGCCTGGTTTGGCGACGCTGAATGGTTTGGCGGTCTCGGAATGTTTCGCCCATGTATCGACTGTCGTGCAAACGGCTGGGAGGTTCGAAGTTCATCCACACCGTCTCCTCGCGCAGCTCTACATGGGTCTTAGCTGGAAAACTCACCTTGCGCCACCCGATGAGCTCGCGGTTGTAGAGATCACAGTCATAGCCCGAAAGCATCACTTTGCAAGGTAAAGCGACCAAGCACCGCAGCAAGCGGATGTGGTCTTCTTCCGAGTAATCGCAGCGATAGACCTTCTCTCGACGGCGGGTTTCCGGAACGTAGGGCGGATCGACATAGACCAGCTCCTGGCCTTCGAACGAGTACCCCTCAAGGAATGCAACTGCGTCGACTTGGTGGAGTTCGCAGGTATCTGGAAGCTCAGTTTGCCAGAGCTCAATGACTTTGGCGTCGAGGTCCAAGCCAATGTTTCGCTGCGCAGCCTTTTTGTTGCGCATGACGGCCCCGCCACCAAGGTGGGATTCGATGTATGTCTGATGCGGTGGCATCAGGTTGATCAAGCGCTGGTAGCACTTGCCTTTTCCGCCTGGATATCTCATGCGCCAAGCATCGTCAGAAATGACGATGATGTCAAGGCGGAGCGCCGAACGGCCACCATGCGTGGAGTTCGGTTGAGGATTAGTAGTGAAATGTGGATGAACCCCGCAAGAGACTGAGGTAATTAAAGGCAACGCGCCGTTGGTAGGTTGCCTGACAACTACAGTCGATGTGCCGCCGGGCGCGGGGCGGACGGTTTGATCGCTCGACTCAATGAGTTCGGACTTGAGGAAGAGTCAGATGGTGGAACTCTGTGACTGGGCAAGGATGACGTGGAGTGTTGGCGCTGACGAAAAGCTGCCTTAATAACTGCTGTCTTGCTGAGGGGGGTGTGACTCTGGTATTTCAACGGATCATGCTCAGCTTTTGAATAGGAGAGCGTAGGCTAATCTGATACGGAGTCAGTAACTTGCCTTGGGTCGAATATTAATCGGCAGAGTGGAGTGGGGCAATTTCCAATCAACGCGAACAGAGAAGCCTGCTAACCCACGGCGATTTAATTAAGCTGGGTGCTATTGGTAAAATCGAGGCCGGAAAACTCCTCAAATTAGCAATAATGGCAGCCGATAATATAAGCGTTCAAATTAACTCACAGGGAAGGTTTTATGGCTGGAAATATTTGGGAAATGCGCCTGTCTGAAGATCCTCGCCGTAGTGGTGAGGTTCGTTCGGAGTGGGAGCGTGATTACGCACGCTTGATTCACTCATCGGCATTCCGTCGTTTGCAATCAAAAACACAGGTGTTGGGCTTGGGAGAGAGCGATTTTTACCGCACGCGTCTTACCCATTCGATGGAGGTAGCGCAGATTGGTGTCGGGATTGTGCGATGGCTTCAAGACCACCATCAGGATGACGAGGAAATCATCGAGGCTCTGCCGCGTTCAGCGCTCATGAGTTCTATTTGTTTGGCCCATGATATTGGGCACCCTCCTTTTGGGCATGGTGGCGAAGTTGCCTTGAATTTGTGTATGCGAGACTTCGGTGGTTTTGAGGGGAATGGTCAGACATTGCGCATCCTATCGAAATTGGATAAATACACTGCCGATCATGGTTTGAATCCGACTCGCCGCCTTCTTTTAGGCATCCTGAAATATCCCGCACCGTATAGTGACCTGGTGGGCGCGACTGCGTATGGCCAAGTCCCACCTCAGCGCTGGCTGTGTAAGGCTCAAGAGCAGCACCCTCCAAAGTGTTACCTAGATGATGAGCGTGATGTGGTGGACTGGGTTTTAGCGCCTCTAACTGAAGCGGAAAAAGCTGAATTCACAACATTTAAAGAACACAAGTCTGGTCATAAAAAGCCAATATACAAGGGGCTGGATACGTCGATTATGGAGTTGGCTGATGATATTTCATACAGCCTACATGACTTTGAGGATGCTATCTCTTTAGGAATGATCACCAGAAAATCATGGGATGATCAGAATCAAGACAAAGAGAGTCTTTTCAGTAATTGTGAGCTGAATAGCAATACATTGGCGAACCAGCTGTTCTCAGAAGAAAGTTACGAGCGAAAGAAAGCTATCGGTGGTCTAGTTCACCAATTTATTCTCAAAACAGAGGTAAAACGATCCAGCATGTCATCAGCGACCACGGCGCTTATCAAGTGGAATGCCTATATGGATGACAATCATAGAGCGTTGTTGGATCATATCTTTGATCTTGTAAAAACAAAGGTAATTAAGACCCCAAATGTTCAGCAGTTGGAATTTAAAGGTCAGAAGCTGGTGATTGAGCTTTTCGATGCTCTTAGCTCTGATCCCGAGCGGCTTTTGCCATCATCTACTCGGAAGCGATATGTCAGCGGAGAAAGTGCCGGCCAAAAAAATCGAGTTATTTGTGACTATATCTCTGGCATGACAGATGAATATGCAACCCGTTTGTACGAAAAGATCTATTACCCTCATAAAGGGTCGATTTTTGACAGATTGTAAATTTGGTGCGCAGCTAAATTTTGTCTTCTAACAAAACCCCCGCTAGATTTTTGGATCTTCCGGGGGCTTTTTTAAAGTGTGTTGAGCATCGACATTGAAATATCAGTTAGGTCTTTGGATCAAACATTTTAAAGAGACGCTCATCGTCACCGCTCCAGTGAGCCTTGCATTTACATTGCGCTTTGCATCTCCTGCGCTCAATGGGAACATCGATGTTGGCATCTTGCATCGCAAGCCTAAGAGCTCCAACTGCCATGCTATATATGTTGACGTTCTCATCAGTTTTCAGCTTTGGATCATCCAGGATGATTTTCTTCAGATGCCGACCGAATGGCAGTGATCCGCCACAGTGCCGCAATACGATCATCTGATCGAACCTTCCTCTGACGAAATCGTTATTTAACTCTTTTTTGCTCTGGAACCATCTTTCTTCGTCCGACTTCCCTGCCCACTTTGTCGGATTTTCTTTTGTTACCCAGATTCGGCCTGTCTTGTTTCGATCAATGAGTGCGAGATCGAAGACAAAAAGAACAGGACCATAGGCGTTGGCACGACCTGCTCTCGCATGAATATCTACGGAGTCAAGAAAGACATCAAACCAGATGCTGTATCGCTTATCTACATCGTCAGAGGACTGCGCAGTCTGCGTCAATCCCATACGCTCCACGGTGCCCCGAGACATCAAAGCTTTGCTTCTTAAGAACTGGCAAGCAGTCGCGATACTATTTGCATGATGTAGCTCGTCTATGCCTTTTCCTGAAAGCACCTCAAAAACATGCTGAGATGGGATATCCATTGAGATCTACCTTCCTGATAGCCTAATCCAAGGATTCGGTCATACTACTTATCCACAGCTCATCGCGTGCGGCGCTATCCCTTAATACAGTTCGATCTTAGAGCTGTAGGGCCTTGCTAGCAAGTTGGCGTATAGCCGAAGCCAGCTGCTGGGCGCCATCCGAGAGGCTTGGACAAGTCCGAATTTGGTTACTGGCCTACAATCCGGTGGCAAGGGAGGAGCCATTTCAAAGAGGTGACAGTCTTAATCATTTTCTGAGAATGAATTTCGTAGCAGAATACGATCTTTAAGCAGTGCCCAAATCTGATCCCGATACGAGGCTGACTTAATCTTACTTCCCGGAGCCTTGCCAATCCAGTCGATGCGGCAGCTTGTTTTCTTGTCACGACGAGCAGCTCTTGCAAGAGCAGCGAAAGCTCCAGCTTTTGGCAAAATTGAGCGTGCATAACGAGCGCCTGAACCAATGGCAACTGAGGTGTTTGTGACGTTCTCATACAAGGGGTTTTTCCCATCAAGCCAAACTTTATAACATGCATCAACAGTAAGGATAAGAAGGCTCGTGTTAATATCTTTCACGGAAAGCGCAGCATCTTGTGCTAGCTGATTCATTACTTGGCTAACCGAAGTACTACGCTGTTTCAGTAACATATTTTCGAAGGTATTTAGATACATTGATTGACCTGCGCCGCCAAAAGCCATCAGTTGCGAGCCCTCAAAAAAAGTTTCGATTTCCGGCGAAAAAATCTTTCTTTTATAAGTTGTTTTAAATACGCCTGTGTGTGCTCTGTCGGCTGCAAGCACTTTTTTATCCCAAACAATCGTAGTCAAATGTCTATTCCAATTCAGTGAATCGCCTCTGGTTTCGTAGACACCTCCAAGCCAGGTTCAGACAGGGGACTTTTTGTATACGAGGACTCGTCCGGCCATGCGTGCGAACACCAACCCGTACTGTTCAAGATTCCGCCGCACGTGTCGGCCAAAGTCATGACGCGTCTTACGTTGCAACGGTGCCCAGGATGGTTTCCCGATTATCTGCCGAATCGTGAACTCCTGTCCCAGTGGCATTACCGCGACGTTTTGCTTGAGGACTCGCGAAGCCTCATCCCACTCGGCGATCTGGGTATTCATAAGTTGCCCTTAAGTTGTAATTGTATGCTGATGAGTGCAGTACTTTAGCCGCGAATGATTATCTCGATACGTTCGATGTCCACCCCAAAGGTGATTGCCAAGCCAGCTTTGGCCTCTGCGATGCTCAAACCGCGGACACCAGAGGGAACACTTGGCGTATTGGTGTTGGTCGTTGATTCGGACGACTCCTGTAGTACCGCGGCACTCATGGTGAATTCGGGATAGAGAATCTCGTTCAGCTTCTTCCATGTGTCGGCACGGGGGCTCGCAAATTCCCCGCAGTCAGATTCTTCATAGCGACGGGGCATCACGCCATGAATATTGGCCTTTCGGGCAAGCTCGGCGCGGCTCAATCCAAGGAGTTCGCGCCGAGCTTTCAGGGCAGCAGGAAAGTCGGGAGAAGTGGGTGAAGGAAGCATGGGGAGCACCTGGGGTGAGTGGCGATAGCGAAAGTGTATTTTAGGTTGCCCTTAATTTCAAGGGTAAGATAGTTTGAGTATCGCTTTCGCTGCTCTAGATCCTCAGCAATGCTCTGGACGAGCTTGGTCAAGGGCCATCACGTTTCGTGTACTGGGATTACAGTTTTCTCTCTCCCGAGTCGATCGACTCGGCTACCTAGATAGTCAGGCTGACCGCAGTGCCATCCATCAGTGCCTCCTCAACGCGGCCGCGTTATTTGTCAGGGAGAGTCGGCTATGACCGTGTACAGCTCTCCGCGACGACACGATTTGTCGCTCCCCCATAACAAGATGCAAAAAACACCAGGAGCCCACTGTCATGAAGAACCTACTTGCCGCCATCGGTTGTGTTGTTGTGCTGAAGAAGGCCTGTGAGCTATACCGCGAATACCAAGACTTGAAGCGTTACAAGGAAGCCCACGCGCCTGAAGGCCACTGAACGGGTTGGGTGCCCATCTGACTTTAGTCATGTGCGACGCTAGAGAAGTAGCACTGCGCCATCATTTTTATTAGCATCGTGGCCAATCTGGCGTCAGCGACTGATGCACAACAAGGTAGTCTCTATGTCTCAAGCGAAGGATACGCTGCTCAGGCTGTTCGCTCTGCTGCGCCTCATTCCTACCGAGCCGCAGCGTATAGCCAGCACCACCCTGCTGGAGAAGCTGCATGACAAGGGTTTTTCCGTCACGCTGCGCTCTATCCAGCGGGACCTTAACCGGCTCTCCCTGCCGTTCTCGTTGCTATGTGACGAGAGTGAATCACCCTTCCGTTGGAGCTTCACCCGAAACGCACCGCTGAGGCTGGAGGACATGGACGCGCCGACCGCGCTTGCCCTATGCCTGTCCGAAAGCCATCTGGCAACACTGCTGCCACAGACTGTTCTCGACCAGCTCAACCCGCAGTTTCGCCGAGCTCGGCATTTCCTCGGTGATGTGGGCAACAACGGCTTGGCAGACTGGGCGCGTCGCGTCCGTGCGATACCCAACGGCAAGACTCTCCTGCCAGCGGAGATCGCTCTGGAGGTCTGGCGAGCGGTTTCGGGGAGCCTGTTAGAACGTCGACAGATCGAAGTCGCCTACCGCAGCCGTAGTAAAGGTGGTGTAAAGCATCTGGTTCTGCACCCGGCCGGGCTCGTCTCCCGGCATGCCATTAGTTACATGCTGGCATCGGTGGACGGTTATGACGACGTGCGCCAGTTTGCCCTGCACCGGATCCAGTCGATCCGCATGCTGGAAGCCGAGGCCAGGGAGCAATCCAACTTCAACATCGACGACTACATCGCCAGAGGGCGCTTCAGCCAACGCCAGGGCGATGAGTGCGTTGAGTTGGTCGCGGACATCCACCCCCAAATTGCCGAGTTACTGAGTGAGACGCCACTCAGTGACGAGCAATCCCTCCATGACCTCCCCGACCAGGCTTGGAAACGCTTGTGTGCCAGGATCCCGCTGGACCGCGAGACCCTGTGGTGGATCTTCGGCCTCAACGAGAACATTCGTGTCCATGCACCCCAGGTCTGGGTCGACGAGATCCGTCAGCGCCTGAAATCAATGCAGCAGTTCTATCTGAACGAGGACGCGCTTGTCTCTGCCGCCTCTACTCACTCCAGCGTCGGCACTGCCGTCGTTCAGCACAACGTCTGAGGCTCTCTCATGGATAAGCAGGAAAACAAACTTATCAGTCATTCGGTCAGCCTTTGCCCGATCTGGCCCACCCAGGCCGGGGAAAAGATCGGCCGTATGGTCGGCGAGATCAGCCAGACCAATGACATAATGGCCAAGATCGCTTCCACCGCCCAGAACAAAGCGATTAAGGGCGGTTTCGCGGCGGAGACCTGGCACGCTGAGTCGTTCAACCTAGACGCCATCCTCAAGGACAAGGATGTGCGAGCCTTTACCGATAACTTCGCCAAAACACCGCTGGCGAAGAACGACATGACTCACGACATCGTCATCATGAAAGGCGATACGCAACTGCAGGGCGCACAGCTGAAATACTTCAAGAACGCCGATGCCACGCAGAAGGCGTTTCGCTCAAGCAAGGACGGGGTTCACCGTTACGAGAATGCCGACGTGTTCCTCGGGCCGTCCGACCAGATTGAAGGCATCAAGCTGTCAGCTCACAAGGACATGCTGAAAAATCGGGACACCCGCCCCGAGGTCGCCCGGGCCGCCGAAAAAGTGCATGACAAGGCCGCTGGCCGCCTCGACGCCGAGGGAGTCCAGTCCACAGGGTTGAGCAAGCGCGATGCTGAGCACGTCGGATCCGGGTCGACCTCCGGCAAAGAGCTGCATGAGAGCGTGCAGACGGGCTACCTGAACAAGGCGACCTTCCAGCAAAGCATGCGCGCGGCAGGGTCGGCGGCCATCGTAACCACAGTCATCGCCGGCAGTATCAATACCTTCCAGTACATCCGTCAGGTCAGAGATGGCGAGATCACCGCCGAACGGGCCACCGTGCTGATCCTACAAAACACGGCCATCGCTGCCGGCGACAGCGCGCTAAAGGCTGGTGTGGCCTCTGCGAGTGTCAGCATCGCAGCCCGCTCGATGCCTGGTCTGTTCGCCGGCTCGGTGTTCAAACGTACCTTCGCTAATAGTGGCATTGCCGGGGCGGCGGTCTGTGCGGTGGACGTGGTGCAGAACCTAGTGTTGTTCGCCGTCGGCAGGATCACCGCCGAAGAACTGGAAGCCCGCACCGGAAAGGGTTTGCTGCTGACAGGCGCCGGTGTAAGCGGTGCCTCGGTGGGGGCGGCGATTGGTGCCATAGGCGGTCCCGCTGGCGCGCTGGTAGGCAGCATCGTGGGCGGCTTGATCACGACACTGGCGATGAACATTGCTGTGGACAACCACATCGAGAAGAGCTTCCAGCTGACCTTGGTTGCCACGGAGCGCGTGGTCAGCAACGGCGTCGCTGTTCATGAAGCTCTGGAATACCTGCAGGTCTCGCAACAGTTCTACGGCGACTTTCGCAAGGGGCTTTATCTGTCGGAGAAACACTTCGCCGCTCAGGTCAAGACCTTGGAAGCGCAAAGCAAACGACTGAAAAACAAGATTAACACCCTTTAAGGCCGGAACCATGAGCGAGACAACGACAGAGCTACAAGAGCAGATTTTCCACGAGCCGCTGCAAGGGCCCGAGCTAGAGGCAGTGACCACCCTCGTCAACCGCCACAAAGCCAATGCTGCCTTAACCCAGCAACTGGCCCTGGATGCCTCGCGTCTGATCACGAGTAGCCAAGAGCGGTTGAACAAACAGTCGGGGGCCGGCTTCCTTAAGCGTTTCGCCAGCAGCCTCAGCGGTAAGACCAGCGAGAACCAGTTGCTGAATCAGGTCGACACCCTGCAAATACAGAAGTACGCCTGGCACTACCTCAAGCAACTGCAACAGCAGAACCTAATCAACGCGCAGAGCATCGCGGTCATCCGCAACAACCTGGGCACGATGAACGACTACATCATCGAGACTCGGGATTTTCTAGAAACCGCCATCGACCGGATCAACAGCCGGCTGAAGACCGTCGAGAACAGCACTAGCTTCCACAGCTGGTCGCTGAACATTGAGGCGAATAAGCGCCGCTTTAAATCCATTCCGAGCAACCTGCTGATTTTGCACCTGACCTATGACTTCATGCGTGCCCATCGCGACATCGAATTGACCGAGCGCGATGTCAATCACTTGGTGGTCACCCTGGAAAAACTCGGGGTCAACTGCGATGACGAAGTCGAACTGCTGGGGTTCATTATCGAGGTGATCGACCAGATCGAGGTCTTCGGTATTGATCGCTACCGCAGCATGATTGAACTGTCGGTAAACGAAGACCACGTGCTGGACTCGCACTTCATCCAGAAAAACATCTCGGGGCTTGGCTTCAACGCACTCTACTTCCTCTCCGAGGAATACGAAAAGATCATCGACCTCACCGACGATGAGCTGTGCAATAGCGACGAGGCCCGGGAGAAAATCATCTCGCGATTCTTTGGCAACGAATTCGGCGGTCTCTACACCAACTATGGTGTTCGTGACCTGATCGGCGAAGTCATTGGCGGCAGCCTGGTAGCGCTGGACATCTACAAGGAGCAAAACGGTTTCAACGTTAGCGCCGACGGCCCTGCGGACGAGGAGCAACCTGAAACCCTGTCGCTAACCTCCGACTTGCCGGACATCAAGGCCCACAGTTTCCTCGACAAGGCTGACGACGAAGCGCGCCGCACCTACCTGCGCCTGTTCGCGCTGTGCTTCGACAACGCGGCCTCGCTGGACGGCGCGGGCCAGGAGTTTCTCGGACTGTTGGCCGAACACAGTGCCTGCCCGGAGGTGGTCTCACAGATTCTCGGCATCGCCGACAATCCGATGAAGGAGCGTGAACACCTATCAGCGTTGCAAACTCTCCTTAATGACGATGATAAGGCATACACATGGCTCATCGACGCCTTCTTCCTACTGACCTTGTGCCGCAAGAAGGTTGAGAACCCGCGCATCCTGCGGATCTTGACCGCCCTGAAGCCTGGCAACTTCAAGGAAAGCCTACCGCTGGTACTGTCGCTGCTCAATGAGAGCGACGAAGCGGAGCTGCTGAAGGCGGCAACAGGCCTGGCCAAGCTGACCCAGGGCTGGAAGAACGTCGTGCGATATCGCGCGTTGCGCTTCGAGCAGTCTTGGATCGCCACAGAGAAACAGCTCTATGCCGCCAGCATGGACGCCTCAAACATGACCATGGATCTCATGACCGCCACCAGCAAGTCCACCGATTGGTCGTCGTTCATGGGCTCGCTCGATGACGGTTTCCTTGGAAAAATGGCGACGGCTGCAAGTAGTGCAGCCTATACCATCGGCCGCAAGTCTGTCCTGTCCAGCCTCAACGACATACGCCGCAAGGCACAGGACTTCATCGCTACGAATGCCCCGGCACTGAGCGCCGCCAACCGCGTGATCGCCCAATGGGGCCTGCCGCGTATCGAGTTCGAGAACAAGATCTCCTGGTCCGACTACGACCTGGACAACTCTGCAGAAAACGATGACTGGTACCACCAGTTGGACGACTGCGAACGCCAAATCGACCGGACGCTAACGGCATTCTCCGATGCCTGCTCTGATGCGGATGATCAGCTCGGCTACTTCCGCAGGGGCGATTTCGATAGCTCAGTAGTGCTGGCCAGGGTACGCAAGGAGGAGGAGCGCGAACATCAGAAATTGCGCGAGGCGTTGGAAAAACAATCCGTCACCTTTGAGCACGACGGCAAGCGACACTTGTTTGCGATTGACTGGCACGATATGGAAAACCCTCCCTGCGATCCGGAAGAGATTCGCCATATCAAGACTGATGGCAAGGTGTGGCTGATCGTGGACAATGACGAACAGTTCTACCGCAGCGAAGACGGCGAGCATTGGCAGGCAGTCAAGCCCAATGTGGACGATGAACGCATCTGGATTCGCCGGCTCGACGTGATTGACGGGACTTGGGTACTGATGGTGGGCTCAGAGGTGTTCTATTACTCCCACGACGCCCTGACCTGGAAACGTTCGCAGTACCCGGATGTCAGTGATAGCTACACGTTTTCCGCCACTGAAGATCTGGTTTCGTTCAATGGGCAATGGCTCTGGCGTTTCACAGAGCGCACCGAGTTCGAATACACCGATAAGGGTTTCCTGTTCGACTCGACCAAGACCTCGAACTACGAAAAAGCGCTGTTCTTCTGCGCCGACGGACCTGGCGCGAACTGGAAACGCTGGGATAGTCGCCTGAACCTGTCCGAGGGCGAGCAAGTAGAGTATCTGCGTGTAATACCGGGCACGGCGTGCCTGCTGGCGTTCTGCAAGTACAGCAGCTTTTACACTATGGTGAAGAAGAAGACCAACACCAGTTCGTCGGTGATGTACTACGTGCAGGGCAAGGGCTGGCGCAACTGCACTTGGCCTGAAGACAACCTCTCCTTCCATGATCCGCTGGTCACCGCAATGGGCGGCAAACTGATGTGCTTCTCCTGGGGCAACCTGCTGACTTCGCAGAAGGGCTACGACTGGAAGCGCCAGTCGGACGCGCTCACTATCGAGACCAGCTACCACCTCAAAGACCTGAGTCTGTTCCCGTCGCGCAATAACCATCAACGCATACACGTTAGCCACGACGGGCAAGCGTTCAACGAAATCATGCTGGAGGACGGTACTTGGAAGTATTTCGCGGCCAACGACCAGGGCGCCCTGTGCGTTTACGCGCCTGACTCCCACGAAACCTACCTGCGCGTCGGAACCTTCGTCCGCCAGGTCAAGTGATGAACCCGGCGCCCCATCGGGGTGAAGCCAGGTACAAGGCTGCAACAGCTGGTTCGCCAGCGGCAGGGTCGCCCTGACCCCATCGCTGACGGGCCAGCGTGTTGGCGCTGATGCGTTGTTGACCCTGGGTCAAAAGTGCATTGGCGGTAACACCCTAGGTGTAGTTGGTTAGGTTAGTCCTCAAAATAAAGAGCGCAGGCTAAACAAATACCGGTAATTACGGCCATGTACGCTGCCCAAACGTTAAATTGAATAGAAAGTTCAGTGAGCTTTCGGGCAGCCTCAGCCGATGCATCAAGTGCGTCCATCTGTTGCTTGGCAGAAATATGCCAGAACATTCCAGAAACCAAGCTGAGCATTGCGGCAACAGCTGAAAGTCCACGTTTGATCGTAATGCGAATAGTCTCTCGAACCACTGAATAATTTCCTCGGTAGAAAGTAGTTTTCGGCTCTATTAAAAAACTTTAGTTCGAGCCCCGTCAGCAGGGTTGGTGAGGGCCAGATGCTGCCTATCTAAACAGCAGCTTTATCCGTATCGACGCATTCATCATTGATATTCGACAGACGTGACGCCGCTTCCAACAACGCAGTAATAGTCGTCTGGTTTAATGCGAGTGCGACACGGCCATTGACTTCCAATACGCGAGCGCTTGGCAGCTCTCCAGCCGAGGAGGTCACGGCGCTCAGGGTCGCGACCCCACCAGAATAGACAATAAGCCGAACGCGAGCTACATCGAGAGGTTCACCAAACAGATGCTTTGCAGACTTAGGAGATACGCTTGCGGATAGTTGGCGTGCTGTGGCACCTACTTCAATACCGTCGCTATTAAAAAAGGAACGCACCAGGACTCCGACAGTTTCCTCAGGAACAATTGTCATCCATTCGGTCAGTTCCATCTCCATGGGGATTTCGCAAGGCTTGAGCCCCAAATTAAAGATCGACAAATAATAATCTTGCGACGGCAATGCTGAATCAACGAGCCGTAACTTAGGGTTTTGCATTTGTTCGCAAAAATAAATTCGCGTAATTACCAGTTTTTGTTTGTCGAGCAGTGATACATGAATATCTACTCTGGATTTCATTGGTTTGACCCCCTGCGGCAGCACTTTGTACCACTCGTAGAAACCACCGCAGCCAACGCTGATCGGTGAGTTCACCGCCAGTCCGTTTAGGTAGTCACTTTCTCGATAGAGCATTTCGCAGGAGATGCTCTCAGCCAGGTACTCGGTTGTCCTCCAAAGCGCGGCCCCAGAAGCTGTCTTCACACCCTGAAGTCGGTGGTCCTCCCTCTCAATAAGTTGTCCAACAAGCTCTGCCCCACTTCCTGCTGCATAGCAGACGCCAAAGAACTGGGTGTCGATTCGCTTGACCGAATTATGTGTATAGGGGGTGCGATGGCCGGACGCATCAATTAAGACCCCTAGCAGCCAAAACTCTCCTGCTCGCGGTGAGTGTTTTAAGACACGATCTATCAGCTCTTTATCAACTCTCGCGCACTCGTCATATTGATACTTATTACGAAATGCTTCGGACAGATTGTCGAGGAAATGAATAGCGGGTGTGCACGACCCTGCGAACGCCAATACTCCTGAGTTATTGGGGAGAACAAATGTCTTCCGTGCTAGTCTCGATATATGCCACCGATCACCTCCTTCTCCCCACTGCGACTGCACGTCTCCAAGGGCAGGCAGCCAGATTTTTTTGATTTTCCGTGGGTCCTCCCCGTCCACACTTAACAGTGTGTCAGCCACAATATGTGGGTCCGTCTCAGCGTTCAAAAGCGCTATTGCAGTCATATCAAACGCTCACAAGATATAAAAAGTCACCAAAGAAACAAGTGCCGTGAATCCCAAAGCACCAATGATCACCCATCAACTCGAAGCCCATCTCGCGGCCGCAGTTATGAGAAGAGTCAAAGATGTCTTTGCCTTTCGTAATTATACCCGCCTGACTTGCTACATTTAGCGCGGCGCTGTTTTGTGATCCGAATGCCATGAGTGAGGTTCCTCTTTGACTATCTTCACATCTGTTATCGGCCTGGAAGCCTAAAACTGGAAGTTAGGTAGTGGGTAGTATTTTTGACGCTCGGTGCGTAGAGCGGCACTTCTAATTACGATGCGATACGTATGCCTGTCGCACCGTAGTGCTGCTTTATATCTTGATCAAGCGTCGCTACAAAATGATCGGGGCGTACTCCGAGTAACGTCGAAGTTAGCCTCTGTACTGCTTCGACGTTCTTTGCTCTAAGAGCTTGGTTTTTAACGAGCTGTACGGTTAACAGAAGGTTGGTGGGCTCAAGAAAATCAATGAGCAATTTTTGTTGATCACTGATCTCGCGTTCAATAACTGAGATTGCGCCAAGCTCTCGAAAAACAGCCTCTGAGGAGTCAAGATCAGCCTTGGATAGGTTTTTTTTGGTAGGTAAGGCTTCGACCTCATGAAGAAATGCATACAACCTTTCTTGGTATTTTTGCGCATCAAGGTCTAGCCAAAGACCGAGCCCTTTTATAAAACCGCAGATATGGGGATACCACCGACGTTCAAAAGCATCTCTGCCTTTCGCGTTTTCGTCCCTCTTGGTGATTTGGTATTCCCATGTCACCTGGAGAGAGTCACGGCGCCAGCGCTCCACTAGGTTTTCGATAACCGAAGGTGGAAATTCTTTATGTATTTTAAATATATCTAGCTGTAGCGAACGCAGCTGTTTAAGAGCGCTTTTAATACGCGAGAGGAGTTCAGACCTCTGATCAAGCATTTTACCTATTCTGTGGCTGCGAATGGATATGCGTTCTACGGAGGATAATTGGCGAAACGTATTTTTAACTTGATCGTCATCGAGACCAAGGTGATTAAAAGCGCAGCAATTCCCGATTAAAACGTGCTGACCATCTTTGCATTCCACAGCGAAGCCTCGTGAATGTTCCTGTCCGCACCGGCTGCCTTTTTTGAGAAACTGACACCGTGCTTCTGACCTGATCAAATGATATGAGCGCAGGGGATGGCTGTATGTTTCCTTGGTCAATAGTCCTTCAAAATCAATAGTGAAAAGACTTTTGATTTCGTCCAGATATTTGATTTCGTGAGTTACTTTGAGCAATGAGGACATGGACTACTCCACAATTCATGGGCGAGGCGTTACCACGAAGCATGATGTTAATCCGCCAGATAGTGGTTATGCAACCAGCCTGTGTGTGCATACAGTGCACTAAATAATCTAACGGTAACTGTTCTTGACGACTCGGGGTGGGGGGCGAGGGTTACCAGGCCCTAGCGACGAACACGAAGGAGCCAACAAGCCTGATGGGTGTGAGTGAGATGCAGTGAATGCCGACTTGGTTGAACTGCTGCCGATTGTTAGATCTGTGAAGACAGTCAAAAGCTGTTTGTCGTTGATACTTGGCCGGTGGCGCGAACTGATTACCGAGTAGTCCTCGCCATTGCCAAGATACAGCTCAAATACCTAACTATGCTAGCCGGGCACTTTTGTCTGATTTGAAGAATAGGCCGGGCCTTTTAGGTCTACGCGACCCTATCCCGCCATGGTATTGGCGAGAGCAATCTCGAAAGATTGGCGGCATGGGTCCATCACCTTACGGCATCACCGGCATGCGCGCTCCACAAGTGAGGTGTATGGGGTCTTCTTTAAACGCACAAACTGCGTTGAAGAACCGCCGCTCTCTGAAACCTCTGTCTGGGCCGAGAGCGCATCTATTTTGTGAATCCAGTAGGCTTTTCTCATCTTTTCTGTGATTCCCGTCCTTGGCGGTCACAGAAAAAATGATATTTTCCCTGCGTTTGCTGGGTCTCCCGAATCATCTATTTTGTGAACCTACAGCGGCTGTAATGCAGGAAAAAAAGGCCAACGCTTGCGTTGGCCTTTTTTATGCGTGCGAAAAGTTGTTTATCAGAACTGCCAGCTCAGGTTCAGCCCTACCCCGTGCGTTTTGTCCTTGTTGCTCAATTGCCCGTTGTAGTCCAGCTCCAGACGTGTGCTTTTACCCAACGCCACGCCTACTTGAGCACCGATTACTGCGGCATCGCGGGCCAGTGAAACACTGTGCACGCTGAACGGTGTGCTGCCTGCCACGAAGCTCAGATCCTGATCCGAGCCCACGGCGTTGAGGTTGTGCTGCCACCCCAAACTGCCGGCTACCTCCATGTGCTGATCGCTATTGAGGATGAAGGTTTTTGCAGCTCGCATGCCCAGCGTCGACAACACGGCTTCGCGATTATCTCGGCTTCCCTTAAGGGCAGCGGCTCCACCCTTTTCATGGAAGCTGTCACTGCGCACGTGTACATACGCCAGGTTGGCGAAGGGTTCGAGCGCCAACGCTGGCAGTTCGATGCGGTAAGCCGCTTCGGTGAATACTTGCGCCGTTTCCGCATCGCGTTTGGTTTTTTGTTTGGTATCGATGTCTGCAAATTGCACATCACGTTTCACGTCGATGCGGTTCCAGCTATAGGATCCGCCCGCACTCAGGCGCAGGGCATCGATTTCATGCCCCACGTAGGCGCCAAGGTGGTAGCTGTCGGTCGACGCGTTGGCGTGCGTTCCCTCTCCCATGTTCAGGCCGCTGTGGCTATAGCCGGTGAACACGCCCAGGCGTGTGGCTTCGCTAATCAGCCCATCCGCCCCGATTAACATGCCGCCCAATGAGGTGGTGTATTGCGCGTTGGATGAACCCGCGTCAGTTTTACCCCACGCGCCGAGCGCCTTGACCCATACACTGTTTTGCCCGGATGCCTGCGCACTGGCTGTGTAGAGATCATGCTGGCGCAACCGATCACCCACGGCATCCCGTAAGTGACGACTGTCATTGATCAGTTGTGTAGCAATGGCCGGGTGTATCTCACCACTTAATTGCTGATATGCCTGACGTGCGCTGGTGACAGATGGGGACAGCAAAATCCCTTCATACACCGCATTGCCAGCGTTCAGTCCTTCCGCTGCGCCAGCCACTGCACGTTGGTTAGGTGTGAGTGCGACACTGGCGAACGACGCGGCAGTGCGCTCGATGCCCAGTTGCACTGCAGTGGCTGAATAATCCAGTTGCCCGCCGATGAAGAGGTAGTTCGGCAAGACGCTTGCGAACTGCCCCTCTACCCCACCCGCGGCCTGCAGAATGTCGAACTGCTGACCCAACAGGCTGCCGGCTTCCTGGCGACTCAAAAGCGCAGGATTGTTTTCCAGTGCCAGGGTCACTGTGCCGCCATTCAATGTGGCTTTACCGCCCGCCACGAGTCGGTCGCTTTGGGTTGGGGATAACTCGACGGCGTAGGTTGAGCCGGGCTCGAAGGTTACGTTACCCGCCACGTTGAGCGTGCCGATAGAATTGCCCGGCGCGACAGTACCGCCCGCGTTGGCAGTAAGCGCGCCAACCTGGCCACTGCCACCCAGTACGCCGTTTTGGTTGACCGTCACGGCGGAGCTGAGCGAACCGTTCACCGCCAGCAAGCCCTGATTGATTGCCGTCGGCCCACTGTAGGTATTGGCGCCAGCCAGCACCAATGTACCGATGCCTTGCTTGGTCAGCCCGCCATGGCCGCCAATATCGTTACGCCAGACATCCAGGCCGCAGCTGACATCGGTGCAGCGTCGCTCTGTGGGTTTTCCGGCATCAATCATCGCGCCCACGCCCGGCAGGTCTGCCACAAACTGGCCGTCGCCGTACGACCCCTCTACCCGCAACGTTTGTGGGATATCGGCATCGGCGATGAACATGCCGGGCCCATCGATGGCTTTGTGCAGGTTGATCATGCCCCAGCCGTACAGCTCGTCCACACCCGCCGCGCCCAGGTCGGTTGCCGTGGATTTGAGCACGCCTGCCACTTGCGCACCGGTCATGTAGGGGAAGCGCTCCATTAATACCGCTGCGCTGCCTGCTACATGAGGCGCCGCCATTGAGGTTCCGCTTTTATTGCCGTAACCGACCGTCATGTTGTCCAGGGTTGTGCCGCCAATCACGGCGCTGTAGATCCCCGTGCCCGGTGCGGACACGCAGAAACTTGCCGCATACCCGCAGCGCGATGAGAACGTACTTAGGGTGTAAGGGATGGCGCTGGCGGTGTCCGGGTTTTTCTGCAAGCTGGCCACTGTGATCCAGTTAGGTGCGATGTCCGGGACGAAATGCGCCAGCCCGGCAATGGCGTCCGGGTTATTGAGGTTGTAGTCATTACCGGCGGCGAAAATGGTCACGATGCCACTGCGCGCCGATTCGATGGCACCGCTGTAAGCGCCACCTGCCTTGGTGTCCAGCAGCGGCACGATTTGATCGAACTGCTTCTGCGCGTCGGCCACGGTGAAGTGTGGATAGGCCGGATCGCGCCCGCCCAGACGAAACGTATCGGTGATGCCAATGCCCCAACTGTTGTTGATGATCCGCGCCCCGCTGGCGGCCAGCGCATCCCAACCGGCTTTGTAAACGGCGCCGTCGTTACCGCGAATAATGCCGTCTTCCGGGCCGGGGTCGCCGTTGTCGGCCATGATGATTTGCGCGTCATAGGCTACGCCATGCATCGGGCCGCCATCGCGGTTACCCCCCGCAATGCCGCCGACGTGGGTGCCGTGGGAGCCCAATTTGCCATCCGATCCGGCAGAAGGGCTGCCGTCGTAAATGAACGCGTCACCGGCTTTGACTGGAATGTAGGGGTCGGTGTATTCGCGAATACCGGTGGTCGTCAGGGTGATGACTTTGTTCGGGCTGTTGAACTCGGGATGCTGTGCGTAGACCGGCTGATCGAAAATCCCGAGTTTGACGCCCTTGCCGCTGTAGCCCCCTGCGTAGGCATCCTGCGCATTGATCGCGCCCAAGCCCCAGTCCGCCTTGAATTCCGGGCTGCGCCAGCTATCGGGCTGCCCTGCCCGCCCGGCCTCCACATAAGGGGCAGCCTGCACCTGCCCGATCATGCCCACATACGCCATGCCCAATGCCAATGACATGGCCCGTTTTTTAAACGGCAGCGTACTTACTTTTCCTACAGGCAAAAGCTGCCCACGTGTTACGTCCATTTAATGACCTTCCTTGGTGAAGTGCAGATGAGCCCTGTGCCTCTAGGCACAGGGTGGTGACGAAAGGGGTGAAATCAGAACTGCCAATTCAGGCTCAGGCCCACGCCGTGGGTCTTTTCCCGATTCGCCAATTGGCCGCTGTAATCCAGGTTGATGCGCAGGTCGCGGTTGATCGCGAGGCTGGCGTGCGCGCCGATGAGTGCGGCGTCCCGTACCAGCGGCGAACTTTCAACGGTGAAGCGCGGCCCGCCCGAGGCGAAGCGCAAATGGGTGTCGGAATCGACTGCGCTGAGGTTGTGCTGCCAGCCCAAGCTGCCCGCCAGATCCAGCGGCTGCTGCGCGATATGCACCGTTTTCAATGCCCGCAGACCTAACGTGCTAAGGACGGCGTCGCGTTGATCGCGGCTGCCTTTGAGTGCGGTGGCATCCCCTTTTTCGGTGAACCCCTCACTGTTCAGGTGGATATACGCCAGATTGGCGAACGGTTCTAATCCCACCGCAGGCAAGTCCACGCGATAGGCCGCTTCGGTAAACACCTGCACGGTTTGCGCGTCACGTTTGGTTTTTTGTTTGGCGGTGCTGTTGTTGTACTGCACGTCGCGTTTCACATCGGCACGGTGCCAGCTGTACGTTGCGCCGCCGCTCAGGCGTACGTCGCCCAGAGCATGCCCGATGTAGGCGCCAATGTGATAGCTGTCCACCGCCGCTCGCGAGTGCGTGCCTGCGCCCATGTTCAGCGAGCTGTCGCTGTAACCGCCCAGCAGGCCGAGCCGGGTTTCGTCATTTAATGCGCCGTCCACGCCTGCCACTGCCCCACCTAGTGAGGTGGTGTAATCCGCCGTGTCATGACGTGAATCGGTCTTGCCCCACGCACCCAGCGCTTTAAACCACACCTCAGGCGCGGCGTGCGACGCGTTGTAGGCGTCTGCCGGGTTGAGGCGTTCACCCACTGCCTCCCGTAAATGGCGGCTGTCGTTGATCAGCGTCGTGCCCAATGCCGGATGGATTTCCCCTGACAACTGCTGAAACGCGCTTTGAGCCATCGCGATCGACGGTGCGCTTAAAACGCTTTCATACACCGCATTGCCGGCGCCCAGTTGTTCACTGGCGGCGGCCACAGCGCGCTGGTTCGGTGTAGCGCCAACTGCGGCAAACGAGGTCGCATTGCGCTCAATGTCCATCTGCACGGCGGTGGCCGAGTAGTTGAGGTTCGCCCCGATAAACAGGAAGTTGGGCATGACACTGGCGAACTGCCCTTCAATACCGCCCGCGGCTTGCAGGATTTGATACGGGCGGCCCAACAGGCTGCGTGCTTGCGGCTGGGTGAGCAGGCCTGGGGTGTTTTCCAGCGCCAGTGTCACAGTGCCACCCTCCAATGTGGCTTTACCGCCCGCGACAAGGCGGTCGCTTTGGGTTGGGGATAACTCAACGGCGTACGTCGAGCCGGACTTAAAGGTCACGTCACCCGCGACGCTGAGCGCGCCAATCGAGTTGCCCGGGGCCACAGTCGCGCCCGTGTTGGCGATTAAACTGCCAACGCTGCCCGATCCACCCAACGAGCCGCTGCCGTTGATGGTCACAGGCGATGTGATTGAGCCATTAACGTTGAGTCGGCCGTCATTGACGGTGGTGGCGCCACGGTACGTATTGGCGCCGGTCAGCGTGAGGCTGCCCGCCCCGGACTTGATCAGGCTGCCCTGGTATTCGCGTTGTGCGGCGGCGGCATCGCGGGCTGTGCCTATCGCGTAATCGGTTTGATCTTGCTGGCTGGCGCTGCTCGCAAGGCCTTGGGTCCAGCCCTTGTCGATCAGGGTTTGTTGCCACGCTTGATGCTCGGCCGCGTCTTCTTGCTGACGGGAGGCGAGCGCGGTATCAGTCAGGTTATTGCTCCACACGTCGTGTTGGCCGTTGGCCAATTGCACATCAAACGTCCCGAGCAACTGCCCCGGCCCTTTCATGGCCCGGTCCAGATCCGGCACGCCCCAACCTACCCGCTCATTCGGCGTCTGAGTGAGCGAGCCGTCCAGTTGGGTGGAGGTCGTCAGCAAGACGTCGAGGGCTTGTCTGTTGTTCAGGTACGGATAGCGCTCCATCACCAGCGCCAGAGCGCCCGTGGCGTGCGGTGCCGACATTGACGTCCCGGATTTCACCCCGTAGCCATCCCCCGGGATGGTGCTGTTGATCAATGCGCCGGGGGTGGCGATACACCAATACTTGGCGATGCCGCACTGGTTGTACTTTTGCTGGTTATTTTTATCCAGCCCGGAGACTGCCAGCCAATGTCCTTCAAGATCGGGTTGAAAGTACGGCAACGCCGACCGCACGCTCGCGTTGGCCACCCCGCTGTTACCGGCGCTGAATACATTAATCACTCCCCGACGCGACACATCTGCAGCGGCATCCAGCCAGGTGCTCTGGTTGTAGTGCTGTGCATAAGCTGCATGCAGGCCATCGAGGGTTTGATAGTTCACATCTTTGGGCTGGCTGCCCCAACTGTTGTTGATCGCCCGCACGCCTGCGTCCGCCAGCGCGTTATAGGCGGCCTTGAAATACAGCGCATCCGGGTGGGGGCCGAATAGAAAACTGTCGTTCTGATTGGTATTGGCCACATACAGATCGGCATTGAAGGCCACACCGTGCATGCCGACACCGTCCCGAGCGGCAGCGATGGTGCCGGTGACGTGGGTGCCGTGGGAATCGTTACGCGGGTTGAGCACACCGCTGACAGCAAACGGCGTGCCGTCTGCGGACTGACCACTGGCTATCACGGGATGGAAGCGGGTAGCTTCGGGATGCCCCGGATCAAATCCCGAGTCCATGACGCCGATGTTGACCCCTGCCCCGGTAACACCCGCCGCGTACGCCGCATCGGCCGAAAGTCGCTTAAGCCCCCAGTCTTGCAAGTACTCGGCAGAGCGCCAGCTCGCCGCATCGCCCAGTGTGCCCTGTTCCTGGTACATCCCCCGGGCCGGGGTAGAAAGAATCACCAGCAGGCTGGCACATAGCATAGGCGCGGCGCTGCCACGACGAACGTCCCTGTTCATAAAAGCTCACTTCTTATCGTTATTAGAGCGCAGGCTTCTATCGCGAAGTCCCTGTTTAAGGGCGTGACTCTAGAACAGGGTGCTGGCCTCTGCCGGATTTAACCCCGAGCTGTGGGCTGTTTCGCGTTTTTGGAAGATATCCACAGCCCCAACACGGCGTCGTCCCGATCAGGGCGCCAGCAGGGTGTGCTGTTCGGCTGTGCATAACTCCAGTAAAAAATCCCACACCACGCGCAACCGCACAGATTTGTGCAATTCGCGACGGGTGCTGATCCAGTAGCTGCGTTGTACCGACTCCTGTGGCAAGACCCGCACCAGCTCAGGGTCGTGGCGGGCCATGTAGTTGGGCAGTACGGCAATGCCCAACCCCGCACGGGCCGCCTGTTGCTGTGCGATCACGCTGGTACTGCGAAACGTCACGGTCGGGGTGCGGCAGAACGTATTGAGAAACAGCAGTTCCTGGCTGAACAACAGGTCGTCGACATAACCAATCCAATAGTGATGGGTCAGGTCATCGCGATCCTTTAGCGCGGGTGCCCTCTCCAGATACAGGGGGCTGGCATAAAGCCCGAGGGTGTAATCCGTGAGTTTGCGGGTAATCAACAGGTCGGCGTTAGGCCGTTCCAGATGGATGCTGATTTCGGCCTCACGGTTAAGAATGCTGACAAAGCGCGGCACCGCCACCAGTTCCACCTCCAGACCCGGATAGCGCTCAAACAGGCCACGTAGACGCGCTGTGATAAACATGATGCCGATGCCTTCGGTGACGCCCAGACGGATCTTGCCCAGCGGCGCCATGGCCTGGGTGATTTCTTCCTGAGCCAGGAGTGCGACGTTTTCCATCGCTTCGGCGTGTTTGAGCAGCGCTTGCCCGGCCGGGGTCAGTTCGTACCCTTGCGCGTGCTGCACGAACAGCGCCGTCCCAAGATGCTGTTCGATGGTCTCAATGTGCCGCGCCACCGTGCTGTGGGTGGTGTTGAGGCGTTTGGCGGCGGTCAATAAGCGGCCGCTGCGCTGCAACTCCAGAAAATACCGCAAGTCATTCCAGTCGAACATGAGAGTCCTCGGGCGCAGCTGTCAGAGGTGTTGTGCAAAAACGCACAGGCCATGGGCGAAATCGCGCGTTTTCATCTCGAAATTAATCAATACGATGGGGCAGGACAATAAAAATAAATACAGGCGCGAGGTGCTTCATGCCATCAGCGACTCAGGTCTATGACTACATCATCGTGGGCGCAGGCCCTGCCGGTTCTGTGCTGGCCAACCGGTTGTCGGCCAACCCGGCCCACTCAGTGCTGTTGCTCGAAGCCGGTGGCCGCGACAACTACCCGTGGATTCATATTCCCGTGGGCTACCTCTATTGCATAGGTAACCCGCGCACCGACTGGTGCTTTAAAACCGAGGTGCAGGCGGGGCTGCAAGGCCGCAGCCTGAGTTATCCACGGGGCAAGGTACTGGGCGGTTGTTCGTCGATCAACGGCATGATCTACATGCGCGGGCAGGCGAGTGATTACGACCGTTGGGCCGAACAGGGCAACCCGGGCTGGGCCTGGAAAGACGTGCTGCCGCTGTTCAAACGCAGCGAAAAGCACTACGGCGGCAACGCAGATATGCACAGCAGTGACGGCGAATGGCGCGTTGAACAACAGCGTTATTCGTGGCCCATCCTCGATGCTTTCCGCGACGCTGCTGCCCAAAGCGGCATCCCGACCGTGGATGATTTCAACACCGGCGACAATCAGGGCTGCGGCTACTTTCAGGTCAATCAGCGCGCAGGCGTACGCTGGAATGCATCTAAGGCTTTTTTGCGCCCGATCCTCAAACGGCCGAACCTGACCGTGCGGACCGACGTTCAGGTCAATAAAGTGCTGTTAGACGAAGGCCGTGCTACCCATGTGCGCGCTCGCTGGCAAGGCGCTGAACACGACTTCAAAGCACAGCGTGAAATTATTCTGTGTGCTGGCGCGATAGGGTCACCGGGGATTTTGCAGCGCTCGGGGATTGGCCCGCGCCCTTTGCTCGAAAGCCTGGGCATCAAGCTCGAGCATGAGCTACCCGGTGTCGGTGGCAACTTGCAAGATCACCTGCAACTGCGCCTGATCTTCAAACTGAGCAAGGCGCGCACCCTTAATCAGGTGGCCAATAGCCTGTGGGGCAAACTGGGCATGGGTCTGCGGTACGCCTACGATCGCAGCGGCCCGCTGGCCATGGCGCCTAGCCAGTTGGGAGCGTTTGTGAAGTCAGACCCCGCACAGCCTTCAGCGAATTTGCAGTACCACGTGCAGCCATTGTCGCTGGAGCGCTTTGGCGAACCGTTGCACACCTTCCCGGCTTTTACCGCGTCAGTGTGCAACCTGCGCCCGAAAAGCCGCGGCCGGGTGGATATCCGTTCTGCCGACCCGGACGATGCGCCGCTGATCGATCCCAACTACCTCAGTCATCCCGACGATTTAAACGTGGCGGCGGATGCCATCCGGTTGACGCGCAACATCGTCGCCAGCCCTGCTCTACAAGGCTTCAGCCCCGAGGAATATCTGCCTGGCCCTGAACTGCAAACCGAGCAACAGTTGCATGAAGCGGCCGCCCGAATCGGTACGACGATTTTCCATCCCGTTGGCACCTGCCGCATGGGGCAGGATCCGCAGGCCGTGGTGGATGCTCAATTGCGGGTGCACGGCGTCGTCGGATTAAGGGTGGCCGATGCGTCGATCATGCCCGATATCGTGTCGGGCAATACCTGTTCGCCTACGCTGATGATTGGCGAAAAAGCTGCGCAATTGATTCTTGAAACACCCGTCAATCTGGCGGAAAAAACGTTGGATACCGCTCGCGCAGTAGCAACACCGGTCGCCTGAAGGCGATCGTGGTTTCGGTCGCAGTCATCCGGAACCGACAGTGGACAACAACAATAATCACTGTGGCCCCAAGGGCCGAGGACATTGAACATGTCAGACTCCATCGCACAAACGGCCAGCGTCGCGAAAGCGCCGACAGGCCGAGAAGAACGGAAAATCATTTTTGCGTCATCCCTCGGGACGGTTTTCGAGTGGTATGACTTTTTCTTGTATGGCGCCTTGGCGACGGTCCTCAGCAAGCAGTTTTTTGCCGGGGTGAACGACACCACTGCGTTCATTTTTGCGCTGATGGCCTTTGCTGCCGGTTTCTTGGTGCGGCCGTTCGGGGCACTGGTGTTCGGCCGCTTGGGCGACATGATCGGGCGAAAATATACCTTTCTCATGACCATCGTTCTGATGGGCCTTTCTACCTTTGCCGTCGGCCTGTTACCCACCTATGCCAGCATCGGTATTGCGGCCCCGATCATGCTGGTGCTGCTGCGCATGCTTCAAGGGCTGGCGCTCGGTGGCGAATACGGCGGTGCTGCGACCTATGTGGCTGAGCACGCACCACCCGGTAAGCGTGGCTTCAATACCAGCTGGATTCAATCCACCGCTACCCTGGGTCTGCTGCTGTCGCTGGTCGTGGTGCTGGGCTGTCGCTACCTGACGGGCGACGAGTTTGAAGTGTGGGGCTGGCGCCTGCCGTTCCTGCTGTCGATCGTGCTGCTGTGCATTTCAACCTGGATCCGCATGAGCATGCATGAGTCGCCCGCGTTCGTGAAAATGAAGGCCGAAGGTAAAAGCAGCAAATCACCGATCCGCGAGTCCTTCGGCAAGTGGGAAAACCTCAAGATCGTGCTGATTGCGTTGTTCGGCATCAATGCCGGGCAGGCCGTCACCTTCTATACGGCGCAGTTCTACGTGCTGTTCTTCCTCACGCAGATGCTCAAGATGGACCCGGCGCAGGCCAATACGCTGCTGATTATCAGTGTGGTGATCGGCGCGCCGTTCTTCATCTTCTTTGGCTGGCTGTCGGACCGCGTAGGGCGCAAGCCGATTTTGATGATGGGGTTGTTGTTGGCAACTGTGCTGTACTTCCCGCTGTTCAAAGCGCTCAGCCACTACGCCAATCCGCAAATTGATGCGGCAAGCCGCCAGTCACCGATTGTGGTGATGGCCGACCCTTCGACCTGCACGTTCCAGTTTGACCCTGTGGGTAAGGCGCGCTTCGATAGCCCGTGCGACAAGGTTAAAACCTTTCTGGTGAAGCAGGGATTGCCGTACACCTCTGAAGCGGCGGCGCCGGGCACTGACGTGCAGGTGTCGGTAGGTGATCAGCAGATCAAGGGCTTCGACGAAGCTGCCATGCGCGCCGCCATTTCGGCAGCGGGCTACCCGGCGAAAGCTGACCCGAGTGCCGTCAACCAGCCGATGGTGGTGCTGGTGATGGTCATGCTGACGTTGATTGCGACCATGACCTACGGCCCGTTGGCAGCCGTGATGGTGGAACTGTTCCCGACCCGCATCCGCTACACCTCGATGTCGCTGCCGTACCACATCGGCAATGGCTGGTTTGGTGGCTTCTTGCCCACCGTCTCGTTCGCGCTGGTGGTGTACACCGGCGATATCTTTTACGGGCTGTGGTACCCGGTGCTGATTACCGGGGTCAGTCTGGTGGTGGGGATGCTGTGCCTCAAGGAAACTAAAAACGTGAACATCGATAAGGTTTAGGGCGCGGTGTGAACCGGCCCAGGCCACAGTAAAACGGTGTACGAAGCGCACAAAAAAACCGGCCAAAGCGCCGGTTTTTTTGTGCCTTAGAAAAACTTATGCACGTTTTTAGCTAAAAAGTCATACCGAGAAATAAGTAATTAAATCATCGAGTTACAGGCGTTTTTAGAAAGAAATCCAAAACTTGTGCACACGTTATCCACAATTTGCCTCAGCTTAGCGATGCATCTGCCGGTGCCGCCACGGGCGGGAGGGAACCCATGTCGCGCTGGGCTTGCTCGTTCCAGGCTTGAACCCGGTCATTGAGTTCGGCAATTGCCCGTGGGCCAGTGCCGTTGGCGTACATCGGTTCGCCAATGACCACTTCAATAGTGCCGGGTTTTTTCGCCCAGCCCTCTTTGGGCCAGTACTTGCCCGCGTTATGCGCAATCGGCAAGACAGGCAATTCTGCGTTGACCGCCAGTGCCGTACCGCCCCGTGAGAACTTGCCCACCGTGCCGTAGGGAACCCGCGTGCCCTCCGGGAAAATCAGCACCCAAATGTTGTCCTTGAGCAGCTCGTCGCCCTTTTTAGCAATGTGTTTGAGTGCCGCCTTCGGGTTTTCACGGTCGATGGCGATGGGGCGCAGCATGGCCATGGCCCAACCAAAGAACGGCACATACAACAGCTCCCGTTTGAGCACCTGGCTCAGCGGTTGAAAGTAAGCCGAGAGAAAAAACGTCTCCCAGGTACTTTGGTGGTTGGCCAGAATCACGCACGGGCGCTGCGGGACATTTTCTGCGCCCTTGACCTCAACGTGAATGTTCAGGAACACCCGTGTCAGCCACAGTGCACAGCGGCACCAGTACACGTTGATAAAACGATAACGCGCACGGAACGGCAGAAAGGGGGCGACAAAAAAACTCAGCGAGCACCACAGCAGCGAGCTGGTGCCCAACAGCAGGTAAAAGAAAAAAGTTCTGATGGCCTGCAGGATTGACATAGAGGCTTTTACCGTTGCGGATAACGCATTTGTGAACAGACCTGGGCAACGGACGTCAGCCGGTGTTCAAAAATGCCTTATGTGTGGATAAGTTCTGCGGCAACTGCCGCCAGATCGTCAAAAATCAGGGTAGTAGCCGGCAGATTTTTTTCGAACGTTTTTTCGCCTTTTCCGGTTTTTACCAAAACAGGCTGTGAACCGACGGCTTCTGCAGCTTGCAAGTCACCCAAACTGTCGCCCACAAACCAACATTCATGTAAATCAACGCCGTAATGCTCGGCAATCGTGCGCAACATGCCGGGTTTTGGCTTGCGACAGGCACAACCCTCATCGGGCCCATGCGGGCAAAAAACAATCAAGCCAACTTCGCCGCCCTGCTCCGCCACTAGCGCCCGGAGACGGGCGTGCATGGCGTTCAGGGTGGCGAGGTCGTAGTAACCGCGTGCAATGCCGGACTGGTTGGTGGCGATGGACACCGTCCAGCCGGCCTTGCTCAACTGCGCGATAGCCTCGATCGCGCCGGGGAGCGGGATCCACTCCTCGACAGACTTGATGTAAGCGTCGGAGTCGTAATTGATCACGCCGTCCCGATCGAGAATCACCAGTTTCAACAGCAGCCCCTTAGCCCAGCAGCGAGATGTCGGCAACGCCGAGGAACAGACCGCGCAGGCGCGCCAGCAATGCGTAGCGGTTAGCCCGCACATTGGCGTCGTCGGCGTTGATCATCACGGCTTCGAAGAATGCATCCACCGGCTCGCGCAGAGCGGCCAGACGGGTCAACGCTTCGTTGTACTGACGGGCGGCGGCCATCGGCTGTACCGCTTCATCGGCCTTTTGAATGGCCGAGTACAGCGAGAACTCGCTGGCGTTGTCGAAGAACTTGGCTTCAACGTGGGTCGACACCTTGCCGTCCACTTTGCTCAACAGGTTCGAAACGCGCTTGTTCACGGCAGCCAGTGCTGCGGCTTCCGGCAATTGACGGAACGCCTGAACGGCTTGCACGCGCTGATCGAAGTCCAGCGCCGAGGTCGGTTGCAGGGCACGTACCGAGAGGTAAGTTGCCACGTCCACGCCTTCGTCTTCATAGCGCGCACGCAGGCGGTCGAAGATGAACTCCAGCACTTGATCCGCCAGCCCCGCCGACTTGATCTTGGCGCCGAACGCTGTAACCGCGAAATTCACGGCTTCAGTCAGGTCGAGGTCGAGCTTTTTCTCGATCAGGATGCGCAAGATTCCCAGCGCAGCACGGCGTAAGGCATACGGGTCTTTGCTGCCGGTTGGCAACATGCCAATACCGAAGATGCCGACCAGGGTGTCGAGCTTGTCAGCGATGGCCACTGCTGCACCGGTCAGGGTGCCCGGCAGTTCAGCGCCTGCGCCACGTGGCATGTACTGCTCGTTGAGCGCCAGTGCAACGTCTTCCGGCTCGCCGTCATTGAGGGCGTAGTAATAACCGGCAATGCCTTGCATTTCCGGGAACTCGCCAACCATTTCAGTGGCCAGGTCGCACTTGGACAACAAGCCTGCACGAGCAGCACGCTGGGCGTCGCCGCCAATGCGCGGCGCGATGAATGCGGCCAATTTGGACACGCGCTCGGCTTTGTCGAACACGCTGCCCAACTGCGCCTGGAACACCACGTTTTGCAGGCGCAGGTTGAAGTCTTCGAGCGTCTGCTTCTTGTCTTGCTTGAAGAAGAACTCGGCGTCCGTCAGGCGTGGGCGCACGACTTTCTCGTTACCCGAGATGATCTGCTGCGGGTCTTTGCTCTCAATATTGGCCACGGTGATAAAGCGCGGCAGCAACTTGCCATCCACGTCCAGCAGGCAGAAATACTTCTGGTTGTCCTGCATGGTGGTGATCAGCGCTTCTTGCGGTACATCAAGGAAGCGTTCTTCGAACGAGCACACCAGCGGCACAGGCCATTCGACCAGCGCAGTCACTTCGTCGAGCAGGCTTGGCGGCACGATGGCGGTGCCTTCCTGCAGCGTCGCCAACTCGGCCACGCGTTTGGCAATCAGCTCACGGCGCTCGTTGAAGTCCGCCAGTACGTAGGCTTTGCGCAGGTCTTCAAGGTAGTTGGCGGGCGAGGTGATACGCACGCTTTCAGGGTGGTGGAAGCGGTGACCACGGGAGTCGCGACCGGCTTTCTGCGCAAGGATCGTGCAGTCGACCACTTCATCGCCCAGCAGCATGACCAGCCACTGGGTCGGACGTACGAATTCTTCCTTGCGCGCGCCCCAGCGCATGCGCTTTGGAATCGGCAAGTCATTCAATGAATCTTCAACGATGGTCGGCAGCAGGCTGGCGGTCGGCTTGCCGACAATCACCTGGCTGAAACGCAGTTTCGGACCGCTTTGATCGATTTCGCTCAGTTCAACGCCGCATTTTTTGGCAAAACCCAAGGCTGCCTGAGTCGGGTTGCCTTCAGCATCGAATGCGGCCTGACGTGGCGGGCCGTCGATGTTGATGCTGCGGTCCGGCTGCTGAGTGTCGAGCTGCGTCAACAGCACGGCCAGACGACGCGGCGCCGCGTAGACTTTTTTCGCGGAGAAGTTCAGGCCAGCGTTTTGCAGGCCCTTTTCAATCCCGGCGAGAAAGGCTTCGGCCAGTGTGTTGAGGGCTTTTGGTGGCAGTTCTTCAGTGCCCAGTTCAACCAGAAAATCTTGAGCACTCATTGTGCAGCCTCCAACTTAGCCAACACTTCATCACGCAAATCAGGGGGTGCCATCGGGAAGCCCAACTTGGCGCGAGCTTCGAGGTACGCCTGAGCCACCGAACGCGCCAGGGTACGCACACGCAGGATGTACTGCTGACGAGCCGTCACGGAAATGGCCCGGCGCGCATCCAGCAAGTTGAAGGTGTGCGACGCCTTGAGCACCATTTCGTAGCTTGGCAACGGCAGCGGCTGGTCGAGTTCGATCAGGCGCTTGGCTTCGCTTTCGTAGAAATCGAACAGTTCAAACAGTTTGTCGACGTTGGCGTGTTCGAAGTTGTAAGTCGACTGCTCGACTTCGTTCTGGTGGAACACGTCGCCGTAGGTCACTTTGCCGAACGGGCCGTCAGTCCAGACCAGGTCGTAGACGGAATCCACGCCTTGCAGGTACATCGCCAGTCGCTCAAGACCGTAGGTGATTTCGCCGGTTACCGGGTAGCACTCAATGCCGCCTACTTGCTGGAAGTAGGTGAACTGGGTGACCTCCATGCCGTTGAGCCAGATTTCCCAGCCCAGACCCCAGGCGCCCAGTGTTGGCGATTCCCAGTTGTCTTCAACGAAACGGATGTCGTGCACCAGCGGGTCGAGGCCGATGTGTTTCAGCGAGCCCAGGTACAGTTCCTGGAAATTAGGCGGGTTTGGCTTCAATACCACCTGGAACTGGTAGTAGTGCTGCAAACGGTTCGGGTTTTCGCCGTAGCGGCCGTCAGTCGGACGACGACTGGGCTGCACATAAGCGGCGTTCCACGTTTCTGGGCCCAGGGAGCGCAAAAAAGTGGCGGTATGGAATGTGCCGGCGCCCACTTCCATATCGTAGGGCTGAAGCACCACACAACCTTGCTCGGCCCAGTATTGCTGGAGGGCGAGGATCAAGTCTTGGAAGGTACGCACTGCTGGCGTAGGCTGGCTCACAAATTCACCTGTTTCTTGGGCTGCGATTTAAAGAGCGGGAGTATACCCGATTCGGTCGCGCCTCCACCTCTTGGAGCCTTTATGGCACGTTGTTTCTGGTGTTCGGATGACCCTCTGTACATGGCCTATCACGATCTTGAGTGGGGCGTGCCGTTGCGCGATGCGCACGGGTTGTTCGAGTTGTTATTGCTCGAAGGGTTCCAGGCGGGCCTGTCATGGATCACGGTTCTGAAGAAACGCGAGCACTATCGCAAGGTCATGTTCGGCTTTGATGCCGAGCGCCTGGCGGTCATGAGCGACGCCGAAATAGAGAGGTTGCTGCAAGATCCGGGGATCATTCGCAACCGCCTGAAAGTGGCGGGTGCCCGGCGCAATGCCCAGGCCTGGCTGGCGTTGGACAACCCGGTGGCGTTCTTGTGGTCGTTTGTGGGAGGGACGCCCAAGATCAATCACTTCACCGAACGGCATGAGTTTCCGGCGGTTACGCCCGAGGCTGAAGCCATGAGCAAAGGCTTGAAAAAAGCCGGGTTCACGTTCGTCGGCCCGACCATTTGCTACGCCTTCATGCAAGCCAGTGGCATGGTCATGGACCACGCCACCACCTGCTACCGCTACGCGGAGCTGGCAAACGGCGGTTAGAATGCTGGCCACTCTTGAACCCCGTGGTCGCAGCCGCTTGCCTCGGCCGCGACTACAAACGCTGTTTTTTGTATTGAATGGGAACCCCCCTGTGGAAAAGTTTAAAGGTGCCTTGTTGGTCGGGGCGTTGCGCGTGTTTGCCATGCTCCCGTGGGGTGCAGTGCAGCGTGTGGGCTCGGCCATCGGCTGGCTGATGTGGAAACTGCCCAACCGTTCGCGGGAAGTGGTGCGGATCAACCTCGCGAAATGCTTCCCGGAAATGGACCCGGTTGCCCGTGAGCAACTGGTGGGCCAAAGCCTTAAGGACATCGGCAAAAGCCTGACGGAAAGCGCCTGCGCGTGGATCTGGCCTGCCCAGCGTTCCATCGACCTGGTGCGTGAAGTTGAAGGGCTGGACGTGCTCAAGGACGCTCTGGCCTCCGGCAAGGGTGTGGTCGGGATCACGAGCCACCTGGGTAACTGGGAAGTGCTCAATCACTTCTATTGCAGCCAGTGCAAGCCGATCATTTTCTACCGCCCGCCCAAGCTCAAGGCCGTGGACGAACTGCTGCGCAAACAGCGCGTGCAATTGGGCAACCGCGTGGCGGCGTCGACTAAAGAAGGCATCCTGAGTGTCATCAAAGAAGTGCGCAAAGGCGGTCAGGTCGGCATCCCGGCAGACCCGGAGCCCGCGGAATCGGCGGGTATCTTCGTACCGTTCCTCGGCACCATGGCCCTGACCAGCAAGTTTGTGCCCAACATGCTGGCGGGCGGCAAAGCCGTGGGGGTGTTCCTGCACGCCTTGCGCCTGCCTGACGGCTCGGGCTTCAAAGTGATTCTTGAGGCGGCGCCCGAAGCCATGTACAGCACCGACACAGAGACGTCGTGCAAAGCGATGAGCCAAGTGGTGGAGAAATATGTGCGGGCTTACCCGAGCCAGTACATGTGGAGCATGAAGCGCTTCAAAAAGCGTCCGCCGGGCGAAGCGCGCTGGTACTGAAGCGCCCTCCCATAGACCTTGTAGTTGCTGGCGCAGGTTACGGCAGTGACTACTTGTCGAGCTTCTTCAAAAACACGGTCATTTCTTTTTCGGCCTGTTTGTCGCCGTGGGCCTGCGCTGCCGCAAGCCCCTGCTCCCACGCCGAGCGCGCCGCATCCCGATCCCCTGCCGCCACGTACGCTTTGCCCAACAACTTCCACGCAGCGGAATACTTGGGGTCGAATGTCACGCAGCGTTGCAGATGCTCTGCCGCCTTGAGGTTATCCCCAAGGTCGAGATAACCCTTGCCCAGTCCAAAACGCAGCAATGCGTTATCCACACCCTTGGCCAGCATCTTTTCGAGTGAATCCAACATCCGTCTGGCTCCTTAGAAAAAGCTCAGTCCTACGTGGAACAGCTTCTCGACGTCGCGAATATGCTTTTTATCCACAAGGAACAAAATCACGTGGTCACCCGCATTGATGACGGTGGCGTCGTGGGCAATCAGCACTTCTTCATCACGAATAATCGCGCCAATGGTGGTGCCCGGTGGCAAGTGGATCTCACCGATGCGCCGTCCGATTACCTTGCTCGACTTCGAGTCACCGTGGGCGATGGCTTCGATAGCCTCGGCCGCACCGCGCCGCAGAGAGTGCACGCTGACGATATCGCCGCGGCGCACGTGGGCCAGCAAGGTGCCGATGGTGGCCAATTGAGGGCTGATGGCGATGTCGATTTCGCCGCCCTGAATCAGGTCCACATACGCGGGGTTGTTGATGATGGTCATGACCTTCTTGGCCCCCAGACGCTTGGCCAGCAGCGACGACATGATGTTGGCTTCGTCATCGTTGGTCAGTGCCAGGAACAGGTCGGCGTCGGCGATGTTTTCCTCGAGCATCAGGTCGCGGTCCGAGGCGCTGCCTTGCAGCACCACCGTGCTGTCGAGCGTGTCCGACAGATAGCGGCAGCGTGCAGCGCTCATTTCGATGATCTTGACCTGATAACGGCTTTCAATAGCCTCGGCCAGCCGCTCACCGATCTGTCCACCACCGGCAATCACGATGCGCTTGTAGCTCTCGTCCAGGCGGCGCATTTCGCTCATCACAGCGCGAATGTTGGCGCGGGCTGCGATGAAAAAGACTTCGTCGTCTGCCTCGATCACGGTATCGCCACGGGGGGTAATCGGACGATCACGTCGGAAAATAGCCGCCACGCGTGTATCCACGTTCGGCATATGTTCGCGCAATTGGCGCAATTGCTGACCAATCAGCGGGCCGCCGTAGTACGCCTTCACCGCCACCAGTTGTGCTTTGCCTTCAGCAAAGTCGATCACTTGCAAGGCGCCGGGGTGTTCGATCAGGCGTTTGATGTAATTGGTCACGACCTGCTCGGGGCTGATTAGCACATCGACCGGAATCGCGTCGTTGTCGAACAGCTCTTCACCGCGGCTCAGGTAGGCCGATTCGCGCACCCGGGCAATTTTGGTCGGGGTGTGGAACAGCGAGTACGCCACCTGGCAGGCGACCATGTTGGTCTCGTCGCTGTTGGTCACCGCCACCAGCATGTCGGCATCGTCGGCGCCTGCCTGACGCAGCACATTGGGCAACGAGGCGCGGCCCTGAATGGTGCGGATGTCGAGGCGGTCACCGAGGTCGCGCAGGCGTTCGCCGTCGGTATCGACCACTGTGATGTCGTTGGCTTCACTGGCCAGATGCTCTGCCAGGGTGCCGCCGACCTGGCCTGCGCCGAGGATGATGATTTTCATGCCGTCATTTCCTGTTCTCGATTAGCCGCGAGCAGCTGCGATCTTGATCAATTTGGCGTAGTAGAAGCCATCATGCCCGCCTTCCTGGGCCAGCAGCTGGCGCCCGTGCGGTTGCTTGAGGCCGAAATCACCGGCGATGTCCAGCTCACGCGCACCCGGTGTGCGGGCAAGGAACGCTTCAATCACCTCGGTGTTCTCGGTCGGCAGCGTCGAGCACGTGGCGTAGAGCAGAATGCCACCGACGTCGAGCGTCGGCCACATTGCGTCCAGCAACTCGCCTTGCAGGGTCGCGAGGGCGGCGATGTCGTCTGGTTGGCGTGTCAGCTTGATGTCCGGGTGACGTCGGATCACGCCTGTCGCCGAGCAAGGCGCATCCAGCAAAATGCGCTGGAAGGGCTTGCCGTCCCACCACGTGGCGGTGTCGCGGCCGTCAGCAGCGATCAGTTCGGCACTCAAGCCCAGGCGCTCAAGGTTCTCGCGCACACGCACCAGACGCTTGGCTTCCAGATCCACAGCCACAACCCCTGCCAGCGTGGGTTCAACTTCAAGGATGTGACAGGTTTTGCCACCCGGTGCGCAGCAGGCGTCGAGCACGCGCTGGCCGGGGGCCAGATCGAGCAAGTCGGCGGCCAGTTGCGCGGCTTCGTCCTGCACGCTGATCCAGCCTTCGGCGAAGCCTGGCAGGTTCCGCACGTCACAGGCTTCAGCCAGCACGATGCCGTCCTGACTGAATACACACGGCGTCGCCTCGACACCGGCGTCCACCAGCAATTGCAGGTAGGCATCACGGCGATGATGGCGACGATTGACCCGCAGAATCATAGGGGGATGCGCGTTATTGGCTGCGCAAATGGCTTCCCATTGCTCAGGCCAGAATGCTTTCAGGGATTTTTGCAACCAGCGCGGGTGCGCCGTGCGCACCACCGGATCGTGTTCCAGCTCGGCCAACAATGCCTCGCTTTCGCGCTGGGCGTTACGCAACACGGCGTTCAGCAGGCCTTTGGCCCACGGTTTTTTCAGCTTGTCGGCGCAACCCACGGTTTCACCGATGGCGGCGTGCGCGGGAATGCGGGTGTAGAGCAGTTGATACAGGCCGACAAGTAGCAAAGCCTCGACGTCGGCGTCTGCTGCTTTGAACGGCTTTTGCAGCAGCTTGTTGGCCAGCGCGGACAGGCGTGGCTGCCAGCGTGCCGTGCCGAATGCGAGGTCTTGGGTCAGGCCGCGGTCGCGGACTTCGACTTTATCCAGTTGTAACGGCAATGAGCTGTTAAGCGAGGCTTTGCCGTTCAGAACAGCAGTCAGTGCCTTGGCGGCGGCCAGACGCGGGTTCATTGGGCTTTTTCCGTTTCACCGAGGGTGGTGCCGATAGCGAATTTCTCACGGCGGCTGTTGAAAAAGTCGCTGAAGTTCAGCGCTTTGCCACCGGGTAATTGCAGGCGTGTCAGGCGCAACGCGCCCTTCCCGCAGCTCACCAGAAGGCCTTCTTTGGATGCGCCTAAAATGGTTCCCGGTGCTTGCTCATGGTTCAGATAAGGCACATTTGCCGCGAGCACCTTCATGGTTTCGCCATTCAACGTGGTGTGGCAAATCGGCCATGGGTTGAACGCGCGAATCTGTCGCTCAAGCTCACTTGCCGGACGATTCCAGTCGATGCGTGCTTCGTCTTTGTTCAGCTTGTGGGCGTAGGTTGCGAGGCTGTCGTCCTGCACTTCGCCCACCAACGTGCCGGCGGCCAGGCCGGCAATGGCTTCGATCACCGCAGGCGGGCCCAGCTCGGCCAGACGATCATGCAGGCTGCCGCCGGTGTCTTCACGCGTGATAGGGGTAACGGCCGTTAGCAGCATGGGGCCGGTGTCTAGACCCGCCTCCATGTGCATTACGGTCACGCCGCTTTTGCTGTCGCCCGCTTCAATGGCCCGCTGGATCGGCGCCGCACCGCGCCAGCGTGGCAGCAGCGAGGCGTGACTGTTGATACAGCCCAGACGCGGAATATCCAGCACGGCTTGCGGCAGGATCAGGCCATAGGCCACTACGACCATCAAGTCCGGCTTGAGCGCAGCCAGTTCAGCCTGGGCGTCAGGCGCACGCAAAGTGGGCGGCTGCATGACAGCAATAGAGTGTTCCTGCGCGAGTTGCTTGACCGGGCTTGGCATCAGCTTTTGCCCGCGCCCGGCCGGACGGTCCGGTTGGGTGTAAACCGCAACGATCTCGTAAGGGCTGTCGAGCAGTGCCTTGAGGTGTTCAGCGGCGAATTCTGGGGTGCCAGCAAAGACGATGCGCAGTGGCTCAGTCATGGATTACTCACTTGGAATGGGGGAATGCGCGGGAATAATCCCGGGAACTACCGGTATCCGCTGCCGTGCCAGCCCCCGGCGGCGGGGGCTTCAGGCATACCGGTGTTGCCTCGGAACACAGCCGCCTCGCGCGGGATCTCAGGCGCGTGCGTGGGCGGCAGCCGCAGGGCCGGTCAAGCGTTCTGGCGGTGCAGTTTTTCCAGCTTCTTCTTGATCCGGTCACGCTTGAGATTAGACAGGTAATCGACGAACAGCTTGCCGTTGAGGTGATCGCACTCGTGCTGGATGCACACGGCCAGCAAACCCTCGGCAATCATTTCGAACGGTTTGCCATCACGGTCCAGCGCGTTGATTTTGACGCGTTGCGGGCGATCTACGTTTTCATAGAAACCCGGCACTGACAGGCAACCTTCCTGGTACTGGTCCATCTCGTCAGTCAGGGTTTCGAACGCCGGGTTGATGAAGACCATCGGTGCGCTGCGGTCTTCGCTCAGGTCCATGACCACGATGCGCTTGTGGACGTTGACCTGGGTCGCTGCCAGGCCGATGCCGGGCGCTTCGTACATGGTTTCAAACATGTCGTCGATCAACTGACGCACTTCGTCGTCCACAACCTCCACGGGCTTGGCGATGGTGCGTAGTCGCGAGTCTGGGAATTCGAGGATGTTCAAGATGGCCATAGGCGTAATTGCTGCACTGTATGAAAGATTAATAACGGTTGTCAGGTGGGTCCTGAGGACTCGGGCAACCTGTGCAAAACGTCTCTTTCAGAGAGAACCCGCTCGGGCTCAGGCGTTTCACGCGAGCGCACATAATAAAGGGATTCACCCGCGGATGAAACGACTAGCTGCCGGGCTGCAGGGTACGTACGCCTTGCGGTCTGGCGCTTGTAGCACTTTGAAACCGACTGGTGAGGGCTCGTTTGTCAGCGGATATGACACCCGTGGCCTGGTTTTACAGCTGCCTTCTGGTCCTGAAACTCAGGCCCCGCCTGCGTTGATTGTGAGTCGGATGCTTGCAGGGCCTGAGGTGTATTGCCCACTTCTAATGCGATTCTGCAAAGTGGCCTTTTGCCTCTTCGGTGTCTGGCTGAATCGTTCTACTAAGGTGGGGGATGCGCCCTGTATTTCAAGGGTATCGACACACCCCGCCACCCCGGTGGGTGAATTTCCCAAACAACTTGTTAACAGAGTTATCCACAGGTTGTTGACTTCGTAACGCTGCTGAAACAGATCAAGGATGATCCTATGTCGCTGTCTGAATGTTCGCGTATTTCCCCGGCCGAGCTGGAAGCGCGTTTGCGCCTGCATCGCTTGCCCGAAGTAGGACCTCGTCGTTATTACACCCTGTTCAATGCCTTTGGCTCAGCCAGCTCGGCGCTGAGTGCGCCTGCCAGTGCGTGGCGGGCGTTGGGCTTGCCGTCGGTCTGCGCACAAGCCCGGCGCAGTGTTGAGGTGCGCGACGGCGCAAGCGCTGCATTGCGCTGGCTTGAGGGCTGCAACCAGCACGTGCTGCTCCACGACCAGCCCGATTACCCGGCGTTACTGGCTGAACTCAGCGACGCGCCGCCCCTGTTATTCGTGGCAGGTGAGCCGTCGATTCTGGAAAAACCCCAGTTGGCAATGGTCGGCAGCCGACGCGCTTCGCGGCCGGGACTGGACACCGCCAGCGCGTTTTCGCGCGCCTTGGCAGGCGCCGGATTTGTCATTACCAGTGGTCTGGCGCTGGGGATTGATGGCGCCGCACATCAAGCCGCGCTGGACATCGGCGGTCAGACGGTGGGGGTGCTCGGCACCGGGTTGCAAAAACTTTATCCACAGCGCCATCGTGCTCTGGCCGACGCCATGATTGCGAGCGGCAGTGCCGTTGTTTCAGAGTTCCCGCTGGACGCCGGGCCACACGCCAGCAACTTCCCCCGGCGCAATCGCATTATCAGCGGTCTATCCCTGGGCGTATTGGTCGTTGAAGCCAGTGTGGCCAGTGGCTCGCTGATTACTGCGCGTCTTGCCGCCGAGCAGGGACGAGAGGTGTACGCCATGCCCGGTTCCATCCACCATCCTGGCGCTCGGGGCTGTCATCAATTGATCCGCGACGGGGCTACGCTGGTGGAAACCGTCGAGCACATTCTGGAAGGGTTACGCGGCTGGCGCTCAATGGCGGTGCCAACCGGTGAATTGTTTACGCCAAGTTGTCATCCGCTTGTGCAATTGTTGCAGGCTTCGCCTTACACCAGCGAAGGACTGGCCAGTGCCAGCGGCTGGGCGTTGCCTGCACTGCTCGCCGCCCTGACCGAACTGGAGCTTGAAGGCCGCGTCGTCCTGGAGGGTGGACGTTGGTTTGCTCGCGCCAGCTAAGTACACTTGCGCACAGCACATATCTGGAGACATTCAATGATCAGCACCTGGCGCGTACAGCAAGCCGCAACCGCCATTCGCGCGGGCGCGGTGATTGCCTATCCCACCGAAGCTGTCTGGGGTTTGGGTTGCGACCCATGGGATGAGGACGCGGTAGAACGGCTGCTGGCCATCAAGTCGAGGCCTGTGGATAAAGGCCTGATTTTGGTTGCCGACAATATTCATCAGTTCGACTTCCTGTTTGAAGACTTCCCACAGGACTGGCTCGACCGCATGGCCAGCACCTGGCCGGGGCCGAACACCTGGCTGGTGCCGCATCAGGGCTTGTTGCCCGAGTGGATCACTGGCGTGCACGACACCGTGGCGTTGCGCGTGAGCGATCACCCGCTGGTGCGCGAACTGTGTTCATTGGTAGGGCCTGTCGTATCGACGTCAGCCAACCCGGCGGGTTTGCCGGCTGCGCGCACGCGACTGAAGGTGGAGCAGTACTTCCGTGGGCAAATTGACCATGTGTTGGGTGGCAACCTGGGCGGGCGTAAGAATCCGAGCCTGATTCGCGATCTGGCGACCGGCAACGTGGTTCGCCCGGCCTGATTCAAATCGGGGCCGCTGTCGCAGGCTGCGAGGCCTTCGGCAGCGGCAATCGGTTGTTTGAACTCAAGGCACCAGAATGGTCGAGCCGGTTGTGCGGCGCGCTGAGAGTTCGGTTTGTGCCTGAGCGGCATCCTTCAAGGCAAAGCGCTGGCTGATGTCCACCACAATATTGTCGCTGCGGATCATGTCGAACAGCTCGTCCGCCATTTTCTGCAGGTTTTCAGGGGTATTGGCGTAGGACGCCAGTGTTGGCCGGGTCACATACAACGAGCCCTTCTGCGACAAAATCCCCAAATTCACCCCCGTCACGGCACCCGACGCGTTACCGAAGCTGACCATCAAGCCACGCAGCGACAGGCAGTCCAGGGACGTCAGCCAGGTATCTTTACCGACACCGTCATAGACCACGGGGCATTTCTTACCGTCGGTCAGTTCCAGCACGCGTTGGGCCACATCTTCGTGGCTGTAGTCGATGGTTGCCCACGCACCCAGCTTTTTGGCCAATGCCGCTTTTTTCGGAGAACTGACCGTGCCGATCAGCTGTACGCCCAGCGCCTTGGCCCATTGGCAGGCAATCGAACCCACGCCACCGGCTGCCGCGTGGAACAGAATGGTTTCGCCACCCTTGAGTTCATAGGTCTGACGCAACAAGTACTGCACCGTCAGGCCTTTCAGCATTACGGCGGCGGCCTCTTCGCACGAAATGTCGTCGGGCAGCTTCACCACATTTGCGGCGGGTAATACGTGCAACTCGCTGTAAGCCCCCAGCGGGCCGGTGCCGTAGGCTACGCGGTCGCCAACGTTAACGTTGCGTACGTCGCTGCCGATGGCATCCACCACCCCTGCCCCTTCGTTGCCCAGCCCGGATGGCAGCTCGGGCAGCGGGTACAAACCGCCGCGGTAATAGGTGTCGATGAAATTAAGACCGATGGCCTCATTGCGCACCCGCACCTGCTGCGGGCCCGGCTCGGCGGGGGAGTAGTCAACAAACTCAAGCACTTCAGGGCCGCCGTGGGCCCGAAACTGAATACGTTTAGCCATCTGCACTGTCCTCGCTGGGTTCACGAAGGCTACATCCAACGCTTAAGCGTGATCTTCGTCAACTGCGAGGAGGCGGGACGCGGTGTTATGCTAGCGGCCCTTTGCCGCCGGCCCCGCTCTGACGAAGTGCCGCGTAGCTTTGACCTATTCAAGGTGATGTCATGACTACCCGCACCGAGGCTGTGAAAGCCTATCTGCTCGACCTTCAAGACCGTATTTGCAACGCTCTGGAAACCGAAGACGGCGGCACGCGCTTCGTTGAAGACGCCTGGCAGCGTCCGGCAGGTGGCGGCGGTCGTACACGCGTGATCGAAAACGGCCACGTGATCGAAAAAGGCGGCGTCAACTTTTCCCACGTCTTCGGCAGCGGTTTGCCGCCGTCCGCCAGCGCGCATCGCCCTGAACTGGCGGGCCGCGGTTTTGAGGCGCTGGGCGTGTCGCTGGTGATCCACCCGCACAACCCGCATGTGCCGACTTCCCACGCCAACGTGCGCTTTTTCATCGCTGAAAAAGAAGGGGAAGAGCCGGTGTGGTGGTTTGGTGGCGGTTTCGACCTCACGCCCTACTACGCCGTCGAAGAAGACTGCGTGCACTGGCACCGCATTGCCGAACAGGCCTGCGCGCCGTTTGGCGCTGAGGTGTACCCGCGTTACAAAGCCTGGTGCGACACCTATTTCCACATCAAGCACCGCAACGAGCCGCGTGGCATTGGCGGTCTGTTTTTTGATGACCTGAACGAATGGGATTTCGACACCTGTTTCGCCTTCATTCGTGCCATCGGCGACGCGTACATCGACGCCTACCTGCCGATCGTTCAGCGCCGCAAGGCGGATGAATACACAGCGCAGCAGCGCGAGTTTCAAGAGTTTCGCCGTGGCCGCTACGTCGAGTTCAATCTGGTCTACGATCGTGGCACCTTGTTCGGCTTGCAGTCCGGTGGCCGTACCGAGTCGATCCTGATGTCATTGCCGCCGCAGGTGCGCTGGGGCTACGACTGGAAAGCCGAGCCCGGCAGCCCAGAAGCGCGCCTGACCGACTACTTCCTGCAAGACCGAGACTGGCTGGCCAACGCCTGACATTGCCTGAGGAATTTGCCTGATGGACCGTTACGTCGTTTTTGGTAACCCGATTGCCCATAGCAAATCGCCGGTGTTGCACCGCTTGTTTGCCGAGCAAACTGGGCAGGCCATGCAGTACGACACCCTGCTGGCGCCGCTGGATGATTTTCAGGGCTGCGCCACCGCGTTCTTCAAAGAAGGTCGCGGGGCGAATGTGACCGTGCCCTTCAAGGAGCAGGCTTACCAACTGGCCAGCCAACTGAGTGCCCGTGCGCAACGAGCCGGCGCGGTGAACACCCTGAGCAAACTGGCTGATGGCAGTTTGCTGGGCGATAACACCGACGGCGCCGGGCTGGTGCGTGATTTGACGGTCAATGCGGGTTTCAGCCTCAAGGGCAAACGCATCCTCATCCTCGGCGCCGGTGGCGCGGTGCGTGGCGCACTGGAGCCGATTCTGGCGCAAGGCCCGGCCTCAGTGACCATCGCCAACCGCACGGTCGAGAAAGCCGAAGGGCTGGCCGAACTGTTCAGCGACCTTGGCCCCGTGGCGGCCAGTGGGTTTGACTGGTTGCGCGAACCGGTGGATTTGATCATCAACGCGACATCGGCCAGCCTGGCCGGTGAAGTCCCGCCCATTGCCAGCAGCCTGATCGAGCCGGGCAACACCCTGTGCTACGACATGATGTATGGCAAAGAGCCGACGCCGTTTTGCGCGTGGGCCGTCGAACAGGGTGCAGGCCAAGTCATGGACGGGTTAGGGATGCTGGCCGAACAGGCGGCAGAAGCCTTCTTTGTATGGCGCGGCGTGCGCCCCGACACCGCCCCCGCACTGGCTCAATTGCGCAGGTTGCTGGCGCTGTAAAGCGCCCCCACCCTTGGCATCGTCTTCAAGAGGCACTCATGCAACGCATCAAGGGCTACCACGCCCACCTCTATTTTGACGCCACGACCCTCGACCAGGCGCGTGCACTTGCCGAAGAAGCCACGCGTCTTTTCAAGCTGCACATGGGCCGCGTCCACGAAAAACCGGTCGGCCCGCACCCCGACTGGAGCTGCCAGTTGGCATTCGGCCCGGAGTTGATCGGCGTGGTCTTGCCGTGGCTGGCGCTGCATCGCAATGGGCTGGTGGTGTTTCTGCACCCTGAGACGGGAGACGACCTGCTGGACCACACCGAACATGCGATCTGGATGGGGGCGATTCGGCCGCTGGATTTGTCTGTTTTTTGATCAAATGCGCGGGGGGAAGAATTTTTTCTGAATTTTTTTCATCGCTGAAAATCCCTCTTTTTCATCAGTGCCCTCTTCGCGCTGAAAGCCCCTTGTGACAACGGCTGAACGTTGATCATGGCCATGTGTCATACCTTGCCATGCGCTAACGTATTAGACGTGAAGCCGTGGGCAGCGATTAGTTCTAAAAGGCCATCCATGTTTAACTTGAATACGTGTTCAACTTAAAACGGTGGTCCGCTGCCCGCTCACAACAGGAGGCTTACCTTTGCCGAATCCGCTCTTTTTGCTCTCGTTTTACCTCTATAAGGTGCACATCCAATGAGTGTACCCCTGACGTCTGAGACGTCTTCCATTCGCATGAACCCGCCGGTTTTTTACTTCGCGGCGATCTTTATTCTGATCTTTGGGGTGGTGGTGATTGCCATGCCCGCAGCGGCCGGTGAATGGCTGCTGGCAGCACAAAACTGGGCGGCCAATACGGTCGGCTGGTACTACATGCTAGCGATGACCCTGTATCTGATCTTCGTGGTCGTCACCGCCTTGTCCGGCTACGGCAAGATCAAGCTCGGTGCCGACCACGACGAACCTGAGTTCAGTTACCTGTCCTGGGCGGGCATGCTCTTTGCCGCCGGGATCAGCATCACGCTATTTTTCTTCTGCGTGTCCGAACCCCTGACGCACATGCTCAACCCGCCGCAAGGCCCTGCCGGTAACGCCGAGGCGGCGCGTCAGGGTATGCAGTTGCTGTTCTTGCACTGGGGCCTGCACGGCTGGGGTGTGTTTGCCTTTGTCGGTATGGCACTGGCGTACTTTGCGTACCGCCACAACCTGCCGCTGGCGCTGCGCTCGGCGCTTTACCCGCTGATCGGCAAGCGCATCAATGGCCCGATCGGGTATGCCGTGGATGGTTTCGGCATCATCGCCACGGTGTTCGGTTTGGGCGCTGATATGGGCTTTGGGGTGTTGCACCTCAATTCTGGCCTCGACTACCTGTTCGGCATGCCGCACACCCAATGGGTGCAGGTGGGCCTGATCACGCTGATGATGGGCGCTGCCATTTTGGTGGCAATTGCCGGCGTCGATAAAGGCGTGCGGGTGATGTCCGATATCAACATGCTGCTGGCCTGCGCGCTGCTGCTGTTTGTGCTATTTGCCGGGCCGACCCAGCATTTGCTCAACACCCTGGTGCAAAACATCGGTGACTACCTCGGCTCGCTGCCGACCAAGAGTTTCGACGTGTACGCCTACGACAAGCCAAGCGACTGGCTGGGTGGCTGGACCGTCTTCTATTGGGCCTGGTGGATCGCATGGTCGCCGTTTGTGGGCCTGTTCATTGCGCGTATCTCCCGTGGCCGGACCATCCGTGAGTTCGTGTTTGGCGTGCTGCTGATCCCGCTGGGCTTCACCCTGGCCTGGATGTCGATCTTCGGCAACAGCGCCATCGACCAAGTGCTCAACCATGGCATGGTTGCCCTTGGCCAGTCGGCCATCGACGACCCGTCGCGCACCCTGTACCTGCTGCTGGAAACCTACCCGTGGAGCAAAACCGTGATCGCCGTGACGGTGTTCATCAGTTTTGTGTTCTTCGTGACCTCGGCCGACTCCGGCACGGTGGTGCTGTCCACCCTCTCGGCCCGTGGCGGCAACCCTGATGAAGACGGCCCGAAATGGCTGCGCGTGTTCTGGGGGGCGATGACCGCGCTGGTCACCAGTGCGCTGTTGTTCTCCGGCAGCATCGATGCGCTGAAATCGGCAGTGGTGCTGACCTCGTTGCCGTTCTCGTTGATTCTGTTGCTGATGATGTGGGGCCTGCACAAGGCGTTCTATCTGGAGTCGCAGAAGAAGATCGCGCAAATGCACTCGCTGGCACCGGTCTCGGCTTCGCGCCGCGGGCGTGGCGGCTGGCGTCAGCGCTTGAGCCAGGCCGTGCACTTCCCGTCACGCGACGAGGTGTACCGCTTTATGGACACCACGGTGCGGCCAGCGATTGAAGAAGTAAGCGCCGTGTTCCTTGAGAAAGGGCTTAACGTCGTCACCCAGCCTGACCCGGCCAACGACAACGTGAGCCTGGAAATCGGCCACGGTGACGAACACCCGTTCGTGTACCAGGTGCAGATGCGCGGCTACTTCACCCCATCGTTCGCCCGTGGCGGCATGGGCCCCAAAGAGCTGCGTAACCGCCGTTACTACCGGGCCGAAGTGCACTTGAGTGAAGGCAGTCAGGACTACGACCTGACCGGCTACACCAAAGAGCAAATCATCAACGACATCCTCGACCAGTACGAGCGCCATATGCAGTTCTTGCACCTGGTGCGTTGATCGAGACAAGCCCGCCCGCAATGGGCGGGCTTGTGGTTGGGGCCGCGCTTGACCTCGGCCGGTTCTACGGACCTTTCCCTGACTGTTGTGGGATCAGGCTTGCTCGTGTTTGCCCCCATTGTGATGGCCGTTACGGGCTGCCTATAGTCCGCGCCGTCGCTGAATTTTCAGCGATCAGGTGTGCAAGCCTGTCCCTACCGATTCCAACTTTCCATTTCGCTTGCTAGGCTCCGCGCCTGCACCTGCGTTATGGCGGTTGTGCGCGGGAGACCTCAGGGTCTGCCGGGTGGGTAGGTAACCGGTCTTGCACACCCGCGCACAGCTGCCACCCTCTTTCTGCGTGCAAGCTGATTGAAGTGGCTCCTTCTCTTCAGGAGTTTGAAAAATGCCGCATTACCTTCCGCAAACCGACAACCCTGTCGGCTCCGACGTTCTTCTGATTGATACCCGCGCCTCTGTGTCTGCCCTGCTCTGTTGTGCCGAGCAGCGCTTTCAGGCGGCCAAGAATTTGTTACGCAGTTTGTCCCACTTAAGCGCCGCCAGCAGTGCCCAGCAGGAATTGAACGCGGTGTGTGAGGCGACTGCACTGTTGTTGCAGGAAGGCTGCGATGTGCTGGGGGTCGTGGTGTTGCGGTCGGACTGAAAGCCCGCGCTCACGCACCCTCTCCCGGCGGGAGAGGGTTGGGATGAGGGGCTTTTGCAGGCGGGCCTCTCTTTAGCCCTCCCGCATACGCCCCCTGCCTCGATTATTTGGCGACCGGGCTGGGTTCCTTCGACTCCTTGATTTTGTACCAGGCCACGTACAGCGCGGGCAGGAACAGCAAGGTCAGCAAGGTGGCAGAGATGATGCCGCCAATCATGGCGTAGGCCATCGGCCCCCAGAACACTTCGCGGGCAATCGGGATCATGCCCAAGCTGGCGGCCGCAGCAGTCAGCAAGATCGGCCGACGACGGTGTTCAGTCGCTTGCACCACGGCGTGCCACGGGTCGTAGCCGTCGCGCTCGAACTGGTCGATCTGCGTCACCAGAATCACCGAGTTACGAATAATGATGCCCACCAGCGCCAGAATCCCCAGGATCGCCACAAAGCCCATAGGCGTTCCGGTCGGCACCAGCGCCAGCACCACGCCGATCAGCCCCAGTGGCGCGACACTGGCCACCAGAAACATCTTCTGCACGCTCTGCAACTGGATCATCAAAAAGGTCGCCATCAAAAACAGCATCAACGGCACCACGTGCGCGATCGGGCCTTGCGCCTTGGCGCTTTGCTCCACTGTGCCACCGGTTTGCAGCGTGTAGCCACGGGGCAACTCTGCCGCAAATTTGTCGATAGCCGGCTTGAGGTCCGCCACCAGGTCGGTCGGTTGCATGCTGCCGCGCACCGACGCCTTGAGGGTCAGGGTCGGGATGCGGTCGCGGCTCCAGATCAGCGGTTGCTCCAGTTCATACCGCACGGAGGCAAAGGCCAGCAATGGAATGGAGGTGCCGCTCGGGGTGGTGATTTGCAGGTTGAGCAGGGTTTCCGGGGAGTCCCGCTCGGTGCCCACCGCCCGGCCGACAATGTTGATCAGGTAAATGTCGTCTTTGACCTGACTGACCGCCGCGCCGCTGACGATGCTGTTCATCACGCGGGCCACGTCTTCGGACGAGAGGCCGTACTGGCGGGCTTTGTCCTGAGCAATGTCGATGCGCAGGACTTTGCCGGGTTCGTTCCAGTTGAAGTTGATTTCACCAACGTTCGAGTTGGCATCGAGCACCGTGGCCAGATCAATCGCGTGTTTGCGCACCTGATCGATGTTCGGGCCACTGACGCGGTATTGCAGCGGCTGACCCACCGGCGGCCCCAGCTCAAGGGTGTGCACGAACGTGCCGACGCCCACAAAGTCGTCGCGCAAGCGTTTCTCCAGGCGAGCCATCAGCGCATCGCGGCTCTCAAGCCCGGTGCTGACGATCACCAGTTGGGCAAAAAACGGGTTTTGCAGTTGCTGGTCCAGCGGCAGGTAGAAACGGATCGCACCCTCGCCGATGTAACTGCTCCAGCGCACGATGTCCGGGTCGCCCTTGAGGGTGTCCTCAAAGCGCTGAGTGACCTTGAGGGTTTCAGCGATGGAGGCGTTTTGCGGCAGGTTCAGGTCCACCAGAATTTCAGGTCGGTCTGACGACGGGAAGAACTGGTTTTGCACCAGGCCCAGGCCGAACACCGACAGCACGAACATCAGCACAGTCGCGCCAATGGTGAGCCACCGATGGCGCATGCACCACAGCAGGCCCGTATCAAACGCATGGGCCAGACGCCCTGGCTTCTCGGGCTTGGGTTTGACCTTGGCGCTGAGGATATGCACGCCCAGCACCGGCGCGAACAACACGGCCACCACCCACGAGACCAGCATCGCGACGGCTATCACCGCGAACAGGGTGAAGGTGTACTCCCCGGCCGAGCTGTTGTTGAGCCCGATAGGCACGAAACCGGCGACCGTCACCAACGTGCCGGTGAGCATCGGGAAAGCCGTGGAGTGGTAGGCAAACGTGGCCGCTTGCTCCTTGCTTTCCCCCATTTCGAGCCGCGTAATCATGACCTCCACGGTAATCATGGCGTCATCCACCAGCAGGCCGAGGGCGATGATCAGCGCACCCAGCGACACCCGCTGCATGGCGATGCCGGTGAACTCCATGAACACAAACACCAGCGCCAGCACCAGCGGGATCGAGATGGCCACCACCAGTCCGGCGCGCAGGCCGAGGCTGATAAAACTCACCCCCAGCACGATAATCACCGCTTCGAACAGCGCACTGGTGAAGCCGCCCACGGCCACTTCAACCACTTGGGCCTGGTCCGACACCATGTGCACGTCCACCCCCAGCGGCAGTTCGGCTGTCAGGTCGTCGATGCGTTGTTGCAGTTCCTGCCCGAACGCCTGAATGTTGCCGCCATCGTTCATGGCGATGGCCAGGCCGATGGCCGGTTTACCGTTGTAGTGGAACATCGGTGAAGCAGGGTCAACATAACCCCGGGTGATTTCGGCAATGTCTGCCAGGCGATAGAACCGGTCATTGACCCGCAGGTTGACGGCTTCGAGGTCTTCAGTGGTGTGGAATTGCCCGGAGGTGCGCACCGACATGCGCTCCGGCCCCGCTTCGATCACCCCGGCGGGGGTCACGGCGTTTTGTGCTTGCAGGCTTTGCAGCACCTGCTGCTGATCCAGCCCCAGCGCAGCGAGTTTGCGGGTCGAGAAATTCAGGTAAAACGTCTCATCCTGCTCGCCAATGGTCATCACCTTGCCGCGATTGGGCACGTCGCGAATCCCGGTGCGCACATGCTCCACGTAATCGCGCAGTTGGCGCATGGTGAAACCGTCGCCGGTAAAGGCGTAAATGGTGCCGTACACATCACCGAACTCGTCGTCGAACCCCGGGCCTTGAATGCCTTGGGGGAAGTCGCCGCGAATGTCGTCGATTTTCTTGCGCACCTGGTACCAGATCTGCGGAATCGCCTTGGCCTCGGTGGTGTCCTTGAGGAACACGAACACCGTGGACTCACCGGGGCGGGTGTAGCTTTGCACGTAGTCCAGCGAGTCGAGTTCCTCGAGTTTTTTCTCGATCCGGTCCGTGACCTGCAGCATGGTTTCATCGACCGTGGCGCCCGGCCAGCGAGTCTGAATCACCATGGTCTTGATGGCGAAGCTGGGGTCTTCGGCGCGCCCCAGGTTCATGTACGAAAAGATCCCGGCAAGGACCGCGACGAACATCAAATACCAGACAAACGACTGATGCTTCAGGGCCCACTCGGACAGGTTGAACTTCCCATTCATTGCGAGCTTTCCTTATCCAGTCTGACGTTCTGTCCGGGCGTGAGGCTGTTCACCCCGGCAATGACCACTTTGTCGCCGCTCTTGAGGCCGCCGCTCAACAGCGCCGTGTGCGCGTTACGGCGCAGCACGGTGACTTCATGCGGGCTGACAGTGTGCGAGGGCGTGTCGATGATCCACACGCGGGTTTTGCCGTCGGTTTCTTGCAGGGCGGTGACGGGCAGCTCGAAATGCTCGGCAATCGGACTGCTGACGGTCACGCTGACCGAGCTGCCCAGGCGAAACGCGGGCGGCGTCTGGTCCAGCGTCAGGCGGGTACGCCGGGTGCGGGTGGCGCTGTCGGCCTGCGGGGCGATTTCCCGCACATGGGCGGTGGTTTTCACGTTGGGATCAAGCTGCCCCGCCACTTGGAATTCGATGCCTTTGGGCAACGCCTCGGCCAATGGCCCCGGCAGGTCAATCACGGCTTCCTTGATTTCGGGGCGGGCCAGCGTGACGACCTCTTCACCGATGCTGACCACTTGGCCAGCTTCGGCTTTCCAGTCGGTGATGACGGCGTCATGGTCGGCGCGCAGGTTGCAATAACTGAGCTGGTCTTGCGCCTGGTTGACCGCCGCCACGGCCTGTTGCATCGAAGCCGCCGTGGTTTTCAGGTCAGCCTGGGCAGTATCAAGTTGCGCCTGGGCGCCGACACCGCGGTTGAACAGCTCTTGCTGACGACGGGCATTGGCTTGTGCGTTGATGAGCTGCGCCCGCGCTTTGGCCAGATCGCCTTGCGCGGCGCGCAGTTGGTTTTGCTGATCGGTCGGGTCGAGGTTGGCCAGAATATCGCCCTGTTTCACCACGGCGCCGACGTCGTAATAACGCCGCACAATGCGCCCCGGCACGCGAAAGCCCAAGGTGCTTTCGTAACGCGCTTCGATATTGCCGGCGAAGCGGCCGAAGTGTTCTGTCAGCTGAGGCTCAGCCACCACGTACAGCGCAGGGCGAACCGGTTCCGGGGCTTTCTCTTCGGAGCAACCGACCAGCAGGGCGGCGGCCAATGGCACGATCCAGAAGGGCTTCATAGCTCAATACCTCCGGCCGGGACGGGGGCAATCTCGACCTGCATGCCGGGGTGCAACAATTGGCCGCCTGCGACCACGACGTTCTCTCCGTCCTTGAGGCCTTCGTTGATGATGACGCTGCCGGTCAGATAACGCCCGACTTTCACCCGTTGCAGGCGCACGCTGTTGTTGTCGTCCACCAGCCACACAGCGGGTTCGCTGACGTCTTTGGTCAGTGCCGACCAGGGCAGTTCGATGCTGCGGCTGGGCGGCGGGGTCAGGTTGACGCTGACGATCGAGCCTAAATCCATGCCCTTGGGCAGTTCATCGAGCTGTACCTTGATTTGCAGGGTGCCGCTTTGCGCCGCCACGGTGGGGGTGATTTCCCGAATCTGGCCTTTGACCTTGATCTGCGGATTGCTGAGCAGCGTGACCTGAACGGTCGGGTCCTTGGGCGGTTCGATGAACAGGGACTCGTAAACGTTGAACACTGCATCCCGGGCGCCGTCGCGGGCCAATGTGAAAATCGGCATGGTGGCTTGCACCACCTGCCCCACTTCGGCCTGTCGCGCCGTAATGACACCCGGTGCTTCGGCTTCGAGGTTGCTGTAACTCAACTGTTCGCGGGCGTTGGCCAACTGCGCCTGAGCAGCGGTCAGTGCACTTTGCGCGCTGAGTTGTGCGGCGTTGGCGGCATCGTATTCGCTTTGGCTGGTATAGCCCTTTGGCAGCAGTTTTTGCTGACGGATAAACGCGGCGCGGGTTTGCACCACTTGCGCCTGCTGGGCATTCACGCTGGCCTGCGCCGTGGCGACCTGGATTTTCAAATCTTTGGGGTCCAGGCGCGCCAGCACTTGGTGGGCCTTAATATGATCGCCGACGTCTACGCTACGCTCGATAATTTTGCCGCCCACGCGGAAAGAAAGCTGGGTCTCGACCCGCGCCTGAATGTCTCCGCTGAGTTGAATCGGGGGCGCAAATTCGCGCGTGCTCACCTGCTGTACATACACCCGTGGCGACAGAGGCGCTTTGGGGGCTTCTTTACCGCACGCGGTCAGCAATACCACCAGGCTGACGCCCAACATACCCATACTTCGAGGACCAGCCATGCAGGCTCCTTTGCGTGATGCTGATTTAGCTGACGATACGACTGACAGCGTAGAACAGGGTTCAGTGTCTGTCGGACTCTATGTGCGGCGACAGGTAATCATGTCTGTTTCTTTGTAAGAAGTCGCCCATATGAAAGCCACAGGCGTTGGTCAATTAGCGCGTTATCCCTCAAAGGGAGCAGGCGATGGGGTGGGTCGTTCGAAGGGGGGCGGGACGGCTTGGGGCTGTGCGCAGATTAAAAGGAGCTTCGTCTTATATCTCCGGCTTTCGCCTGGATTTTGGTCAGCTCTTTCAGCACATAAATTTGTCTTGCCTGATTGTTAAAGGATTCATGAGAAACCTCTAGAGGCGGTGCTGAAGGCTCAGGAGCCCCTGCCGATGAAGACGATCTTGAGACGCTTGCTGACGAGGCAGGCGTAGCGCGGTTAGCCACGGGCGATTGGGTTCTTGAGCCCTGTGGGAGGCTTCTAAAAAAGTCGTAGGTTTCAATAAACGCACTATTGGCTCTCGCCTGTCTGGCCTGTTTGCGCATCGCTCTCCAGCCGAACACGTTAGCACCCACGCCTCCTGCTAAACCCAGTGCCGAGAGGCCCAGCATTGACCAAAGCAGTGCGTTACCGTCATCCCCCTCGTCCTTGGATGCTGCCACCTGCCGGCCCACGCCGACGACACTGGCTGTTATTCCCACTGTTGTTCCGACGACTCTCGCCACGGCAGCGACCGAGATTGTATTTTTTTTCAGGTTTTTGAGTGCGCTCCAAAACCCGACACCGGGTATGGCCCCATTGATGCCGCTAGCCACGCCGAGTATTGAGAGTGCGATAGAAAGAATATTGTCCAGGGCTAACCGCCCGCTGGGGTCTACCCGATTCACCGGGTCCCCTTTGCAATAGGCATAGGCGTTGATCCCTCCTGCACTAAACGGGCTTAACCGGTCCGGACTGTTGAAGCGCATGAGCACGGTGTTGTAGGCCCGATGGCCATTGCCTAGCAGATAGTGTCCGGTTGAAGGGTCAGGAAGTTCTCCGTTAAAAGCCAACAGGCTTTGCTGCCCAGGTTGAGCCGTCTGATGCCCATAAGGGCTATACGCCAAAGCACCCTTTTCGCCAGCACTGAGTTCGAGTAACACGCTGCGTTGCTGGTCAGTCACCAGAAGCTGTGCGTCGGCAGCTCTGCGGGTTGCCAGGAGTTGGTTCTGGAACTGAAAGACCGACTGGCGTTGATCGCCCTGCAGCTGTGTACTCAAGCGTTCACGGTTATAAAAGCGCTGCGCAGGTGGCGCTGAGTCAAGTTGGTGGGTGGTCAAGCGATCCAGCGGGTCGTAGCCGTAGTGTGTGCGGGGCATGACCGAGCGCTTCTTTGCCTGAGTTGCAGCAAGCATCACCGTCAAACGGTACGCTGCCTACCTAGCAACTCTGCTAGGTGATGTAACGCGCAATGAAAAACGCCGACGCTGTGCAAGCCGTCGGCGTTTGGGGTGACGCTGCACGGGTTAAAACGCTGGCAGCACGGCACCGTTGTATTTCTTCTCAATGAACGCTTTGACCTCAGGGCTGGTCAGGGCTTTGGCCAGTTTCTGGATAGCTTCGCTGTTCTTGTTGTCCGGGCGGGCAACCAGGTAGTTCACGTAGGGCGAGTCAGCCCCTTCAATCACCAAGGCATCTTTAGCCGGGTTCAAGCCTGCTTCCAGTGCGTAGTTGGTGTTGATCATGTCCAGATCGACCTGATCCAGCACGCGGGGCAGCATGGCGGATTCAAGCTCTTTGAACTTGAAATTGTGCGGGTTTTTGGCGATGTCCTTGGGTGTCGAGACGGCATTTGTAGGGTCTTTGAGTTCGATCAAACCGGCCTTCTGCAACAGGATCAACGCACGGCCGCTGTTGCTGCCTTCGTTGGGGATCGCGATGGTTGCACCGTCTTTGAGTTCGGCCAGCGATTTAACTTTCTTCGAGTAACCCCCAAACGGTTCAACGTGAACGCCGATCACGGTTTCAAGGTGAGTGCCTTTGCCTTTGTTGAAGCTCTCTAAGTACGGCAGGGTCTGGAAATAGTTGGCGTCGAGACGCTTTTGATCGACCTGCACGTTGGGTTGCACGTAGTCGGTGAAGACTTTGATGTCCAGGTCCACGCCTTCTTTGGCGAGGGCCGGTTTGATCAGCTCAAGGATTTCGGCGTGGGGAACGGGGGTCGCAGCGACCACCAGTTTCTCGCCAGCCTGCGCCAGGCCTGCCGTCAAAGCAGCCGCCAATGCGGTAAACAACAGAACCTTTTTCATGCAATGCCCCTACGTACGTGGCCGTTCGAATGACGGCTTGATTTGGATGACGGAGCTGACAATACCGAGATTCTTTATTCCCTAATAATAATTTTTAATCGCTGGCTTATACCTATTAGTTATTTAAAGGCGTTATCAGGCCCTACAACAAGGCTTTGAGCGCTGCCAGCTCTTGCTCGGTCGCGCCTCTGATGAACAATTCGATCTGACTCAGCGCATCCGGCAGGTTCAAATGCTCGGGCTGGATCTCATCGCCCGTGCTCACCAGCAACGCAAAATGGATCACGTTCTCCAGCTCGCGGGTGTTGCCGGGCCAACTGTGGCGTTCGAGTACCTGTTGCGCGCTGTCGCTGATAAAAGGCACGGGCAGGCTCAGACGCTGGCTGTAGACCCCCAAAAAGTATTCAGCCAGCGACAAAATATCCCCCGGGCGTTCGCGCAAGGCCGGCAAGTCCAGTCGCCCTTCGCTCAAATAGTGATACAGCCGTTCATGGAACTTGCCCGCCGCGATCGCCTGCGCCAGGTCAATGCTGGTGGCCGCCACCAGCCGCACATCCACCGGGTTGGGCTGATGGGCACCCACGCGGGTGACTTCGTGGTTTTCCAGCGCGGCCAGTAATTTGATTTGAATCGCCAGCGGCAAATCCCCGATCTCGTCCAGGTACAACGTGCCGCCGTTGGCCGACCCGAACCACCCCGCCCGGCTGCTGGCAGAACTGCTGTGGGCTCCGGCTGCGTAGCCAAACAGCTCAGCGTCGGCATAGGTGGGGCTGATCGCGCCGCAGTTTACCGACACAAATAACCCCGTACGGTCGCTGGCGCGATGAATGTGGCGGGCCAGCAGTTCCTTGCCGGTGCCGGTCTCGCCACGGATCAGTACTGGCAGTGAACGAGGCGCCAACAGTTCGAGGTCGCTGCGCAATTGGCGTGAGCGCGGGTCGACAAACACCAGCGCCTTGGCGCGAATGCTCAGTGGGCTTTTTTCAGCGTCAGGAAACGTCAGCAGTGGCTGACCGAAAGTTTCATGCAGGCTCATGGCAGGCTCCCGCCCGCCGCCGGAGGGTGGGCGCGGGCGTTACAGAAAAATCATGCGCGGCGCAGGGCGTCGTGCTCTATGCGGGTTTGCAGGCGATACAAAAAAGCGAAACCTTGCTCCCAGCGCTGATGCCCGGACTTGACGTTGATGTGTCCGGCGCCGCTGATGATTCCGATCTCCGCGCCCCATTGGCGGGCAAACTCCATCGCCCTGGAGGCGCTCACGGCCGGGTCGTTATCAGAACTGACGATCTGGCTCGGGAACGGCAAACGCTGTGCCGGAATCGGTGCAAAGTTACGCAGGGCGGGCGCACAGGCAGGGCGTTCGACATCGGCCGGCGCCACCAGCAGCGCGCCCCGTACTTGGCTTAACAGACTGGCAGGTGCCCGTTCGGCCCAATGCGCCACGGTGATGCACCCCAGGCTGTGAGCAATCAGAATCACCGGTGTGTTATCAGCGGCAATCGCTTCGGCCAGTGCGGCGATCCAGTCTTCGCGACGTGGCGTCAGCCAATCAGCCTGTTCCACACGTGCACCGTTGGGCAGGCTGTTCTGCCAGTGGGTTTGCCAATGATCGTCGGCCGAACCTTGCCAGCCCGGCACTATCAAGTAGCGAATCGACTCGTTGCCCATGGGTGTGCGCCTCCTGCTTGGGTGTGTTACCGGGTCAGTATAGGGATGGCTTTTAGATTCGCTAAGGAATAAGAAGCTATTTATTAATAACTAAAAGAACTTAACAAGGGCCCTCACTCGCGACACTGAGCCGTAATTCACCCCGTCACTGGCCGTAATTAAGTACTTTTGGCCGTCTGCGTGGGTGTCACGGGGTGCCTACACTGGGGGTCATCGTTAATCCCAAAGGCTGCGCCATGAAAACCCTCGTCGAGCACCTGAGCCAGTACGCGGCGTATCACCGCGATGCGCGAAATATCCTGACCCACTTCGTCGGTATTCCGCTGATCGTGATTGCGGTGGCGACGCTGTTGTCACGCCCGCAGTGGGCCGCAATTTCGCCCGCGTTGGTGTTGATGGTGGCCAGCGCGGTGTTTTATCTGCGACTTGAGTTACGGCTCGGGCTGTTGATGACGCTATTGCTGGGGTTGGCCGTGTGGCTCGGGTATGCGCTGGCGGCCCTGAGCACGGGGCTGTGGCTGGGCTGGGGCGTCGGGTTGTTTGTGCTGGGGTGGGTCATTCAGTTTGTGGGGCATTACTACGAAGGTCGAAAACCGGCGTTCATCGATGACGTGACCGGGCTGATCGTCGGGCCGCTGTTTGTGGTGGTGGAGCTGGGTTTTTTGCTGGGCTGGCGCAAGGATTTGCAGCAGGCGATCGAACGAAGCAGTCGCTGACGCATTGAGCGGGTGTTTGGCACCCGCGCCTTTACGGCAGCGACGACCCCGTTGCGGGGCTTATCTGAACGCCTGATGCAGTTGCGCCAGGGTTTGAAAGTGGTAGGTGGGCGCGAACGCGCTCAGCTCTTCGAAACTGCCGAACCCATACCCCACCGCGGCGGCATCCAGGCCGTTGTCGCGGGCGCCGATCAGGTCATGCTTGCGGTCGCCGATCATCAAGGTCTGCGCCGGGTCGAGCCCTTGCTCGCTCATCAAGTGGCGGATCAGCTCGACTTTATTAGTGCGTGTGCCGTCCAGCTCGCTGCCGTAAATCACCTTGAAGTGCCGGGCGAAGACAAAGTGCCGGGCGATTTCGCGGGCGTACACCTGTGGCTTGGAGGTGGCGATAAACAGCTGTCGACCTTGACTGACCAGCTCTTCAAGCAGCGGCGTCACCCCTTCGAATACGTGGTTTTCGTACAGCCCGGTCACGGCAAACCGCTCGCGGTAATAACCCATGGCTTCCCAGGCCTTGGCCTCGTCAAAGCCATACGTGGCCATGAACGCTTGCAGCAAGGGCGGGCCAATGAAGTGTTCCAGCGTGCGCACGTCAGGTTCGTCGATGCCCATTTTGCTCAGGCCGTACTGAATCGAGCGCGTAATACCCTCACGCGGGTCGGTCAACGTGCCGTCGAGGTCAAACAATACGTTTTGGTAATGCATGCAGGGCTCCTAAGCCGTGATCGTGGAGAGGCTCAAACGGGCTGGTGGTAGCCTTCGGCCAAGTGTTGGTCCTTGAGTTTGACGTAGTTGCCAGCGCTGTATGTGAAGAAGGCCTTTTCCTTGTCGTTCAGCGCGCGCACTGGCCTGACCGGGCTGCCAACGTACAGGAACCCGCTGGCCAGGCGCTTGCCGGGCGGCACCAGGCTGCCTGCGCCAACGATTACATCGTCTTCAATGACAGCTCCGTCCATCACGATGCTGCCCATGCCGATTAACACGCGGCTGCCCACGGTACAGCCATGCAGCATGACTTTGTGCGCGATGGTTACGTCGTCCCCGATCAGCAACGGGTAACCCTCGGGGTTGAACGGCCCGGCGTGTGTGATGTGCAGCACGCAACCGTCCTGCACGCTGGTGCGCGCGCCAATACGGATGCGGTGCATGTCGCCGCGAATCACGGTCAATGGCCAGACGGAGCTGTCGGCGCCGATCTCGACATCGCCGATCACAACGGCTGAACGGTCAACGAAGGCGCGTTCGCCCAATGCGGGGGTGTGCTGCTGGAACGGACGGATGGACACAAATAGCTTCCTTCTTTAGCAGTAATAGGGCGTCACAGGGCTGCGGTCTGCGGCGATTGTAATTAAGATGGCCCAATGTTTCTTCCAGCCAAGGTGCTTAACGTGAGCGAGAACAACCCTCTATTGCAGCCCTACGACCTGCCGCCGTTCTCGGCGATCCGTCCTGAGCACGTGCAGCCGGCCATCGAGCAGATCCTCGCTGACAACCGCGCCGGCATCGAAAAAATTCTTCAAGAACAGGGCCGTAACCCAACTTGGGAAGGTCTGGTGCTGGCCATGGATGAGCTGAACGACCGACTGGGCGCAGCCTGGAGCCCGGTCAGCCATTTAAATGCCGTGTGCAACAGCGCTGAGCTGCGTGCTGCTTACGAGGCATGCTTGCCAGCCTTGAGTGCGTATTCGACTGAAATGGGTCAGAACCGCGCACTGTTCCAAGCGTTCGAAGCCCTCGCGCATAGCCCGCAAGTGGCAACGTTCGATCAGGCGCAACTGACCATTCTGGAGCATTCGCTGCGCGACTTCCGTCTGTCGGGTATCGACCTGCCGCTCGACAAGCAAAAGCGCTATGCGGAGGTGCAGAGCAAGCTGTCCGAGCTGGGCAGCACATTCTCCAACCAACTGCTGGACGCCACGCAAGCCTGGACCAAGCACATCACGGACGAAGCCGCTCTGGCGGGCCTGACCGAGTCGGCCAAGGCGCAAATGGCCGCAGCTGCTCAAGCCAAAGGGCTGGACGGCTGGCTGATTACGCTCGAATTCCCGAGCTATTACCCGATCATGACGTACGCCGAAGACCGCGCGCTGCGCGAAGAAGTCTACGCGGCGTACTGCACCCGTGCGTCGGATCAAGGCCCGAATGCCGGTACGTTCGATAACGGCCCGGTGATGGAAGAAATCCTCGACCTGCGCCAGGAGCTGGCGCAGTTGTTGGGCTTCGGCAGTTTTGCCGAGCTGAGCCTGGCCACCAAAATGGCCGAGACGCCGGACCAGGTACTGACCTTCCTGCGTGATCTGGCCAAGCGCAGCAAGCCGTTTGCCGCGCGTGACCTGGAGCAACTGCAAGCCTACGCCGCCGAGCAAGGTTGCCCACAATTGAAAAGCTGGGACACCGGGTTCTTCGGTGAGAAGCTGCGCGAGCAGCGCTACAGCGTGTCCCAGGAAACCTTGCGCGCGTATTTCCCGATCGACAAAGTGCTCAAGGGCCTGTTTGACATCGTGCATACCCTGTACGGCATCGAGATCGTTGAGCTCAAAGGCTTCGACACTTGGCACCCGGACGTTCGGCTGTTTGAAATCAAGGAAAACGGCCAGCATGTCGGACGTTTCTTCTTTGACTTGTACGCCCGCGCCAACAAGCGTGGTGGTGCGTGGATGGACGGCGCCCGCGACCGTCGTCGCACGGCAGCAGGTGTATTGCAAAGCCCGGTGGCGAACCTGGTGTGCAACTTCACCCCGGCAGTGGCGGGCAAGCCTGCCCTGCTGACGCACGACGAAGTGACCACCCTCTTCCATGAATTCGGTCACGGTTTGCACCACATGCTGACCGAGATCGAACACTCCGGCGTGTCCGGTATCAATGGCGTGGCATGGGATGCGGTCGAGCTGCCCAGTCAGTTCATGGAAAACTGGTGCTGGGAGCCTGAGGGCCTGGCCCTGATTTCCGGCCACTACGAAACCGGCGAAGCCTTGCCGCAAGACCTGCTGCAGAAAATGCTCGCCGCCAAGAATTTCCAGTCCGGGCTGATGATGGTTCGCCAGCTGGAGTTCTCGCTGTTTGACTTTGAATTGCACGCCACCCACGGTGACGGCCGCAGCGTGGCACAAGTGCTCGATGGCATCCGTGACGAGGTCTCGGTTATGCGTCCACCGGCGTACAACCGCTTTCCGAACAGCTTTGCACACATCTTCGCAGGCGGTTATGCCGCGGGTTACTACAGCTACAAGTGGGCGGAAGTGCTGTCGGCGGACGCGTTCTCGCGTTTTGAAGAAGAAGGCGTGTTCAACCCGCACACCGGCAAGGCGTTCCGTCAGGCGATTCTGGCCCGCGGTGGTTCCAAAGCGCCGATGGAGCTGTTCAAGGATTTCCGTGGCCGTGAGCCATCGATTGACGCGCTGTTGCGTCACAGCGGCCTGACCGAGGACTCGGCAGCATGAGCGATGCACCCGTGATCAAAACCAAAAAACGCTTTATCGCCGGGGCTGTATGCCCGGCGTGCAGCGAGCCTGACAAATTGATGATGTGGAATGAAAACGACGTGCCGCACCGTGAATGCGTGGCCTGCGGTTATTCGGACACATTGAATGAACAGGGCCTGTCGGTACCCAAGGAGCTGGGAACGCGGGTTAATACATCGGCGTTGAATAAAGCGCCTGACCCCAAGGTGCAGGCGGTGCAGTTCTTTCCCAATCCGAAGCTGAAAAAGCCTTAACACCCCAAGCCCTGTGGTCGCCAAAAGCTAATGCGGGGCGACCACAGGGCGGCTGTTAGGCCGTGAAGAAGTAGCGCGTCAGGTGAAAGAAGATCGGTGCCGCGAAGCAAACCGAGTCCATCCTGTCGAGCATTCCGCCGTGCCCTTTGATGAGCGTGCCCCAATCTTTGGCACTCAGGCTGCGCTTGATTGCTGACATCACCAGCCCTCCCACAAAACCCATCACAACGATCACAAACGCCATCAGCAGTGATTGCCAGAAACTGAAGGGCGTCATCCAAAACATCCCCCCGCCAATAAGGGTCGCCGCCAGACCGCCGCCCACCAGGCCCTCAACGGTTTTTGAGGGGCTTACCAGGGGGGCGACTTTATGTTTGCCGAAGAGCTTTCCAAACACGTACTGCAGGACATCACTCATCTGCACAACAAAGACCATATAGAACAGCAGCAGAGCGTTCTGTCCCTGGAATCCCTCCAGCTCCAGCATCAGCAGAGCGGGAGCGTGGCTAATGCAGAAAATACAGATCATCACCCCCCACTGGATTTTCGCCGTGCGCTCCAGAAATCCCCCTGTGTCCTGACTCAATACCGCAATCGCGGGCAAGAGTAGAAAGGCATACACAGGGATCAGCAGCGTAAACATCGAGTACCAGTGGGTCGCGATCAGCACATATTGCAGCGGCACAAGGATGAAAAAGGCGATAAACAGTGCGTTATGGTCGCCTCTTTTGGTGGGTGCCAGCGTGATGAATTCTCTGAGTGCAAACAGAGAAATAAAGGCGAAAAGGATGACGGTTGCATTGCCGCCCAGCAGGTATGAAGTAAAGAAAACGATCACCATCCCCCACCACGCATTCACACGTTGATTCAGGTTTTCGATCGTTGCGATGCCACTTTCTGTGGTGGCTCGCTTGGCCAGTACATGACTGATGATTGAGGCAATGGCCAGCAGACTGGCAAGCCCGGCAAAGAACCACAGAAACTTGGTTTCAAACGTCATTTGGATAACCTCACGATGGCTTCGCGCGCCCGCTCAAGGAATGGCTGCTTCTCTTCGCCAGCGATTTTTTCCAGCGGATTGCCGATCCGGATCGTGCAGATAATGGGCAGCGGGAAATGCTTGCCTTTAGGCATGGATCGATGAAGGTTTTCCAAATAAATGGGCACCAGGTCGACATCAGGGAATGCTTCGCTCAACCGGAACAGACCCGATTTGAAGTCGCCCGGCAGGGCCTGGCAGGCGCGTGTGCCCTCCGGGAAAAAAATGATGGAGTGCCCCGCTCGCAGTACGTCGTAAATAGGTTCCAGTGCGGGTTTATCCGCGCCTGGCTTACGCTCGATCAAAACCGCATTCAGTCCTTTTTTTGAGACATACGAAAGAAATGCGTTCTTGCCCCAGTAGTCGGCTGCTGCTACGGGCTTCACGTTAAAGCGAGCCTCGCGTGGAAGCGCCGCAATGATGGCGAGTGTGTCCATATGGCTGGTGTGATTGGCGAAATAAATGCGCTGGCGGGTAAGGTCTGGAGGGCTCTGCCAGCGGGCGTTTACCCCGATCAGGACCCGAAGCACTGAAATCAGAGCATTACTGATCCACATGGGCGTTTTCCTTGAGCTGTCTGGCGATTGCGAGCGTTCGTGTCCCACAGGTGATAAGCGAGCCGACAACGATGATGATCAGCGCGGTCAATAACGCGTGGTGAGTGCCATAAGCTGGCGTTTCAATCGCATTGAGCAAAAGGGCTACTGTCATCAGCGCCATTCGGTGCTGTTTGGCCATGGGGCCTGCAAAACACTGAACGAGGCCAATCGAGCCGCCAAAAACCCTTACGTAGGCGGTCAGGGCTGCCGCCAAGGCGCCAAACCATCCAAGGTCCGGATAACCAATCGCATAACCAAGCCCAACGATGAGCAGACTATCGGCCACGCGATCCGGAAATTCGTTGTAGAGACTGCCAAGGTCGGATTTTTTCCCGCCTTCTATTGCCACCATGCCATCCAATAGATTGCACAACAGACGCAGTTGAATAGCGAAGGCGCACATGATTGATCCAATGACGCCATTGTCCGCTATCAATATGCCGGCACCGGCCAACGCAAAGACCACACTGGCCACTGAAATCTGATTGGGGGAAATAGTTCTTTTGAGCAAGGCATAGGTGATGCCCGTCGCCCACCTGGAAGAGCGGGCCTTGATGGGTCTGCGGTTTTCCTTCATGCGAATCCTTGCAACTTGTCGTGAGAGAAAAGTCGGACTCTATGTGCATAAGACGGATTTTTATGTCCGACCAGATCAGTAACTTACGAGTGAAGTAGCCGTTTGTTTTGTAGGGCTCAGGTACGGAAGGGGTGTGTTCCCAGGCATAAAAAAAGCCTGAGCATCGAAAGACGTCAGGCTTTGGGTGAACCGTTTGGCGGTTACAGGCTGCTGTGTTTCTGCCACACCTTCGGCTTGAAGAACAACGTCTCGCCACGGGCCAGACCGGTCAGGCTGTCATGGTCTTTGACCACTTCCACCTCGATCAGCTCGCTTTGACCCTCAACCTTCAATGTCACGCGGGTGGTCGCGCCCAGCGGACGGATATCGCGCACCTGAGCGGCATGGTGTTCTTCAATTTCATGGCGTGATAACGACACTTCGTGCGGGCGGAACAAGACGTGCTGGTCTTCGCCAATGTGCAGGCGGTTGGAGTCGCCCAAGAAGTGATACACGAAGTCGCTGGCCGGGTTTTCGTATACCTCGCCCGGGGAACCGATCTGTTCGATCACGCCTTTGTTCATGACCACAATGCGGTCCGCGACTTCCATCGCTTCTTCCTGGTCGTGGGTCACGAACACCGACGTCAAGTTGATGTCTTCGTGCAAGCGCGCCAACCAGCGGCGCAGCTCTTTACGCACCTTGGCATCGAGGGCGCCGAAAGGCTCGTCCAGCAACAGCACTTTAGGTTCGACCGCCAGTGCGCGGGCCAGGGCGATACGCTGGCGCTGGCCGCCTGACAGTTGCTCCGGGTAACGGTCCGATAACCAGTCCAGTTGCACCATGTTCAGCAGCTCGTGGACTTTTTCGGCAATCCGGCTTTCGCTCGGGCGTTCCTTTTTCGGTTTCATGCGCAGGCCGAACGCGACGTTGTCAAACACCGTCATGTGGCGGAACAGCGCGTAATGCTGGAACACAAACCCGACGTTGCGATCACGCACGTCATGGCCCGAGACGTCTTCGCCGTGGAACACGATGTTGCCTTCGTCCGGGGTCTCCAGGCCTGCAATGATGCGCAGCAACGTGGTTTTGCCGCAGCCCGACGGCCCCAGCAAGGCCACGAGCTCGCCACTCTGGATGTCCAGATTGATGCGATCCAGCGCCTTGAAGGCGTTGAAGTTTTTGCTGACATTACGAACTTCGATCGACATGCTTTATTCCTCTGCGGCGCTGGCGCGCAGGCGGTTAATACGGGATTCGCTCCACTGCTTGAGCAGCAGGATGAAGAGCGCCAGGATCAGCAACAGGGTGGCCACAGCGAAGGCGGCAACGTGGTTGTATTCGTTGTAGAGGATCTCGACGTGCAGCGGCAGGGTGTTGGTCACCCCGCGAATGTGCCCGGATACCACGGACACTGCACCGAATTCGCCCATCGCCCGCGCGGTACACAGCACCACGCCGTAGATCAGGCCCCATTTGATATTCGGCACTGTGACGTGCCAGAACATTTGCCAGCCGTTGGCCCCCAGCAGGCGTGCGGCCTCTTCTTCCTGGGTGCCCTGCTCTTGCATCAGCGGGATCAGCTCGCGTGCCACGAAGGGCACGGTGACGAAGATGGTCGCCAGCACGATGCCCGGCAGTGCGAAAACGATCTGAATGTCGTGGTCTTGCAGCCACTCACCGAAGAAGCCCTGTGCGCCGAACATCAGCACGTAGACCAGACCGGCGATCACCGGCGATACCGAGAACGGCAGGTCGATCAGTGTCACGAGGATGCTTTTGCCGCGAAAGCTGTATTTGCTCACGCACCATGCCGCGCTGACGCCGAAGACCACGTTGAGCGGCACCGAGATTACAACGGCGATGATGGTCAGTTTCAGGGCCGACAGGGCATCAGGTTCAAGAATGGCATCGAAGAACGCGCCGAAACCGAGCTTCAGGCCCTGCGAGACCACAATCAGCAACGGGAGCAGCAGGAATACGACGAAGAATAACCAGCCAAAGGCAATCAGTACCCGGCGCGAGAGCGGGCTGCCACGGCGAGCATCGTTGGCGACGGAGGCTGCGTTCATAGGTGTGTTGGACATGGTGACGCCTCCTTCAAGGGGTTTCGATGCGGCGCTGAATCAGGTTGATCAGCAGCAGCAAAATGAAGGAAACCACCAGCATCATCACGCCAATGGCCGTGGCGCCGGTGTAGTCGTATTGGTCGAGTTTGACCATGATCAACAGCGGCAAAATTTCGGTTTTCATCGGCATATTGCCGGCGATGAAAATCACCGAGCCGTACTCGCCGACGCCGCGGGCGAAGGCCAGCGCGAAACCCGTGAGCCACGCGGGCAATAGCGCGGGCACCAAAATATGGCGAAACACTTGCAGCGGTTTGGCGCCCAGGCAGGCAGCGGCTTCTTCGATTTCACGCGGAATATCGGCCAGCACCGGCTGTACGGTGCGCACCACAAATGGCAGCGTGACGAAGGTCAGCGCCAGCGTGATACCCATCGGGGTGTAGGCGATTTTGAAGCCCATGTCAGTGGCGAACTGGCCAATCCAGCCGTTCGGGGCATACAGCGCGGTCAGTGCGATACCGGCGACTGCCGTCGGCAGTGCAAAGGGCAGGTCGATCATGGCATCGATGACCTTGCGCCCCGGGAAGGTGTAGCGCACCAGCACCCAGGCCAGCACGGTGCCGATGATGCCGTTGATCAGTGCCGCAACAAAAGCGGTGCCGAAGCTCAATTTGAGCGCGGCCAATACGCGAGGGGCGGTGACGATGGCCCAAAACTGGTCCCAGGTCAGTTGCGCGGCATGCACGAACATGGCGGCCAGAGGAATGAGCACAATCAGGCTGAGATACACCAAGGTGTAGCCCAGTGTCAGCCCGAAGCCGGGTATGACGGGGGAGATACGACGCGACATAAAAGTCCTTGTTTAACGCACGAAGCCCGCAAACCGATTGCGGGCTTAATGTTCTAGCTTTAAGCGATGCCTGAAAGGCACGCCCCACAGGTTATTGCGCCTGGTAGATCTGGTCGAACACGCCACCGTCATTGAAGAATTTCGGTTGGGCAGTCTTCCAGCCGCCGAAGTCTTTGTCGATAGTCACAAGGTCCAGCTTCGGAAACTGCTGTGCGTATTTGGCTGCGACTTTCTCATCCCGAGGACGGTAGAAATTCTTAGCCGCAATTTCCTGACCGGCCGGGCTGTACAGGTGTTCGAGGTACGCTTTGGCGATCTCTGCGTTGCCCTTTTTATCGGCATTTTTGTCGACTACGGCAACCGGTGGCTCAGCCAGAATCGAGAGCGAAGGTACGACGATGTCGAACTTGTCCGCCCCGCCATCTTCTTTGAGTGCCAAAAACGCTTCGTTTTCCCACGCCAGCAGCACGTCTCCCTGACCGTTGTTGACGAAAGTGATGGTTGAGCCCCGTGCGCCGGTATCCAGTACAGGCACGTGCTTGAACAGATTTTGTACGTACTCTTTGGCTTTGGTTTCATCGCCGCCGTTAGCCTTAAGGCCGTAGGCGTAGGCAGCGAGGAAGTTCCAGCGTGCGCCGCCGCTGGTTTTCGGGTTCGGTGTAATCACCGACACGCCATCTTTGGTCAGGTCGTTCCAGTCCTTGATGCCTTTCGGGTTGCCCTTGCGCACCAGGAACACGATGGTCGAGGTGTACGGGGTGCTGGCGTCCGGAAGGCGGGTTTGCCAGTTTTCAGGGAGGGTTTTACCCAACTTGGCGATTTCGTCGATGTCACCGGCCAGTGCCAGGGTCACGACATCCGCGCGCAAGCCATCGATCACACCACGCGCCTGTTTGCCCGAGCCCCCGTGTGACTGCTGAATTTTGACCTTGTCGTCGGGGTGGCTTTGTTTCCAGAACTGGGTGAACTCTGCGTTGTAATCCTGATACAGCTCACGGGTTGGATCGTAAGAAACGTTCAACAACTCGTAGTCTTTGGCCACGGCGGAGCCAGCAAAAATGGCACTGGCCAGCGCGGCCAAAGCGTAACGGCGTAGGGTCATAGGTGTGGCTCCAGAGCAGCGTGTATTTTTAATTTTTATAGGCGCCCCAGACAGGGCGCGTGGGGTATTCAGCTATTTTTTTGGCCCGGGTTCTGCAGGCGGAACTTCTCTTTGCGTTCGATCTGAACCACTTGGGCGTTGTGCACAGTGATTTCCACGGCACCGAAGCGCAGGTCACGTAGCGCGCTCTGGATTTCCCGCAGAATGGTGGCTTCGTCCTGGCCGTCAACGCTACGCAGAGATGCGCTCATGGTGTTGCTCCTGAAAAAATGAGGTGCCGATGGGTTCGTGTCGGCGTGGGGCAATAGTAGTGAGGCGCGATTATTCTTAAAAATACTATTTAAGAATGTTTATATAACTGAAATACGATTTACAACGAGCGCGGTCATCGCTGCCTTGCCATGCAGGGAGCGATGGCGCGTGAAGTTGGCGTGAACAGGTGTTTTCAGACCGCCCGGCCATACAGGCCTGCACTTTGTTATTCGCGGTCTACACTCCAACTGCCTCGCCCGTGCACCATGCGGGGCAGGTGCGGCAAATGGCTCGGGTCCGGCGAGAACTGTTACTGGACAGTCAGGCCAACCAGGCTCACCTTAGGGTCGTTGTCGTCTTTTCCTGCATAGTCTGGAGTCCTTATGTCGTTTACCCCTGAGTTGGTTGCCGAACTGGAAGTCCTTGCACTGTTCGATCTGAACAGCACTCAAGAAGGGCTTAAAGTCCATCAAGAAGCTGACAAAAAGCTTATCGCTGCCGCCAAGCGGCTCCATGAAAAAGACCTCATCACCCAACCGGACGGGGGCTACCTCACCAGCCTGGGCCGTGATGCTGTTGAGCACGTGCAAACGACACTGTCGATTTTGACCACCAAACCCCTGGTGGCTGTGAAGTTGGCAGAACTTGCCTGACGCCACTGATCGCCCTCGGAATCTCTTGGTTGAATAAGGGATTCCGCGGGCTCTCCTTCTTCTCCCCGCAAAAAATCTGACGTCAAAAGCGCTTTCGCCCTAAGCCTTTTCATGGTCTCGCTGTAGACTCCCTCCTACGTTGCCTCCCTTCTCTTTCTCGCCTAGCGAGCCGGTTTGAGTTTGATATGACGCGCACCCAGGCCATTCAGATAGATCTGAATGAAGGTATTGATCGACAGACACTCACACAATTGCGTGAGCGGTTTCTTCACGTCAATCGTGCGCGCCTGCTGCGGGCAATGGAGGGCTTGACCCCGCGTCAGCAAACGGTGCTGAGCCTGCTGTCATTGTTTTTTCATGTGAATCACCCGTTATTACCCGGTTATGTGTCCGGGAGTACGCCAGCCGGCGTCGCGGGGTATGAGCCCGACGCGTCTGCCCTGACCGAAGCCCAGCGCCTGACGCGCTCCTTTTCTTATAAGACGCGAACGCCCGGCGCACAGTCGCCGATTCATGGTTTGTTTCTGATGGGTAGCCTGGGAACGTTAGCCCAGACGGATCAGAGCGACATGGATGTGTGGATTTGCCATGCCCCGAACCTGAGCGAACCGGCCCTTGAAGAGCTGCGCAAGAAATGTCAGGTGCTGGAAACCTGGGCGGCCGGTTTAGGGGCCGACGCACATTTTTTTCTGATTGATGCGCAACGCTTTGCCCTGGGCGAACGCGATGCCCGGCTGAGCACGGACGATTGTGGTACGACGCAGCATTACTTATTGCTGGATGAGTTTTATCGCACCGCCATTTGGCTCGCAGGCCGTACCCCGATGTGGTGGTGGGTGCCGGCCAATGAGGAAGCCAACTACGCCGAATTTACCCACACGCTGCTTTCCAAGCGCTTCATTCGGGCTGACGAAACCATCGACCTGGGGCATCTGGCACATATCCCGCCCGGCGAGTTCGTGGGAGCCGGGTTATGGCAGTTATTCAAAGGGATTGAGTCGCCCTACAAGTCGGTGCTCAAACTGCTGTTGATCGAGGTGTATGCCAGTGAGCACCCAAAGGTGCAGTGCCTGAGCCTGCGCTTCAAGCAGGCGGTCTATGCCCATCAGTTGGACCTTGATGAACTCGACCCGTATGTGGTGGTGTACCGGCGCATTGAGCAGTACCTCAAGGCGCGGGGTGATGTTGAGCGGCTGGAGTTGGTGCGCCGCAGTTTGTACCTGAAAGTTAACCGCAAGTTGACTGGCAACCTCGCGCAACGTGGCACGCAATGGCAGCGCCAGTTGCTGGAGCGTCTGGCGCGGGAATGGGGTTGGGATGAGCGGCAGTTGGCCTGGCTCGACAGTCGCCCGGCATGGAAGGCCGAACAGGCGGTCCATGAACGCCGGGCGTTGGTGCATGAGCTCAATTACAGCTACCGCTTTTTGAGCCAGTTTGCCCGCGATGAGCAAGCCGCCGGGCTGACCAACAAACGCGACTTGAATGTGCTGGGACGACGGCTGTACGCCGCGTTTGAGCGCAAGGCCGGCAAAGTCGACCACATCAACCCTGGCATTGCGCCCAATCTGGCACAAGAGCTGCTGACACTGGTGCATTCCCCGAACAAGAAAGAGCCCGGCGAGTTTCATTGGGGGATCTATCGCGGCAACCTCGCGGTTCACGAGTGGGAGCATACGCCGGTCATCAAGCGCAGCCCTGCGCTGCTGGAGTTGCTGGCGTGGTGCCATCGCAACGGGGTCATCGACAGCGGTACCCGTCTGGCCCTCAACCCTGGCAGTACGGATGTCAGCGAGTACGAACTGTTCAACCTGCTGGGGTGTTTGCAACAACTGATCCCTTTGCCGCTGGGGGCGGTGGACGAAACGCAACTGTTGCGACCCAGTGTGCCGTCGCAGGTGCTGATTGTGGTCAACGTCGGGATTGACCCGCTCAAGCATCACCGTGAAATGAATATCCTGATGACCACTGAGCGCACGGATTCACTGAGTTATGCCGGGGTGCGCGAAAACCTTGTGCTGACCCTGGACCAAGTCACGCTCAACAGTTGGAACGAAGTCATCGTCAGCCGCTTCGACGGCGAACACGCGCTGTTTGAATGCCTGGCGGATTACCTCAATGCACAACCGGCCGGGCGTGCAGCCCCGCAGTTGCGCGTGCGCTGCTTGTGTCACAACAGGGCGCAGTTCATCGCAAATCGGGTGGAAGGGATTTTCAATACGGCACAGGCCCTACGTGCCAGCGGGCAAGCGCTGCGGTATGTGGTGCAAGTGGAGCAACGTTTACATGTGCTGGAACTGGCCAAAGAACACGTACGCCACGTGGCGCTGGCCGACCGCAACGCATTGGCCGGCTATTTGAGCCAGCGTCTGGCGACGTATCGGCCGGTGCACCTGGACCCGATGGCCTTGGGTGAGGACGACCTCGGGTTGATACTGCCCAAGGGCAAGCCGGGGGCGATTCAAGTCTTCTACCGACTGAATGACGGTGAGGCCGAGCTCAGTGTGCTCGACGAGTGCAATGTGCTGTGGCAGCAGACCGTTGCGTTTCATGACGAAATGAGTCTGCTGGTGCCCTTGCAGCGTTTTTTACAGGCGTCGTTGTTTCGGCGTGAGGCGTGCCAGCCGTTGGAAGACGAGAGCCCTGCCCCGCCACTGGACGTGTTGTATTACCAGCTATTGCCGTCGGGCAAAGGGCGCGCGCGCAGCGTCGAAGCGCGGCGCATTCCCGTCAGCGCAGCGATGACGCCTTACTACGAGGTGCAAGCGGTGATCGGCAAAGGCGCGCATGGTGGGCAGTGGGTGACGCTATTCTGCAACCAGCGCGAGTTCAGCCAGATGGACCATGGCGATCAGTTGTACGCAGCGGTGGCACGGGAAATTGTCGGGCAGCGCCGTGAAACCGAGCGCTACCGCTGTTACATCACTGATCTGGATTTATCGGGGCTGTTGGGCGAAAGCCACAGCCCGAGCCATCTATGCCTGCGCTACAAGGCGAATCTGGAGCAGGCGCTCAACGAGGCGCTGGCGCAGGTCTGAGGCTTAAAGGTCGTAATTGCCAGCGGCTTCAGGCTGGTATTCAACTTCCAGCAGCTCCAGCTTGAGGGTTTTGCCGCCGGGTGCTGGCCAGTTGATGTGCTGGCCGACTTGCAGGCCCAGCAAGGCACTGCCGACGGGTGCAAGGATCGAAATTTTACCTTCGTCTGCATTCGCGTCTTTGGGGTAAACCAGTGTCAGGTGGTAATCCTTGCCGCTGCCCTGCTCGCGGCAGTGCACACGCGAATTCATGGTGACAACGCCTGCAGGCACTTCGGTATGGCCTACAACGGATTCGGCACGATCAAGTTCTTCTTGCAGCGCGACGACGCCTGGCAACGAATCGTCGAGGTTATCAATCAATGCTTCCAGACGCTGGACGTCCAGGCGGGTGAGGATGATGGAGGGTTGGGGTGAAGTGGTCATGACCTGGCAGACTCCTTTTTTCTGCACGAAAAAGCAAAACCCCGCCAGAAAATGGCGGGGTTTTGACCAACCTCGTTAGTGCGAGGCGAACCCGGACACTACCACAGCAAAATAAATACACAAGCCAACGGCCGATGCCGTTGCAGCCTGTGGCCGTGATTACAGGGCGCGCCGCAGACGTGCCTGTTCGCAAATCACCCGGCGCCGCTGGTCGTCTGCTGAACGCCACTCGCGGATGTCTTCGACATGCCGAAAGCAGCCCAGACACACTTTGTGTTCATCCAGCCGGCACGTGCTGATGCAGGGCGATGGCACGGCCGGGCTGACGTTGCTGTACAGCGGTTTTGCAGGTTTAGCAGGGGCAGTCACAGTTAAATCTCGTCAAAATCCAGCTCAGCGCCGGTGTATACCTGCGTCAGGCGCTGGACCATTTCACTCAGTAACTCGTCAGAGCTGTCGCACTTCCAGCGTGACTCTTGCTCATCGTAATCGAAGTGGAAACCGCCCTCCCGTGCAGCGAGCCAAAGCTGTCGCAAAGGCTCCTGGCGGCTGAAGATAAGCTGCTGGCCCCCTTCAAACTTGGCTGTCAGTACACCGGCCGAATTCTCCAGGTCCATGTCCAGACCGCTCTCGTCAAAAACGTCTTCCAGGTTTTGCTGGGTTGCATCGACCAGATCGTGGAAACGGGCTTCAGTCAAACTCATGGTGGAACCTCGTAATGTCTAGTCATGCTCGGAGCTCGCAAGATACGGGCGCTCCAGACCGATTGCAAACCCCAACCGCCCCGTCGCCTGCGTACTACTGATTATTCAGACAGGCGCTTTTGCGCGACCGCTCTGCTGCATAGGCAAGCCGGTAGGTGCTCGGTATACTCGGGCGCAATTAATGCTTTTCAAAGGATTTCGCCATGAAGCGCCTGATCTCTTCCATTGCTGCGCTCGTCGCGGTCGCTTGCCTTGTTTCTGCCTGTGGTCAAAAAGGTCCGCTGTATCTGCCCGATGACAGCAAATCCCCTGAAGACCAAGCGAAGTCGTCGCAATCGCACAAGCACTGATAAGGGAACACCATGGACGCTTTTAACTACCGGGCCGGCGAGTTATTCGCTGAAGGTGTTGCGCTGACGGCCATTGCCGAGCGTTTTGGTACGCCGACCTATGTGTATTCCCGGGCCCACATCGAAGCGCAATACAACGCGTTTGCCGACGCATTGAGCGGCATGCCGCATCTGGTGTGTTTTGCGGTTAAAGCCAACTCCAACCTGGGTGTACTCAATGTCCTGGCGCGTATAGGCGCCGGTTTTGACATCGTGTCCCGTGGTGAGTTGGAGCGTGTACTGGCCGCAGGCGGTTCGGCTGACAAAATCGTGTTTTCCGGTGTCGGCAAGACCCGCGATGACATGCGCCGCGCACTGGAAGTGGGTGTGCATTGCTTCAACGTCGAGTCCACCGACGAACTGGAGCGCTTGCAAGTCGTGGCTGCCGAGATGGGCGTGCGTGCGCCGATCTCGCTGCGCGTTAACCCGGATGTGGATGCAGGCACTCACCCGTACATTTCCACGGGCCTTAAAGAGAACAAGTTCGGTATCGCCATTGCGGACGCAGAGGATGTGTACATCCGCGCCGCGCAGTTGCCGAACCTCGAAGTGGTCGGCGTTGATTGCCACATCGGTTCGCAACTGACCACCCTTGAGCCGTTTATCGACGCGCTCGACCGTTTGCTGGGGCTGGTTGACCGTTTGGGCGACTGCGGCATTTATTTGCGCCACATTGATCTCGGCGGTGGCCTTGGCGTGCGTTACCGCGATGAAGAGCCACCCTTGGCGGCGGATTACATCAAGGCGGTGCGCGAGCGTATCGAAGGCCGTGACCTGGCACTGGTGTTCGAGCCGGGCCGTTTCATTGTGGCCAACGCGGGGGTGCTGCTGACACAGGTCGAGTACCTCAAGCACACCGAGCACAAAGACTTCGCCATCGTTGATGCGGCGATGAACGACTTGATCCGACCTGCCCTGTATCAGGCCTGGATGGACGTGACTGCGGTGCGCCCGCGTGACACTGAAACCCGCGCCTATGACATCGTGGGCCCGATCTGTGAAACCGGTGACTTCCTGGCCAAAGATCGCCAGTTGGCGCTGGCTGAGGGTGATCTGTTGGCGGTGCATTCGGCCGGTGCCTATGGCTTTGTCATGAGCTCGAACTACAACACCCGCGGCCGTGCGGCCGAAATTCTGGTGGACGGCGATCAGGCGTTCGAAGTGCGTCGTCGTGAGACGGTTGCCGAGCTGTTTGCTGGCGAAAGCCTGCTGCCGGAGTGAGCCCATGTTGCTGCGTTTTACAAAAATGCACGGCCTGGGCAATGACTTCATGGTTCTCGACCTGGTCAGCCAGCACGCGCACATCCTGCCCAAGCACGCCAAGCAATGGGGCGACCGGCACACGGGCGTTGGCTTCGATCAATTATTGATCGTTGAAGCACCGAGCAATCCCGAGGTGGATTTCCGTTACCGGATCTTCAACGCCGACGGGTCCGAGGTTGAACAGTGCGGCAACGGAGCCCGCTGTTTTGCCCGCTTTGTGCTCGACAAGCGCTTGACCACCAAGCGCCAGATCAAAGTCGAAACCAAAAGCGGCATCATTGAGCTGAACGTGCGCAGCGACGGTCAGATCAGCGTTGACATGGGCCCGCCGCGTCTGGTGCCGGCCGAAATTCCGTTTGTGGCGGATGAACAGGCGCTGAGCTATGAAGTCGACGTCGATGGCCAGACTGTCCAGTTGGCCGCCATATCGATGGGCAATCCGCATGCAGTGTTGCGTGTCGACGACATCAACGCGGCGCCGGTTCATGAGTTGGGCCCGAAAATTGAACATCACCCGCGCTTCCCGGCCCGGGTCAACGTGGGCTTTTTGCACGTGATCGACCGTCACCGCGCGCAACTGCGAGTGTGGGAACGCGGCGCCGGAGAAACCCAGGCCTGCGGCACCGGCGCGTGTGCGGCGGCGGTGGCGGCCATCAGTCAGGGCTGGATGCACTCCCCGGTGACGCTGGACCTGCCCGGCGGTCGTTTGACCATCGAATGGGAAGGTCCGGGTCATTCAGTGATTATGACCGGCCCGGCGATGCGTGTTTACGAAGGACAAGTCCGTTTATGAGCGAGCGCACACGATGACCGACCAGCCACAGTCTGCAGACCTCGATGTTCACGATCAAAGCCCCGAGGCTGCGGCCGTGGCGGCCTACCTCCAAGCGCACCCGGACTTCTTCAGCCAGCGCGAGGAGCTGCTGTTGACCCAGCGCATTCCTCACCAGCGCGGCGATACAGTCTCGTTGGTGGAGCGTCAGCTTGAGCTGTTGCGTGGGCGCAATATCGAGATGCGCCATCGTCTGTCACAACTGATGGATGTGGCCCGTGACAACGATCGCCTGTTTGAGAAAACCCGCCGTTTGAACCTGGCCCTGATGGACGCCACCAGTCTTGAAGAGCTGGTGATCGCCGTTGAAGACAGCCTGCGACAGGACTTTCAGGTGCCCTTCGTTAGCCTGGTGTTGTTTGGTGATAACCCGATGCCGGTAGGGCGCTGGGTCAACAGCGCGGACGCCCAACGCGCCCTCGGTGGTCTGCTGGCAGAAGGCAAGGCCGTCAGCGGCAGCCTGCGTGAGCATGAGCTGGACTTTCTGTTCGGTGAAGAACAGCGCAAGCAAATCGGCTCGACCGCCGTGGTCGCCCTTAACCACCTCGGCTTGCACGGGGTTCTGGCCGTCGCCAGCCGCGACCCGCAGCACTACAAAAGCTCGGTGGGCACCTTGTTCCTCAGTTACATCGCTGAAGTGCTGGGACGTGTCTTGCCGCGCTTCACCAACGCCCTGCGCTCGGTGCGCTAGGCATGGAACGGCATCTGGACGCTTACTGCATACACCTGCGCAGTGAGCGCCAAGTGTCGCCGCACACGCTGGAAGCTTATCGCCGTGACCTTGGCAAAGTGCTGGCGTTTTGCGGCCAAGCATCAATCTCCAGCTGGTCGGCCCTGGATATTCAGCACCTGCGTCAGTTGGTGGCGCGCCTGCATCACCAGGGTCAGTCTTCGCGCAGCATTGCGCGGCTGTTGTCTGCCGTGCGCGGGTTGTACCACTACCTCAACCGTGAAGGCCTGTGCGATCACGACCCCGCCAACGGTCTGGCACCCCCCAAAGGCGAACGCCGCCTGCCCAAAACCCTCGACACCGACCGCGCCTTGCAACTGCTGGAAGGTGCGGTGGAAGAAGATTTTCTGGCGCAGCGCGATCAGGCGATTCTTGAATTGTTTTACTCCTCCGGGCTGCGTCTGTCGGAACTGACGGGTTTGAATCTGGATCAACTGGACCTGGCTGCCGGGCTGGTGCAAGTGCTGGGTAAAGGCAGCAAGACGCGCGTGCTGCCGGTCGGGCAAAAGGCCCGTGACGCCCTGCTGGTCTGGCTGCCTTTACGGGCGCTGGCCAACCCTGAAGACGACGCTGTGTTTGTCAGCCAGCGTGGGCGCCGCCTTGGACCGCGAGCTATTCAACTGCGCGTGAAGGCAGCGGGCGAGCGTGAGTTGGGGCAAAACCTGCACCCGCACATGCTGCGCCATTCGTTTGCCAGCCATTTGCTAGAGTCCTCCCAGGATTTGCGCGCGGTGCAAGAGTTACTCGGGCATTCAGATATCAAAACCACGCAAATCTATACCCATCTGGACTTCCAGCATCTGGCATCGGTCTACGACAGCGCCCACCCACGGGCCAAACGCAGTAAGGGCAGTGAATGACGATTGAACTGATTACTTTCGATCTTGATGACACGCTGTGGACTACCGGCCCGGTGATCGCCCGGGCCGAAGACACCTTGCGGCAGTGGCTGGCTGAAAACGCACCGGATGTGGGCGTGATTGAGTTAGCAACATTTCAAGCGATTCGTGAGCGGGTTTTAAGTGAAAACCCGCACCTGAAGCACCGAATCAGTGCGCTGCGTCGGCACGTGCTATTCCACGCATTGCGGGATGCGCAATACGCTAACGCGCAAGCCTTGGCAGACGCGGCGTTTGAGGTATTTCTAGAGGCGCGTCACGCGCTGGAGGTTTTTGCGCAAGTCGAGCCCACGTTGACTGAACTGGCGGACAATTACGCGCTGGGGGTCGTGACCAATGGCAATGCCGACGTACGACGCATCGGTTTGGGGCATCACTTCAAATTCGTGCTGTGTGCCGAAGACATTGGCATCGCCAAGCCGGACGCACGTTTGTTCCACGAGGCTTTGTCGCGGGGCGGCGTGAAGGCCAATGCTGCGGTGCATGTTGGCGATCATCCGGGCGACGACATTGCCGGCGCCCAGCAGGCAGGCTTGCGCGCCGTGTGGTTTAACCCAGGTGGCAAAATCTGGGAGGGCGATAAGCGTCCGGATGCCGAAATCGGGTGCCTGAGCGAATTGCCCAATGTGCTCAAACACCTTGGCTGAAGCTACTCGTACCCCTACGCAGGCTTGTGCCTGGGCAGCAACTTTGCGCTGAAATCACAATAGCGCTCGCACAAAAAAGCCCGCAGCGACGGCGGGCTTTCTTTTCAAGCAAACAACAGACCTTAGATAGGACGGCTGCCGTACTTGTTGTCAGGCTTCTTGGGTGGATCTGCCACCACATTGGCCTCGACTTCCTGCACCTTGCCGCCACGGGAAAGAAACTCTTCCATGGCGCGAGCCAGAGCGTCACGCTCCTTGTTTTTGGCTTCTACGCTGGGCAGGTCATCTACCGACACCGCTGCCTTGGATTTGCCTTTGGCCACAGGGACCGGCACATCGTCGCCACCGTCGTCGTCAGCCACGTCATCGGCGGCCGCTTCAAGACCTTCTTCGGTTTCGTCTTCGTCACCTACTTCGAGGTCATCATTTTCCAGATCATCGTCGCTCATGTTCTACCCCATGACTTACGTAAAGCAGATTAGTTATAGACCAGCTACGCCCACAGTGGACCGCCGCTGGTGAAAAAGTAGCCCCGGATTACCCGCGGCTTACGCCTCTTCGCCCTTGAAGGCGGTAGGACTTTACGAGTGCCTGTTAAGGGCATTCGCTCATTAAATAAACGCTTGCCAGGTGCCTAGCACGGGGCTCGGTACGCTGACCTTGAAAGCATGAGGAGATGATCCGTGCCTTCGTGACTCCCGGGCGCTTAACTCCGCCCTTCGGCGCGCATTCTAGCGTGCTGAAGAAAAAAGCAAAGCAGCTAATAGTCGAGTTGTGATGTAAGTGTTCGTCTTACATTTCATCGTAGATCTGATAACTGCATAAAGGTGTAGGAAAAATCATTCTCTTGATGCGAATAGCGCCACATTACGGACAAAAAAATACCCGGCAGGCCGGGTATTTTTTTCGTGAGGCGGTCTACAAGTTATAGCCTCGCTCGTTGTGTTGCGCCAGGTCGAGGCCGACTGCTTCCTCTTCCTCCGTCACACGCAGGCCCATCACGGCATCCAGTACTTTGAGAATGATGAAGGTCACTATTGCGGTGTAGATGACGGTAAATGCCACGCCTTTGCATTGAATCCAGACTTGTGCAGCGACGTCAGTCACGGTGCCAAAACCGCCCAGAGCCGGGGCTGCAAACACGCCGGTAAGGATGGCGCCGACAATACCGCCCACGCCGTGCACGCCAAAGGCGTCCAGCGAATCGTCATAGCCCAGCTTGCGCTTGAGGCTGGTGGCGCAGAAGAAGCAGATCACGCCCGACGCCAGACCAATCACGATCGAGCCCATTGGGCCTACGGTGCCTGCTGCGGGGGTAATGGCCACCAGCCCGGCGACCACGCCCGACGCAATGCCCAGCGCACTCGGCTTGCCATGGGTAATCCATTCGGCAAACATCCAGCCCAGTGCAGCGGCAGCGGTTGCAATCTGTGTCACCAGCATCGCCATGCCCGCTGTGCCGTTAGCGGCTGCCGCAGAGCCTGCGTTAAAGCCGAACCAGCCGATCCACAGCATGGCTGCGCCGACCAGGGTGTAACCCAGGTTATGCGGTGCCATGGGGGTGGTCGGGTAGCCTTTACGCTTGCCGAGCACAATGCACGCCACCAGGCCCGCGATACCGGCGTTGATATGCACCACAGTGCCGCCGGCGAAATCGAGCACGCCCCAGTCCCACATCAGACCGCCGTTGCCGCTCCACACCATGTGCGCGATGGGCGCATACACCAGGGTGAACCACACGCCCATGAAGATCAGCATGGCCGAGAACTTCATGCGTTCAGCGAAAGCGCCGACGATCAGCGCCGGAGTGATGATGGCGAAGGTCATCTGGAAGGTGATGAAAACAGCTTCCGGGAACAGCGCCGTAGACGACGTCAGGCTGTCTGGCGTGACACCTGCGAGGAACGCTTTGCCAAAGCCGCCGATGAACGAGTTGAAATTGGTGACGCCCTGCTCCATGCCCGTGGTGTCGAACGTGATGCTGTAGCCATAAATGACCCACAGAATGCTGATCAGACCCGTAATGGCGAAGCACTGCATCATCACAGAAAGAAGGTTTTTGGAGCGCACCATGCCGCCGTAGAACAGCGCCAGGCCGGGAATGGTCATAAACAGCACCAAAGCCGTTGCGGTCAGCATCCAGGCGGTATCGCCGGAATTGAGGACTGGAGCTGCCACTTCGTCTGCCGCCACGGCCAGGCCGGGCATTACGACAGACAACAGGGCTCCGAGCCCTGCGAATTTACGCAGAGTCATAGTGTTTTCTCCTGGGGCGTTGGGGTTTGGCGGCTTAGATGGCGTCGGTATCGGTTTCGCCGGTACGGATGCGAATCGCCTGTTCCAGATTGACCACAAATATCTTGCCGTCACCGATCTTGCCGGTGTTGGCAGCCTTGGTTATCGCCTCGATAACCCGATCAAGATCTTTGTCGTCGATGGCGACATCAATCTTCACCTTTGGCAGAAAATCGACCACGTATTCCGCGCCGCGGTACAGCTCGGTATGGCCTTTCTGCCGGCCGAAGCCTTTGACCTCAGTAACGGTAATGCCCTGCACGCCGATCTCGGACAGCGACTCGCGCACGTCGTCTAACTTGAACGGCTTGATAATGGCGGTGACTAGCTTCATGAAACTTCTCCCGAATTGGTGGACTTGCCCCAGGAAAACAAACCCGGCCCAAGTCTAAGCGCAGTGTCTGGCTTTGTAACGCGTCGTCAGCCCTCATCAGGCCGTTCAACTTGAGTTAACCGCGGGTGACGAAAACATCCTTGAACCACCTGCCGCACTGCCTTCGTCACAGCGACTGCATCAGTGCATGAGTCATCACCGTCTAAGCAGAAACCTTGCCATGTCTGGAAAATCCAGCAATTACAGAGGGTTATCGCGCGTACAGGAAAGAGGGCCGGATTAAGCGCGGAATTTGTGCACGAAAACAGTGCGCAGGAGGTGGATGGCATGCTCAACAAATGTGCAATGCCCCCGTCGCCGTAAGGGGTGAAACCCCGTGATACACTCGCCGCCATCAGTTTTAAGGACCAATCCCATGCTCGCGCCCAAAGATTTTCTCGATGCCCTGAGTGGCCAGGCTTCACGTTTGTTCAGTGGCGACACGGCTTTGCCGCGTAACGAAATCGAAAGCCAGTTCAAAGCCCTGTTGCAAAGCGGCTTCAGCAAGCTGGATCTGGTCAGTCGCGAAGAGTTCGACAGCCAGATGGTGGTACTGGCGCGCACCCGTGCCCGCCTTGAAACGCTGGAAGCCAAAGTGGCCGAGATGGAAGCCCGTTTGCTGCCGCCTGCGGAGTAAGTGAGTCGCTACGCGCATTCACATCCCGTATCCATTGAGTCCCTCCCCTTGATCGTCAATTCGCGCAGGATGCGCTTTTTGCCCACTCAAGGAACGAGTCATGTCTCTGGCGATTGTTCACAGCCGTGCCCAAGTCGGCGTCGAGGCGCCTGTCGTTACCGTCGAAGCGCATCTGGCCAATGGCTTGCCCGCGTTGACGCTGGTCGGTTTACCCGAAACCGCCGTCAAGGAAAGCAAGGACCGGGTGCGCAGTGCGATCCTCAATTCCGGCTTTGACTTTCCGGCTCGCCGTATCACGCTTAACGTCTAAAGGTCAACGATAAGGGGTATGGACACGGTCTGGAGTCCGTACGTAGCGGCCCTAACCATCGGAGGTATGGACGTCCATAGCTACGACGATGTCCACGCTGATTTCTGTAGTATTGAAATAGCCTATCCGCATCGCGTCCGGCGACGTCGCCGAGTGCTAGATAGAACTTCGAGACGAACAGTGAGCTGTGCCCGATGCGCATGAGCCGTACATGCAGGGGTGTCCGCTGTCACCTACAGCAGTCTCGCAATATTGGAAAAGGGTAGCCACTGATCCTAAAGCTCTGTCGGTGCATGCTCCCAAGCCAGCGCTGCCTGCATAGAGACGTCCATTTTGCGGCGACACGATGTAAGATCGAATGTCGAGCGGATGAGCTGCACATGATCCACAATCCCGTTTTCTGTTTCCTTTCACCACGACATTTGATAAGCCCCTTACCGAATATCCGAGATAAATGTTGCTCCTCCTGAAAGCCCAATGACGGGCGCGCGAAAAAACGTCTGGTACCGGGTGTACTGGCTAGGCGCTCGATACGGTTCGTTGGCGATGCGAGCCGCAAATAACTTAACGCTTGTCGCGGACGATCTGCCCGGCACTGGAGAGAGCGCCAGAGCACGCCCCTCAATAAGGCTCATGGACGCTTCAGTGGCATTTTGTTAGCCTCGACGCACATCCGAGATGTCCGGTTATGGCGCACTTTCAGGGATCGTCTATGCACGCAGGCATCTGGAGAGTAGGCCCGCTTCAGGGGCACGATACGGGCACCGGCACAAAAATCAGAGCACCTCGAACTGCAGCGAGGAGAAAGGGAGATCAACGTTGCGTGCCGACACCCAAATTCAAGAGATTCTCGCGAAATGCGACATCCTCAAGCGCGCTACCCTTTGGCCGTCAGAACCAGTCCTACGCCCAAGAGCATGGCTTGAGAATTTTGAAGAGCCCGACATTTACATCGCGGCGTTCCTCTTAGACAAGTTTACTTTCTACAACAGAACGCTGACCGATGCATTGTTGGTGGCGTCCTACCAATCAATCGGAGACGGCATGCCAAAAGGGCCTGCCTCTCCCAGTAGCATGGATCTAGTGGCTAGCCTCGATACCGCCATTATCACCCCAGTAAAGGGTGAACATCCTAACCCCACTGACTCTGGCTATCTTGTATGTCGTAAAGCTCGGCAGCTTTTAAGGCTGAACGACACTTTTATCCAAGATACAGACATAGCCATCCAGCACGCCTATGACGGAAAAACCGTTGTTTTCCTTGACGACTTCGTTGGTTCCGGCGATCAGTTCTTGACGACATGGAAAACCGAGGATAGCTCTGGACGGTCATTTGCGAAAGCTAATTCCATTTCGCAGTTCACCGCCATATACGTCACCCTGGTCACTACTGACTTTGGATTAAAAAACATTCATGACAATGCACCTACCGTCGCGGTTTGCGCGACTCACGTGCTTGACAAGCGATCAACGCTAGAGGGTGTCCTCGAATCCAACCCTAATATGCGATCTCCTATCCTGAAGTTTTTGGCAAAATACTCTTCAAAACTAAATCCAGCCGAGCAATACATAGCCAACTGCCAAAATTACCTCATGTTTGGCTACAAGAATAGAGGCCTTATGTTTGGCTTCGAGCACTCCATACCTGACGCCACACTGCCAATATTTTGGGCACCAGGACAAGACAGCTGGGAGCCACTAATTGAACGATCTTAATCCAAATTCGGTTTTGCAGCAGCTGTTCGGGGACAATCGAGCCGAATGGCCATCGGCCAACTTCAAACAGCTATTTGTCACGCCAACATATTTAGGCAAGCTGGAAGTCATGCGCCCATGCTTTCTGGTAGGTGGTCGTGGCACCGGCAAGACTACTGCACTTCAATCGCTCCGTTACGATTCAATGCTGGAGCGAATTGAAGATGACGGGCAGACGTTCGCAGACCAAGAATATTTAGGCGTCCTAGTTCGGATGAACAAGAACAGGGTTCGCGCGTTCATAGGTAGCGGCCTGAGTGAAGAAATGTGGTCAAAATTCTTTGCTCATTACTTTAATTTGGTAGCATGCAGCGAGCTAGCAAATCTAGCGTCCTGGCTAGAGCTTAGGTTACTCTCGAAAATCTCTGCGGAGAGCCTAAGCATCATTTCGAACGAACTAGGCCTCGCCGATTGCGAGACCCTAGATGAGCTAAAGAGCTCGATCAAAAAGGCCATTTCCACGCTTCAGCTCCAAGTTAACAATCCGGCCAAGGATATGGGGATTATATTATCCATAGCTGAATCTCCTCTCCGTACGTTCGCGGAGACTCTGAGAACAGAAGGGTTGTTGGGTGAGAGAGTCGTATTCTGCTGTATCGACGAATACGAAAATTTGCTGGACTACCAGCAGGCGATATTAAACACGTACATCAAGCACGCAGAACCTCCCCTGTCATATAAAGTTGGAGTTAGGAAGAACGGGCTGCGAAATCGACAGACTCTTGATGGCCAGGACGTTCTACGCGTACCTGACGATTGCCTCGAAATTGAGATAGCTGACGAAGGATTCGATTTTTTTGCTAAGGCTGTAGCTGAGCTTAGGCTGAGGTACGCTCAGAGCGTTGGGGTGAACGTATCTGCTAACCTACGGGAATTCCTTGAGGAGCTATCAATTTCTGAAGAAGCCATCGTATTAGGAGCCGACCGTATAGCGTCAAACGCGCTGGCAGAGCTCGCCGGTCATAAACACTTAGATTTTTTGAAGCAGAAATCTCCTGGCGAGCTTTATTTCCTTAAATATTGGCAAGAAAGTGAAGGCGGATCGATACAAGATTTAGCAACAGAATGGTTTGACAATGAAACCGAGTGGAAAACCCGGTTAGGCAATCATGGTTATGCGAGTCTTTTTTGGCTATCAAAGGGTCGGAAAGGAGCGAGAATTCGAAAATACTACTGCGGCGAAAGGACAATGCTGTCCTTGGCGGCGGGTAACATCAGGTATTTTTTGGAGCTGATCGATACTGCTATCGGATACCAATTAGATGATCAGCCGACCAAAGGTGCCAGCCTTAAAATATCTGCTAAATCGCAAACGCTGGCAGCCCGCGAGGTTGGCAAGAGAAGGCTCAACCAACTTGAAGGCCTGGCAGACCATGGCGTCCAACTCAAAAGAATCGTGCTGGCTATAGGTAAGGTGTTCTTTGAATTAGCTCGTTCCCCTAGCGGTAAAACACCAGAAGTGACTTCATTTGTTCTGTCCGGAAGCCAAGCCGATTCCTCAAAAATCGACAGCTTGCTTCAAGAAGGCGTAGGGCATTTAGCATTTGAGTCCGACCCTCGAACCAAGTCTACTAGTAGCGTAGAACTACGAGACGACGAGTATCGATTACATCGAATTTTCAGTGCATTCTTCGAAATATCACATCGCAAGAAGCGGCGGATGACAATAGAGGCATCTACACTACTGAGCGTATTGGAGGATCGCCCTGCCCGTGCCATTTCTTCTCTACTGGACGAGAGGCCACAAACTACGGAAGAAGAACTTCCCGAGCAGCTTGCTCTTTTCTCTGCCTTCTATGAAGAAGGTCAGCCAAAATGATCAGCATGCCCATGCCCCCGCTTCACACGAAAAGATTTAGAGATATAACTTTAGCTGACATTCGCCCGAATGAATTGATAATTTCGGCGGCAGACTCTGGAGAAAATAGAGACAGGCTCAAACTGTGGGAAGAGCTTCAACTGTCTAATCCCGAGCGCATCATCTCAATCAAGGGCGTTGACAAAGAATGCATTTTGGTCAACCACAACGGCACACAAACTTCTGTCTCTTTGAGGGATGAAGAGGCTTTAGAAAAAATACTTTTCTCAAAAGAAATCCTGATCGATGTTACTGGCCTAACGCATAATATATGGGCTCCATTGTTAAAGAGCGCATATATCCATGGAGTCAGGACTAGAGTCCTCTACGCCGAGCCTGAATCGTATACACCTCATCCCAGCCCCGCTTCTTCGGCTTTTTTTGACCTAAGCGTCACCTTTGAAGGTCTGGCGCCTCTGCCCGGCTTCGTACAGTTGTCAGGCCCGGATGACGAAGACCGCTGCCTGTTCATCGCGATGCTGGGCTTCGAGGGTAATCGCCCGGAGCATTTAGCCGCACAGCTAGAACCTAGGCCCAAAGTCATTCCAGTCGTCGGAGTGCCAGGTTTCCAACTCGAATATCCTGCATTTACCGTCGGATGCAACAGGATGTTTTTAGACGAATACAGAGCCCACTCTGAGGTAAGATATGCACGGGCCAGCTGTCCCTTCGAGGCATTCAAAGCACTGACCGAAATCCATCGGGACTACCCAGATCACTACATTTACTTAGCCTTGGTCGGCACCAAGCCGCATGCCATAGGCTCCATCCTGTTTGCTATCAAACATGCCGATACTACAGAGATAATGTTCGACTACCCGGTGAAGAAAAGCGGACGAACCTCCGGCATTGGTATCGTCCATGTGTACGATTTTGAGGACTTTCATGCCTATTGATATGGATAGGTACTACACCCCGGAGAACGTCGCGATCCAAGCTTTGGAGCGGGGGAGCTTCCTCTCGACACCAATGGTCTGCGCGGACTCCACATGCGGATCGGGCAGGCTGCTTGATGCAGCCAATACCGTCTTCGGCTCCGTGCGGTCTATAGGAATAGACCGGGATGTAGAAGCAATTTCGCAATTACGCTTGAGAAGACCGGATTGGCAGTTGTCGGTCGCGGACTTGCTGTGTCATGAGAGTATCGATGTAGCCCGTGAGCGGCAGGCGATTGATCTCCTTGTTCTTAACCCCCCGTTTAGCCACGGAAAAAGGAAATTCGTCGACATCCAATTCGCTGGCAAGGAGATGACTGGGAGCATCGCCATGGCGCATGTCCTACGCAGCTTTGAGATTTTCAGGCCTAAGCTCGGAGCCGTCGTAGTTGCACCTGAATCACTCCTATACTCTGAGACAGATCAGCTCGCCCGGCAGACGCTCGAAGAGAGCTATCGGATCGAAAAAATCGCAGATTTACAACGCTGCACATTTCGAGGCGCCCGAGTGCAAGCATCGGTCGTGCAGATCAGCCCCGGCCCACAGTGCCTTCAGCAGGTAAGTATCGTTCGTAACAATGGAGTTATTCATGCTTCTCTTGTCCGAGGCAGCCTCCCAGTTCATTTACGAAATTTCGATCCTGCTGGAGTGCCATTTATTCACTCAACTGACTTGCGCCAAGTGGCAACCGGTGGGAGCGTGCAACATCTCACCAAGACTTCTAAGTTGGGAAAAGGTCGGATAAAGGGCTGGGTCATTCTTATTCCCAGAGTGGGCCTTCCGGAGGCCCAGATGATAACTGTAGTTAAACTCCCAGAGGAAGTGCAGCTTTCCGATTGCGTGATAGCTTTGAAGTTCTCTACTAAAGCGAACGCCTTGATGGCTCAAACCAGAGTTCGCTCTCGGTGGACAGAGCTCCGAGAACTCTATCGAGGAACAGGCGCACGGTATACCACCATGGCCAGATTGAGCTTATGGCTTTCAATGATTGGTGTGGAAGCTCAGCCGATCGGCAAAGAGAGTTGCACATGAGGGGGTTGGTGACGGGCTCATGCCCCCAAGAATCTTTGGTTTCGTATTGATAGCAGTCAAGCGCGCTATCAAGCTGCTCGTGAAACTTCAGATGGCGCTTTCAAGAATCGAAGTATTTAGAGGCTAATTTGAAAACCTACACAGCTAGAACGCTCGTAGATTTCGTCGGCATCATTGATAGCTTGAAATCTGAAGAACCCAACTCACTGTGGTTTCGCGGCCAATCAGATGCCAGTTACCAGCTAATACCTGGAGCGCTTCGGAATATCCACCAGTCTCACGACCACCTTGGCCGCGAAATTGATGACACCGCAGTGAGAATAAGCAGTGGAGGCGTCTTCTCTGGCCCTAATTCCGAAAAAATGCTGCAGGACTTCAAGCAACTAGGCAGGCCATTCCTGGAGCAGCAACCCACGAATGAGTTTGAGTGGATGTTCATTGCTCAGCATCACGGCTTGCCGACGAGGCTGCTCGACTGGTCTACCAACGCCCTAGTGGCACTGTATTTTGCCGCCCAAGGCGCTAAAGTGCGCGACGGCGATGGCACTGCTGAATGCCAGCGTTTTGAAGAAGACAACTTCAGTGAGGAAGGCTTCGCGGTTTTTGCTATAGAACCGACGAAGATCAATGAGAAAACGATTTTGCTGCCCAAGACGATTGATATCGCGTCAGATGCCGAATTTTGGGACAGGTACATCAATCCTTTTGAAAAAGATATAACTACGCTACCGATATGCATCACCGCCCCCCACATGACAACCCGAATTAGGGCCCAGAGTGGCACATTCACCCTTCATGGTGCACAGATCGCAGCACTTGACTACTACAACGATTTACAGGATCTCATCTCAAAGATTTTCATTCCCTACACGTCAACCAAAGCAATCCTGACCAGCTTGGCGAAATTAGGCATCAACGAAAGCTTCATCTATCCTAGTCTTGATTCGGTTGCCAACGACATCACCAAGGCAGCCAATCTGACCTACGCTAACGCACGAAGCAGAAAGTCTGATAGACGTCCCGCTCGTTGAACCTGAGTCTGCGGTAGGTACTGGCGCTGTATTCTGACGCGCCTTCCGGACAGTACTCTCAAAGTATGGTCTCCTGTAATCGCCGGCAGCGCCTCTACGTAATACATAACGATATGAATGTATCGGCGAAACCGCACGATCTGTGCGTCAGCGCCCCAAATCTGCACTGATATGATCAGTCAACCATGGCATATATGGAGGCGCCACTCGAAGACCATTTTTCGACGAGTAAAAAGACGCGATATTGAGCCAGCCCTACAATAGCTTCTGCTGGACGGTCAGGTCTGCTTTAGGGTCAGAGGTAGTGTCGGCCTTGCATGTACTGCCGGAAGCCTCTTGCGTTTGACCTATCTGATCGGAGCTACCTGGCTCAGACCTTCCTCCATCGTCTTCGCTTTGAGAGTCGGATTGATCGTGACGGATTCCTTCAGCCGGCGCAGCACATGAATGCAGGTTATCAAGACTGCTTTTGGAAAGGCCATCGCCCTTAAGCATCGAGGATGCTTGCTCTCTTCCCTCATCGTCATCAAGGGGCATTTCCTCTTCCAAATCCTCAAGCACGCTTACAGGTGCGTAGACCAGTCGGGGATAGTCTTCCTTTGCCCGCAACACGATTACTTTCGAAAGCCTACTGATATGACACTTAAGCAAGTTGGCGCGATCGATGTCCGCGTCCGAATTCGCAATCATCAGATTCGCCTGGATCTTCGGCTCATTAGCCAGTTCGTCTGCAGTGGTTGGGTACGGCACAGCCAACCAACGCTCGTAATCCAGCGCAGCTCTGGAGGCGTGGAGGCTGCCTCCCTTTAGGTCAGATTGGATCATCACGACGCCTTGAGAGAGCCCTGCTTGTATGCGATCGCGCTTCACGAACTGGGCGGGCAAAGCTCCCTGTCCAAAGCGGTACTCGGAAACTAAAGCGCCTCCACTGTTCAGTATCTCTTCAGCCAGCTTTCGGTGCTGCGACGGAGCAACGGTTTGCAATCCGTGAGCCAGCACTGCGACGGTGTGTCCACCAGCCTCGATGGCAGCTCGATGAGCTATCCCGTCGCATCCCAGAGCCAGCCCACTCACCACGCTCCAATGCTGGCCGCAAAAGAAATCGGTGATTCGGCGAGTGATCATCTCGCCATGTTTCGTAGGCTGTCGGGTGCCAATGATCGCTACGGACTTTTCAGGGGTTTTGAATAGAGCGCCTTTGACGAAAAGGATAAAGGGATCGTCCTTGGTGGCGGAAAGCAACGCTGGATAGCCTTCATCCAGAGCACTGATGATGTACGCACCTGCCTTCTCAGCCGCGTCGCGCTGCTTCTGCGCAAGCTCTTGAGCTAGTTCCCATGCACTGGGGACAGCAACCGCCTTGGCTATCGCAGGTATTCTCTGCGATAGCTCAATGATTGGAGCAGACACCAAGCCATGAGATACAACCCGTCGAAGGGTTGCAGGGCCCACCCCGGACAACATGGATAAGGCGAGCATTTTTTGGGTTGAAGGCGAAATCGTGATCATTGGGTATTAATGGCCTTTGTCAGTGAAAGGCACGTAACCTGCCTGGCCCCGGCTGCCATTAAATATTTCCTAGCGTAAATGAGTGAAGCCCCTGTGGTGGCGACGTCATCAATAACTATCACATGCTTATTCTCGTAGCCAGATCCTGCTATGACCTCTAGATGATTCCTAACGTTCTCAATCCTCTGCTCCTTGTTCAAGCCCTCGCCGTGGTGAGAGAGCACTCCCTCGCGATATCGCATGAGGTCAGGAGTGAACGACACCCCAGCATTCACAAGTGCTCTCTGAGCATGGGCAGTCGATAGCTGGGTTAGCATGGCCTCCAAGCGCCTGGTTCTGCCCGGCTTTGCGGGTACAACGGTCACTACGAGGGAGTTACCGAAGGTGAGATGCGGATTTCTCCGCACCAAATTCTGGAGGAAAGCGCCTATGGCCACTACCCAATAATCAGGAACGACCAAGGCATTCTTCATGGCATGGATATCGTTGGTGACTTGGTGCCAAACCGCACGGTTTTGCGCCTGCGTGGAGAAATGCCGACCTAGATAATGGATATCATGCTTCAGTCGCTCGTGATCGAAAGCGCCGAATTTCTCGATGCGCGCGAAAGGATGGCGGTTCGGAATGGGGGCACACGCGGTCTGCTGCAGCCTCTCTGCCACGGGCAGGTAAGACATGTGGGAATCTAGCGTGGTCTGTAAATCGGCAGCGCTACTAATGATTGCGTCAGGCATTCTTTCCAAAGCCTTCCAATCATCTCTGCGACGTGGGGCTGGCGTTCTTGGCCAAGTGGTGGTGTCAAGAATGACTTGGCAACCTGAATCGTAGGCGGCTCGTATATCCACGGGTGAATCCCCCACCATCCAAACATTACTGGGATCGGGAATATTGAACCTTGCCATAACCCTACGAATACCCTCTCCGCTTGGCTTGGGTTGAGGAGTGTCCTCGAACGCCAGGAGGAAGTCCCAAGCCAGCCCGGGATAGGCTAGATCCAGCAGGGTTTCGGCGTAATGCCTTGGCGATCTCGTAAAAACACCAATCCGGACGCCAGGGTATCTGGCACGCAGGATTATGATGGCGAAAGCAGAATAGACACATCGGCCAGGATCTTGACGGTAAGCGGCACGGAGATCATCCACATACTGCTGCGACTGCCTGCCCAGAAACTGCTGACCACGGAATCTCTGCTCCAGGTCACCGGTGCGGATGAGCGTGTCATCCAGATCGAAAATCAAAAGCTGTACCGCCATGCTGTCGTCCTTGATACGTTGCGATTTCAAGACAACTAGCACGAAAAAAAAATGTCGGCAACATCAATTTGCCACCAGGTAGTCCTCTTCATAATTTCGGAGAGCTCTCCAGAAAAGGAAACGCCCTGGGCGCGCTTGTTAACGCTCTAGTTAGGTAACGACGACCAACTCTTTGCGAGTCTTAGGTCTTTCATACATACCAACTAAGTCTGCCATACGGTCTGGCATCATCTGTCTAACGAGCGTGACAGCTTCCGAGTATCAAGCTTGATAAGCGGGCGCGAATGGCTTGATTTTCTTCCGGAATTCCTCGACGGATTTCTCGTCACCTTTCGCTGCCTTGGTCAGATCTTCTGAGCAGTTTTTCCTTGCCGATGATCATGGCGCGTAAGGATTGCTCAGCCCAGGCGCCTAATCAATGAGCGAGTCCAGATCTTTCCGGAACTTCTCCAAATTCGATATCGTCATTCCGTGCTCCTATCGACTTTAACGGCAGGCCAGGGCATCCGAGGCAGGGTAATTGCAAATTAGCTGCACAGCTAGTGGGCGGATGAAGCGAACTGATCCTACCGACCGGACGCTGCGCTTGGTCATCCCACGCAACTACCACCAGGCCAGTCAGAGCGCGCCTGGTAGAGTTACGTAGCTCTCCCATAGGCCCTTTTGCCTGCACCCCCACCTTGGCAGGCAAAAAAGTACAGAAGCCGCCACACGGCCCTCGCCATCAGCAACCGATCTGAATGGCGCTACGATCATTTCTTCTCGGGTGGCTGATAGTTTTCGAGGCTTACCGCAACAGGGACACGTCTAGAGTTTTTATTCGGTTGCGCCCGGTCTGCGGGCTTCTTTTCTGGAGCCTGCTCTTGGGGTGTTTTTTTTGAATCGTTCATGAGATCGACCTAGGTAATCGGCGGAGTGAGGAATAGATAGGCCAGCAGCGACGCGACCAGTGAACCTGTTGAAAACTGTATCTCTTTGTACGCCACTCGCAAGTTTCTAAGCTTATCTTCCAGCAGCGCCTGAGCTTGGCTCGCGGACTCCTGGCAGGTCATCGCGACTTGGTAGTACATCGTGATGAGCTCTTCCTCCTCGGCGAGCATGTTCACATCCTCCCCGATCTCTACCCTCGGGACGTTGGATAACCGTATGGTGGCAAATATCTTGTACCAAGCGGAGATCAGCGCGGTCAGGGTTAGACCAGCCAGAATCATGAACACGGTGGTACCCCAGCCAGCATGATTCATCAAAAGCGTTCTGGGCGAAGCAGCGTTTATGAGGGCACTGTAGGCAACGATACCCACGCTCAAAATGCTCAAAAAACGACTCGCTTTTTCGTCGAGCTTTTTGTAACGGTCGAGCTCATCATCCAAAGCCTTCTTGGAGAGCTCGTACAGGAATTTATACCTTTCCACCCATCCTCCTTGGAAACCTTGGCCGACAACAGCCGATTTGAGCGGACACATGGGCCCAAACTAACACACAGGGGCTGGGCGGGGCAGCAGAGGTCGGTCGCAGCCAGTGCCTTACAGCCTCTCACCCACGGCACTGGCAAAGCTACAGACCAACTGGCTTGTAAAGTATTGAATCAGGGCCCGTCGATAACGCATGGGAATGGCATCCTGATTCCAGTCCGGTTACGCTGCCGTGCACCAGGGAGGAAGCGCGATGAGTCAGTACCTTTTAAGTTTTGCGAGACAGAACCTTGAGGGGCGTACTGACGCGTACCTCGTGCTTCTCTGGTGCATGTACCAAGCTAAGCAAAGCAAAGGCCGCTACTCCGACCACATTAAATCACACATCACGACAGCGACTGATGAACTGCTCGGGCGCGACTACCAACGCATCGCCTCACGCTTCAAGAAGGTGCTCGATAAAAGGCCAGAGCTGGATCGAGTACCACCATCGGGCCTGGGTGCGCTGGAATGCCTTCGCGTTAAGAATTTCCGTGGCTTTGGGGAGTTTGGCTCCGACGACAAAGGGACACTCATTCGCTTCAGCAGACTGAAAAATATTTTCTACGCACCCAACGGTGGCGGCAAGTCATCCCTCTGCGAAGCCCTTGAAATCTGCACCACTGGCAGTATCAAAGAAGCAGCCAGGCGCAAGACTAAGCTCAAACAGTACACTGCACGCGGAGACGCCAAGCCTCAGCTGGAGCTCTTGGGAACAGACAAACTCGCCGTCACGCCCAGCATTAGTTGGTCAAGCTGCTTCATTGATCGGAATCGGCTTCAGGAATTTTCGCTCCTGGGCTCCAAGGACACAGGTAGTGTCGAAAGCGACGTCCTGGCCACTCTGTTCGGCCTTGAGGAGCTCCAGGACGTCATTTCTCGTTTCGTCCGCCCCGAGAGCTTCACACTCAAAAACTTCAGGCGTACCGACCAGACCGAGGCGCTGGCCAACCTTGAACGTGCTCGAACAGAACTGGCTGAACAGCGAAGCAAACACAGAGCAGATCTTCAGGCCTCGATAACGCGGATCTGCCAGCTTTTAGGGCTACGCCCCGACCAGGATTCCGAAATACGTCCAAAGGTACAGCGGCTGCGCAAAGCCATAGACATGCATATCCGGGGGGCCGAACGGCTACGAGCAGCCAAAGCGCCCACTGCCATCGCGCTGAAGCACGTTGTACGTACCCTTGCCATTGCTAAACGGCTGATCCAACGAAAAACAAAGATTGAGACGGTGCTTCTACAGAAGGCCAGTGAAGTTAACTTTCGCGCGGTTTTTGAGGCACTGGAGGCCATTGAACAGCAGTCTGAGCAAGCCTGTCCCGCATGTCTGACCCCGCTCGACAAGGTCACCGTGAACCCCTTTGAGAGGGCCCGTGATCAGATCAAAGCGCTGGGGGCATTGGAGTCACTGAAACAATCCAAGCTGCGAAATGACGCTCAAGTTGTCCTCTGGGCTTCACGGATCGCTTCCGGCATCAACGCGGTGAAGGGCAATACCTTGGCGGACGTTTCCTGCCCTCTCGCAATGGACAGCCTGGAGGCGGTGCTCGCAGAATTCCACAGGGCTACTGATCGCTCGACAGTGGCGGCGTCAGTCCTCCACGCCTTCATCGCACTCTGCGCGGAGAGTACAGAGCAGATCGAGGCCTACCTGCGCACCTGTGAGCGTAAGCGACGAGAGGTTGACCAGGCCGAAGCTCAGGCGGCCCGCCTTGATGAACTCATCGGGCACCTCAAAGAAGTTGATGAATCGCTGAAGAGGCAGTTCGACACCAAAATTCGTGCGGCAACCGAGTTCAAAACCGCCAATAACAGCATGCTTGCACTGATAGAGCAGCGAACCGGTTTGCTCAACAATGCGGTGGATAACAGCCATTTCAACCAGCTGCTGACCGATCTTGAGGTTGAATACCGGACACTGTATGGCGATCTGCTGAACTACAAGCTTGAACTCGAAAAGGCTCGAATTACAGGGATCGAGGCTAAGGCTGCCGAGTACTACCGGGCGATCAATAACCATGACGGTGATCATGAGCAAATTGAGGCCCTGGCCTTTGAGAAGCTCTCGGAAAGCTACCGGGTCAAGATCACCAATGTAGACGGATCTCAGTTAGATGCGTTTGCGGTGCTCAGCGAGGGACACCTCAGGGCATTAGGCTTGTCGATCCTTCTGGCAATGGCGCAGAAGAATAATTTTCCACTTATCGTCTTTGATGACGTCGTCAATGCGATCGACACGGATCACCGCTCAAACATCATCGATCTGTTCTTCAATGACGAGTACCTGCGACAGATCCAAATGGTGGTGACGACCCATGACCGTCTCTTCTGGGAGCGCTTCTGCATCATCGCCGACCGTCATCCGCAGTCCGATCAACACGCCAATCATGTGCTGAGCTATACGAATAAAGGCATCGTGGTCATTGACCACGCGGGCGGTTTTCAGAAAAAGGTGCACGTGGCCCTTTCGGTCTTCGACGTTCGGCAAGCGCTGCTCTACTGTCGGATCTGGTTCGAGTCCATGGTGCTGGAGTTTTGCATTGAAAAGGGCGTCAAGGTCACGGCGAGCTTCAACAAATCCCAGCTCAAGAAAAGCATGTACCTGCAGGTAAGCCTGGAACACACCTTCAAGCTGGTGGAGCCATACATTGACTATGACATGTCGCATTTCAATTTCATCAAAAATGATCTGGTCAACTGGGGCGGTCAAAACCAGGAGCATCATGCGTTTGATGAAGGAAGCCTGAATTTTGTGCATTCCAAAACCAGCGGAGAAGTCATCAAAATCTACGATGCCATCCGCTTCCTGGAATGCCAGCTCTTCATGGACAGAAAGAAGCAATCCGGCGAGAGGTACCTTGCCGATATCAATGGCGAAATCGATAAGCGACGCAGGAAGCTGGCGGGGCTTGCCAAGGCACCACAGCAGGTGCAAAACGAGCACCAAGCCGCGCTGAAAGCATTGGAGAAGCGCGCCATCGACTTGAACCAGGAGCTTCAGTTCATCGAGCGCTGCGTTGCGAGTGTGGCCAATCGGCAGAGAGCCGAAGAGGCAGCCGGCTGAGTTGCCGCCTGCCTAGCACCGCCAGTGACAGATCACGATCTGAATGCTCGTACACCCACGACTTCCCCCCAGGCCATCGGGAAGCGTCTTCGTATGCAGCGGGGCTGTAGTGCTATGGCAGCCTAGAGGCTGCCTCAGTCAAAAGGACTGAGCTCGTCAAAACCTTTTCAAGCCATCGCCAAAAAGACCGTTAGCCGCAACATGATTGTTGTACGCCGCTATCGCCTGTTGATTTTCATTTCGCCATTGCTCACCTTGGGTCTGCTCAGGGTCAAGCACCAACCTGGCAAACTGAACCAGGTCTCTAATCCGCCCCTGAGGCCCGCGCTCTAGATGTAATCCCAAGATCCCTGCAGCTCGCGGGCCGTCCCGGTCACATTTTATTGAATCACCGATCATCAGTACCTTCCCGACGCCGTCGTCAAAGCAATGGCCTGGCCGCACAGCCATTTGATTGCAGGCCGATTGATAAACGACAGGATCAGGCTTCAGGCACCCTAGCTCATAGCTGAAAGCATATGCGGTCACGTCAGGAAAAAGCCTTTTGACGACCGGGCCATAGGGATAGGCAAGATTCGAACAGAGCGCAATTTTCAGGCCGGCTCGACGTAGTGTCGTCATTGCTTCCATCGCATCAGGGTAAGGTCGGATAGACGACAGCTCCGTTTCTAGCGCAAGGCTTAGCTCCTGGCGTTTTGAAAGCGTCAGGGATATCCCGGCCTTCGAGGCGAGCGTTTCCAGAGGCTCGTTTGTCGTCATCGCCAGCTGCATGATTTCTGACGTCCGGGTCAGCCCCTGTCGGCGACCTTCGCGCACTAATTCCCGATAAGGATTTGTCCGCCGACCGATATGGGCGATTGTCCCAAAAACATCGAAAATAATCGCACTGATCACTTTACCTGCCTCCCCAAATCGAACCGAATTTGATCATCCCGCACCGTGCCGTCAGCCTCAAAAATAGCGAACCAGAGTCGAGAGCGGCATCGACTTCCGTCTACCATTTCCGAGCAACACGTACACTTGGTTTTGCGTTTGAAAAAACATTCCCTCGCTGAAATCAATCAGCGGCGACGATCGAAGCCAGAGGCCGCTGTCGGTCTGGGTGACGCTGTCAAACACGACGTTGAGCAACAGCAGCATGACCTGCTTTTTACCCTCAGCAGCCAGCTCCTGGACGACCAAGTCTGGGGCGCTGAAGTCAAGCCAGACCCACGCGTCCACGATGCAAAACGCCCTACCAGGGAACCGTGACTGAGTCATCCGAATGGCTTCTTCAAGCTCGATATCAACACCCTGCATTAACACACTCGGGCCAATGAGCTGCTCGATCTCCTGGTATGGCATAGCTACTCCTCATCCATCCTGGCGTTATCTCGGGTCATGGACAGAATTACGGTCTGCTCGATCCCGTCGACCTCTTCCAGCATGAACATTAAAAAGCTCACAATCACGTATCGGTCGCCGCTAGCGGTGATTGCAAGGGAATAGCCATGCTCCTCTTCCATCGCCCCCACATCGTCAGTGACAATCGTGTCGCCGTTATCTGAGTGGTTGTGGATGTCGAAGAAGATGGCAGCTTTGAACCCCGTACCGACGGGGCGGGCATCGAGCAAATATCCGCTGATTTTCTTCTCAAAGGTGAGCTTCGTGGCCTCGATCAATGAAGCTGGAAAATACACTTAACAAATCCCCTACTCGCACTCGTTTGGCGGTTCAAAGCGTGACCACACATTGCTTGTTGAAGTAGACCTCTTCCCCTGGATAACCTCTGGGATTGCTCAAAAATCGGGTTCCGTTGATGGTTTCATCAACCGGAAAATGAGTGTGCCCAAAGACCCAGAGGTCGATTTCCATATCCAGAAATTCCTGCCAGTTGTTGCCGTAGGCCGCGCGAAGATGCGGATGCTTACTGTAGTCAGGCACGAAGTGCATCAAGGGCGGGAAGTGAGTCACGATGATGGTTTTCCCTTGGAACGGTTGCCCAACCTCGCGGCGCAGCCACTCACGAGACTCTTGCGCGACTTTGCGGGTTTGTTGGGGCACCAGCTTTCGGTACTCCGGCTCCATTCGGATGAGCTTGTAGTCATTCATCAGAGCTCTGGCCTCAAGCAGGGCGAGCGGCGCGTTGCCCGTACCTTCGAAATCCGACCAGCCGGTGCATCCTAGGATGCGAATCCCATCTCGGACGAGCGTGCGCTGTTCCAGGAAATGGACGTGGGGAAGCTGGCAGTTATTCAGTTGGTCGAGCGTTTTGTTCCAGCTCGACTTGTAAAACTCATGGTTGCCGGCCACGAGAATTGTGTCCTTCGAAAAATGCTCGCCGGCCCAGTGTGCGCTTCGGCCCTTAATGTTGATGTCCCCAGCCAGGATTGCGACGTCGTACAGGGCAGGGTCGGGCAGCTCAATAGGCTGGAACTCGACATGAAGATCTGACATTACGAGGAATCGCATGACATTTACCGTCCGAGTGAAATGTTGAGGTGCACCCGCATGGCCACGGCATTAGTAGAGCTCAACAATCGCCATGACAGTCTGAATGCTGGCCTTTTTTCGCAGCCCTTTTCCCATCAAGATGTAGATGGTGTTACGCGTTTCAAACACGACCCCCTCAGTGAACGCGCGCTGGTAAGTAGATCGAACCCAATCGCCAGCCAAGCGCTTATTAAAGCTATGGCTCAACACAGTCGACGCATACAGGACAACGGGCTGCAAACCGTCGCTGGCGAGCGATTCTCGAAACTCTTCTGTCACCTGGATCTCGATGAGCGTCCACTCTTTGACGATGCAGTACGGTTTCCAGGACGGACGACGGATCGCCATCGCTACAGCTTCGTCAGCATCACCCTCAAAGCCTGTCAGTGAATCGCCATCTCCGTTCAACAGCTCTACAACGTCTTTTAAAACGTCACTCATAGGACTCCTAGCCATGTTCAGCTTTCGGTTGCTACTGTGCGTCTTGCCGCTGGAACCCACTCCTCACCAGCAAATTAATCACCTGGAGTTCCGTGCTCGTGCAAACGGTATTCAATGGCGCGCCCGCGAGGGGTAAAGGTATTGCTTGCAGCCCGACCAGCTGCAAATCACATAGAGGCTGTTCAGCGTTTCAACGACCACATAGCCCTTAATAATTGATGAAGCAACCACCCGTGAGGTGCGAATGCTGCTGCCATTTGCAAAGCGCCCTCGATCATCTACGTAAATCACCCCAATCATCCCCTGCGGATCTGGGATTGCACAGATAAGGTATCCAGAGATCTGAGCGTCGAAATCAACCTGCATTGCCTTAGCGACAATCTTCGGTATGCCATCTAGCGCTTGAGTAGGGTGAAGGACTTCGCTGTTCAACATGTTCTGGCCATCATCACCGGACATCGTGGAAGGGCGTCTATACTCAGTTGTAAAATGCCATTGGCCGCAATCCCCCACCGGATCCCGAAGTCCTTTGACTTAAACGCGGCCATCCAAGGAAATCCCCACAGTCGAGCTTGACACTTGCCGAAGGCGATTCTTGACCCTAGTAGCAATACCTCGCGGTTGAGACTCCCAATTCGCACACGCACCCCAACTCGAATTTCCCGTCAATTGACCCGTTTGTCTCAACTGGCCGGCCTGTCTGACTTACGAAGGACGGTTTGCTGTGGCGCAAGGCCATGTCTGCACGGAGTCGCTTTAGCTATATATTGATATCCACGCACTGATCAAAAGCGATACGGATCGTCCCACAGTTGAAACTCAGCCGGGAGCAGCATCGTCACTCGATCAAATATATAGAGTTGAGAGACGCAAAGCAAACGCGGCATACCATCGATTTTGAAGGTAGGCCCCGCAATGTCTCTGCGTAACGCATTGGCGTCGGTGACGCAGCTCCTGAGAACGGAGCGCGGAATGTCTCAGCAAGACCTGGGCGTCCATATCACCAAATCGCATGTGAGTGCTGTTGAGAACGGCAAGACGTCGCTGACGACCGACTCCCTCGATGAGCTCTGCAAATCCCTTCAGTTGCATCCAGTGGCGTTCTTGGCGCTGGTGTATGCCGCGCAGGAACAGCAATCCGCTGCTGACGTCATCGCAACCGCTCATGCCGATTTGGCGAAGATGGCGTTGCTCCACACGCCCGTGAAGCCCGCCCCTGTAAAAAAGCCTCACCCGCGAGTTGCAGACGCTGAAAAGGTCACACGGGCGGTACAAGATCTCAAAAATGCAGGACACACTCGTGCTGAGGTTGCCCGCATGCTGGGCGTCTCTGAGCCAACAGTAAGACGGCATTGGAACCGCCCTTTAGCCTAGGGGGCGGGGTCGTGCCAAAGCTTGGAGCGTTCGCCTGAGCTCACCTTGGGTGGCCTGAGCTGCGTGAATTTGCACGAGGCTGGCGAGCCTGCCGAAAGGTGGACGATCACCCCTGATCGCGCCTGGAGTTCTGGGCACACGGTGCACACCGGTGACGGATGCAAAACCGCTAGAACACGTGGAAACCGGAGAGGTGCAGTGAAAGCACTCGGCTGAATGGCGCGTAATAACCTGCCCTAGGATCCAAACGAACCTACTGTGATCGCGGCCTGACGTTTTCTCGAAAGTCTTCTTAGTCAGGCTGGCAGTCTGTGCAGTGGCGCAGAAACCTTCGCATCATTGTGGTTCAACTACAGCTTGATCAGCATGTCAGTTCCTTCATGGGGATGCGGGTGGGCATGGTGATAACGCAGGTTCGAGCATTACACCCCGGCTGGTATGACCAACGGAGCTTTAGGCTTGTGACGACAATAGGTGTGGCAGGCAAGGTGCGAACATGTTGAGATGACTTCCGTTGCTCTACCATCATACGCTTGGTGCCGGATTGGATGCCTAGCGGATCATCTGCTAAGGAGTATCGGTATGTCGGACGTATACGAGATCGTTGAGAGGGCGCTATCACTGCCCTCCTTGGCCAGTGTCTGCATTGGTGCCCTCGGGATGTGGCTTAGCTCTCGGCACTGGTGGAGAACAAATCGTCCTATGCTGACTGCCAGAATCGCCACTGTTGCAGGTGGTAATGAAGGCATTGCCTTGAATCTAGTTGTGGAAAATACTGGGAATCGACCGGCTCAAGACATCAAGCTGTTCGCCAGACAAAAGGCGGTATTGGCGGCGTTAGCCGAGCCTTCCGGAGCGCAGATACCCGGTGACGCACAGAGCTGCTTCTTCAAGGATAAGGAGATACCAGTACTCGCTAACGGCAAGGCAGTCACCAACGCCTTTGGCCATTTGGGCAAAAATCCCGGAGCTTGGCTAAGCGGTGCGAAAATCCCGCTAAAGATCAAATACAAAGACCTGCACGGGAAGAAGTACAGCGCAAAAATGAATCTCATACTGGCCGACGACAACGGCTTCGCTCAGACGTCATGGGCCATTCCTACAAGTCAGGCTGCCAAGGCGGGCTGACCCTGGTGGACTAGCACTGGCAGGCTCTAAGGGCGCAAGTATTGAAAGGCAGTGTGCTTACTTGGCCAGTCGTTCACTTTCCGCTGTTCAGGGACATTGGAGTGGGCGCGTGATCACGATCAGCCTGCCCCGGTGTAGCCCTTGGCGAACTGGAGAAGGGATATTGATTTCTTCTAAGGGCGCTGCCCCAGAGACAGCTGCGCATCTCTGCCACTGCCGCGGGAGCCCTCCTCGTTTTTTCTTCGATTGCAGCACTAACTAGCATCATGTGTGATGCTGGTTTGGGTACCGGAAAGATGCTTGTTACTTAGTGCCACGCAGGCGGCTGAGCGTGCGCCGGAATCGCCTCAGTGGATTCTTGGTAGTCTCCCATTCCTCCTTCAGCAGATGACGAGCTTCCAGGATCGACTGATCAGCCATCGTTCGCCATACGCCGTAGCGGTTGTCGACGGGGAGCGTTCCCGGATCAACCGCCAATTTGCCTGGGTCAAGCAGGTTCTCCAGCGAAGCCAGCAGCTTATTGGCCGCATGATCGTTGGGGTGGAACCTCATTTGGATCTTGCGCAGGAGCCGGTACGAATCGAACTTGAGAGTGTTTAGCTTGGGATACGCTTCCTGTTTGATGTCTTGGTCGGCACCATTGGTATCAAGGTATACCTGCATCCATTCATGCGCTTTGCTTGTGAAGTCAGAGATTTCATCCCGAAGCCCGTTAATCCAGGCTTGTCGAAATTCAGAGATTTTCAACTCGCGGGCCATGAGCGCCACGAAAACTGCAATTGCAACCGTGATGATAGCCGTCATGCCTGTCCTCGCTCGATGTCTTGGTGGAGGCGTTCTCCACCGATAGAGACCCACTAAAAGCGGCAGTTTAGAGCATTTGATCAGTTGCAGGCGCGTGCTTCAATCCGGACGTGTGCCTAAGTATGTTGGACTGCTCGCACCAGCCTGCCGTCCTGGCGATAAGGGTTGTCGCTATGCGCGTGGGCGGCCAGGCAAAAGGCCAGTGAGATCGACCAGTACTGCCACATCAGTGAATGCCCCCCGTCATCGCCAGACAGGAGACCAGCGACAGCACGCCAAGGGCGAGTGATGCAGTAAGTAAAAGCAGTGAGTTGAGTAGCGTTGCGGTGACTTTTCTGGGAAATTTTGTTTGAACTCATTCATCCCAAGTCCACTACCAAATCGGAGAGTCTGATGACAACGCACTCCCTTGTCGTTGCCAAATACCCGGCCCTGCAGTCCAAACGAACCCTGGCCCTGTTTTGGGTGCTGATCGCGGCCCTCGCGGTTGCAGCCACCTTCTCGGGGCCCCAGCCTTTCCTGCCTGAGGGCTTCGGCGCCGGCGAACGCTACTTGAGCGACCACATGCAGTTGCTCGCGGTGGTGTTCTTGGGGCTTTCGCGTTTGGCTGCCTTGTCAAAGCGGCCCCAGATGCAGCTGATTAAGCGACTGAAGCGGGAGCACGGCATCAAAGTGAAACCGACATGGAAGGCAGGCATCGCGGCTGGCAGATATTTGAACGGCGCGGCATTGCTGATCCTCGCCTACTACCACACACAAGCCCTGGAAGCTCTTGTCTGGCTGGTACAGATGGCGCTGCCTGCTTGACCCTCTGAGTTGATCCAGAAAAGCTTCCTGTCGGGTATGGCAGGAAGCTCGGAGGGCTGAGGCAGATAGAATCAGACCTGACGCTCACAAGCGCCGTCAGCTGGCCTTGCTCCGAAATCCTCTGCGCCTCTTTCGGGCGGCAGTTGAATGGATCCGGGCGGCTATCTGATACCACTCAGCGAGCCTAGTCGGTAAGCGCAACGAGCAGGGTTTGAGTTTTTCATGGGATGAGCTGGCAGCTCAGATACGTTTGGGCAAGGCAAAAAAACCAGAGGCAGTATGGTACCCCGTGGCCGTGGCTATGGACGAAGCCCAGGGTTGGCATTATCTGATCGGACGCCGATCCAGCGATAACATAGGCTTTTGCTTCGTAAGCGTCTGCCAAACACACCTTCAGAATCCCTAGATTATGGAAGTTCAGCACGTACCGATCTGTGCGGGGCGACAGGTAGCTGCCATCCCACCGCGACCGTCGTAACAGACGTTGCCATTCAGGATCTGCTGGACGGTAGTCTGGAGGTCTAATGATGAGCACCGGCAACGCGGTGTCGGTTCTGAGGCTGTCCGCCCATGTCTGGACGGCCTAATGATTGATTACACGGCCAGCATCCACATCGGCCAGGGCGTCGGGGGGCAGGCGGTTGCGTTCATCATCACCTAAGTGAACACAATGGGAGCAGACCCTTTGCCTGCATTGTCGTCTTCTTTGATTTTTGATGTCAGAAGGAGGATTCTTTCATTTGCCATCAAAAGCTTGGACAGCAGCAGGTCACGTTCTTCTCGAAGCGAGTCCAGTTGGAGCGTTGCATCCGCTAGCTGAGATTCAAGATATGGATCCTTAGCCTTCGCAATCACCACCTTTGTGGGCGTGCTGGTCTTTGTGAAGGCGCCCGTGTTTGTAGACGCGCCAGTCTTGGTAGATGCGTCCGATGCAATCCAAGCTTGGATATCCGCGATAAGCTTAGGGTATCGAGACTTCCTCAACGCAGAAGGGTCTTTCCCGGCCTCCTTGGCAACGTTATTCTGAGAGACAGGACTGCCAGGTGGAAGGATCAAGGCGTTTCCACTCTTGAGCCTCTCAAAGGCTGCACTAAAGTCAAGCTCCGCCTTACTCATTATCATCAGTCCTAAGAGTTTCGAGAGCCGCACCAATAGCTTTAATTTGGAATTCCATAGAAATGTAATCCAAATCGCCTGGCTTGAAATCAACGAGGCGAGAAGTTAGATCATCTTTAAGAGCGACCAAAACAGGAGCTTTACGTTTATCCCCCAGCCCCTCTGCACAGGTTCCACAATCGCCTACAAAACTAATCCCACCTGATGAACAAAAGCCTTTTTTCAAACATATGCCGAAGAAGGTTTCTCGGATCGAAAAAGACTTTGCGTCGGCAGCACCGTCCAAGTTTTTGATGTCGGTCACATCTACGAATTCGATGAGCTTCGCTTTATGTTCCTGACCATAGACAGAAACAAAATGGTTTGCCTTAAGACCCACAGCGGTTCTTGATAGAGTGGCAACGACTTCAGCCATTAGGCCTTTGCGCATTTCAACACTAAGATTGCTCTGAAAATTTGAGATATAATAGCGAGTCATCGATATGCTCCGATGTTTCGCTTGATATTGAGCTGATAATCTACTTACTCCAGATTCAGTGGCATCTATTAAAAGCGTACGTCTCAGCTGATGAAGAGCAAAAGGCCAGATATTGCCAACGGCAAATTCTTGTGCGTCCAATGACGGGGTATACTTTTTGGCCAGCAGGAAGTCTTCTTCAGTGATCGTGAGAACCTTTGTGTCAAAAAGGTTAGGGCACACCCCCTGCCAGTTACTGTAGGAAAGATCTTTACAGAGTTCGACACTCTTATCTAATGCCTCACCCCTAGCACGGCCCCAAGGCTCATAAGCACGTAATAGCAGCAGAGGGTTAAGCATATCGGCGCCTGCGACATCGCCACGATTAAAAATTTTTGCACACTTCAATCTCATTGCTGAAACGGCACCCAGCGCCTTTACGACCTCACCGCTATATTCGTCAGTTACCCAAAGAGCATTGGGATCATCGATTGTTTTTGATGTACCGCTACAAAGAAAGCACGCTTTACCTAAAACATCATCATCATCTGTAACAAAACAATTGGCCCTCAGCTTTGAGAGCTCGCCTCTTCGCATGCCGGAATGGTTTGCCAGATAGATTAAGCCCACATAAGAAACGGCGGTCAAATACGATGAAAAAATTCTCGCCCCATCTTGGGAGATAATCATATTAAGATCTCTGCCAGGCGGCACCATCCACTTTTTCAACAGCGGAGACAATCGATAAAAAGTAGCATAGTGGTGAAAGGTTAAATACCTATGACGATCCTTACCCAGTGGATTGATATTATGGGTGTCGCTGGTGACGCGCCCCTTAACTCGCTTTCGAGTGTAATCAGACTCTTCATAAAGCTCGATCAAACGGTTCTGCAGCCTACCCAGCCGGTCGGATGCTGAGATGAAATCATCCATGAACAACTTGAGCCGATCCTTCTGGTATTCCCAAATCCGCCATGGAATACATGGCGTTTGTTGAAACTCTACTGGCTCAAGCATTCGCTGCACCAAGGTGCTCTCCCAAGGTGGCAAAAAATAAAAGCCTAAGCGACTACGTCCAACATACAAAACGGCAATGAGCTGAAGCATCACGCTAGCGCGACGGTGAAGCCCAAACACCTTGCAGGCCTGATCCTCATTCATTGGGGCTTCAAGCACATCCACGTTATGCGCAGTCATAATGACGAATAGGGCACGAAACTGCTTGTAGTAGTAGCTGAAAGTCTCAATCGAAATTGAGCGCCCACGGTTAATCCACAAGTAGGCCATTACCATCTTAAATGCTTTCCATCCTGCAGCTGAAATGTCTCCCTTCGCTGAATTTGAAACCCTATAAAAATAGAAATTTTTAATTGTCCCAGAGACACTTGAAAAATCCCATCGGTTTTGACTATAAGTAACAAGCACCTGATCCAGTCCGGTGGACTCATCCTTTTTTACCAAAATAGGATAGTCATCATCCAGCGGAAATTTGGGCCCTATATCGATGCCTTGCAGAGCTTCAAGGGTTTCTGGGGCTTCCAGTTTCTCCAAGGTTTCCAAGGCTTCTCGGGTTTCCAGACTTTCCTCATTGAACAGTTCAAGATCTAACGCACTCATATACTGGCCACTTCTAGCAAATGAATAAAGCCGCTCCACCGAGGGTGGTAATTTCCGATCTGAGTCTGCTGCGTAGCTTTTGCCAACCATGCCGCACATTTCTTTCCAGCGGTCTCAAACGCGCCGATGATTTGATCAAGGCGACTTATTGTAGAGTCCAGCCCGGAAACATCCGCATTACTGCGCAGAGAAACCAACTTTTCACGCTCGCGCAAAATCTTATAAGAAACAATAGACCATATATACGAATACGTTTTTATCCCCTTGTAGCTAATACAGAAAATACAAAGATTCGGATTAACGCAATTGGGCTTCTCAAAACCCGCTGGCAACTCTTTTACGGGAATAGGCTGACCAGTACACTCTCCCACGAGTGCAGCGCGCTTAGCCTTTGCACTATTTCTGTAGTAGTTCGACCACTCAGTGGCCGCTGTCTGGTGGTTTGGGCGCTCATAATACCTACCGAATGTTTCCAAATCATGCTGGCCTATCTCGGCGGCAAGGGAAGAGTCCCCTGCTTTGCGGGCTAACCAGTTTTGCCGGGTTTTCCGTAGCTCTCCCGCTATTATTAAAGGACGCCCCAACCTCTTCATTAAACTAGTTAGAGAGCGAGGGTTAGGATTGTCGCTCACAGATCTACCGGCCTGTGGCAACTTACCGAATAGCAGGCTGGTATGGTCGCTGATATTCAGGGTTTTCCTGAAGGCAAGAAAATCCAAAAAATAAGGTTTATACTCACCGTAAGCCGTGAATATAACTTCGCCTTGCTTTCGGCCTTTGTAAGCGCGAGCTTCAAAACTGTCACCAACCGTGTAGAACTTTAGCTCCTGAAATTGGAGTTTGGCAGCATCTGACAAGTTCATGGACGTTTGGCTTATGAATAACATCAATTCAGTTTCTGCTCGAACATTGTATAAAGCGTATCGCACTCTTAAACTAACATCTGCAAGCTTATGTGGCAGTACCTTCTCATACTGAGTTAGGCCGCTGTACAGCCATATCTCCTGACCGTCTGACATCTTGAGCTGCACTGGCAGAGGTCGCTGAAATGCTTCGATTCCTAAGCAGTTGCGAATATCCATCAGGTCACCGATAAAACGCTTCGCATCACCAAGATTTTGCTTATCAACTTCGGGGAATGCATTTTTTTTGCTAGGGGCCGTTAGCCCAGCATTTAATACAAAAAAATCTCGGCCCAGACCTGTAGCTTTTCCGAGCAACGATGCCATGCCACTAGCTTTTCCGTAACAGCCGCTCTCTTTAGCATCCCCACTATTAACGTTTTCATAGAGGCTTTTTACCCATCCACAATATAGGCCGCAAGCATTTTCCTTGGTCGGGTCAATACCTAGCTCGTCACTGTACGTATAAAAAGCCCGGACACGAGATACACCGCCTTCCAAAGTTTTGTTACTACCCCCTGATGAAACAATCCCGTTCAATTCCGAGTGCAGGGCGTAGACTAGCGGGAGGCGTGCAGTCACCACGTGTCCAAGGGCATTACCCACACGGAGCCCCTCAAATTTTTTTGTATTGCAGCCAGCCCCATTCACGTAAAGACAAGACTTCAACGTCAGTGGGACTCGCTCTTCCCCATAAATCACCCCGTCAAACTCAAGATCATCAATCATTTACTGCGCTCAGCATGTCTGCCCATCATTACAGCAGTGTATTCATTGGCATATTTGGCTTTGATTTTCGAATTTTGCAAAAACCTAACGTATGTCATCGTGGTTTCGATGTCTTTGTGCAGAAGACAGTCCCTGGCGAAGCTAAGGACGTCTGACAACGGTATGCTAGGTATGCACTCCATCCCACACTGGACTATCGCAACACCGAAAGTTGCACGGGCTCGATGGAAGTGAAAATCATCGAAGCTCAAACCCATCTTCCTCGCCTTTTCTTTTGCCGCATAAATAAGGGAGTTTATGGCGCTGCCGTCAGCATTTAACCGACGGCCATAGGAACTGCCACTTTTTGTTATGAATAACAACGCCTGACAATTCTCAGGCGCTCGATTTTCTCTAGTGATACGTCGTATGGATTTGCAATATTCTTTCAGCTCATCTAAAAGCGCTGTGCCAATCATCACGACCCCCTGCACCCCGAATTTGGTTGTAACAGGCGCACCGTCTACTTTGGGCCCCACCTGTAACCAAGACAGCCCCGCATCAAAAAAATCCGGAGTGGCCCAATGGATAGTGTTGACTTTTAAATCGCATATCGAATCAATTCGTAGGCCAGATTCGAATGCAATTCTAAGCATTAGATATAGCTCATAACTTAAATGATCGCGCGCAAAGTCAATCAGTTCATTTCTATAGTCTATAGAAACTGGCATAAGCCCGCCTTCAACTCGATCTGTCGAGGCTTTGCGATTAGGAATGGCCAGGTTCGAAAAGCTCACACTCACAGCCAACTCACGACCATATCGGTCAGGAACCTTAACCACCTTAACGCCGGTTACTTCAAAAGCAACTGAGCTGATGATCTTATTTATCTGAGCCCATCTAAACAATCGCAGCACGACGGACATTTTTGCAGAGACAGTTGATGCTGCTAATTCACCGTTCTCTCTGGCGTCGATCAGATGCTTTCTGTACCTGTTTATTATTCTATCTGCAGGAATCAACGGAAGATAATTCCATGCGCGTCCTTCACTCTCTACAAATCGCATAAAAGTAAGCAGGGCGTAGGCCAAAAACCTTATAGACTTTATTCGGATGTCTTGGGTAGGGATGCTTTGGGCTAGAGCACCTAGCCAAATATTCGCTTCATCCCATAACGCGCCTGTCGACCAGCGGAGGATCGGGAACCCTATGACGACGTACTTCCTCTGACGCTTCAGGTCGTGCGCGAATGGAAGGGCGTAGGAGGCGACACCTGGAGCCACAGTGATGTGAAAAAGGGTGAGGGTAATGAGCTCCACGAAAGCAATGTATTTCGATCCTTTAGCCATATATTGACAACGCCACACCCCTACCGTATGATTGAAATATCTGGTCGATTCCGGAGATTTTTTATCGACCTAAAAAACGTGTATTTTACGCCAGATTCACTTCTCGTCAATCTTCTAATTCCCACCACTTCTATATTAGAATCAAGGGTTTGGCTTGAGAAAAGCCTGATACGCCAATACGCATTTTCACCACGCTCCCACCGCCTCGCTGCCTTCATGTGGTAGCCATTGAGAACTCAGGCACTCGAATTTCGCTAGGCAGTTCGTCGACCCTGACGGTATTTGCCCTCCTCACCCACAGCCCATCTACAGAGTTTCTTAGACATGCTTGCTGGGTAAGCTCGCTCCTCAGTTCCAGCAAAAGCTGCCAGCTATCGCAGCGGACAGCACTTCAGTTGGGTCACTGGGGATCCCTTTGGATCATCGAGACGTTATTGCTTAGTTGGGGCTGGGTTGGAGGGCGTCCATATGGACATTTGTACTTTAGATGTCCATGCCCCGGTATTGACCTGTAAACCTCGCGCCCGCCGACCTGCCCAAGGACGGCGGGCGTTTTGATGTGGCCATTGCGCTGGGCATTTTGGCCGCCAGTGGGCAACTGCCCGCCACGGCGCTGGAACGCGTCGAGTTTTTAGGCGAGTTGGCCCTGTCGGGTGCGATTCGTCCGGTGCAAGGCGTGCTGCCTGCTGCACTGGCTGCGCGGGCCGCGGGGCGTGCGCTGGTGGTGCCCCTGGCCAATGCCGAGGAAGCGTGCCTGGCCTCAGGGCTGACGGTGATTGCGGTCGAGCATTTGTTGCAAGTGGTCGCGCACTTTGCAGGCCGTGCCGTGATGGAACCTTACAGCGCCAGCGGCCTGCTGCAGGTGAGCAAGCCGTATCCCGACCTGAGTGACGTACAAGGCCAGTTGTCGGCCAAGCGCGCCTTGCTGGTCGCGGCTGCAGGCAGTCATAACCTGCTGTTCACAGGCCCGCCCGGCACCGGTAAAACCTTGCTGGCCAGTCGCTTGCCCGGCTTATTGCCGCCGCTTGATGAGCCCGAAGCGCTGGAGGTCGCAGCCATCCAGTCGGTGGCCAGTCATGTACCGCTGAGCAGTTGGCCCCAACGCCCGTTTCGTCAGCCCCATCATTCGGCGTCCGGGCCAGCCTTGGTCGGTGGCGGCTCTAAGCCACAGCCCGGTGAAATCACGCTGGCCCATCATGGGGTCTTGTTCCTTGACGAACTGCCTGAGTTCGATCGCAAGGTACTGGAGGTTTTGCGAGAGCCTATGGAGTCGGGTTTTATTGTGATTGCGCGGGCGCGAGACCGGATGCGTTTTCCGGCGCGCTTTCAACTGGTGGCGGCCATGAACCCGTGCCCGTGCGGGTATCTCGGGGAGCCGACGGGACGATGCCGCTGTACCCCGGAGCAGATCCAGCGTTATCGCAATAAGCTGTCCGGCCCACTGCTGGACCGTATCGACCTGCACCTGACCGTGGCCCGTGAAACCACCTCGCTCAATCCGCTCCCGTCCTCGGGAGACAACACCGCGACAGCCGCCGCGTCAGTGGCGGCGGCCCGTGAGCGGCAAGTTCGACGCCAAGGGTGCGCCAATGCGTTTCTCGACTTGCCCGGCGTGCGCAGCCACTGCCGCTTGAGCGATACAGATAACACCTGGTTGGAAAACGCCTGCGAGCGCATGACGTTATCGCTACGGGCCGCACATCGTTTATTGAAAGTGGCGCGTACGCTGGCGGATCTGGAAGGCGTTGAGTCCATCGAGCGCAGGCATTTGGCAGAAGCGTTGCAATACCGACCGGCCAGCGGGTGAAGCGTCACTGCGCACTGGCTTAAAGCGTTCTGTTCATCCCTTCCTTGGCTGAAGTTACGGCTCACATCCTCAGTAAACGCTGCCGCTAACCCGGAAAATGATAGCTGTCAGCTAATGGCTAATTGACTCCGATGTCGATTAGCCATTACTGTCTCGCGCTTAATCAAGGAAGCGGTTCGGGCACTCGTCCGGGTTCAACCGCGCGAATTTTAAAGATGGAGCTCGGATGCGCGGCGCACTTCTACGCAGTGGTAAAAGCGGTGATTTCACAGCCCTTGGCGAAACCGGACAACCGGTTTACCGGGCAGCACTGCAATTACGCGAAGCCATTCGCCGCAAGAATCCCGAAATGGCTCAGCATCTGGCCATCCCGCAAAGCGATGAACTGGGTGACAACATTGACTGGTACAGCGAGCTGCCCGGCGATGTGATTCCCTGGAGCAGCGCCACCCCTGATGAGCGCGTACATGCCGTGGGTGAGCTGGAAAAGCTCCAGGCGTTTCTCAATCAGCTCAGTGCCACTTATCTTGATCCTCACAGCGAGATCAAGCCTTCAGTCGACCGCACCGTGTTCGGCAAACTGCTGGGGCATGTGCTGCCGTTCCCTGACGAAAACTACGTGTACCTGGTTAATGGCAAACCGGTGCTGACGTTTTGGGGATTCCGTCGCCCCGGTGCCGATCACCACATGGACCCGTTGCACTGTTTGCGCCCGCAGGCTGCACCGCTAGTCACGCCTGCGCCCGTGGTGCCGCCGATTGCCGAGCCCGTGCCTGCCCCGGCCCCGCTGCCCGTCGTGGCGCGGCCGTGGTGGCGTCGCTGGTGGTGGCTGTTGCCACTGCTGTTGCTGTTGCTGTTGTTGCTACTGTTGTTTGGCCTGCGCGGCTGCGCGCCCCAGTTGGGTTTGCCCGTGCCGACCTGGCCAACATTGCCGAGCCTTGACCGTCCTGATGTAACGCTGCCCCAGCCTGACACCAACGCCGACCTGTCGCTGTCCAGTGACGGCGCCACCGTGCCGGGCGCAGGCCAGGGGCCTTCGTTACCCAAGGGTGAGCTGCCCGTCGCACCGGATGCGCAGCGCCCTGCTGAGCCCCTGCCTGAGCAAGCGCAGCCGCAACCTGAACCTGAGCCTGACACCGCGCCGCCTGCCAACGCAGACGAGCCATCGGCGCCGGATGCGACCGAACCGGCCGATCAAACGCCGCCGGCCCCGCCGCAGATCCCTGAAGATCCGCAAGCGCCGACAACCCCGAGTGTCCCCGGCGAACCGCTGACCATTCCGGCCGACAGCCCCGATGGTAACGCGGACTTCCTCAACGGCCATTACCGTGCAGGTGCAGGCATTCAAGACAAAAATACCGGCAAGCCACTGCGCCTTGAATACCAGTTCAAAGATGGCAAGGGCGAGGTGATTGTGCGCAAGGCCAACGGCATCAACTGCACCGGCCCTGTGTCGGCAGCGATGCAAGGTGGCAGCCTGGCGATCAATAGCCAGGGCCAGGCGGCGTGCAGTGACGGCAGCAGTTACGAAATGCCGCAAGTCGATTGCCGTCAGGGTGCCCAGAGCATTGCCGATTGCACCGGCGTTTACGAAGACAAGAAATTCCCCATCTCCATGCGCCAGACGGGCGAATAATGACCGGAAGACTCTGACATGCTGCCTCAAGTTACCCAATTTGAAGACACCGTCATCCTCGTGGGTGACACCGGCGTCCAGTTCATGGATTTCGCCCTGCGACTGGACCCGAAAAAACTGCCGTCCGGTGACTTCGCGCCGCTGACCAATGGTTTGCTGTGCCGCCTTGAAGAAGGCGAGCGCAACGGCATGACCAGCTACTTTTACGAGAGCGAGCCGGGTAAGACCGTCGAAGCGCGCAGCACCCTGAACATCAGCATGGACAGCAGCCTGCAGCTCTACGACGGGCTTTGGCTGCCGATTCCTGTGTTCCGTCATCGCCCGCCGTTCACCTTTGACCAAGGCCCGACCAACTGGTCGCGCATGCGTCTGGTGCGTCTGGCCGAGCCGGATGTCGATGGCAACACCCATCGCCTGACGCTGGCATTCGACACCCGCACCATGGACAAGCACGACGGCAGCCTCTATTTGGGCCCGAACAAGGACGACGCCAGTTCGGGCGTCACTTTCAAGCTGGCGTGCAAGCCGCAGCAGGCGCGCTGGTTCCTCGATCAGATCTGGGTCAAGGAATGGCTGCTGGAAGTGTTCAAGGAAGGCAACCCGAAAACCCCGCGCGACGAGCTGGAAAAAGACATCAAGGACGGTTGGCCCGAAGCGCACTACCTGAACCTGCTCAGCTTGTTCATGGAGCCGTGCACCACCCGTGACAACAACACCCCGCCGCCGCAGGTCAATGTGCCGGAGCTCAAGGTTGTGGCGAGCCACGGCAGCGGTGTCACGCCGCCGATTCCGGTGGACCTGGTACTCGACGTCGGCAATTCGCGCACCTGCGGGATTCTCATCGAAGACCACGGCCAGACCGGCTCGGGCCTCAAGGACAACTATGTGCTTGAGCTGCGCGACCTGATTACCCCTGAGCACACCTACAACGACGCCTTCGAAAGCCGCGTCGAGTTCGCGCAAGCGTCGTTCGGCAAGGACCATTGCTCAGTCAAAAGCGGCCGTCACGATGCGTTCCAGTGGGCCACCATCGCCCGCGTCGGCAAGGAGGCCGGGCGCCTGGCCAGCCGCCGCCGTGGCACTGAAGGGTCGACCGGGCTGTCGAGCCCCAAGCGCTATCTGTGGGATGAGAACACCTACGACCACGGCTGGCGCTTCAACTGTGCCTACGTCAAGACCGACAAGGAACCGTTCGCCACGGCCTCCCCGTTTTCGCACTTGATTAACGAAACCGGCGACGCGTTGTACAGCCTCAACCCTGACGAGCAACTGCCTGTGTTCATGCCGCGTTATTCGCGCAGCTCGCTGATGACCTTCATGCTGGCCGAAGTGCTGGCGCAGGCGCTGATGCAAATCAACAGCCCTGCCCAGCGCTCGCGTCAGGGCCATACCCGCGTGCCTCGTCGTCTGAACAGCATCACCCTGACCGTGCCGCCGGGCATGCCGCAGGCTGAGCGCAGCATCCTTGAGAAACGCATGCGCCACGCCATCGGCCTGGTGTGGAAGAGCCTGAACTGGCAGACCGATGAACTGGACCCCTACGATCAGGACGCCGCGCCGTCTACTACGCCGCTGCCCAAGGTACGCGTGGAATGGGACGAGGCCTCGTGCGGTCAACTGGTGTACCTCTACACCGAAGTGAACGAAAACTTTGCGGGCCACCCCGAAGAGTTTTTCGACGCCATCTCGCGCCCAGGCAAGACAGATCGCGAGCGCATCACGCTGGCCACCATCGACATCGGAGGCGGCACCACGGATCTGGTCATTACCGACTACCGGCTGGACCGGGCGGGCAACGCCACCAGCGGCAGTAACGTGCACATCGTGCCGGAACAGCGTTTCCGTGATGGCTTCAAGGTGGCGGGCGACGACATCCTGCTCGACGTGATCCAGGAGTTCATCCTGCCCAGCTTCGAGAAAGCCTTGCAGGACGCTGGCGTGAAAGCCCCGGCTTCGCTCATGTCGCGCCTGTGCGGCGCCGAGTCCGGCAGTGCGCAAGACATGGTGCTGCGCCAGCAACTGAACCTGCAGGTGTTCACCCCGTTGGGGCTGGAGCTGCTGCGTCACTACGAGCTCTACAACCCGGAGTTCCCGGTCGTTGCCAGCACCCACACCTACTTGCAACTGCTCGGCAAAGACGCCATCAGCCAGAGCGTGCTCGATTACGTGAACAGCGCGGTTCGCCGTGAGCTGGGGGGCCAGACCGATTTCGACCTGCTCAAAACCCCCATCACCTTTGACCTGCAGGTAATGCATGGCGCGTTCCTCAACGGCAAGATCAACATCACCAAAATCCTCGGTGCGCTGTGTGAAGTGATCGCCCACTACCCGTGCGACATGTTGCTGTTGACCGGTCGCCCGTCCCGCTTGCCGGGCATTCAGGCGTTTATCCGTAAAATGCTGCCGCTGCCACCGGGCCGTATCCTCGCGCTGCAAAACTACCGCACCGGCGGCTGGTACCCGTTCCACAAGAACGGCCTGATCGACGACCCGAAAAGCACCGCCTCGGTGGGCGCCATGCTGTGCCTGCTGTGCGCCAACCACAGCGTGCCGAACTTCTACTTCCGCTCTTCGGCGCTCAAGCCCTACTCGACGATCAAGCACATGGGCGTGATCGACCTGAGCAACATCATCACCGACGCCGACGTGCTGTACCGCGACCTGAAATCGGCGGACGGGCGCATCGTGCTACCTGAAATCGGTGAGGGCCTCGACGCCCGTACGCCCGCGTTGGCAATGCGCGGTGACATGCGTTTGGGTTTCCGCCAACTGGCGGCCGAGCGCTGGTCCGCTTCGCCGCTGTACACCCTGAGCTTCACGCCGTCGGGGCGTCAGCGGTTCTCCGAAGCGCGGCCTTTGGTTGCAGGCGAGATGCCGGTGGTCAACGTCACCTTCAAAGTGCTTGAGCCGACCGCACAGATGAAGCGTCAGGAACAACTCAGCGACCTGCTGAGCATCGACCTGGTGGAATCCAACACCGACAAATCGTTCCGCAAGACCGATCTGGTGCTGCAACTCAACACGTTGCTGGTAGCGGGCTTGAGTGACAACAAGTATTGGCTGGACAGCGGGAGCGTAAAACGCAAATGAGCATTCTGACCCCTGAGCAACAAGCCCTGCGAGACAGCTGGGCAGCGGTGTATGAAGGTGCCGGTCAGGCGCTGGACTGGGTGGAGAAAACCCGCGTCACCGCTCCGCGTCTGGACAGCGAAGCCGACAAGCTGAGCCTGGAACTGCACAAGGCGCGCAATCAGGCCAAGAGCTTGAGCCGCGTGGCCACCACGCCGATGACTGCCGGTTTTTTCGGCTTGTCGCAGGCGGGCAAGTCCTTTCTGATTTCGGCACTCGCCGCAGGCCCCAAAGGCACGCTGGAAACCGACTTCGGCCCTCAGCGCATGGACTTCATCGAGCACGTGAACCCCGGCGGCGGCGGTAAAGAAGCCACCGGGCTGGTCACGCGTTTCAGCCGTCTGGCGAAAAAGAGCGAAGACGATAACTTCCCGGTCGAACTCAAACTGTTCAACGAAATCGAGCTGGCGAAAATTCTGGCCAACACCTGGTTCAAGGATTTTGATCAGGAAAAGGTCAATTACGTCATCGACGAAGAGTGCATCCGCAAAGCGCTCAAGCCCTTCGAAGGCCGTGAAACCGGGCCTTTGCAGCCGGGTGTACACGCTGACGACGTGGTCTCGTTGCTCGATTACCTGAACAAGAGTTTCGAAAAATCCCTCAAGGCCCTGACCCATCACTACTGGCCCAAAGTGATCAAGCTGGCCCCGCGCCTGAACTTCCAGGAGCGTGGCGAGCTGTTTTCGATCCTGTGGGGCGAGCAAAGCGCGCTGACCCGTGTGTATCAGCAATTGGCGGGTTCACTGAACCGCCTGGGCATGCCCGCCACCGTGTTCGCGCCGCTGTCGGTGCTGGTGGAGCGTCAGGGCGAGGAATATAGCCGCCGCAACAGCATCATGAGCGTCGACATCCTGGAACGCTTCGGCAGCCCGCAGGATCTGCCGGTCGAAGTGCGTCCGTTCACCGACGGCCGCCTGCAGAACCCCAACTCCCTGCCGATCGCCCAACTGGCGGCGCTGACGGCGGAAATGACCTTTCGGCTGGTTGAAACCCCGAACGCGAAAATCGTTGAACAAGTCGACCTGCTCGACTTCCCCGGCTACCGCGGGCGACGTCAGATCAGCAGCATCTCCAGCGAAAACGGTCAGGAAAACTCGGTCTCGCAATTGATCCTGCGGGGCAAGGTGGCCTACCTGTTCGAACGCTACACCGACGATCAGGAAATGAACGCGCTGGTGGTGTGTACCGGTTCCACCAACCAGAGCGACGTGAATGACGTAGGCCCGGTGCTCAGCCGCTGGATTGAAGTCACTCAGGGCAAGACCGCGCAGGAGCGTGCGGGCCGTGCGACCGGCCTGATCTGGGCCCTGACCATGTTCGACAAGTGCATCGCCCAGTCCCTGCAAAAATCCGCGCTTCAGTTAGACGAAGAGTGGGAAGGCATGATGACGCGCACCATGCTGGAGCGCTTCAAGAGCTTCCCGTGGATGGCCAACTGGAAGAACGACCAGGCGTTCAACAACACCTATCTGGTGCGTAAACCGCGTATGCCGACGCCGTTTATCAACCTTGTGGGCAAGGACGAGCAGCAATTCTCCGACAGCTGCGGCGAGCAGTTGACGCTGATGCGCAAGACCTTCGCCAAGGCGGAGCTGGTGAGCAAGCACGTCAAAGACGTCGATCAGGCGTGGGACGCGATGCTGACCCTCAACGATGGCGGCATCACCCGTTTCAGTGAAAGCTTCAGCGAACTGGCAGGGCTTGAGTTCAAGCTCAGCCGCATTCGCGAACAACTGGACCAGACCCTCAACGGCGACACGCTCAAGGCCTTGAGCCGCTTGTACCGGGCCGATGGCGACGACGCCAGTGCTGCCAAGCGCGAACAGGCGCAGATGATTCTGGCCCAGCTCAAGCGCCGTGGTCCGGTGTTGGGTGAGCTGATCAACACCTTGCAACTGCCCAGCGAAGACATCCGCGAGCTGTACCTCAACGGCGTGTATGACGAAGACGACAGCGAACACGCCGAAGATGACGCCGAAGTGGTTGAGAAAAAACCGCAGATTTACGCGCCGAGCAGCGACTTTGATTTTGGCGACAGCTTTGGTGATCTGTCGGTGGACTTCGATGCGCCCGTTGCGGCGGCCACCGAGGGCAACAAGGCGCCAGAGCTGCAGAGCAACGAGCACAAGTTCGCCCGTGCGGTGTTCAAAGACTGGATTGCCTACCTGCGTGCGATTCCCGGCCGTCAGGGCTTGATGGATGTGCTGCAACTCGACAAACCGTCGATTGAGGCGCTGGTGGACGAACTCATCACCAGCGGCTATCGCCTCGATTTGCCGGGTCAGCTGCGCGACGCTGTGCTCAAGCGGGCGCAAAGCGGGTCGCGCCGCGATCAGATGGTTGAACGCCAGGTGCTGGAAGTGCAACGCGTATTGAGCGACTTCGTGGCCTGGTTCGGTTACACCCAAAAGCCCCTGGCTGAGCGCCCGAAAAGCCATGCGGGCAATCGTGATGCGCTGTTTGCGTTTTACGGCGACGTGGCCCCGGACCAACTGCCAATTCTGCCGGCGCAACCGGCGAATCAGGCGCAGCAATTTTTGGGCGACTGGCTGAGCGGTGTGGCCTACATCACGATGGAAAACGCCGGGCATGGCTCCGGTAATGAAATCACTCCAGAACAAAATGAACGTTTGGGCCACGTGCTCAAGACTTTCCCTGCGAGATAAGCAATGCCAATTCGAGTCGACTTGTTCAAGCTGCAACCCCATATCGCTGGCCAGGGCTGTCTGTCGGTCAAAAAATGGCAAGGCGGCCATGAGTGCCTGGAGTTTTCCATCCAGCGCAATCAGGACGGCCACTTCCTTCAGGGCGACCAGCACTGGAGCAACAGCCCGTACTGGTTCAAGGTCGCGCACTTTAGCGTGGGTGCCAGCGAAGAAGACTTGGAAACCGTGGTCGGCCCGCAACTGATCGACCCGGTACTTGAAGGCGGGGCCAATGCCCAGTTCATGATCGAACTGCGCGAGCAGGGCGGCGGCGGGTACAGCGACCGTGGGGTACTTAAACCGGCCGTCGGTTTGCAACCGTCCTCCGCGAACACCGAAGAAAAACTGCCTGAGCACAAAGACACCGGCGAACTGGCCGCTCCACGGGCACCGGCAGTCCCTGCAGAGCCGGTGCCAGCGGCCGAGCCGGAACCGGAACCGGTGGTTGAGCCTGTTACACCGGAGCCCGAGCCAGAGCCTGCTCCGGTACCGCCTGCACCTGCTGCGCCTCGCAAGAAAGCCTGGGTGCTGCCTTTGATCATCGCCCTGGTGGTGCTGGCAGCCATTGCGGTGGGCGCCTGGTGGTGGTTGAACAAAACCCCTGCGGCCGAAGCACCGACTGGTGACAAACCCGTGGTGCAAACGCCTGAACCCGCACCTGTACCCCCCGGCGCCGAAGCGTGCACGCTGGACAGCATGAGCACCTTGCCCGAGCTGACGTTTGTGCAAACGTGTATCAAAAAAGCGCCAGGCAGCGCTGAGCTGCTGGAAATCATCAACGTCGCCAAGGCCAATAACCACTGCGGCGTGGCCCAGCGGCTGTACGCCAACCGTGCTCAGGCCGGTGATCTGCAAATCGCCACGGCCTATGCCCACGAGTACGACCCGAAATTCCATCAGGCCAGCACCTGCTTTGCTGAGCCGGACAAAGCCACGGCGGCGTACTGGTACGAAACCATTCTCAGCCAGGACCCGGACAATGCCGACGCCAAGGCGCGCTTTGAGGAGTTGAAGCCGTGAGCCGTTTTGCTTTGGCCGCCAGCGCCCTGCTGGCCCTGTGCATGGGCAGCTCGCTGGCCCACGCCGATGACAAGCCGCTGATTCAGGAAGGCAAGAAAACCCTGTTCCAGCGCGTACTGACCACCCCGGGCTGCACCCTCAGCAGCAGCGCGGGAGGTCAAGCAGGCGCCGCGCAGCCCACGTTCAGTCGTTTTTACGTGTACGAGCGTGCGCAGGCTGCCAACGCAGAGTGGCTCAAGGTCGGCCCTGACAGCTATGGCAAAACCATCGGCTGGCTACCAGCCAGTTGCACCACCGACTGGAAAATGCAGCTCACGCTGGCCTTCACCAACCCGGCCAACCGTGACCGCCTGATGTTTTTCAAAGACCGCGCCATGCTTGAGGGCATCCTCGATGCGCCGGATCCGGTAAGCAAAGTGGCGCCGCTGCGGGCCAAGCTCAAACAGGGCACGCTGGCGCCGGGTGTGCTGGCCCAAGAGCCTGAATACTTCGTCGACCTGCACAAGCAGTTCTACCTGCTGCCCGTGTTGAGCGGCGAGGAAGTGATGACCGAAGAAGGCTTCCGCACGCGGTTGCTCAACGTGGCGTCGGTGAGCAAGGCCGAAGACAAGCCGGTGCAAGCCGCTGCGGCCAACGCCGCCGAGGCGGGCGCAGCGAAAGCCAGCCAGTTGAAAGAGTTCAGCGCGGCCGTGGTGTTTGTGATCGACTCCACCATCTCGATGGACCCCTACATCGACCGCACCCGCGAAGCGATTCGCAAGGTGTACAAACAGATCGAAAGCGAAAACCTGGGCAACCAGGTCAAATTCGGTCTGGTGGCGTTTCGCTCCAACACCAAAGCGGTGCCGGGGCTGGAGTACGTCACCAAAATGTACGCCGACCCAAACAAGGTCACCGGCAGTGAAGACTTTTTGGCCAAGGTCGCTGACCTCAAACAGGCTAAGGTTTCCAGCAAAAGCTTCGACGAAGACGCGTATGCAGGCGTGATGCACAGCATCGAGCAAGTCGACTGGTCGCAGTTCGGCGCACGTTATGTGGTGTTGATTACCGATGCGGGTGCACTCGAGGGTGATGACAAACTCAGCAGCACCGGGCTCAGTGCCGATCAAGTTCGCCTTGAAGCGGCCAACCCCGGCGTGGCGATTTACACCTTGCACCTGAAAACCCCGGCCGGGATCAAAGATCACGGCAAGGCCGAGGCGCAGTACCAGAACTTGTCGACCTACCCCGGTACCAATACGTCGCTGTACTACCCGGTCAATGCCGGTGATGTGCAGGCGTTTGGCCAGAAGGTCGATGCCCTCGCCGGTGCCATCACCGCGCAGGTCAAGGCCGCCTACATGGGTGAAGACGCCATTGGCAGCGCGTTGAATGCCAAACAGGATGTGACGGCTCAGAAAGACCCGGCCGAACAGCAAATGCTTGATGACGCGGCCTTGATTGGCCATGCCATGCAACTGGCGTATCTGGGTGAAAAAACCAATAGCCAGGCGCCGCCCGTGTTTCAGGCGTGGATCACGGATCGTGACCTGATCAAGCAAAACATCCCTACCACCGATGTGCGGGTGTTGCTGACCAAAGCCCAGCTCAGCGATTTGAGCGACGTGATGAAGCAGATTCTGGACGCGGCCAACGAGGGGCTGATCTCGCCAACGGACATGTTCGATCGCCTGCGTTCAGTGGCCGCGACCATGGGCGCCGACCCCAACCAGCTCAAACAGAACGGCACCGCCAAACTGGCGGACATGGGCGTACTCGGTGAGTACCTCGAAGATCTGCCGTACCAGAGCGAAGTGCTCAACCTGGACGAAGAAACCTGGAAGAGCTGGGACGGTCTGGCGCAAGAACGCTTCATTCGTAACTTGAGCACCAAGCTGCGCCACTACCAGCGTTACAACGCGGACGTGGACCGCTGGGTAGCCTTGGCCAAAGACAGCGATGCGCGGGACAACGTGTACCCGGTGCCGCTGGAAATGATGCCTTAACGGGGCGCCCATGCTCGATATTCAGAACATGTGGGTGCGCCGTGGCAGCGGCGCACAGGCGCACAACGTGCGTTTGCCGACATTGCAGGTCAAGCCCGGCGACATTCTGGCCATCACCGGCGAAAGCGGTTGCGGCAAAAGCACCTTGCTGGAAGCCATCGGCTTGCTGTTGCAACCCGTGGAACTGGGCCGCTTTCACCTCGGCCCGGCGACGGCTTCACTGGACATCGCGCAGATGCTAGCCGCGAATGATCAGTCCCGCCTGGCGGCCGTGCGCTCGCGGCACTTGGGTTTCATCCTGCAAAGCGGCGGCTTGCTGCCGTTCTTGAGCGTGCGCGACAACATCAGCCTGCCCCGCCGCCTGCTCGGCATGCCTGCTGAGAGCGCGCAGGTGGACCGTGCCGTGCAGGCGCTGCGCCTTAACGGCTTGCTCGACAAACTGCCGCAGGCCTTGTCCATCGGCGAGCGCCAGCGTGTGGCGTGCGTGCGGGCCATCGCCCATGAGCCGCAGGTGTTGCTGGCTGACGAACCGACCGCTGCGCTCGACCCCCACAGCGCCCGGCGCTTGTTTGAATTGTTGCTGAGTCTGGTCAACGAACTGGGCTTGAGCGCGCTGGTGGTGTCCCACGATTGGGCGCTGGTGCGCGACTTCGGCTTGCCGCATCTGGGCGCGATCAGCCGTCAGGGAGAAACGCTGTTTGAAGCTATGGATTAGCCGTCTCGGCCTGCTCGGCAAGCTAGCGGTCGACGACCTCTGGCATGACCGCAAAGTGTCGTTCTGCATCGCCGCCTCGCTGGTGGCGGTGATTGCGCCGCTGTTGCTGTTGTTCGGCCTCAAGCATGGCGTGGTCAGCCAGTTGCAGAACGAACTGCTCAGCGACCCGCGCAACCTCGAAGTGAAAATGCTCAGCAGTGGCAACTACGACACGGCCTGGATCGAGCGTTTGCGCCAGCAGCCCGAGGTCGGCTTTGCCATCGGCCAGACCCGTTCGCTTAATACGCAGGCCGACTTGCTGATGGGCATGCAGCGGTTTGTCGAAAACGCGGAGATCATCCCCAGTGAGGCCGCAGACCCATTGCTCAACGTGCCGCAGATCAGCCTTGGCGGGCAGCAAGTAATCCTCAGCGATCGCGCCGCGCAACGCTTGCAGGCCAAGGTCGGTGACAGCGTGCGTTTGCGCGCAACCCGTCGTCTGGACGGTATCAATGAACGTGGCGAACTGACTTTGCAGGTGGTCGCGGTGCTCGATGCTGCCCGCTTCGGCCGGGCCGCAGGGTTTGTCGCGCCGCCCCTGCTGCTGGCGCTGGAGCGTTTTCGCGACGGTTATCAGGTGCCCGCGTTCGGCCTCGACACCGGCAAACCGCAAGGCAACCTGCAACCGCTGTACGCCAGGGCCCGGGTGTACGCCCGCGACGTGGATGGCGTTGCGCCGCTGGAGCGCTGGTTGAACGGGCAGAACATCGAAACCGCCAGCCGTCTGGCCGATATCGACAACGTCAAAGCCATCAACCACGTACTGGGGCTGATTTTCGGTGTGATCGCCGGGGCGGCGCTGATCGGCTGCATTGCCTCGATGATTGGCGCGTTTCTGGCCAACATCGACCGCAAGCGCAAAAGCCTCGCCGTGCTGCGGTTGCTCGGCTTCAGCAGCCCGGCGGTGGCGGGGTTTGTCATCGTCCAGGCGCTGCTGTTGAGCCTTGTGGGTTATGCCGGTGGCCTGGCTTTTTATGGCATCGGCAGCGTGCTGTTCGACCACCTGCTCGGCAGCAGCCAGGCCACGGGCACCTTTGTTTGTCACATCACTGTCTGGCACGGGCTGGCTGCCCTGCTGATTGCACTGTTGGTCGCTGCACTGGTCGCCGTGATCGGTGCGCTGCGGGCCATCAGCATCCAACCTGCGGAGAGTTTGCGTGAGCTATAAACGTGTTGTGTTGCTCGCATCCCTGAGCTTCGGTTACCTGCTTGATGCTTCGGCGGCAGGCTGGGACGAGAAGTATTTCAACCCTGCGCCCGACGCCAGTGACGTGGTCTTGCCGATGCCGTGCGACGGCTCGATGGTGTTTCGCAAGGTGTTCATCCCGGTCACCGGCCCGCTGGACGATTACCCGATCAATATTGGTCAGGACAGCCCGGACTGGGGGTATGTCGAGCAGAAGCGACCGGCATTCATTGCTGGCAGCTTCACCGGCGGCAAGAGCGACAAGTCGCGTTACTACTTGATGGCCAAGTACGAGATGAGCCAGTTGCAGTATCAGGCGCTGACCGCCGAGACCTGCCCGGCCCCGTCGAACAAACTGCGCCTGCCGCACGTTTCGGTGAGTTGGGTGCAGGCGATCGACGCCGCTGACCAATACAACCTGTGGTTGCGTAAAAATGCCGCCGACAAACTCCCGAAAGAAGATGGCGCGCTGGGCTTCCTGCGCGTGCCTACCGAAACCGAATGGGAATTCGCAGCCCGTGGCGGGTTGGAGGTTGGCGCGGCCGAGTTTAGCGACACGCGCTACCCGATGCCTGACGGCCTGAACGCCTACGAATGGTTTGGCGGCGCGCAGTCGTCCAACGGCAAGCTGCAACTTACGGGGCTGCAAAAGCCCAACCCGTTGGGCCTGCACGACATGCTCGGCAACGCCGACGAAATGATGTTTGAACCGTTCCGCCTGAACAAACTGGACCGCCAGCACGGTCAGGCCGGTGGCTACGTGGTGCGCGGTGGCAACTACCTGACGCCACAGGCGGACCTGCGCACGGCGCTGCGTAAGGAAGAGCCTTACTACAACGCCGACGGCCAGGTAAAAAACAAAACCACCGGCCTGCGGCTGGTGCTGGTGTCACCGACCCTGACCTCCCGCGAGCGCGTGGGCAGCATCGAGAAGAGTTGGAAAAAGCTCGGCACCGGCGCCCAGGAAGGGGACAAATCGCAGGACAAAGGCACGGTTCAGGAATTGAACAGCCTCGCCTCCGCCGTGGAAGACAAAGCCCTCAAAGAGAAGCTGCAAGCGCTGGAAAACCAGTTGCGCGCCAGCAATCAGCAGCAGGAAGAAACCCGCGACCAAGCCATTCGCGCCAGCCTCAACCTTGGCGCGTTCCTGTGCACCAAGATGCTTGATGACGGCCGTTACCTGGACTTCTTGCAGAAAAACTACGCGCTCAATTGCGAATCCGACGACAAAGACCCGAGCTGCGACATGCGCAAGGGCAAGCTCGACGAGCAAAAGGACCGTCTGCACAAGCTCAGCCGCTACTACGCCAGCAGCCTGGTGGAGTCCGCGTCCTTGTACGGCCAGCCGCTGCTTGAGCCGCAAGTGCCGGTGATGGAAGAAATCATCAACCAGAACAAACAGCTGCAAGAACTCAAGCCGTACCTGCGCACCCACTGGGCCAATCAGAAGACCTACCTGCAAAAGCAGAAGATCGACACTGACGCCTGGCTGAGCAGCTGCAAGTCCGTCACCCAATAAGCCCTGAAAACCGCTTCAACAAGGAGAAAAACGATGATGCGCAGCCTGTGGTCCTCTTCCAAATTACTGGTCAGTTTTATGCTCACGGGCAGCTTGCTGCTGACCGGTTGCGCCAGCACCGGCAGTGGCATGTTGGGGGCGGGCGCCCCGGCACCCGATCCGCGCCTGACCCAGGGCACTGATGCCGAGTTTTTCAGCAAGTCCGGCTATCAGGCCTGCGCCATGGGCGCGGGGGCTGCGGTGTTGACCTGTGCGTTGACCAACTCCGGGAATAAAGCAGTGTGCATGATCGCTGCAGGCGTGGCGGCGTGTGGGGTGGCGATGGGGGCCAACTATTACGTCGATCAACGTCGTAGCGAATACGCCAACACCACCCAGCGCTTGCAGAAGTACAACAGCGACGTGCAGCTGGACACGCAAAAGGTCGTCACGCGCACCGCAACGGCTCAACAAGTCATCAACGATGACAAGGCGCAAATCGCCCAGATCAAGCGCGACCTGGCGAGCAAAAAAATCGACAAGGCTCAGGCGCAAAAGCAGATTGCCGCGATCGACAGCAACATTGATCAGCTGCGCAGCGAAGTCAAAAATATGCAGACCAAAGTCGCCGGCTACAGCGACGTGGTGAAAGTCGAGCGTGCCCAGGGTAATGCCCCCGAATTGAAGCAGATCGACGCCAATATTTCGAAGATGAACGAGAAAGTGGCCAGCCTGCAAAAAGAAGTCGATGGCTTGTACAGCCAGCGTTCCGCGATCACCTTGGGTTGAAACCATGAACGTACGATTGATGCTAGGGGTTGGCGCGTTGCTGGTGATGTCCGGTTGCGCCACCCAGCCGGGTGAATGCGATGCCTCAAACCGCGATGCGAGCCTGTTCACCAAGGTGAACTGCGACGCGGGCGGCGGCTACAGCGAGCAAATCCGCCAGAACGAGGCGGCGCTGGCCAAATCCCAACAAGAAAACGCGATGTTCCATCAGGTGTACCAGGACATTGCCGCGCAGCAGGCGGTGTCACGTACCGATCTGTTGGCGCAGCAGAAGTCCCAGGCGGCGCTCAACCAGTCCCTGAGTCAACTGCTGGCTTCGCTCAAGACCCGCAGCGGCAACAAAGCGCAGGTGCAGCAACAGATCGCCTCACTTGAGCAACAGCTCAACGCCGCGAAAGCCAAGCCCGCCAGCACAGGCAACGCCAAGCAACTGGCCGCCAAGCAGGAAGAGCTCAAGGCTCTGCAAAAGAAGGTCAACCAGCTGCAATTCAGCCTCGGTTACGAATAAGCCCTTCTGGTTCACCCGGTCGGCAGCCAAGGGCTGCCGACGTCTTTTTCAGGAATTCACCGCATGCAGCGCATTACCCGGGACGAGCACGCCACGCCACAAGGACTGGACGCGCTAAAAGCCAAAATCGCCCTGATCCTCAAGCACTTTCCGCCCTCGGTGGCGAGTGTCTACGCGATCCCGCGCATCGGCAGCGGTGACGTGGTGGAGTGGTGGACCGAACTGGGCGGCCAGCCCATGCGCTTTCATGACGTGAGCGAAGAGCAGCAAGCGGCGCTGCTGGAACGTTATCGCCAACGGCAGGAAACCCTTGGGTTACTGGCCGACGAGCTGGTCACCCGGGGCCAGCCTGAACAGGCTGCCAGCTTGCGCACGCTGATAGGTGCGCCCGACGTCAATAACCTCTACAGCATCAACGGCGATCCGGTGGTGGTGCGCTGGGGTTTGCAGCCACAACCTGCGGTGGCGACCCCGCCCCCTGCCCCGGTGGCGGCTCCCGTTGTGGTGCAGCGCACGCGGCGTCTCTGGCCGTGGCTGCTGCTGGCACTGTTACTGCTGCTGGGCCTGTTGCTGTGGGCGTTGTGGCATTGGCGCTTGCCGCCGATGAACCTGTTGTCGGTGCAGAGCCATCCTGTGTGCCGTGCGAAAACCCCGGCAGGCAACGAGTTGCCGCCCGAGTTTGTGGTGATCCTCGACACGTCCGGCTCGATGAACCTCAACATCAACGCGACCAAGGACGATGAGGACTGGTACTTCAAGAGCCGTCCCCAGCCGGAAGATGACGACCCGCGGACCGTGAAAATCTTCGCCCCGCAAACGCGGCTAGACGTAGCGAAAACCTCGCTGACCGGGATCATCAACAACTTGCACCCTGATATCGACACGCGGCTGATGACCTTTGCCGGATGTGCCCGCCAGCCGGACCACGGGGTCTTCAGTGCGGCACAACGTCCGCAATTGATCGCCGGGATTCAGGGGCTGCACGCCAACGAAGGCACGCCGCTGGCCTCCAGCCTGAAAAAGGCAGCCCGCCAGGTCAATGGCCGGGACCGCGATGCGGTCATCGTGATGTTTGTGGACGGCGACGACGGCTGTAATGAAAACGTCTGCAAAGTGGCGCAACGCATTGCTGTCGAACAACCACGGCTGCGGGTGAATGTGGTCAATATCGGTGACAGCTCGTTGTCCAATTGCATTGCGGAAAATACGGGCGGCAGCATCTACTCCAGCCGTAACGCCAGTGACCTGGTCAACGCTTTGAAAAACGCCACCCAAGCCGTTTCAGAATGCCAATGACCTTGTTGTAGACGCGGCTGCGAGCGCCTGCCTCACGCCAGCCGCTGTACGTCGGGCAGCGCCATGGCCTCGACTTCTTGCTGCAAGAAGTCACTCAGACGGCGTAAGCGCTCGCCGCCGGGCCGGGTTTTTGGCCACACCAAGTAGTAGTTCTCGCCGCTGGCCACGGCGGTTGGGAACGGCAGGCTCAATCGCCCTTGTGCCACGTCCTCGGCCACCATCAGCAGATCCCCCATCGAAATGCCATACCCGCGTGCCGCCGCAATCATCCCCAGTTCAAGGGTGTCGAACACCTGGCCGCCCTTGAGCGATACCTGGCCGGTCAGCCCCTGGCAGTCCAGCCAGCGGCGCCAGTCTCGGCGGTCAGGCGTGGGGTGCAGTAATTCCGTGCCTGCCAACCGCTGAACGTCCCAGGGCCGGTCGTCGATCAGGTTGGCGGCGCCCACTGGAATCAGCATCTCCGGGAACAATAAGGTGGCTTCCCAATCCTGCGGGAAGTGGCCGTTGCTCAATAAAACCGCGCAGTCAAACGGCTCCTGATTGAAGTTCACGTGGTCGATGTCCATCCAGGCACTGGTCAGTTGCACTTCGTTACCGGCCTGCAAATGACGGAAGCGGCTGAGCCGGGACAGCAGCCAGCGCATGGTCAGGGTCGACGGGGCCTTCATGCGCAAGATGTCATCTTCAGCGCGCAAGGTGGTGCAGGCGCGTTCCAGTGCGAGGAACCCTTCGCGCACGCCCGGCACCAGCAAACGTGCAGCTTCGGTCAGTTGCAGCGTGCGGCCGTTGCGCTGGAACAAGCGGCAGGCGAAGTGCGCCTCCAATGTTTTGATGTGACGGCTGACGGCGCTTTGGGTGATCGACAGCTCATCCGCTGCACGGGTGAATGAGCTGTGACGCGCGGCCGCTTCAAAGGCGCGCAAGGCATAGAGCGCAGGCAAACTACGAGACATGAGGAGGATTCCATGTATGCGACAGGATCAGACTGACAAAAAGGTATTTGGCATGAGTTTTAATCATGCCATGGATCGTTTTTATCCCTTTGCTTAAATCACTGAAGGCGCCGAGAATCCAGCCTTTCAACGTATCTTAAGAATTCAAGCCGATGACCAAACAGCATTCTGCACGTATCGAACTCCGGGCCATCATGCGGTTGGCTGGGCCGCTGATTGCTTCGCAGTTGGCGCACATGCTGATGGTCCTCACCGACACCCTGATGATGGCGCGCCTGAGCCCTGAAGCGCTTGCCGGCGGCAGTCTGGGGGCAGCCAGCTATTCGTTCGTGTCGATCTTCTGCCTGGGGGTAATTGCCTCCGTGGGCACGCTGGTGTCGATCCGTCAGGGCGCGGGTGACATCGAAGGTGCTACCCGCCTCACGCAGGCAGGCGTCTGGCTGGCGTGGGCGCTGGCGTTGGGGGCTGCGCTGATCCTGTGGAACATCAAGCCGGTGTTGTTGCTGTTCGGGCAAACCCCGAGCAACGTCGAAATGGCTGGCCAGTTCCTGCTATTGCTGCCCTTTGCGCTGCCCGGTTACATGACTTTTATGGCCTTGCGCGGTTTTACCAGCGCCATGGGCCGGCCGGTGCCGGTCATGGTCATCAGCGTGATCGGCACTGTGGCCAACTTCCTGCTCAACTATGCGCTGATTACCGGCATGTTCGGCCTGCCCAAACTGGGCTTGATGGGCATCGGCCTGGTTACGGCGATTGTGGCCACGGGCATGGCACTGGGGCTTGCCTGGCATATTCGCCGGCACCCCGCTTATGACGCCTACCCGCTGCGCAAGGGCTTGTCGCGGCTTAATATGACGTACCTGCGCGAACTGTGGCGCCTGGGTTTACCGATTGGCGGTACCTACGCGGTGGAAGTCGGGCTGTTCGCTTTTGCGGCCTTGTGCATGGGCACCATGGGCAGTACGCAACTGGCCGCACACCAAATTGCACTGCAAATTGTGTCTGCCGCGTTCATGGTTCCGGCAGGCATGTCTTACGCGATCACTATGCGTATCGGCCAGCATTACGGCGCAGGGGATTTGTTGCGTGCGCGGCTGGCGGGCCGTGTCGGGATTGGCTCCGGGGCCGTGACCATGCTGTGTTTTTCGGTGGTGTTCTGGTTCTGGCCCAAGGAATTGGTCGGCTTGTTGCTGGACTACGACAACCTGGCGTTCCGCCCGGTGTTCGAACTGGCGATGAGCCTGCTGGCGGTGGCCGCGTGGTTTGAGCTGTTCGACGGGGCGCAAACCATCGCCATGGGCGCGATTCGCGGACTGAAAGACGCCCGTACGACCTTTCTGGTCGGCCTGTTTTGCTACTGGGCAATTGGCGCGCCGCTGGCCTGGTTGCTTGCGTTCACCTTCGACTGGGGCCCGGCAGGTGTGTGGTGGGGCCTGGCGTTGGGCTTGGCGTGCGCCGCCATCAGCCTGACCCTGGCGTTTGAGTGGAAGATGCGGCGCATGCTCAGGCGTGCGCAATCTGCTGCGATCAAATGGTAAGGGTGGGTGTGGCCCGCGATGTTACTGCGAGGCCACTTGGCTCTTGTCCGTGTCGTGGGTCAGGAACGTCACCAGTTCAGGTAGCGGTAAGGGCTTGCTGATGTAGTAGCCCTGCACCTGATCGCAGCCAAAGCTGCGCAGCAGTGCCAGTTGCTCGGGGGTTTCGACCCCTTCAGCGACCACTTCCAGCTTGAGGTTGTGCGCCAGGTTGATCATGGCTGGCACCAGCTTGCGGTTCTCTTCGCGACTTTCCATGCCCCCGACAAAGCTTTTGTCGATCTTCAACAAAGCAATCGGCAGGCTGTTGAGGTGCACGAAGGAAGAGAAACCAGTACCAAAATCGTCCAGCGAGAACCTCACGCCGAGCCGCCCCAGCGCATCCATCGTCTGCTTGACCAGGTCGCTGCGCCGCATCACGGCGGTCTCCGTCAGTTCGAATTCCAGCCACTGCGCCTCCACCCCGCGCTCGCTAATCAAACGGCTGAGGGTGGAGAGCAACTGGCTGTCCTGAAATTGCCGAAACGACAGGTTGACCGCCATGTGCAGCGGCGCAAACCCGTGCTCGCGCAGGGCTTGCATGTCGCGCAGCGCCCGGGAAATCACCCAATAGCCCAAGGGCACGATCAACCCGCTTTGCTCGGCCAGCGGCACAAACTCGCTGGGGGCCAACAGGCCGCGTTCACCGTGACGCCAGCGCACCAGCGCTTCAAGGCCGACAATCTGCCGGGTGCCCAAGTCCAGGCGCGGCTGATAATGCAGCTCCAGCTCGTCGCGGCGCAGGGCGCGGCGTAACTCGCTTTCAAGGTCTGCGAGGCTGCGGGCGTTGCGGTTGATACGTTCATTGAACAGGTGAAACGTACAGCCTTGCGTGCTCTTGGCCTGTTGCATGGCGATATGCGCATGCCACATCAACGGATCGGCCCCCGCGTTGGCCCGCGCATGGGCGATGCCGAGGCTGCAACCGATCAACAGGCTTTCGCCGTCAATCCAGTAAGGCTCGGCCAGCGCTTCGGTAATACGTTCAGCGATCTGCTCGGCCCGCTCGGGTGCGCGGCGGGTATCGATCAACAAGGCGAACTCATCGCTGCCCAGTCTGGCCAACTGATCGCCCGCTTCCAGCTGACTTTTGAGCCGGGCCACCACTTGCAGGATCAGGCGATCCCCCGCTTGATGGCCGAGGGCGTCATTGGCGTGGCGAAAGTTGTCCAGGTCCAGATGCCCGAGGGCGATGCCGCGGCCTTCGCTTTCGGCCAGGCGCACGGCCAGCAAGGTCTGAAAGCCCTGGCGGTTGGCGATGCCGGTCAGCGGGTCTTCTTCGGCCAGGCGCTGCAAGGTGTGTTCGAGCACACCGCGCTCGCGCACATGGCGCAGGCTGCGCCTCACGACATCGGTCGTCAGGTTGGGCGCGACGAACCAGTCGCTGACACCTTGCGGCGAGACGTCAGGTTCAGCCTCCAGCAGCAGGATCGTCGCGAGTCGGCAGCGGCCGGGTGCGGGTTGTAGACCCGGGGTTGTGAGCAGCAATGCATTGCGGTCGTTTTCGAACAGATAACTGACCGACTCCCAATTTGGCGCGCACACAAGAACAGCAACGGTTTTTATGGGCGCCAGACACTCGCGCAACAACGCTGCCCAAGAAGGCTCTTCGGCCAATAGCAGCAAACGCAAGGGTTCGACAGGCGTAGACAAGCTGGCTCCCTAGACTCTGCAGTAATTTCAGGCGGTGGGCATTATGACGCGCCAACGATCATTGGCAAATGACATTGGTTATCAAATACAGGTTGGCGGCCTACATCGAACGTTAGCCGCAAATTCGCCCGGCATCCTGCGCGAAAGTAACAAAAGCAGCAAATTTAGACAGAGTGCTACGTCACACTGTCGCAGAGTGGCAGCAATATTTGCTCAGCCTGTTAAAATGCCCGCCCTTTTCAGATACGACCCCCTGACTCGTCATGTCCCGACTCAATCCCCGGCAGCAAGAAGCCGTGAGCTACGTCGGCGGCCCTCTTTTGGTGCTCGCCGGCGCGGGCTCGGGCAAAACCAGCGTGATTACCCGCAAAATCGCGCACTTGATCCAGAACTGTGGCATCCGCGCCCAGTACATCGTCGCTATGACCTTTACCAATAAGGCGGCGCGCGAGATGAAGGAGCGGGTCGGCACATTGCTCAAAAAGGGCGAGGGCCGAGGCCTGACGGTGAGTACGTTCCACAACCTGGGGCTCAATATCATCCGCAAGGAGCATGCGCGGCTGGGCTACAAGCCGGGTTTTTCGATCTTTGATGAAGCGGACGTCAAAGCGTTGATGACCGACATCATGCAGAAGGAGTACGCGGGCGACGACGGGGTCGATGAAATCAAGAACATGATCGGCTCGTGGAAAAACGACCTGATCCTGCCCGCCAAAGCCCTTGAAGACGCCCGCAACCCCAAAGAGCAGACGGCGGCTATCGTCTACACCCACTACCAGCGCACGCTCAAGGCGTACAACGCAGTGGACTTTGACGACCTGATCCTGTTGCCAGTGAAGCTGTTCGAAGAACACGCCGACATCCTCGAAAAGTGGCAGAACAAGGTCCGTTACCTGTTGGTGGACGAATACCAGGACACCAACGCCAGCCAGTACTTGTTGGTCAAGTACCTGATCGGCACGCGCAACCAGTTCACCGTGGTGGGCGATGACGACCAGTCGATTTACGCCTGGCGCGGCGCCCGCCCGGAAAACCTGATGCTGCTCAAGGACGATTACCCGTCCCTGAAAGTGGTGATGCTGGAGCAAAACTATCGCTCCACCAGCCGTATCCTGCGTTGTGCCAACGTGCTCATTTCCAACAACCCGCACGCGTTCGAGAAACAACTGTGGAGCGAGATGGGCCATGGCGACGAAGTGCGGGTCATTCGCTGCCGAAACGAAGACGCTGAAGCCGAGCGCGTGGCGGTTGAAATCCTCACCTTGCACCTGCGCACCGATCGGCCCTACAGCGACTTTGCGATCCTCTATCGCGGGAACTATCAGGCCAAACTGATTGAGCTGAAATTGCAGCACCATCAGATTCCGTATCGTCTGTCCGGTGGTAACAGCTTCTTCGGGCGTCAGGAAGTCAAAGACCTGATGGCTTACTTTCGCTTGATCGTGAACCCGGATGACGACAACGCCTTCCTGCGGGTGATTAACGTGCCGCGCCGGGAAATCGGTTCCACAACCCTGGAAAAACTCGGCAACTACGCCACAGAGCGCAAAATTTCGATGTACGCCGCTACCGACGAAATCGGCCTTGGCGAACACCTGGATACCCGTTACACCGACCGGCTGGCGCGCTTCAAGCGCTTTATGGACCGCATCCGCCAGCAGTGCGCGGGTGAAGACCCGATCGCCGCGCTGCGCAGCATGATCATGGACATTGATTACGAGAACTGGCTGCGCACCAACAGTTCGAGCGAGAAAGCGGCGGATTACCGCATGGCCAACGTCTGGTTTTTGGTCGAGGCGTTGAAAAACACCCTCGAAAAAGACGAAGACGGCGGCATGACCATCGAAGAGGCCATTGGCAAGTTGGTGTTGCGCGACATGCTCGAACGCCAGCAGGAAGAGGAAGACGGCGCCGAAGGCGTGCAGATGATGACCTTGCACGCGTCCAAAGGCCTGGAATTTCCCTACGTGTTTATCATGGGCATGGAAGAAGAAATCCTGCCGCACCGTTCCAGCATTGAAGCCGACACCATTGAAGAAGAACGGCGCCTGGCCTACGTCGGGATTACCCGCGCACGTCAGACGCTGGCGTTTACCTTTGCCGCCAAGCGCAAACAGTACGGCGAGATCATTGATTGCGCGCCTAGCCGCTTTCTGGATGAGCTGCCCCCGGACGATTTGGCCTGGGAAGGTAACGACGACACCCCTACCGAAGTCAAAGCGGTTCGCGGAAATACGGCATTGGCCGATATACGCGCCATGCTTAAACGCTAAAATCGACTATTTTTCACTCTACCTTCAGCGCATAAGCGCTATTTGAGGACGTTACGTTGGAAGCACTGCACAAGAAAATTCGCGAAGAAGGCATCGTGCTTTCCGATCAGGTTTTGAAGGTCGACGCCTTTTTGAACCATCAGATCGATCCGCAATTGATGAAAGAGATCGGCGACGAGTTCGCGCGTTTGTTCAAAGATGCGGGCATCACCAAGATCGTCACCATCGAAGCGTCGGGCATTGCCCCTGCAGTGATGACGGGCTTGAACCTGGGCGTGCCGGTGATTTTCGCCCGTAAGCACCAGTCGTTGACCCTGACTGAGAACTTGCTGACGGCGACCGTTTATTCGTTCACCAAGCAGACCGAAAGCACCGTTGCGATCTCGCCGCGTCACCTCAAAAGCACCGACCGCGTGCTGGTGATCGACGACTTCCTGGCAAATGGCAAAGCTTCGCAGGCCCTGATTTCGATCATCAAGCAAGCCGGTGCGACCGTTGCGGGCCTGGGCATCGTGATCGAGAAGTCGTTCCAGGGCGGCCGCGCCGAACTGGACGCCCAGGGTTATCGCGTTGAGTCGCTGGCACGGGTCAAGTCCCTGACTGACGGCAAAGTGACCTTTATCGAGTAAGGCGCTGCTTTTTAGCGGCTGGCCACGGCAGTGCGCCGCCAGCGGCTAAAAAGCGTGCGTGCCTGCGTTGTTTCAGCGCGGCTTGGCGGTTGCCTGTAAGCCCGCCAGCAGCAACCGTTGATACAACTCTTCGCGCAGGCCATTGGGCGTGGCCAGTTGCATGCGTTCCAGGTGTTCCGGGAAGGCGTGGGGTGCCGGTGCGTCCAAGGTGGCCTTGCCCAGCTCATAGATCTGCGTGAGTTTGAATTTGCTTTTGAGCCAGTTCAGGGCTCGCAGCAGGTCTTGCTCCTGCGCGCTGAAATCACAGCCCAGCGGGTACTCCGGGAACAGGTGCGGATGGCGTGCCGCAATGGCCTGCAAGCGCTCCGGGCTATTGTTGGCGAAGCGCGGATCAAGGCAAAAGTCGTTGGGCAGCTTGCCGATGTGCTGAGCCTGCTCGATCAGTGCGGTCTGAAAGCGTGAGTCCGTGATGTTGAGCAAGGCTTCGATGACTTTGCGGTCTGTCTTGCCGCGCAAATCAGCGATGCCGTATTCGGTGATCACGATGTCGCGCAGGTGACGCGGGATGGTGCAGTGGCCATATTCCCAAACGATGTTGGAGCTCACCTCCCCGCCCGATTCGCGCCAGCTGCGCAGGATGATGACCGAGCGCGCGTCATGCAGGGCGTGCCCCTGCGCGACAAAGTTGTATTGCCCGCCCACGCCGCTGAGTACGCGGCCGTCTTGCAGTTGATCGGCCACCCCGGCGCCGAGCAGGGTCATGGTGAACGCGCTGTTCACAAAGCGCGCGTTGCGGCGTTGCAGGCGTTTCAATGCTTCATGGCCGTACAGCTCGTTGATAAAGCTGATGGCGGTCATGTTGAATTTGCTGCGTTTGCTGTGCGGCACTTCCCTCAGGCGCTGGTAAAAACTGGCAGGGCCGAGGATGAAGCCGCCATGCACGCACACCCCGTCAGTGTGCAGGCTCTCGTCAAGCATGCCCGCGTTGGCGAGCGCCTGACGTTCGGCGTCCGGGTACACCTTGCGCCGCACGATGCCCGCGTCCACCAAAACCATGAGCCCGTGGACAAACATTTCACTGCAACCGTACAAGCCTTGGGCGAAGGGCACGATGCCGCCCTCTGCTTCGATCAGGGGGTGCCAAGGGCTGATGTCCAGGTCGTCGAGCACGGCGCGGTATCCCGAATTGTCAGCCTGACGCGCCAATAAGGCGGCCACCAGCGCATCACCCATAGCGCCAATTCCGATTTGCAACGTACCACCATCACGCACCAGGGTACTGGCGTGCAGGCCAATAAAGTGGTCTTGCAGGCTCACGGGCATATTGGGGGTGGAGAACAGCGTCGTGCGCTCCTCCTCATCGATCAGCAGGTCAAAATCCTCGGCGTTCATCTCGGCGTCGCCGGGCATGAACGGCAGGTCGCAGTGCACGTGGCCCAGCATCAAGATAGTCTCGCCTGCGGCCCGGCGCTTGGCGATCATCGGCAACAGATCAAGGGTGATATCGGGGTTGCAACTCAGGCTCAGGCGGCTGGCATCCTGCGGATCACGGGCAATGAGCTGCGCCACCAGATTCAAGCCATTGGCGTTAATGTCGCGCGCGGCGTGGCTGTAATTGCTGCTGACATAGTCTTGTTGAGCTGCCGGGCTGTTGAGCAGACTACCCGGCTGCATGAAGAATTGCTCGACGCGGATGTTGTCCGGCAGGCTATTGCGGTGCAGGTCTGCGAGGTAGTCCAGCTCAATGTAGTCGCCAAACACCCGCTCAATAAACGGTTCCAAAAACTGCCTCTGCAGGCCTTCGCCCAGCGGCGGACGGCCGAGGCTGAGGGCGGTATAAATCGTCAGTCGGCGTTCGGGCAGTTGCCTGATGCGTTGGTAGAGCGCGTTGACGAAGCGATTGGCCTTGCCCAGACCCAGCGGCAAACCCAAGTGAATATGCGAGGGAAGCCGCGCCAATACGTCATCGACTGCGCGCTCGATTGAACAGGACTGCACCATCTGATCCTCCAAAACCATCCATGTGTAGGGATGTGACTGAGCGTGACGGGTGTTGGTTGCAATGGCCAAGACTAACCCCGTCTGGCCTTCTCGGGACAGAACTAGCGGGTTAACGTCAGCCGTGATGTTCGTCGTTTTCCGGCAAGCGCACGTTGATCGAAACATACACAGGCGCACGGTGCGCAAGCCCCGGAAACCACACGATTGCGTCCTGATAGTCAGGGGGGTAGACGGGGTTGACCAGTATCTTGTCAGCCTGTTCGGAGGGCGGAAACACCCAGGCGGCCGGTTTGAGCGAAGCCCCTTCGAGGCGCGCAAGGGGGGCGATGGACGACGGGTCGGGGGTGGGTTTCCAGCTTATTTCAAGGCCGTTGCCCACGTGGGCGATCCGTTGTTCATCGTGCGCCTGGGCCGCGATGACGGGGACGCGCTGCCATTCGGACTTGGTGCCGGTATAGAAACCGTAGGCGCTGATGGAACCGTCTTGCAACTGTTTGACGGTTAATCGCACACGGGTATTGCCGTCAGTCAGTTGGCCATATTGCTCGTGACGGTAGAACGCACTGTCGCCTGAATTGGTGCTGGGCATCAGCACGGTGACGACGACCCGGCTTCGCGGTGGGGCCTTCACCGACAAGCTGCCCTGCAGGCGTGCGGCAAACAGCCTGGCGCTGATAGAGCCCCCAATCCAGTGCAAGGCCGCGGGGGCGCAGGCGGTGTGGGTTTCAGTGCCCAGCACGGCAAATTCGCCGTACTGGGTCAGCGCTTCTACGGGTACGAACGCGTTGTAATTGCTGAAATCCATCAGCCCGTCTGGCAACGCACAAGATTTTGCGAACACGCTGCCCCGTGCCATCCCTTCTGGACGTGCGGGTTCGGTGAGGGCCGAGACAGCTTTGCGTTGCTGGGTGCAGGCGGCACATTGGCAACGGGAATGAGGTGAGGCAACACAAGTTTCGTACACAGGCATGAGTCGCTGTATGGGTGTGTCGCGATGCTAGCGACATGCCGGTACGGGGCATGTAGGAGAATTCTGAGTTTTCTGAGCGGTTTGTAACTTGGTCTTTCGGCCGTGCGGCGTAAGGTCAGTGCGCAGTACTCAAACGGCAGGCACAAAAAAACCGCCCATCAGCGGTTTTTTTGCAGGAGTTCGGCTTATTTCAAACCGGACATCTTCTGGATGGCGCCTTTCAGGTCTTCATCGGAGCAAGTGCTGCATGTGCCTTTAGGCGGCATGGCGTTGATCCCGGTGATGGCCTTGGCCAGGATGCCGTCGAGGCCGCCCTGCTGGTCTGCGCGTTCTTTCCAGGCAGCGGTGTCACCGATTTTCGGTGCGCCCAACAGGCCTGTGCTGTGGCATGCGCTGCAATGCTTGGCAATGATGTCATCTGCTGACATACCGCCACCGCCACCAACTGAAGCTGCAACGTCCATCCCTTTGCATTCCTGGCCTTGAATACAGACTTTACCCACTGGCTCAAGACGTTTTGCGATGTCATCGTTCGTCGTTGCTTGAGCGTTGACTGCCCAAAGGGCCACTACTGCTGCTGGTACGGCCAGCATTTTCATAATTAGGTTCACGCGTTCACCCTCAATGGTGGCTAGTCACGCCCACAACCACGGTTTCGCGGGCGGGCGAAAGTATAACGGTTAGCCCGCCACTCTGAAACAACCCTAAAGTAGAAGGGGTCTTATAAGTGGCGAAATGCAACGTGGGTAGCCTCTGCAGGGCATGCAGGGCGCCTCTTTTCTTAGAAATTCGCCGGGGTAGCTGCGCTGATTAGTCGCGCTGCGACGTCGAACGGGTTGCGAAAACGGTGCGGCTTGGAACTCTCGAAATAGTAGCTGTCACCCGCTTCCAGCACGAACGTCTCAAGACCTACGGTCAATTCAAGACGACCTTCCAGCAAAATGCCGGTTTCCTCACCGTCGTGGGTCAGCATTTCGTCGCCGGTATCGGCGCCCGGTGGGTAGATTTCGTTCAGGAAGGCAATGGCCCGGCTGGGGTGCGCGCGGCCGACCAGTTTCATGGTCACTGCACCGTCTGAAATGTCGATCAGCTCATTGGCTTTATAGACAATCTGAGTCGGTGTTTCTTGAAGGATTTCTTCGGAAAAGAACTCGACCATCGACATCGGGATGCCGCTCAGCACTTTTCTCAGCGAACTGATCGAAGGGCTGACACTGTTCTTTTCGATCATCGAAATGGTGCTATTGGTGACGCCCGCGCGTTTGGCGAGTTCACGCTGAGATAGCCCTTTCAGTTTGCGGATGGATTGCAGTCGTTCACCGACGTCCAATGCGGGAGCCTCCTGGGGTTCAGATTTAGGTCGAGTTGGCGCCATCATGGCGATAGCGTTCAGTATTTACAACACTTCGACTTCAATCCTGCGCAACCGTTTGGCTCCTGGTTTGGAAGTTCTGCCATCAGCTCCCGGAATAGAGGCGTGGCACGCGTTTGAGGTTGCAAAAAATCTGGTAAGGAATGGTTTCAGCATGGGCCGCCACTTCACTGGCGAGGATGTTTTTGCCCCACAGTTCGACGCTAGAACCCAAACCCGCTTGCGGCACATCGGTCAGGTCGATGCACAGCATGTCCATCGACACGCGGCCCAGCAGTTGGCTGCGTTGCCCGCCCACCCAAACAGGCGTGCCCGTGGGTGCATGACGTGGGTAACCGTCTGCGTAGCCCATGGCTACAACGCCGATGCGCATGGGGCGTTCGGTGATGAATCGGGCGCCATAGCCCACAGGTTCGCCCGCTGGCAATTCGCGCACGCAGATGACCTTGGATTCCACTGTCATGACCGGCTGCAAACGCTCAGCCAGTGCCTGAGCCTCTTCGAACGGGGTGCTGCCATAGAGCATCAGGCCAGGGCGTACCCAGTCGCTGGGCACATTCGGCCATCCCAGGACAGCGGGTGAATTGCGCAGGCTCACTTCAGCGTCCAATTGAGCGCGGGCCGCTTCAAATACAGCCACCTGTTCTTCGCTGCGGCGGCATCCCAGTTCATCTGCGCGCGAGAAGTGGCTCATCAACACCACCTTGGCAACGTTGGGGCTGGCGAGCAGGCGTTGGTAAGCCGCCTGAAAGTCAGCCGGATGCAGCCCGACGCGGTGCATGCCGGTGTCAAGCTTGAGCCATACGTTGATGGGGCTGGCGAGCGCGCTGTCGAGGATTTCCTCAAGTTGCCACAGCGAATGCACCACGCACCACAGGTCGTGCTCGACGATCAGCGGCAATTCGTCCTGCGCGGTAAAAAAGCCTTCCAGCAGCAGGATCGGGGCACGGATGCCAGCGTCGCGCAGCTCAAGGGCTTCTTCGATGCAGGCAACCGCAAAGCCATCCGCCTCGTCCTCCAGCGCCTGCGCGCAGCGTACGGCGCCATGGCCGTAAGCATCGGCCTTGATTACGGCAAGGGCCTTGGCCCCCGTCACTTCGCGGGCCAATTGGTAGTTATGACGCAGGGCTTGAAGGTCGATCAGGGCACGGGCTGGACGCATGGCGGGCTTCTAACGGCTAATGAATAAAAAAACGGCGCAACCCGCAGCGTTAACTGCCACCTGCGCCGCAAGAGGGACTGTTACTAAGGAGCACAACATTTATGGCAGCGCTGCGATCACCGACAGCTCAACCAAGATTTCGGGTTCGCACAGCTTGGCTTCAACGGTGGCACGGGCGGGCTGCACGCCTTTGGGCAACCATTGGTCCCACACCGTGTTCATTCCGATGAAATCAGCATCGATGTCCTTCAGGTAGATGGTCACTGACAGGATGTGATTCTTGTCGGTGCCTGCCAAATCCAGCAGGCGCTCGATGTTAACCAGCGTTTCACGGGTTTGCTGCTCGACACCCGCATTCATGTCATCGCCGACTTGACCGGACAGGTAGACGGTCCCGTTGTGGACGACGATCTGGCTCATGCGTTCATTGGTGAGCTGGCGCTGGATTGCCATGTTTAGCAGTCTCCTGAGGGTTGCCGTAACGCGAAATGTCGAGGCCTTCGGTGCTGATTTGCGGCGTTTTCTTCGCCATGACATCGGCCAGATAACGGCCGGACCCGCACGCCATGGTCCAGCCCAGTGTGCCGTGGCCGGTGTTCAGGAACAGGTTCTTGAACGGGGTCGCGCCTACAATCGGTGTGCCGTCTGGCGTGGTTGGACGCAAGCCGGTCCAGAAGCTGGCCTGGCTCAAGTCACCGCCCCGAGGATAAAGGTCGTTGACGATCATCTCCAGGGTTTCACGCCGGCGCGGATTAAGCGACAGGTCAAAACCGGCGATCTCAGCCATGCCGCCAACGCGGATGCGGTTGTCGAAACGGGTGATCGCGACTTTGTAGGTCTCGTCGAGAATGGTCGAAGTCGGGGCCATGTCCGGGTTGGTAATCGGGATGGTCAGCGAGTAACCCTTGAGCGGGTAAACCGGGGCTTTGATGCCCAGCGGCTTGAGCAACTGCGGCGAGTAGCTGCCAAGCGCCAGCACGTAACGGTCGGCAGTTTCGAGTTTGCCGTCGATCATCACGCCGTTGATGCGATCGCCCGCGTAGTCGAGACGCTGAATGTCCTGGCCGAAACGGAATTCCACGCCCAGGTTTTTCGCCATTTCCGCCAAGCGGGTGGTGAACATCTGGCAGTCGCCCGTCTGGTCATTCGGCAAGCGCAAGGCCCCGGCCAGAATGTCGGTGACACTGGCCAGCGCAGGTTCAACGCGGGCAATGCCATCGCGGTCGAGCAGTTCGTAAGGAACGCCCGATTCCTTGAGGACGGCAATGTCTTTAGCCGCGCCATCGAGTTGCGCCTGGGTGCGAAACAGTTGAGTCGTTCCCAGGTTGCGAGCCTCGTAGGCAATGCCGGTTTCGGCGCGCAGTTCATCGAGGCAGTCACGGCTGTACTCGGACAGACGCACCATGCGCTCTTTGTTTACCGCATAACGGCTGGCGGTGCAGTTGCGCAGCATCTGCGCCATCCACAGGTATTGGTCGATATTGGCGGTGGCTTTGATGGCCAAAGGTGCGTGGCGTTCGAGCAGCCATTTCATGGCTTTGAGCGGCACGCCCGGGGCTGCCCACGGTGAGGCATAACCTGGAGAAACCTGGCCTGCGTTGGCAAAGCTGGTTTCCATTGCAACGGCGGGCTGACGGTCGACCACGACCACTTCAAAGCCGGCTCGGGCCAGATAATAGGCGCTGGCAGTACCAATTACGCCGCCACCCAATACCATAACTCGCATATTTATATCCCTCATCGCGGCCAGCCGCAGACGTTTATTGTTCAAAGCGAAGATGGGCGCAGTATATGAACCATTGGCTAGTGGAATTCACTGTATAAATGGCTATATTTGGCGACAATTCTCGGCTCAAACGCTTTTGACAAAGGAGATTCTCCTATGCGTACAAATCACCAAACAAAGCGTGAATTGGACAAGATTGATCGCAACATTTTGCGCATCCTGCAGGCCGACGGGCGCATCTCGTTTACCGAGCTGGGGGAGAAGGTGGGGCTGTCGACCACGCCGTGCACCGAGCGGGTGCGCAGGCTGGAGCGCGAAGGAATCATCATGGGCTACAACGCCCGCCTCAACCCGCAGCATTTGCAGGGCAGTTTGCTGGTATTCGTAGAAATCAGCCTCGACTACAAATCAGGCGACACGTTTGATGAGTTCCGACGTGCCGTGCTGAAACTTCCCCATGTGCTGGAGTGCCATTTGGTGTCAGGCGATTTTGACTATTTGGTGAAAGCGCGCATCAGTGAGATGGCGTCTTATCGCAAATTGCTGGGGGATATTCTGTTGAAACTGCCCCACGTGCGCGAATCCAAAAGTTACATCGTGATGGAAGAAGTCAAAGAAAGCCTGAACTTGCCGATCCCGGATTGACCGGAACATTACAGGGGCGAGCGTTTAAACCAGCACTTGCCGCGTGGTGGCGATGTATTCATGCACGAGCTTTTCAGCGCTTGGGTGAATCATCTCCACAGGGCGCCGGCCATTGGGGCACGGCAATGTCGGGGTGGTGCCGAACAGGCGGCAAATCAGAGGGCGCTCCTCATACACGGTGCAACCATCAGGCCCCAGGTGAACGCAGTTCAGTTCGTCCATGGCTGCTTCCTGTTCGGCCGCCGTTTTGCGCGGCAGGCGTGCCATTTCTTCGGACGAGGTGGTCACGGGCCCGCAGCAGTCGTGGCAGCCCGGTACGCATTCAAACGACGGGATTTGCTGCCTGAGAAAGCGGATTTTGTGACTGTTACAGCTCATTCAGCGCCTACCGATGTTCAAAAGGCCACAGAGTCTGCCTGAAAAGCCCTGCCCTAGACAGCGCCGTCCAGCTGTTCTTGCCCCATGGGAATGGCACGGCTTATGCTCCGTCAAATTTTCCAAACACAAATAATCAGGATCCCGCACATGAACGCCCCTGTTCAGCGCAGCCAGCACACCACTTCTTATTACGCCGCCAGCAGCTTGCCGCAGCCTGACCATCCAGTGCTGCAAGGTGAGAGGGTGGCCGATGTGTGCGTGGTGGGTGGGGGCTTTTCGGGGCTCAATACCGCGCTGGAACTGGCCGAGCGTGGCATGAGCGTGATCCTGCTCGAAGCACATAAGATCGGCTGGGGTGCCAGCGGTCGCAACGGCGGGCAGTTGATTCGCGGCGTGGGCCACGGCCTTGAGCAGTTTGAAGGCATCATCGGCAAAGACGGCGTGCGGCAGATGAAGCTGATGGGGCTTGAAGCAGTGGAAATCGTTCGCCAGCGCGTAGAACGATTCAATATTGACTGCGACCTGACTTGGGGCTATTGCGACCTCGCCAACAAGCCTCGCGACCTTGAGGGGTTTGCCCAAGAGGCTGAAGAACTGCGCGCGCTGGGCTATCGCCATGAAACCCGTCTGCTGCAAGCCCATGAAGTGCGCAGCGTGGTGGGTTCTGACCGGTATGTGGGCGGGTTGATTGACATGGGCTCTGGCCATTTGCACCCGCTCAACCTGGCTTTGGGTGAAGCCGCCGCTGCAGCGCAGTCAGGCGTACAGCTGTTTGAACATTCAGCCGTGACCCGCATTGATTACGGCCCGCAAGTGCGGGTTCACACAGCCCGGGGATCAGTGCGTGCCAAGAGCCTGGTGCTGGGGTGTAACGCCTACCTGAAAGACCTCAACCCGCAATTGAGCGGCAAGGTGCTGCCCGCAGGCAGTTACATCATTGCCACCGAGCCGCTGAGCGAAGCGCAGGCTCACGCGTTGTTGCCGCAAAACATGGCGGTGTGCGATCAACGCGTGGCGCTGGACTACTACCGCCTTTCCGCCGACCGACGCCTGTTGTTCGGCGGTGCCTGCCACTATTCGGGACGCGACCCACAAGACATCGCGGCCTACATGCGCCCGAAAATGCTGGAAGTGTTCCCGCATCTGAGCGATGTACGCATCGACTATCAGTGGGGCGGGATGATCGGCATTGGCGCTAACCGGTTGCCGCAGATCGGCCGCTTGCCGGATCAGCCGAACGTGTACTTCGCTCAGGCATATTCCGGGCATGGCGTGAACGCCACGCATTTGGCGGGCAAGCTGCTGGCCGAAGCCATCAGCGGGCAACACAGCGATGGCTTCGACCTGTTCGCCAAGGTGCCACACATCACCTTTCCCGGCGGCAAGTACCTGCGCTCTCCCCTGCTGGCACTCGGGATGCTGTGGCACCGTCTCAAAGAGTTGCGTTGAGCGCGCAGGTTACGAGCGCCAAAACGGCTTGCAACCTTCGTGTTGCGCCATGGCACGGCTCAGCCCTATGTCGCGCAATTGCTGATCGTCCATCGACAGCAGTACGCGGCGTGTGCGTGAGCGGTGCCAAAACAGGCCCCAACGACTGAGCCCGACCGGGGCGCCGGCCCGTTTGAAAACTTCATGCTCTTCTTGCAGTTGCGGGCCGTGCAGTGTCAGGCGGACATCGCTCATACCATTCATCTTCAGGTTCCTTTTGGCTCGATGGCTACGTGTCAAAAGGATGGCCCCGAACATAAAACCATGACAGATTCAGGGAACTGTTTTTGCTTGCATACAGATGCGGTCTTTTGGCGCTGAATGACCGAAAAATGCAGCATCTGAACTGGTTTTAACCTCCACCTCCTAGCCCAGAGTGCTGCCATGACCCTCTACGTCAACCTCGCCGACCTGATTGGTACACGGATCGAGCAAGGGTTTTATCGACCGGGCGATCGCCTGCCGTCAGTGCGTGCATTGAGTGCCGAGCACGGGGTTAGCTTGAGTACCGTGCAGCAGGCATACAGGTTGCTGGAAGACAACGGGTTGGCCTCGCCGCGTCCCAAGTCCGGGTATTTCGTGCCGATGGAGCGTGAACTGCCTGCATTGCCGGGCATGGGCAAGCCCGCCCAAAGACCGGTGGAAATTTCACAGTGGGAGCAAGTACTTGAGCTGGTGCGATCGGTGCCGCGCAAGGACGTGATTCAGTTGGGCCGCGGCATGCCTGATGTCACCACGCCGACCATCAAGCCGTTGCTGCGCAGCCTGGCGCAACTCAGTCGCCGTCAGGACTTACCCGGTCTGTATTACGACACCGTGTATGGCGTGCTGGCCCTGCGCGAACAGTTGGCGCGGTTGCTGCTCGACTCTGGCTGCCAGTTAGGGCCTGACGAACTGGTGATCACCACGGGGTGTCACGAGGCGCTGTCGTGCAGCATTCGCGCCGTGTGCGAACCGGGCGATATCGTAGCCGTAGATTCCCCGAGCTTTCACGGCGCCATGCAAACCCTCAAGGGGTTGGGCATGAAAGCGCTGGAGATCCCCACCGACCCGCTGACCGGCATCAGTCTTGAGGCCCTTGAGCTGGCGCTGGAACAGTGGCCCATCAAGGCTATCCAGGTGACGCCCAGCTGCAATAACCCCTTGGGATACATCATGCCCGAGCCCCGCAAGCGGGCTTTGGTGGCATTGGCACAGCGCTTCGATGTCGCGATCATTGAAGACGATGTCTACGGCGAACTGGCCTATACCTACCCTCGCCCGCGCACGATTAAATCCTTCGATGACGAAGGACGTGTCTTGCTCTGCAGTTCATTTTCGAAGACGTTGGCGCCGGGTTTGCGTATCGGTTGGGTCGCGCCGGGCCGCTACCTGGAACGGGTGCTGCACATGAAATACATCAGCACCGGCTCCACGGCGCCGCAGCCGCAACTGGCGATTGCTGATTTCTTGAAAAATGGACATTTCGAGCCGCACTTGCGCAAGATGCGTGCGCAATACCAGCGCAATCGCGACTTGATGCTGGGTTGGGTGAGCCGCTATTTTCCGCCGGGTACCCGTGCCAGTCGGCCTCAGGGCAGCTTTATGTTGTGGCTCGAACTGCCGGAGGCATTCGACACGTTGAGGCTTAATCGCGCGTTGTTGGAGCAAGGTGTACAGATTGCAGTGGGCAGCATTTTTTCGGCGTCGGGCAAGTACCGGAACTGTTTACGAATGAACTACGCGGCCAAGCCCACGTCCCAGATCGAAGACGCTGTACGCAAGGTCGGCATGGCGGTCAGCCAGTTGTTGTCAGAAAAACGTTAACTACCCTTGCGAAGATTGGATTGAGGTCAGCCCGTTGAAATCACTGTGCGCAGTTTTGCTGAGCGTCTTGCTGGGAGGCTGCGCCACGTTGGACGTGCACCGCGCGCCGAGTCAGGCCATCCCTGCAGCAGAGTCGTCCTTCGGGCGTTCCATTGAGCAACAGGCCGCGCCCTATCAGGGGCGCTCGGGTTTTCGCCTGCTGCCCAACAGCGGCGAAGCGTTTCGCGCGCGCGCCGAGTTAATTCGCAATGCGCAAACCAGCCTCGACTTGCAGTACTACATCGTGCATGACGGTTTGAGTACGCGGATGCTGGTCGATGAGTTGTTGAAGGCGGCCGATCGCGGCGTGCGCGTGCGACTTCTGCTTGATGACACGGCCAGCGACGGGCTCGACGAATTGCTGGCGACGCTCGCTGCGCATCCCAATGTGCAGATCCGGCTGTTTAATCCTTTGCAACTTGGGCGTAGCACTGGCGTGACGCGAGCCATGGGGCGGCTGTTCAACCTGTCGCGTCAGCACCGTCGCATGCACAACAAGCTGTGGTTGGCCGACAACAGTGTGGCCATTGTGGGCGGACGAAATCTGGGCGATGAGTATTTCGATGCCCAGCCCGACCTGAATTTCACCGATATTGATTTGTTGAGCGTCGGGCCGGTCGCTGAGCAGCTCGGGCACAGTTTCGACCAGTACTGGAACAGCGCGCTGAGCCAGCCCATCGGGGACTTTGTCCCGTCGCGCCTGTCCAGGCGAGAGCTGTCCAAAGCTAGAAAAGCTCTGGAGGCGTCACTCAGCCAGGCGCAACGGCGCAACCCGGCGCTCTATCAGCAACTGGCGTCGTACAAAACCAACCCGCAGCTGGCGGTCTGGCGCAAAGAGCTGATCTGGGCCTGGAACCAGGCCTTGTGGGATGCGCCGAGCAAAGTGCTGGCCAAGGATGAACCCGACCCACACTTATTGTTGACGACGCAATTGGCGCCGGATCTGGCGGGCGTAAACCAGGAGCTGATCCTGATTTCGGCCTATTTTGTGCCGGGAGAAACCGGCCTGGTTTACCTGACCGGTCGTTCCGACGCCGGTGTCGATGTACGTTTATTGACCAACTCGCTGGAAGCCACTGACGTCCCGGCGGTGCATGGCGGTTATGCCCCGTATCGCAAAGCGCTGCTGGAGCATGGGGTCAAGCTCTATGAGTTGCGTCGTCAGCCGGGCAGTACTGGTGGCAGCGGGCCGCATTTGTTCAAGACCAGCCTGAGCACCGATTCGAGCCTGCACAGCAAGGCGATGATTTTCGATCAGCAAAAGTCCTTTATCGGCTCATTCAATTTCGACCCGCGTTCCGGGTTGTGGAACACCGAAGTGGGTGTGTTGGTCGACAGCCCTGAGTTGGCGGCCGAGGCCCGCAAGCTGGCGTTGCAAGGGATGTCGCCAGCGTTGAGTTATCAGCCGGTCCTAGAGAACGGCAACATCGTCTGGCAGACCGAGGACAACGGGCAATTGCACACCTTGAAACGTGAGCCGGGCAACTGGTGGCGTCGGCTCAATGCCTGGTTCAGCAAAAGTGTGGGGCTGGAGAAGATGCTCTAGGCTGCCGACTGTTCGGCGCCAAACGCACCTTGGCGCAACACCAGAATCACCAGCCCGAACGCCCCGGCGGCCATGAATAAAGGCAACGCATGACCACTGACCCATTGGCTGCCCGCCCCTGCCGCCAGCGGGCCGATCAGGCAGCCGATGCCCCACAGTTGAGCGACGTGTGCATTGGCGCGCACCAGCGCATCGTCACGGTAACGTTCGCCGATCAGTATCAGTGACAACGTGAACAACCCCCCGGCGCTGGCGCCGAAAATCACCCACACCGGCCAGATCATCAAGGTATCGATCAGTAACGGCACTGCAAGGCTGGACAGCATCAGCAGCGCGGCGCATGCCGTGAACAATGAGCGGCGCGACACTTTGTCGGCCAAGGCGCCAATGGGCAGTTGCAGCAAGGCATCCCCGACAACCACGGTGCTGACCATTGCCAGCGCAATGTCGGTCGTGAACCCTTGGCGCAGGCAATACACCGGCAGCAGCGTCAGAATCATCGCCTCAAATGCTGCAAACAGCGCGACAGCCCACGCAATGGCAGGCAAACCGCGACAAAATTCGAGTAGATCGGTGAAGGTCACGCTGCAGGATTGCGTCACGGGTGCGCCATCGCGGCCCATCAGCAGCAACGGTGCAAGGGTCAGCAATGCTACGCCGATCCCAAAGCCGTAATCGTTTTCAGACCCCACCACCCCCAAGAGCAGCGGCCCGGACAATTGGCTCAAGGCATACGCGCAGCCATACAGGGCGACCAGGCGGCCCCGCCATTGCTCGGTCACCAACTGGTTGATCCAGCTTTCGCCCAGAATGAAGATCATGGTGAGTACGACCCCGATCAACAGCCTCAACACCAGCCACACGGGATAACTGGGCAGCAAGGCCAGTAACCCGATGGACAGTGCGCCGCACCACAGGCACAAGCGCATCAGCCCTGGTGTGCCCAAGCGCGCTGCGAGCTTGCTGGCAATGCTGGCGCCGACCAGTACGCCAATGGCAGGCATGGCTGCCATCACGCCGATGGCAAATCCGCCGTAGCCCCAGTTTTCGAGGCGCAACGACACCAGCGGCATGCTGACACCCAGCGCTAGGCCGACGCTAAGAACCGAAGCCAGCACCGCAAAATATGTCGCCCAACGCATGGGTGTGCTCCTGTGGATCACGTGGTTTCTGGGTGTTCAAGCAACTGTGGGAGCGGGCAAGTCTGCGATGGGTATGCCTTAGGGCATGGTCATCGCGAGACACGCTCGCTCCCACAGGGGTGTTGCGACGGCGAAGGCCGGGTGTTACAGCTTGATCCAGGTGGATTTCAGCTCGGTGTACTTGTCGAACGCGTGCAGCGATTTATCGCGGCCGTTGCCCGACTGTTTGAAGCCACCAAACGGTGCTGTCATGTCGCCGCCGTCGTATTGGTTAACCCAGACACTGCCGGCGCGCAGCGCTTTGGCGGTCAAGTGAGCTTTGGAAATGTCCGCCGTCCAGACCGCTGCCGCCAAGCCGTAAGGCGTGTCGTTGGCTATCTGTATGGCTTCTTCGGCGGTGTCGAAGGTAATGACCGACAACACCGGGCCGAAAATTTCTTCCTGGGCGATTTTCATCGCGTTGCTCACGCCGTCGAAGATGGTTGGCTCGACATAAGTCCCGCCCGTCTCCTGAAGGATCTGGTTGCCCCCGGCGACCAGTTTGGCGCCTTCGGTGTGACCCGATTTGATGTACGACAACACCGTGTTCATCTGTTGTGTGTCGACCAGTGCGCCGACGGTGGTGGCCGGGTCCAGCGGGTTGCCCGGTTTCCAGCTTTTGAGGGCTTCGATCACCAGCGGCAGGAAGGTGTCCTTGATCGAGCGCTCGACCAACAGGCGCGAGCCCGCTGTGCAGACTTCGCCCTGGTTAAAGGCGATGGCGCTGGCCGCCGACTCGGCCGCCGCTTGCAGATCAGGTGCGTCGGCGAACACGATGTTCGGGCTTTTACCGCCTGCTTCGAGCCAGACGCGCTTCATGTTGGACTCGCCAGCGTACACCATCAGTTGCTTGGCAATTTTGGTGGAACCCGTGAACACCAGGGTGTCGACGTCCATGTGCAGTGCCAGCGCCTTGCCAACAGTGTGGCCGTAACCCGGCAAGACGTTGAATACGCCAGCCGGAATGCCTGCTTCGACGGCCAGTGCTGCGATGCGGATAGCGGTCAGCGGCGATTTTTCAGAGGGCTTGAGGATGACGGAGTTGCCCGTGGACAACGCAGGCCCGAGTTTCCAGCAGGCCATCATCAGGGGGAAGTTCCACGGCACGATGGCGGCGACAACACCGACCGGTTCGCGTGTCACCAGGCCCAGTTGGTTATGCGGGGTAGCGGCCACTTCGTCGTAAATCTTGTCGATGGCTTCGCCGCTCCAGCTCAGCGCGTTGGCGGCGCCGGGGACGTCAATACCCAGAGAGTCACTGATCGGCTTGCCCATATCGAGGGTTTCAAGCAGGGCCAGCTCTTCAGCGTTTTGCTTGAGCAGGCCCGCGAAACGGATCATGGTGGCTTTGCGCTTGGCCGGTGCCATGCGCGACCACACGCCCGAGTTGAAGGTGTTGCGCGCGTTTTCAACGGCGCGTTGAGCATCCGCGGCATCGCAGCTGGCAACCTTGCCCAGCAAACGGCCATCGACCGGGCTGAGGCACTCGAACGTTTCATTGGAGACCGCGGCGGTGTATTCACCGTTGATGTAGGCGCGACCTTCGATTTTCAGCTGCTGGGCCCGTTGTTCCCAATCAGCACGCGTCAGGGTGGTCATTCGAGTGTCCTCCTCTTATTGATATACATGCACCACGGTTTTTCACGTGGCACGTCAGGAATGCTGTCCAATCCACCAATGTGTTCGGCACAAGACATGCGCCACCCTAAACCAGTGGCTGTGAGACTTTCAATATATTTGACACGCGTGTCGTAAACGGCATGGCTTGTTCGTTTTAATAAACATAGACTTTGGCCTTTATGGCCACACACACCGCAATTTCGGGGGGACAAGACCAATGAGCATCGAAACGATCGTCGATTTCAATACCGCCAACACCGAGGCCGTACGCTTTCGGCCAGCACCGGAGAAGGTGCTCAAAGGCGACCCGGAGCAAGTGATCCATAACCATTACGACAGCCCATGCGGGCAAATGAACGCCGGTGTGTGGGAAGGGGACGTGGGCCAGTGGAAGGTTAAATACACTGAGCATGAATACTGTGAAATTTTGCAGGGCGTTTCAGTTTTACGTGACGGGGAAGGTAATGCCAAAACCCTGAGAGCAGGCGACCGCTTTGTCATCCCGGCCGGTTTTCAGGGGACGTGGGAAGTGCTTGAGGCGTGTAGGAAAGTGTACGTTGTGTTCGAGAACAAGCGCTGAACAGCACGAACTAGAGCGTTGCACAAAGCCCTGCCATTGATAATGGCAGGGCTTTTTTGTGTTGCATTGAATGTGTAGGCGGTACAAGTTCAGTTACAGCTGAATGCCTGCCCTATTGAAAAATAGATCCAGACTTTGATGTATGCAGAGACCGATTATATACACCTGCATAAGGGCTGAATTCGCCCGTCACTTATCTAAATAGGGAAATAACATGACTACTTTAAGCGTTACAAAAAACACTGCACTGGCTGCCATTATTGCGTCGGTATTTGCGTCGGCACCGGCCATGGCAACGGAAGGTGGAAAGTGCAGGACTGATATTGCATACAATACGGTTATGCCCTTTGATGCCTCGCCTGTAATTTTCGAAGTATTGCGCAACATCTTTGAAGCGAAGGAAATTCGCGTCGAGCGCGAGGGCGTAGCCTATACCACAGAGTTCAATGAGAATCGCCTGAGAATCGGTGTAGGCGCGGATAATAAAGTGAGTTACTTCCGCTGCGGGTAATGGGCGTTGGTAAACGTTTAACAGGGTTGAAAGTTTGCGTTGAATTTTGCAAGGAAGTGAAATGAACACATTATTTAATATGAAAAAAACAGCCATTGCGTGTTTGCTCGTCTTGGGTGCTGGAAGCGTTCAGGCAGCGGCTTCTGAGAGTGAGCCAGGAAAATGCAGCCTGGACTTCGCCCTGCCCAAGATCTTGCATGCGGCAACCCCCGAGTTTGTAGAAATCATGCGCCAGCGTTCCGGCGCGACGGTTGTTCGTGTTGAAAGGCCCGGCGAAGGTTACACGAAGGAGTACAACGCTGATCGACTGCGCATCATCGTCAACCAAAACAACATTATTCAAGGTTATATGTGTGGTTGAGGGTGGCCTATGAAAAGCGCTCTGAAGTTGGAAAAAAGCTTTTGTGCAGATATTTACTGGAAAGGTAAAGATCAGACGCTGTATAAAGTCGCTGCCACCATGAACAATGAGACCGTTTTTAAAAATAACGACGGCTGGTTGTTTGCGGGTAAAGATAACTATACAAAGCGCTTAAGTAATGGCATGGTCTGGGACCGTTACTTGGTGGAGTTAAGTTTTTGGTTTGGTTGTTATGTCTTTGAGGATGGCCGGCACCTTTACCGTATCGCGGCTTTTACACGCCACCTCGAACAACCTGACGCACGTAATCACCGTTTCAATGGGCACCATGTCGATATTAGTAAAAACAGCTTTTTGGGGTTGTACGACGTCCATCCCGACTATATTCGCGCTGATAGGTATTTGAATAAGTTGTTGTTTCAACTGGATAACATGGGTACGGATGTTTTGCGCATTGGCCAAGTTGTTGAACATGTGCAGTTGACCAGCCCTTACGGGCGCCAGGTTAAAGTGGTGGACGACGAGGGTTACCCTTTACTGAATGAAAGCGGGGCGGGGACAGCGGGTTCGTTCACATTAAAAGTGCTTGAAGCGGGACAGAAATTTCCGTTTTCGGGATAAAATTTTTTACATCAGGTTCTGTTGGGTGCTGACCGCTGCATCATTCGCCTGCTGAGGTTTGCTGTGGCGTAAGCAACAAAAAAGGCCCGCATCGTGAGATGCGGGCCTTTTTCGTAAAGAAGAAAAATCAATTACTTGATTTTGGCTTCTTTGTAGATCACGTGCTTGCGAACCCGCGGATCGAATTTTTTGATTTCGATTTTGTCCGGAGTGGTGCGCTTGTTCTTATCAGTGGTGTAGAAATGGCCTGTACCAGCGCTCGACACCAAACGGATCAATTCACGCATGATTAGCTCCTTTAGATCTTGCCAGCACGGCGGATTTCGGCCAGCACGACAGTAATGCCACGCTTGTCGATGATACGCATGCCTTTGGCAGATACGCGCAGACGCACGAAACGTTTCTCTTCTTCAACCCAGAAGCGGTGATGCTGCAGGTTCGGCAGGAAACGACGACGGGTTTTGTTATTTGCGTGGGAAATGTTATTCCCAGTCACCGGACCCTTACCGGTAACTTGACAGACTCTCGACATGCCTCAGCCCTCTAAAACCACATGCCCAACCCGGCATGGGTTGGCCGCTTAATCTCTCAGTCATTTGGCGCTAGGCGCCGCGTTTCTTTAAGGGTCTTACCGGTTACGCCTACAAACGAAGGAACCGGGCCCCTAGAAAAGAGCGCTGCTTTATACCAGAAAGACTATTGAGCAACAACATGCAGTGTGATTTGCATTGATTGATAAAGGCGGCATTCTATCGACAATCCGCGCTAAAGCCTATGCCCTGTGGGCCCTTACCGCTCGTCGCTGGATGAAAGGTTTCAGGTCAGGATCGCAGCTGTTTGCGTTCAAGCGGCGTGTCGAGCTGCAGCACAATCTCCATGGCAAGTACTTAAAACACAGTGATTGGCCATTTCCCCTGCATCAATGAACCGTCACATGGGAACGAGTCGCGCTAAAAAGTAGTCATTTTCTCTATAGATCACTAGGGTAGGTCTTTTCCAGACTGCACCTGCAGATGGGCCAACGACTTGCCAAGGAAATCCCGCCATGCGCCTCGCTGCTGCCCCCTTATTGTTAACGTTTTGTCTGACGCCGCTGGCGCACGCCGCCACGTTGAGCGTGTGCACTGAGGCCAGCCCGGAAGGGTTCGATGTCGTGCAATACAACTCGCTCAGCACCACCAATGCCTCCGCGGACGTGCTGATGAACCGTCTGGTGGATTTTGACGCGCAGGCCGGGAAGTTAGTGCCCAGCCTTGCGCAAAGCTGGTCAGTGTCCGCTGACGGCCTTGTGTACGACTTTAAATTGCGTCCGGGCGTCAAGTTTCACAAAACCCCCTACTTCACCCCTTCGCGCGACTTGAATGCCGAGGATGTGCGTTTCAGTTTTGAGCGCATGCTTGATCCGGCCAACCCTTGGCACAAGGTTGCGCAAAGCGGCTTCCCTCACGCGCAGTCTTTGCAACTGCCTGCACTGATTAAAAGCATCGAGACGCCGGACCCGCAAACGGTTCGCTTCACCCTCTCCCATCCGGACTCAACCTTCCTGCCTGCCTTGAGCATGGGCTTTGCTTCCATCTATTCGGCCGAATATGCCGACAAACTGCTCAAGGCCGGCACGCCTGAACGGATGAACAGTCAGCCGATCGGCACCGGACCCTTTGTGTTCTCGCGCTTCCAAAAGGATGCCGTGGTTCGCTATAAGGCCAATCCTGATTATTTCTCTGGCAAGCCGAAGGTTGACGGGCTGATCTTCGCCATTACGCCAGATGCCAACGTCAGGTTGCAGAAGCTGCGGCGCAATGAGTGCCAGATCGCGCTCTCGCCCAAACCGCTGGATGTTGAAGCCGCAGCCAAAGATCCCTCGTTGAAAGTTGCGCAAACACCTGCATTCATGACGGCTTTCGTGGCGATTAACAGCCAGCATCCTCCGCTGGATAAACCCGAAGTGCGGCAGGCGATCAATCTGGCTTTTGACAGGGACACTTACTTGAACGCGGTGTTTGAAAACAGCGGGCAAGCGGCCAAGGGTGTTTACCCGGCAACCACCTGGAGCTACGCCAAGGATTTGCCGGAGTATCCCCACGACCCGCAAAAAGCTAAGGCGTTATTAGCCAAGGCCGGGCTCAAGGACGGCTTCAGTACAACGATCTGGACACGTCCGACAGGTAGCGTGTTGAACCCCAATCCAAGCCTTGGAGCGCAGTTGTTGCAAGCGGATCTGGCGAAAGTCGGGATTAAGGCTGATATTCGGGTGATCGAATGGGGCGAGCTGATTCGCCGCGCGAAAGCAGGCGAGCACGATTTGCTGTTCATGGGCTGGGCGGGTGACAACGGTGACCCGGACAACTTCCTGACGCCCCAGTTTTCCTGCGCTGCTGTGCAGTCCGGAACCAACTTTGCGCGCTACTGCGACAAGACGCTGGACAGTTTGATCAGTGAGGGCAAACGCCTGAGCGATCAGGACAAGCGCAGTGCGCTGTATCAGAAGGCTCAAGCGCAGATTCAGCAGCAAGCATTGTGGCTGCCGCTGGCACATCCAACGGCCTACGCACTTACGCGTAAAGACGTACAGGGTTATGAGGTAAGTCCATTTGGCCGTCAGGATTTTTCGACAGTGAGCCTAAAGCCTTAGGCCTCACATCCAGCCATATTCGACCATGGACAGCGGCTCGCCTTCGCCGACAATGAAATGGTCAAGCACGCGCACTTCAATCAGGTCCAGCGCCTCTGTCAGGCGCTGGGTCAGCGTTCGGTCGGCTTCGCTGGGCTCGGGCACCCCTGAAGGGTGGTTGTGACAAAAAATCACGGCTGCAGCGTTATGCGCCAGTGCGCGCTTCACGACTTGCCGCGGGTACACGCTGGCGCTGTCGATTGAGCCTCTGAACAATACTTCAAACGCCAACATACGGTGTTTGGAGTCCATAAACAGGCAGCCGAACACTTCGTGGTGCTCGTGACGCAGCAGCGATTTCAAGTAATCGCGCACGGCTTGCGGGCTCTCCAACGCGGAGTCACGGCGCAAGCGTTCGGCCAAATGGCGACGGCCCATTTCCAGCACCGCCTGCAGTTGGCTGAACTTGGCGGGGCCTAGCCCAAGTTGACGGCAGAACGACCCCAGGTCAGCTTCCAGCAATGCTCGCAGGCTGCCGAATTCAGCCAACAAGTGACGTGCAAGATCCACCGCACTTTTGCCCGAAACGCCCGTGCGCAGGAAAATGGCAAGTAATTCGGCATCTGAAAGGCTAGCTGATCCCTGTTCTAAAAGTTTCTCCCGCGGACGCTCTGCTGCGGGCCAATCTCTAATGCTCATAACACCTCCATGTCAGTGGGCGCCGCTGTTCCATAGCAGGCGCTGTGTTATCTTAGCCCATCATTTTTGCGTGGCATTTGGCCATTTTCCGCGCAGTCATCATCGAACTAAAAAGGCAGGCCTATGCAGCGGCTGTATCGAAAACGCATTGTTTTGGGCGTCGGCGGCGGCATTGCTGCTTACAAAAGTGCAGAGCTGGTTCGCCGTCTGCTGGATCAGGGCGCTGAAGTACGGGTAGTGATGACCCGTGGTGGCAGTGAGTTCATCACCCCGCTGACCATGCAAGCCTTGTCCGGCCATCCGGTTCATCTGGATCTGCTCGATCCGGCAGCCGAGGCAGCCATGGGGCATATCGAGCTGGCCAAATGGGCGGATCTGGTGCTGATTGCGCCCGCCACAGCTGACCTGATTGCCCGTTTGGCCCAAGGTATCGCCAACGACTTGCTGACCACCTTGGTGCTCGCCACAGACGCAACGGTCGCCATCGCCCCCGCGATGAACCAGGCCATGTGGCGTGACCCGGCGACCCAGGCCAATACTCAGCTGCTGCAAACCCGTGGCCTAAAAGTGTTTGGGCCGGCTTCCGGCAGTCAGGCCTGTGGCGATGTGGGTTTTGGTCGCATGCTTGAGGCGGATGATTTGGTGAGCTGCGCCGCCGAATGCTTCCAGCGTCAGATTTTGACAGGCAAGCACGTGTTGATTACTGCCGGGCCGACCCAGGAAAACATCGATCCGGTGCGTTACATCACAAACCACAGCTCCGGGAAAATGGGCTTTGCCCTGGCCGAAGCGGCTGTGGAAGCCGGTGCCCGTGTGACATTGATTACAGGTCCCGTGCATTTGCCGACGCCGGATCGGGTCCACCGGATCGACGTGGTCAGTGCGCGTGACATGCTGGCCGCCTGCGAAGCCGCGATGCCTTGCGACATCTTTATTGCCTCGGCTGCGGTTGCGGATTACCGCCCGGAAGTGATTGCTCCGCAAAAACTCAAGAAAGACCCTACAAGTGGGGACGGCCTGTTGCTGCAAATGGTGCGTAACCCGGACATTCTCGCCACTATTGCCTCGCGCCCTGATCGTCCTTTTAGTGTCGGTTTTGCTGCCGAAACCGAACATTTGCTTGATTACGCCGCGCGCAAGCTGAAAGACAAAAACCTCGACCTGATTGTGGCCAACGATGTGGCTAACCCCAGCATTGGCTTCAATAGCGAGGAAAATGCGTGCAGCGTAATTGATCGCCAACTGCATGCCACCGTGTTTGCTCAGACCAGCAAGGGCAAGATCGCCCGTCAACTGGTCACTTTTATCGCCGAACGTCTGAACCAGGTTTAACTCGTATGCACGCTTTACAAGCCAAAATTCTCGATCCACGCATTGGCAACGAATTTCCGTTGCCGCAGTACGCCACTCCGGGCTCAGCCGGTCTCGACCTGCGCGCCATGCTCAAAGAAGACACCGTGCTTGAGCCCGGTCAAACCCTGTTGATCCCGACCGGTCTGTCGGTGTATATCGGCGATCCGGGCCTGGCCGCACTGATCTTGCCGCGTTCTGGCCTGGGCCATAAGCACGGGATTGTGTTGGGCAATCTGGTGGGATTGATCGACTCGGACTATCAGGGTGAGCTGATGGTTTCGTGCTGGAACCGTGGTCAAACCGCGTTCAACATCGCGGTCGGTGAGCGCATCGCTCAACTGGTGCTGGTGCCCGTGGTGCAAGCGCATTTCGAGTTGGTTGAAACCTTTGACGAAAGTCAGCGTGGCGCGGGCGGTTTTGGCCATTCAGGCAGCCTCTGACTATGCTGCATCGGGTCGGGCGCCCTGCCCGACCTTGATTAATCGCGTGGTAGTTCAGGATGAAATTCGCGCCCGTTTACTCCCCGTATTCCTTGCCTGATCGGATGGCGGCCCTTTGCCACAAGGGCGGTGATGCCAATTGGCCTCACGAACTCTCCCGTGAAAATGTCGTCCAAACCTGCAGTTTGCATTCGACCGCGTATGGTGCCCTGACGTTTATACGTCCTGCCACCGGGTCGGCATTTGTGTGCCTGAGTACTTCGGTGCATGCCCAAAATTCGATGAAAGTGGAGTATCCCTTCTAATGATCAGCCCAACTTCGGTCGCCCCTGCATTCCCTGACAGCATTTTTCGTGCTTACGACATACGTGGCGTAGTTCCGGAGACGTTGACCGCTGAAACGGCCTACTGGATAGGTCGCGCAATTGGCGCTGAAAGCCTGGCCAAAGGTGAGCCCAATGTGTCGGTCGGCCGGGATGGTCGTCTTTCTGGCCCAGCGTTGGTCGAGCGTTTGATTCAAGGGGTGGCTGACAGTGGCTGCCATGTCAGTGACGTTGGGCTGGTGCCGACGCCTGCGCTGTATTACGCAGCCAACGTGTTGGCTGGCAAGTCCGGTGTGATGCTCACGGGGAGTCATAACCCGTCGAACTACAACGGGTTCAAAATCGTGATTGCTGGCGACACGCTGGCCAATGAGCAAATTCAGGCATTGCATACGCGTCTCAAGACCAACGACCTGACATGGGGCGAAGGCAGCATCGCGAAAGTAGAGATTCTGAAACAGTACAGTGAGCAAATTACCCGTGACATCAAGCTGACAAAGCGTCTGAAAGTGGTCGTCGATTGCGGTAACGGCGCGGCGGGTGTGATTGCGCCACAATTGATCGAAGCCCTGAAGTGCGAAGTCATCCCATTGTTCTGTGAAGTGGATGGGCATTTCCCAAACCATCACCCGGACCCTGGCAAGCCGGAAAACCTGGTGGATTTGATCGCGAAGGTCAAGGAGGTCGGCGCGGATCTGGGCCTGGCATTTGATGGTGATGGCGACCGAGTCGGCGTGGTGACCAATACCGGAACCATGGTTTTTCCGGATCGCCTCTTGATGCTGTTTGCGCAAGATGTGCTGGGGCGTAACCCGGCGGCAGAGATCATATTTGATGTCAAATGCACGCGCCGCCTGATTCCCCTGATCAAAGAATATGACGGTCGTCCATTGATGTGGAAAACCGGTCATTCGTTAATCAAAAAGAAAATGAAAGAGACGGGTGCGTTGCTCGCGGGCGAAATGAGCGGGCACATCTTTTTCAAAGAGCGCTGGTACGGTTTTGATGACGGCATTTACAGCGCTGCGCGCCTGCTGGAGATCCTCGGCAACCGCAAAGAAACCGCGGAAGCGGTATTTGCGGCATTCCCGAATGATATTTCTACGCCTGAAATCAATATCGATGTGACGGATGAGAGCAAATTCAGCATCATTAGCGCCCTGCACGATGCCCAATGGGGTGAGGCCGCTGAGCTGACCACCATTGATGGTGTGCGGGTCGACTACCCGCATGGCTGGGGCCTGGTTCGCGCATCCAACACCACGCCGGTGCTGGTGCTGCGATTTGAGGCGGATACCGAAGCCGAACTGCAACGTATCAAGGATGTTTTCCACGCCCAACTCAAGCGTGTGGCACCTGATCTCCAACTACCGTTTTGATCGACTTGTCCTACCGGAGCCCTGAATGACCCTCGAACGTGATGCCGCCTCCAACGTCGCCAAGGTTTTGTCCGAAGCGTTGCCCTACATTCGCCGCTATGTCGGCAAGACGCTGGTGATCAAATACGGCGGCAACGCAATGGAGAACGACGATCTGAAAACCGGGTTTGCCCGTGACATCGTGTTGATGAAGGCGGTGGGCATTAACCCGGTCGTCGTTCACGGCGGCGGTCCGCAAATTGGGGATTTACTCAAGCGACTGTCCATCGAGAGCCACTTTATCGATGGTATGCGCGTGACCGACGCGCAAACCATGGATGTGGTTGAAATGGTGCTGGGTGGCCAGGTCAACAAGGACATCGTGAACTTGATCAACCGCCACGGCGGCAGCGCGATTGGCTTGACCGGTAAAGACGCGGAGCTGATTCGCGCGAAAAAGCTGACAGTGACCCGTCAGACACCGGAAATGACTTCGCCTGAAATCATCGACATTGGTCACGTGGGTGAGGTGGTCGGGATCAACACTGACTTGCTGCACATGCTGACCAATGGTGATTTTATCCCGGTGATCGCGCCGATTGGTGTGGGTGCCAATGGCGAGTCTTACAACATCAATGCGGATTTGGTTGCCGGTAAAGTGGCGGAGGCGTTGAAGGCTGAAAAACTGATGTTGCTGACCAACATTGCGGGTTTGATGGACAAGCAGGGCAACGTGCTGACCGGTTTGACCACCTCTCAGGTGGATGACCTGATCGCTGACGGCACGATCTATGGCGGCATGCTGCCGAAGATTCGTTGCGCACTGGAAGCGGTACAAGGCGGAGTGACCACGGCGCACATCGTTGATGGTCGTGTGCCGAATGCTGTTTTGCTGGAAATCTTCACCGACACGGGTGTCGGTACGCTGATTACCAACAGCAAGACTGTTTAAGCCGCACTCAATAAAAAGGCCTCGCTCGGCTATTTCGGGGCGAGGCCTTTTTTATGGGCGGGGGGGTTAGATTCCGTACTGCGCCCTATAGGCTTCAACGGCCGGTAAATGCTGTTTGAGCTCCTCGTCATCGGCCAGGAACTGCAAAACCTGGGTAAGCGAGACGATGCTGACGACAGGAATGCCGAAGTCGCGCTCGACTTCTTGAATGGCGGACAATTCGCCATTTCCGCGTTCCTGGCGGTTAAGGGCGATCAGAACACCAGCAGCCTTGGCATCTTGCGAGCCAATGATTTGCATGACCTCACGGATAGCCGTGCCTGCGGTGATCACGTCGTCGATGATCAGTACGTTGCCTTCCAGCGGGGAGCCCACCAGGCTGCCGCCTTCGCCGTGTGCCTTGGCTTCTTTGCGGTTGAAACACCATGGCACATCGCGGTCATGGTGCTCGGCCAGGGCTACGGCGGTGGTCGCTGCCAAAGGAATACCCTTGTAGGCCGGGCCAAACAGCACGTCGAAAGGAATACCGCTGTCTACGATGGCAGCTGCATAGAAGCGTCCCAGCTGGGCCAGCGCAGAGCCTGTATTAAACAGGCCGGCATTGAAGAAGTAAGGGCTGGTGCGCCCGGACTTCAGGGTGAACTCGCCGAAGCGCAATACGCCGCGATCGATGGCAAAACGGATGAAATCGCGCTGATACGCTTGCATGAAAAAAGCCCCTGAATACCGCGGATTTAGCTAAATAGTAAGACGGCGTGTATCATACACGCACGTGATTTTTGGGGCCATTTATGCGGATCATCAGTGTGAACGTTAATGGTATTCAGGCGGCAGTCGAGCGCGGTTTGCTCAGTTGGCTGCAAGCTCAGAATGCCGACGTTATTTGCCTGCAGGACACCCGCGCCTCCGCCTTTGAATTGGACGATCCGGCCTACCAGCTGGATGGCTACTTTCTTTATGCCTGCGAAGCTGAAGTCCCTGCCCAAGGTGGTGTGGCTTTGTATTCGCGGTTGCAGCCGAAAGCGGTCATTACTGGGCTCGGCTTCGAAACCGCCGATCGCTACGGGCGCTACCTGCAAGCCGATTTCGACAAGGTCAGCATCGCGACCTTGCTGCTTCCCTCGGGGCAGAACGGCGATGAAGACTTGAATCAGAAATTCAAGCTAATGGACGATTTCGCACGCTATCTGGATAAACAGCGTCGCAAACGTCGCGAGTACATCTACTGCGGCTCGCTGTATGTGGCGCAGCAGAAACTTGACATTAAAAACTGGCGTGACAGCCAGCAGTCTCCCGGTTTTCTGGCACCCGAACGTGCCTGGATGGACGAGATTGTCGGCAACATGGGTTATGTTGATGCCCTGCGTGAAGTCAGTCGTGAAGGCGATCAGTACAGCTGGTGGCCGGATAACGAACAGGCTGAGATGCTTAACCTTGGCTGGCGTTTTGACTACCAGTTGCTGACACCCGGCCTGCGCCGTTTTGTTCGCAGCGCCCGGATGCCGCGTCAGCCGCGTTTCTCACAACACGCGCCCTTGATCGTGGACTACGACTGGACGCTGACTATCTGAGTGTTTTGTTGCAGTCAAAAAATGCTCCTGTCGCAAGACTGGGGCATTTTTTTTGGTTTGAATTCGTGTGTGTTTGCTGTGTCTGGGAGACGTTTCTTCGCAAAACATCAAGCTACATATTTGTGAAGGTTCTGCAAAACACAATAACTATGTACCGCATCTAGATGCGGGTACTCCCAACACAATGGCGTGGTCCAGGAGGACATTTCATACATTCAAAGGATAAAAAAATGAACAATGATGAAGCTCTACAACTTATTAAGCATTTGATTGGCACCCGATACGTGCCCAGCGTTAAAGCCTACATCACAGAACTGACGGGGCGCGAGCGCGTCGTTGGCGTCAATGACGCATCGACCAAAGATATTAATCCTAATCGAATCCAGATCCGTGGTGATGAAAAGCTGTGCATCGTGGGCTTTAATTTCACGTGATTATTGATCTAAGCGAGACAAGCGCTTAAAGAAAAGCCCGTATCTTTCGATACGGGCTTTTCAGTGGTGGTGAGGTGAATCTAGCTTAAGACGTAAGCTGATTTACTTGATGGGCCGCCACGTGAATGGATAACGGTAAATCACCCCGTCATTGGCTTTCACGCCCGCAATTACAACCAGCACCACTGCGCCGATCAACACAAGCCCAAGCAGCGCGAAACCGATGAGGATAAACATCAGTACGTAGCAAACAGCTGAAGCGATCGCTACCGTGATCTGAAAATTCAGCGCCTCTTTGCCTTGATCGTCGATGAAAGGGTCGCTTTCACGCTTCATCTGCCACAGGATCAGCGGACCGATCAAACTGCCAAATGGAAACCACATCCCGAGGAAGGCCGAGAAGTGGCAAAACATGGCCCATTGCCGAGCTTCGCGGCTCGGGCCTGGCTCGGGTTTTGATAGATCCAGCTCGCTCATGGCGTTCTCCGGGTGATTAAGGGTAGCAAGAGTAATCAGTCAGCCAGTGCAGCTTGTTGCAAGGCGAAGATATCAGTCATGCCTTTTTGGGCCAGTGCCAGCATGGCGTTCAGCTCGTCCGGCTGGAACGGTGCGCCTTCGGCAGTGCCCTGAACTTCAATAAAGCCGCCTGTGCTGGTCATCACAACATTGAGGTCGGTTTCGGCTGCCGAATCTTCAGGGTAGTCGAGGTCTAGCACAGGCTCGCCCTGATACATGCCAACAGAGACTGCAGCGATCATTTGTTTGATTGGGTCGCCGCCCTTCAGGCCGCCACGTTTTTTGATCACTTTCAGCGCGTCGACCAGAGCAACCATGGCGCCAGTAATCGAAGCGGTGCGGGTGCCGCCGTCTGCCTGAATTACATCGCAGTCGACATAAAGAGTGATATCGCCCAGTTTGGACATGTCCAGTGCCGCACGCAGGGAGCGGCCGATCAAACGCTGGATTTCCAGGGTTCGACCGCCTTGTTTGCCGCGGCTGGCTTCACGCTGGTTACGGTCGCCCGTGGCGCGTGGCAGCATGCCGTATTCTGCGGTCAACCAGCCTTGGCCCTGACCTTTCAGGAAGCGGGGAACGCCGTTCTCGACGCTGACGGTACAGATGACTTTGGTGTCACCGAACTCGACCAGTACAGAACCCTCTGCGTGTTTGGTGTAGTTGCGGGTGATGCGGATCGGACGTAGCTGATCGGCAACGCGACCACTTGGACGTTTCATGTGGGATACCTGTACGGGACGGAAAACTGGCGAGCATTATAAAGGCCATACACCGGCAGGGTCACATCTAAAACCTCCCCGCATTTTGTAGGAGGCAACTGTTTAGACTTTCAACGGGCGCGTTTCAGGGCAAATCAGCATTGCGTGCGGCTTTCCAATTTCCGGCTGGCTTATGAGGTCGCGAGTTTTGCGACAGACGTCATTTGGGGGCATACCCCGCACTGCGCTACAATCCGCCGCCTTAATGGCCGCTTGGCTTCATTCATCGGATCGCGAGGTACCTCCATGGTGCATAGCATGACCGCCTTTGCCCGCGTCGAAAGCGCTGGCACTCAAGGCACCCTTAGTTGGGAGCTGCGCTCGGTCAACAGCCGCTACCTGGAGCCGCATCTGCGTCTGCCCGAGTCTTTTCGTGACCTGGAAGGCGCTGTGCGCGAAGCGCTGCGGCAGGGTATTTCCCGAGGCAAGCTCGAATGCACGTTGCGTTTCACTGAGGAGACCACGGGCAAGCCGTTGCAAATTGATCGTGAACGCGCCGCACAACTGGTCGCGGCCGCAGAGAGCGTCGCAGGCCTCATCAAGCACCCCGCTGCGTTGAACCCTTTGGAAGTGCTGGCATGGCCGGGCGTTCTGGTGGCTGACGCCGCGGATCCGCAAGCGTTGAACTCACAGGCATTGGCCTTGTTCAAGCAAGGTCTGCAAGAGCTTAAAAACGGGCGTGAGCGGGAAGGTGCCGAGCTGGCTCGACTCATCACTGATCGTTTGGCCACCATCGAAAGTGATGTCGAGACCTTGCGGGAGCTAGTCCCTCAGATGCTGGCCACCCAGCGTCAAAAGGTGCTCGATCGCTTTGCCGACATGAAGGCTGAAATGGACCCACAGCGCCTTGAGCAGGAAATGGTCATGCTGGCGCAAAAAAGTGACGTGGCCGAAGAGCTTGACCGTTTGAGCACTCACCTCCTGGAAGTGCGGCGCGTGCTCAAGTCGGGGGGTGCTGCTGGTCGGCGCCTCGATTTCCTGATGCAAGAGCTCAACCGTGAAGCCAATACATTGGGCTCCAAAGCGTTTGATCCCCGCAGCACACAAGCAGCGGTCAACCTCAAAGTGTTGATCGAGCAGATGCGCGAACAAGTACAGAATATTGAGTAAGGCTTCCCCTGACATGACCCACAGCACTGGCACCCTTTACATCGTTTCTGCACCTTCGGGTGCAGGAAAAACCAGCCTGGTAAAGGCGCTGATCGACCTTGAGCCGCAAATCCGCGTCTCGGTTTCGCATACCACGCGGGCGATGCGTCCGGGTGAAGTGGACGGCGTGAACTATCACTTCGTCGAGCGCGAAGAGTTCGTGAAAATGATCGAGCACGGCGACTTTCTTGAGCGCGCAGAAGTGTTCGGCAATCTCTATGGCACTTCCCAAAGCCATTTGCAGCAGACTCTGGATGAAGGTCACGACCTGATTCTGGAAATCGACTGGCAGGGCGCCGAACAAGTGCGCAAGTTGATGCCTCAAGCACGCTCGATTTTTATCCTGCCGCCCAGCCAGCAAGCATTGCGTGAGCGTCTGGATAATCGCGGGCAGGACAGCGATGAAATCATTGACGGCCGCATGCGCGAAGCAGTGAGTGAAATGAGTCACTATGTCGACTATGACTACCTGATTATCAATGATGACTTTGCGCTGGCGCTGGAGGACTTGAAGGCTATTTTCCGTGCCAATCGCCTGCAGCAGAAGCGTCAGCAGCAGCGTTATGGCAAATTACTGGCCGAATTGCTCGGCTAAAGGGCTCTTCCCAAAACCCCTGTAACGCCTTTACATTGGCGCTTACAGACGGTTTCGGGAGGGCGCTTGAAAAATCAGCGCTTCCCTAATGGCTGGTGATTTTTTAAACTGTTCAGTCCGCTCGCCCATCCGGGCAGCGCGCATATTGCATTTGCTACGAGGAAGACCATGGCCCGCGTAACCGTTGAAGACTGTCTAGAACACGTGGATAACCGCTTTGAGCTGGTCATGCTGTCTACCAAGCGTGCCCGCCAACTGGCCACCGGTGGTAAAGAGCCGTTGGTTCAGTGGGAAAACGACAAACCTACTGTTGTTGCCCTGCGTGAAATCGCTGAAGGCCTGATGAGCTACGAGTTTATCGCCAACGCTGAAATCGTCGAAGACGAACCGCTGTTTGCAGCGTTCGAGGACGAGTCCAACGAGGCGAACTAAGCCTATGCCCGGTCGACGTAGCACGGCGAAGGGTCCAAAGTTTTGGTCGGAGGTTAACTCTTGCCGAGCATAGACGCCCTCGCCGATCGCTTGTCGGCGTACCTCGGCCCGGACCAGGTCAATCTGGTCCGCCGAGCGTACTACTACGCAGAACAAGCCCACGACGGCCAGCGCCGACGTAGCGGCGAACCTTATGTCACGCACCCGCTGGCAGTCGCGAATATTCTTGCCGACATGCACATGGATCATCAAAGCCTGATGGCGGCGATGTTGCACGACGTAATCGAAGACACCGGTATTGCCAAAGAGGCGCTCGTCGCGCAGTTCGGCGAAACCGTGGCAGAACTGGTTGATGGTGTCAGCAAGCTGACCCAGATGAACTTCGAAACCAAAGCCGAAGCCCAAGCCGAAAACTTCCAGAAAATGGCCATGGCCATGGCGCGGGATATCCGTGTGATTCTGGTCAAACTGGCTGACCGTCTGCACAACATGCGTACCCTCGAAGTGTTGTCCGGTGAAAAACGCCGACGGATTGCCAAGGAAACCTTGGAAATCTATGCGCCCATTGCCAACCGGCTGGGCATGCACAACATTCGAATCGAATTCGAAGACCTCGGTTTCAAAGCGATGTACCCGATGCGCTCGGCGCGCATCTATCAAGCCGTTAAACGTGCTCGGGGCAATCGCAAGGAAATCGTTAACAAGATCGAAGAATCGCTGAGTCACTGTCTGGCCGTTGACGGCATTCAGGGCGAGGTTAGCGGTCGCCAGAAACACATCTACGGCATCTACAAAAAGATGCGCGGCAAGCGTCGGGCATTCAACGAGATCATGGACGTTTACGCGTTCCGCATCATCGTCGACAAGGTCGATACCTGCTATCGCGTGCTGGGTGCTGTACATAATTTGTACAAACCCCTTCCGGGGCGCTTCAAAGACTACATTGCCATTCCCAAGGCCAACGGCTATCAATCGCTGCATACCACGCTGTTTGGCATGCATGGCGTACCGATCGAAATTCAGATCCGTACCCGTGAAATGGAAGAAATGGCCAACAACGGTATTGCCGCCCACTGGTTGTACAAATCCAGTGGCGACGAGCAACACACCGGCACCCATGCCCGAGCACGGCAATGGGTCAAAGGCGTGCTTGAAATGCAGCAGCGCGCAGGCAACTCCCTCGAATTCATTGAAAGCGTGAAAATCGACCTGTTTCCGGACGAGGTTTATGTGTTCACCCCCAAAGGCCGGATCATGGAGCTGCCAAAAGGCTCCACGGCGGTCGATTTTGCGTACGCGGTACACACTGACGTGGGCAACAGTTGCATTGCCTGTCGGATCAATCGTCGTCTTGCACCGCTGTCCGAACCGCTGCAAAGCGGCTCCACGGTCGAGATTGTCAGCGCGCCCGGCGCCCGTCCGAATCCGGCCTGGCTCAACTTTGTGGTGACAGGCAAAGCCCGTACCCACATCCGTCACGCCCTGAAGTTGCAGCGTCGTTCCGAGTCGGTGAACCTTGGCGAGCGATTGCTGAACAAGGTACTTAACGGCTTCAACAGCTCGCTGGACAAGATCCCGGCCGAGCGTGTGCAAGCGATGCTCAACGAATATCGCCTGGAGCAGATCGAAGATTTGCTCGAGGACATCGGCCTGGGCAATCGCATGGCTTACGTCGTCGCTCGCCGCCTGATGGGCGAAGGCGAACAGTTGCCAAGCCCGGAAGGGCCGCTGGCCATCCGGGGGACAGAGGGCTTGGTGCTCAGCTACGCCAAGTGCTGTACGCCAATTCCGGGCGACCCGATCGTGGGTCATTTGTCTGCGGGCAAAGGCATGGTTGTGCACTTGGACAACTGCCGCAATATCAGCGAAATCCGCCATAACCCAGAGAAGTGCATCCAGCTTGCATGGGCCAAGGATGTAACGGGCGAATTCAACGTCGAGTTGCGCGTCGAACTGGAGCATCAGCGCGGCCTGATCGCGCTGCTGGCCAGTAGCGTCAACGCTGCCGACGGTAACATCGAGAAGATCAGCATGGACGAACGCGATGGTCGAATCAGCGTGGTCCAACTGGTGGTCAGCGTGCACGACCGCGTGCACCTGGCTCGCGTGATCAAAAAACTGCGTGCCCTTACCGGGGTTATCCGCATCACTCGGATGCGTGCATAGGCCGTCTACCGGCGGCCATTACAAGGAGTCAAACATGACCAAGACTGTTATCACCAGCGACAAGGCACCTGCCGCCATCGGTACTTATTCCCAGGCGATCAAAGCTGGCAATACCGTCTACATGTCCGGTCAGATCCCGCTGGACCCAAAAACCATGGAGCTGGTTGAAGGCTTCGAAGCCCAGACCATCCAGGTGTTTGAGAACCTGAAGTCGGTTGCCGAAGCGGCCGGTGGTTCGTTCAAAGACATCGTCAAGCTGAATATCTTCCTGACTGACTTGAGCCACTTCGCCAAGGTCAACGAGATCATGGGCACGTACTTCGAACAACCTTACCCGGCACGTGCCGCCATTGGCGTTGCAGCCCTGCCAAAGGGTTCGCAGGTTGAAATGGACGCTATTCTGGTTATCGAGTAATGCCCCTCGGCGCAGCGTCTTCATGCTGCGCCAACTCCCCCGCTTTTCCCCGTTTTAAAAGGATTCCACCATGCGCAAAGCGCTAGCCTTGTCACTGCTCACCGTTTTTCTGGGTGGCTGTGCCAACGAACCCGCCCACCGCGATGTCAGTGGTATCTGGATCAACCAGGCTGCGATTGATGCAGCTGCCAAGGGCGGCAACCTGCGTGAAGCATTGCTGACGTACGGCCCCAACCTCGAGTGGGACATTGACACCCAACGCGCTCAAGCTCGCTATACCAATGGATTCGAGCGGGTCGAAGGCAAATTACAGCCTGAAGAAAAGGGTGTGTGGCAGGTCAATTTTTATGGCAGCGCCGCAACGGCCTTGAGTGTGGATGGTGATGAGCTGATCCAGTCTGCGGCTGACGCCGATCCTCAGCAATCATTCGTGCGGTCGGGCGTCAATGTAATGGCCGATGACCCGCTTGGCACCAGCTTTGAAAAAGCGCTCAAATCAGCCTATCTGGGTGGCCAGTGGCGCATTCAAAGTGGCATGGGGAAAGGTGGCACTGTTACGTTTTCCCCAGGTGGCCAGCTGACGGGGTTGCCCGGCATGAATGCCTACGCTCTCTGTTTGGCGGGCGATTGTGCTTCGATGAGCGGTGAATACGACAGCTTGTGGCTGCAGCAAGGAGATGCGGGGGCTGCGCACATTTTCGTGCGTAAAGGTAAGCAGCTCGAAATCTTTGAAGCGCTGGATGCATCGCAACCCGACGAAATGCCCCAGTTGTATCCGGGCAAGCGTGAATGGGTGCTTGAAAAACAGGGCTAGAGCGTGTGCGGGAGCCTGCTCAACAGCTCCCGCCCTTGCCCATGATTAAGCCTGCCCTGCCAAAATTGCCGCATAGCCCTCACGGTAGCTCGGGTAGCGCGGTTCCCAGCCTAATGCCCTGACACGCGCGTTGCTGCACCGCTTGCTGCCTGCACGGCGCACGCTCGCTTCATCACTCCATTCAGTGACGCCCAGTTGCTTGCGCAGCCAGTCGACGACTTCTGCCAGCGACGCAGGTTCGTTATCGACGCCGATGTAACACGCGTCGAGCTTTTTGCCCTGTTGGTGGACTTCCAGCAGAAAGGCCAGCAACCCGCCCGCATCGTCCGCGTGGATTCGATTGCCATATTGCGGCGGATCATTCGCGACACGATAGCCCTTGCGCACTTGCCCCAGCAGCCACTCTCGGCCAGGTCCGTAAATACCGGTCAGGCGTACAACGCTGGCGGGGATGCCGCTGTTCAATGCGATCTGTTCGGCCTCCAGCATGATGCGGCCTGAATAACGCGTAGCTTCGGTCGGTGAGTTCTCGTCGACCCATTCCCCTGCTTGTTGCACATAGACCCCGCTGCTGGAGACAAACAGCAAGTGTTTAGGGTGTTGGTTGTGCTGTTTGAGCCAGCTCAAGGTGTGGGTGAGGGCTTGCACATACGCGGCTTGATAGCCGGCTTCGTCATGCTCGGTCGCGGCCACACTATAGACAACGTAATCAATCTGTTCTGTGGGCCACTGGGTCGGGCACTGCGTGCTGAACAGGTCGGCTGCAACGCCGATCACGCCCTTGGGCAGTCGATCAATGGAGCGGCGCAACCCGTACACTTTCCAGTCGGCCTGCAATAACTGGGTGGCAAGTCGGCTTCCGACATCGCCGCAACCGACGATCAACACAGCGCCTTTGGTCATCTCAAACTCCTGGGGAAAAGCTAAAAAGCGGTACGAAAAGGTCAGACGTTGGTCGTGACACTGGAAAAAAACAGGTGCTATTGCTTTTGTTAACAAGAATTACTTGCAATAATAACGCATCATTTGTCCTTGGTCTTACACGCGTTGTAGGGCAAAACCTTAATACTTTCTCAGGTCCGGCTAGCATGACACGCAATCATTCCACCGCTTCGCCAACCCAGCCGTTGAGCCCGACACGCCTTTGGCGTGCAGTGGCGGCGCTGATGTTCAGCCTGTTACTTGCTCCTGCTGCGGCGTTTGCCGATGAGCCAACGACGCCTGCTAACCAACCTGCTGCTGTCGCGGCTGCCCCGGCTGATACGGCGGCTCCTGTGGCGGCTCCTGGCGCAACCGAGCCTGCGCCCGCCGTTGACGGCCTTGCGGCGCCCGCGGACGAAACACAGCAAATTGTGGCTGAAGAAGGCAACAGCCTGGGCATGGCGCACGACCTGTCGCCCTGGGGTATGTACAAAAACGCCGATATCATCGTCAAAATTGTCATGATCGGCCTGGCAATTGCTTCGATCATTACCTGGACCATCTGGATCGCCAAAGGTTTTGAAGTGCTGGGCGCCAAGCGTCGTCTGCGTTCCGAAATCGCCAGCCTGAAAAAGGCCCGTACCCTCAAGGAAGCCAGTGAGTCGGCTGCCAAAGAAGGCACCCTTGCTCACTTACTGGTGCAAGACGCCCTTGAAGAAATGCGTTTGTCGGCTAACAGCCGGGAAAAAGAAGGCATCAAGGAACGTGTGAGTTTCCGTCTGGAGCGACTGGTAGCCGCATGCGGCCGTAACATGAGCAGCGGCACAGGTGTACTGGCCACCATCGGTTCGACAGCCCCGTTTGTCGGCCTGTTCGGGACCGTATGGGGCATCATGAACAGCTTCATCGGCATTGCCAAAACCCAGACCACCAACCTGGCTGTTGTAGCGCCCGGTATTGCCGAAGCCCTTCTGGCGACGGCGTTGGGCCTGGTTGCAGCGATCCCGGCGGTTGTGATTTACAACGTCTTCGCGCGCTCTATCACAGGGTACAAGGCCCAAGTGGCAGACGCGTCAGCCGAGGTGTTGTTGCTGGTAAGCCGTGACCTCGATCACCTGCCGCCTGAGCGCAGCTCGCAACCGCACATGGTGAAAGTGGGGTAATCGGCCATGGGCCTGCATTTAAAAGAAGGCGCAGACGATCTCGCCGAGAACCATGAAATCAACGTCACGCCCTTTATTGACGTGATGTTGGTGCTGTTGATCATCTTCATGGTGGCCGCTCCGTTGGCCACTGTGGACATCAAAGTGGACCTGCCTGCCTCGACTGCCAAGCCAGCCCCTCGTCCCGAGAAGCCGGTGTTCCTGAGCGTCAAGGCTGACCAGCGGCTGTTCCTTGGCGAAGAGCCGGTCTCGGTTGAAGCCTTGGGCCCGACCCTCGATGCCCGCACGCACAACAACAAGGACACGACTATCTTCTTCCAGGCCGATAAAGGCGTGGATTACGGTGACTTGATGAGCGTAATGGATGCATTACGCGCAGCCGGTTATTTGAAGGTGGGTCTGGTCGGACTTGAGACGGCAGCCAAGAAATGAGCATGACGCGCCAAAAGATGACGCGTTACGGAATCAGCCTGGCCGTGGTATTGGGCGTCCATGCAGTGGCGGTCATACTCGCCCTGCAGTGGTCTGCCCCGCGTGCGATCGAACTTCCGCCTCAGGCGATGATGATCGATCTCGCACCACTGCCGGCACCGCCTCCTCCTGCGCCGGCGAAAGTGGTGACACCACCACAGCCGCCGGCTCCAGTGGAAGAGTTGCCGATCCCCAAGCTGGCCGAAGCGCCCAAGCCGAAGATTTCCGTTCCTAAACCGGTCAAGCCCAAGCAGAAGCCGCAGCCTCCCAAGCCTGTGGAAAAGAAGCCGGACCCGGTCAAAGAGAAACCTTCTGAAGAAAAACCGAGCGATGCGACGCCAACCAAGGCGCCGAGCGAGAAGTCTGCCGCTCCGGCACCGGGCCCATCGGCCCAGCAACTGGCTGCTAAGGCCAGTTGGGAAGGCGCGTTGCTGGCTCACTTGGGCAAGTACAAAAAGTACCCGCCTGCCGCTCAGTCGCGCGGAAAGGAAGGCCTGAACCGATTGCGCTTCGTGGTCGATGCCGAGGGCAAGGTGCTGTCCTATGAGCTGGTGGGGCGTTCTGGCAATGCTGATCTGGACCGGGCTACCCTGGAAATGATCCGCCGGGCACAGCCGCTGCCCAAGCCACCGGCAGACATGCTGACCAACGGCAGCATTGAAATTGTGGCTCCTTTCGTTTATTCGATAGATAAACGTCGGCGCTGACAGCTCAAAGGGCACCGCGAGGTGCCCTTTTTGCATCTACAGCCAAGAGAAAAACAGCACGGACATTGATTAGCGACTGTAGCTCTGTGGGTAATGTCTGATAACGTGCGTCTATCGATTGCAGCCGTTATGCTTTGGCCCGCAACCACATGGACGCCCGCTATGACTCTTACAGAATTGCGTTACATCGTTACTCTTGCCCAAGAGCAACACTTCGGCCATGCGGCTGAGCGTTGCCACGTCAGCCAACCGACCCTCTCGGTGGGTGTGAAAAAACTGGAAGACGAACTCGGTGTGCTGATTTTTGAGCGCAGCAAAAGCGCCGTGCGACTCACCCCTGTGGGTGAAGGCATTGTGGCCCAGGCTCAAAAAGTACTGGAGCAGGCGCAAGGCATTCGCGAGTTGGCACAAGCGGGTAAAAACCAGCTGACTGCCCCGCTCAAGGTCGGCGCGATCTATACCGTCGGCCCATACCTGTTCCCGCATTTGATCCCGCAACTGCACCGGGTTGCCCCGCAGATGCCGTTGTACATCGAAGAAAATTTCACGCATGTGCTGCGCGACAAGCTGCGCAACGGCGAACTGGACGCGATCATCATCGCCCTTCCGTTCCAGGAAGCCGACGTGCTGACGTTGCCGCTCTACGATGAGCCGTTTTACGTGCTGATGCCGAGCGAGCACCCGTGGACCAAAAAAGAAACCATCGACGCCAGTTTGTTGAATGACAAGAGCCTGCTGTTGCTGGGTGAAGGTCACTGTTTCAGGGATCAGGTGCTGGAAGCGTGCCCGACCCTGACCAAAGGCAATGACGGCGCCAAACACACCACAGTGGAATCCAGTTCGCTCGAAACCATTCGCCACATGGTGGCCTCGGGTTTGGGAATCTCGATCCTGCCGCTGTCGGCGGTGGACAGTCACCACTATTCCCCCGGCGTGCTGGCCGTGCGTCCACTGACGCCGCCTGTGCCATTTCGCACCGTAGCGATTGCCTGGCGTGCCAGTTTTCCCCGGCCTAAAGCCATTGAGATTCTCGCTGACTCGATTCGCCTGTGCTCGGTGGCCAAGCCGCCTGCTGCGACATAAGCGCTGCCATGACCGAGTTGTCGAAGGTATCGGTCACTGCGCTCAAGGGCGTGGGCGAGGCCATGGCCGAGAAATTGGCCAAGGTCGGGCTGGAAACCGTACAAGACGTATTGTTCCACTTGCCGCTGCGCTATCAGGACCGTACTCGCGTCGTGCCCATCGGCGCGTTGCGGCCGGGCCAGGATGCGGTGGTCGAAGGGCGGGTGATCGGCGCCGATGTGGTCATGGGCAAACGCCGCAGTCTGCTGGTACGGATCAATGACGGCACCGGCGGCCTGAGCCTGCGCTTCTACCACTTCAGCAATGCGCAAAAGGAAAGCCTCAAGCGCGGCACTGAAGTGCGCTGTTACGGCGAAGCGCGTCCCGGCGCATCGGGGCTCGAAATCTACCACCCGGAATACCGCGCCATCACGGGCGATGAGCCACCTCCGGTGGATACCACCCTGACCCCGATCTACCCCACGACGGAAGGCCTGACCCAGCAGCGGTTGCGTCAGTTAAGCCAGCAAAGCCTGGCCATGCTGGGGCCGCGAAGCCTGCCGGACTGGTTGCCGCCGGAGCTGGCCAAAGACTACCAATTGGCCCCGCTGGACGAGGCGATTCGTTATTTGCACCAGCCCCCGGCCGATGCGGATGTTGAAGAACTCGCCCTTGGCCATCATTGGGCTCAGCACCGGCTTGCCTTCGAAGAACTTCTGACCCATCAGCTGTCCCAACAACGCCTGCGTGAAAGCTTGCGTTCGCTGCGTGCCCCGGTTTTGCCCTTGGCCAAAAATCTGCCTGTGCAATTTTTGAACAATTTGGGTTTCTCTCCGACCGGCGCTCAAGTCCGCGTAGGCAACGAAATTGCCTACGACCTCAATCAGCATGAGCCAATGCTGCGCCTGATCCAGGGCGATGTGGGTGCCGGAAAGACCGTGGTCGCGGCCATGGCGGCCTTGCAAGCGCTGGAGGCTGGCTATCAAGTGGCATTGATGGCACCGACGGAGATCCTTGCGGAGCAACACTTCATCAGTTTCAAGCGTTGGCTCGAACCGCTGGGGCTTGAAGTGGCGTGGTTGGCCGGCAAGCTAAAGGGCAAGGCTCGCGCCTCTGCGCTGGAGCAAATTGCCAATGGCGCGCCCATGGTGGTGGGCACACACGCGTTGTTTCAGGATCAAGTGCAGTTCAAAAACCTGGCCCTGGTCATCATCGACGAGCAGCACCGTTTCGGTGTTCAACAGCGGCTGGCCCTGCGCAATAAGGGCGCGGGCGGTGTGATATGCCCGCATCAATTGATCATGACGGCAACACCTATCCCGCGCACGCTGGCCATGAGTGCTTACGCCGACCTCGACACGTCGATCCTCGACGAGCTGCCCCCCGGCCGAACGCCCGTCAACACCGTGTTGGTGGTCGACACCCGGCGTGTCGAAGTGATCGAGCGGGTTCGCGCCGCCTGTGCCGAAGGCCGGCAGGCGTACTGGGTCTGCACCCTGATCGAAGAGTCCGAAGAACTGACCTGCCAGGCGGCAGAAACCACGTTTGAAGACCTGTCCAGCGCCTTGGGCGAGTTGCGCGTCGGGCTGATACACGGACGCATGAAAGCCGCAGAAAAGGCCGAAGTCATGGCGCGCTTCAAGGCGGGCGAGTTGCAATTGTTGATCGCCACCACGGTGATTGAAGTCGGGGTCGACGTACCCAACGCCAGCCTGATGATTATCGAAAACCCCGAGCGCCTTGGGCTGTCGCAACTGCACCAGTTACGCGGCCGCGTCGGGCGTGGCAGCGCCGTCAGCCATTGCGTGCTGCTGTACCATCCGCCGCTGTCGCAAATCGGCCGTCAGCGTCTGGGAATCATGCGCGAGACCAATGACGGTTTCGTTATCGCGGAAAAAGACCTGGAGCTGCGTGGCCCCGGCGAAATGCTCGGGACTCGGCAAACAGGTCTTCTGCAATTCAAAGTCGCGGACCTGATGCGCGATGCCGACCTGCTGCCTGCGGTTCGTGATGCCGCGCAAGCGCTCTTGGAGCGTTGGCCAACCCATGTCAGCCCGCTGCTGGACCGGTGGCTGCGACATGGTCAGCAATACGGGCAAGTCTAAAGCGCGTTCAGTAAATAGATCAGCGGCCGATTAACTGCCTGATAACCACATTCGAGTTGTAAGAACCGGACACACACCATGACTAAAGTCGCCAGCGTCTCAACCTCCCCGAGCACACCTTCCGTTATCCGGGAATTGCTCGGCGAGTTGGCCATCCCCTACCGGGAAGTCATTGACCACCCCGGCCTGAATCCCGCCCGCAAGGTTCAAGCCGCACTGCTCGATGATTCGGTAGGTGCGCTCATGGTGCTGTTCCCGCAGAGCCATTTGCTTGACCTCAATCGTTTGGCCGAGTTGACCGGTCGGCGGATGACGGCCGTGGCGCCCGCCGCGCTTGAACGCATGCTCGGCAAGCACGAACTGATGTTGTTGCCGGGGTTGCCAGCGCTCACCAGCTCGCCTTGTCTGTACGAAGAGCAATTGCTGCAACAACCGCTGCTGCTGATTAATGCAGGCGAGCCGGGTCTGTTGCTGGAGATTTCGCAGGAAGACTTCAAAAGCATGCTGACCAAAGCCAGCGCGGGCCGTTTTGCGGAACCGCTGGCGGCCATCAAGCTCAACCTCGACCGCCCCGATGACGACAGTGAGGCCATTACTGAGGCGGTGCATGCCTTTACCGCGCGACGCATTCAGCAGCGGCTGGAAGCCACCATCGAGATTCCGCCGTTGGCTGAAACCGCGCGCAAAATCATCCGATTGCGCGTCGATCCCAACGCCACCATCGACGACATCACCGGTGTTGTCGAAACCGACCCGGCACTCGCCGCTCAAGTGATGAGCTGGGCGGCGTCGCCGTATTACGCGTCGCCGGGCAAGATTCGCTCAGTAGAAGATGCAATCGTCCGCGTACTGGGTTTCGATCTTGTGATCAATCTGGCGCTGGGACTGGCCTTGGGTAAAACCTTGAGTTTGCCCAAGGATCACCCGCAATCGAGCACACCTTACTGGCAGCAGTCGATCTACACCGCAGCGGTGATTGAAGGGTTAACCCGCGCCATGCCCCGGGCCGGACGCCCTGAAACCGGCCTGACGTATCTGGCGGGCTTGCTGCACAACTTCGGTTATTTGTTGCTGGCCCACGTGTTTCCTCCGCATTTCTCGCTGATTTGTCGTCATCTGGAAGTGAACCCGCACGTCAGCCATAGCCTCGTTGAGCATCATTTGCTGGGCATTACACGTGAGCAGATTGGTGCATGGCTGATGCGCTATTGGGATATGCCTGACGAGCTGTCGTCGGCACTGCGCTTCCAGCATGACCCGCATTACACCGGCGAGCATGCTCAGTATCCGAATCTGGTGTGTGTGGCTGTGGGCCTGTTGCGTAGCCGAAGCATCGGGCACGGGCCTTATGAGCCGTTGCCGGATGCGTTGTTCGAAAGCCTTGGCGTTACGCGCGAGAAAGCTGAAGACGTCGTCAGCAAGGTGCTGGAGGCCGAGGTGCTGCTGCGAGAGCTGGCGGCGCAGTTCAGTCAGGCGTAAAGCCAACGCGCCGCTAAATACCCTCTCCCGGCCGCAGAGGATCAGGTTTCACTGGGCTTTCAGTTTTTTTCGCGGCTTGAGGTATTTGGTCAGCCCCTGGAACCAGATCACCTGTGCCGGATTACCCTTGATCTGAATCGACTTGTCCTGAATCCCGGTCATGAATGCCAACTGCTTGTTCTTGGCCTGCAGGGTTGCAAATCCGTAGGCAGCATCCTTGAATGCAATCGCAAAAGCCGGTTCCGGATAAAGCCCGGCGTGGCTGGTGATGCGCTGGTTCTGGACCTTGAAGTGACGGGCAACTTTGCCATCGAGGGTTTGCAGCTGGAACACAAGATCCTTGTCCACCAGTTGCTGCTTAAAGGCAGGGTTTTTACGGCTGGCCTTGCTCATCAGGAAGCCCAGCATCCAGAGCAAAAAACGAAATTTCATCTACGCGGCCTCAGGGAAAAATAAATGGCCGGCGCAGTGTAGCGATTTGCTCAGAGAACGCCATAAATCTATAGGGATAGGCGTAGATAGGCGATTTTTTGCCACTTATGGCCGCACGATTGTCTCATTGTCTATCAAGAATGGGCGACTGGCCGTGCCAGCGTGCCCATTCTTCATGGCCAGGTGCAGCGAATGGCCGGGCGAAGACTAAGGGTTGACGCTGTCTTTCAGGAATTTGCCAGGCTTGAACGCAACGGTGTTGCTGGCCTTGATCGTAACCGGCTGACCCGTTTGCGGGTTTTGGCCGGTACGAGCGCCGCGATGACGCTGGATAAAGGTGCCGAAGCCCACGAGCGTGACGCTGTCTTTGCGGTGCAGGGCCTGGGTGATTTCTTCCAGTACTGCATTCAGGACGCGGTTGGCTTGTTCTTTGGTGAGGTCAGCCTTTTCAGCGATGGCGGCGGCGAGATCTGGTTTACGCATGATGAAGCCTCTTTGACGGTTTTTTGTTGTTATGTCCGTGCTGCTCTCTGTGGAGCAACGCCTAAGGCGCCGCAGGCTCTACGCTGCGGCAGACCGGTGTGAGAATGGCATGCGGCAAAAGCCGACGCCAGCATCGATCCGGCCTTTGTTGTCTTAAGGCAAAGGCATATACGACAGAATTCGCAGCATTTACGCCAAAAGTGCAGGCAGCTCTTTGTTAAGCGCCAATTTCTCGCGGACGGCTTCACCCGTCAGTGCATAACCCAGCAATTTGCCATCAGCATCGCGGCACAGCGCTTTGATATCGGCGCCAGCGCCTTCAACGGACCAAACCCCTTCGTGGCCTCGAGGGACGGGTGATACGACCAAGGGGCACACTGGCGTTTTGACCGTGATCGGCATCGCGCCATAGCTGACAGCCGTCGGGTTGCCCGCCAGCGTTTGCGCGAGCGCGCGGGCGCAGCTCATCAAAGGCATTACGTACAGCAAGCTCAGCCCTTCCACCTCGGCGCAGTCCCCGAGCGCGAAAATGTTGGCGTGGGAGGTTTTCAGCAGGCGATCCACTTCGATCCCGCGATTGACACGGATCCCGGCAGCAGCGGCCACGTCGATGCGTGGTCGCAAACCAATGGCGGACACCACTACGTCGCACGGGATGACGCTTCCGTCCGACAGATGCGCTTGTAGCCCCTCCTGCGTCCGTTGCAGACGGGTCAGCACCGGCCCGAGATGGAAACGTGCGCCGAGCCCTTCAAGGGCCGATTGCACCGCTGTCGCGGCGGCCGGGTGCAGCAGGGTGGGCATGATCTGTTCGCACGGGGCAACCAGCTCCACGTCATAGCCGCCAGCGATCAGGTCATTGGCGAATTCGCAGCCAATCAAACCTGCGCCCAATATCAGCACACGGCGCTTGCCCGCAGCCGCTGCGCGAAACCGTGCGTAGTCTTCCAGGTCGTTGATCGGAAAAATCGCGTCCTGAGCGTCGCCTTCCACCGGCACCTGCACCGTCTGCGCGCCCCACGCCAAAATCAGGTCGCGATACGGGACGGCTTCTTCGCCGATCCACAATTGTTTATGGCCGGGATCGATGCCGCTGATGCGCGTGTGGGTGCGCACTTCGGCTTTGAGTTGCTCGGCCATCGCGCCCGGCGTGGCCATGCTCAGGCCGTCGGCTTCCTTGTTTTTGCCAAAGCCGGTGGAGAGCATGGGTTTGGAGTAGGAACGCCCGTCATCGGCCGTGATTAACAACAGCGGCGTTTCGCTGTCCAGTTTGCGAAACTCACGGGCCAGGTTGTAGCCGGCCAGCCCGGTGCCCACGATCACGACAGGTGCGTTCATTCCATTCTCCATAGGGGGGAAACTCAAAAGTGTTTAGTTGATTTCGATCATTTCGAAATCCATCTTGCCGACGCCGCAGTCCGGGCATAGCCAGTCTTCAGGTACGTCCTGCCACAGCGTGCCGGGGGCGATGCCGTCATCCGGCCAGCCGTCGGCTTCGTTATAAATCAGTCCACAGACAATGCATTGCCACTTTTTCATGGGTATTTCCTTGGGTTCAGGCGTTGGCAAGCCCACGGTTTTTTAACAACGGCGCGGGGTGCTTGGTGAAATCAGGGCGTTTTGTACTGATCGAACGCGGCAGATGCAAGCCTGTTTGCTGCCAATCGGTACTCAAGCGCTCAGGCATGGGGCAGCGTGATAAGCTCGGCGCCCTCAATGGCTGCCAATTATGACCGACTGTGCCGCACATGACTTCCCCGTTGATCTCCCCCGTCTGGCGTGAACAAAGCCAGCTCGGCGCCCTGCCCGACGCCCTCACCCTCGACTGGTTGTTCGATGAAGGCTCCCTGACCCGCCGCCTCACCGCGCTGTCGAATAACCACTTCAGTGTGTTGCCGCTGTATGAAGGGTGGCAAACCCTGCGCGAGGACGAATGCCGCGCACTGGGGCTGCCGGCTGCCAGCCTGGGTTGGGTGCGCGAAGTGTATTTGCGCGGGTATCACCTGCCGTGGGTGTTTGCCCGCAGTGTGGCTTCCAAGTCCGCGCTTGAAGCGGGTGGTTTGAATATGGACGCGCTGGGTACGCGTTCGCTGGGCGAGTTATTGTTCAGCGATCAGGCGTTCGAGCGAGGCCCGTTGCAGGTGTGCCGTTACCCGCGGGACTGGCTGCCGGACGCTGACCGGGCCGACAACCTGTGGGGGCGGCGCTCACGCTTTGTGCGCGGGTCGTTGAGCGTGCTGGTGGCTGAAGTGTTTTTACCCAACCTGTGGGCTGCTGTGTGTGCCCGGCCGGAGAACAACTGATGTACGTGCGTTTGCTCAAATCACTCAATCGCCTGAACCCCCGCGCATGGGACTTCATCCAGCTGACACGCATGGACAAGCCTATCGGCATTTATCTGCTGCTGTGGCCAACCCTGTGGGCGCTGTGGATTGCGGCTAAAGGTGTGCCTTCGCTAAGCAACCTGCTGATCTTCGTCTTCGGCGTCATCCTGACCCGTGCCGGAGGTTGTGTGATTAACGATTTTGCGGACCGCAAGGTCGACGGCCACGTCAAGCGCACTGAACAACGCCCTTTGGTGAGCGGAAAAATCAGCAGTAAAGAAGCATTGGTATTTTTTGCCCTGCTGATGGGGATCAGTTTCCTGCTGGTGCTGTGCACCAATGCGCCCACCATTTGGCTGTCTTTCGGGGGCCTGGCGTTGGCAGCCAGTTACCCATTCATGAAGCGCTACACCTATTACCCGCAAGTGGTGCTGGGCGCTGCCTTCTCGTGGGGAATGCCGATGGCGTTCACCGCCGAAACCGGCAGCCTGCCCGCAGCGGCATGGCTGCTGTACATCGCTAACCTGCTCTGGACCGTGGCCTATGACACCTACTACGCCATGACTGACCGCGAAGACGACTTGAAAATCGGCGTCAAATCCACCGCCATCCTGTTCGGTGATGCCGATCGCGTGATCAACCTCAGCCTGCAGGGCCTGGCGCTGGGTTGCTTGTTGCTGGCCGGCACGCACTTTGATCTGGGCGGCTGGTTCCACCTGGGCCTGCTGGTGGCTGCGGGCTGCTTCGTGTGGGAGTTCTGGTACACCCGCGACCGCGATCCGCAGCGCTGTTTCAAAGCCTTCCTGCACAATCACTGGGCAGGGTTGGCGATCTTCGTCGGCATCGTCCTCAACTACGCACTGGCCTGACCCTGTGCAGGCCCGTCCCTACAGTTTGGGCATCAAACGCAAGGTGCTACGGGTGTTGAGCTGCACATCGGCCTCTTCCAGGTACGGTTTGTCGTACTGGCCTTCAATGAAGCTTTGCGCCTGATCCTTGTAGTGCTTATCGAACGGCACTCCACTCTGACCCACCGGGTTGATGGTCAGGGTATGGGTGGGGTCTGCAAAGTCGATCAAACGCCGGGTGGACGGGCCGTAACTCACCGGCCACGGCGCCGGCCCGAGTTTGGCCGACAGGTTATTGGGCACTTCATGGCTTCCCGGCGCGTCGAACGGGCCGACGTTGAACAGCCAGTCCAGCGGCTTCTGTTTGCCCAGCGGGTGCTCGTGGGTCAGGGTATGCGCCCGTCCCCACTGCCAGTGCGCGGGATCGTCCCCCAGGGTTGCCTTGAGCTGAGTAATGCTGTTTCGCCACGCGACCAGCACCGTGTCGGCCCGCGACTCTTGCGCCAGTGTGTGGCGGTTGTCCCACCACGGCGATTTTGGAGTGGCAACCAGGCGAGGTAGCGCCTCATCCACCAATCGGGTGGTCAGCAGCATGTCGAAGAACGCATCGCCCAACTCATCTTGCATCGCGGCATCGGCCAGGCTGAACAGCAATTGATTGAACAGCGTTGCACTGGTCGATTCCAGCGGGTAATCGCCCTGCCACTGGGCCAGTTGCTCCACCAGCTTGAGCTCGGCCGGGTCGCTCACCACCGTGCGCAGTACAGGCAGCAGTGGTTTGAGCACACGCTGTCCATAACCTGTGATGGTGCCCAGTTGCAGTGCCTGACTGTTTTTCAGGTTCCACTTCACGCCGGGGGCGCTTAGCTGTCGATTGAGCTGCTGGCCGCGGTCGGCCAGGTTGTAATAGCCCGCAATCTCAATGCCGGCGGGCGACACCGGCTGGAAGTTGGCCGACACGATATAGCCGCGTGGCGGGTTCACTTCCTGCGGGTTGGCGCTGAACGGGTAAAACCCGGGCTTATCGGCCTGCGAAGTGCTGCCGTCCAGAATGAACGCTGGGTTCACCCCAGCCGGGCGTTTGGGCAGTTGTGCGGCGGCCCACCAGCCGATGTCGCCTTTGGCATTGGCCCACACCACATTGAGCCCCGGCGAGTGGATGTATGTCGCTGCCTTGCGCGCTTTGCTGACTGTGTCGGCGCGGTTGAGCTGGTAAAAACCTTCCAGAATCGGGTTTTTGGTTTCCAGAAAGCCCCACCACATGGCGATGGGCGTATTGCCTGCGATGTCGCCCAATACATCGTTGATGATCGGCCCGTGAGGCGACTGGCGCAGCACCAGCGTCACAGGGGCTTGGCCCTTGACGGCAATTTCCTGTTCGGTTCGGGTCATGTCGACCCATTGGCCCTGATACCAGACCTGATTCGGGTTGGCGGGGTTAGTCTTTTCGGCGATCAAGTCCAGGTCATCGTTCTGGAACATCGTCAGGCTCCAGCCGAACGCACGGTTGTTGCCCAGAAACGCGAACGGCACCAGCGCCTGGTGATAGCCGTACAGGTCGAAATCCGGGGCCGACAGCTGCGCTTCATACCACACAGACGGCACTGAAAAACGAATGTGCGGATCGCCTGCCAGCAGCGGCTTACCGCTTTGTGTGCGTCTGCCTGACACGACCCAGGCATTGCTGCCTTCAAATTGCGGCAACCCGGCCTGACTCAAGGCGCTGTCGCTGAGCTGCGCCAGTGCACCGAGGGTCTTCCAGTCATTCGCTGCCAGGGCCGGGGGCAAAACCCCTTTGGGTTGCCAGTCGAGGTCAAAGACCTTCAGATAATCGCTGCCCAATTGATCGCGCACATAGGTCAGCAGGGGCTCGGTACGAAAGGCGGCGGCAAAGCTGTAGGCCATGTAGCCGGCGACACTGAGGGTGTCTTCGGCGGTAAACGCGCGCGGGGTGATGCCCAGCACGTCGAACTCCACGGGTTTAGCGTGGGTGGCCTGATAGTGATTGATGCCGTCCAGATATGCTTGCAGTGCCAGCCACGCAGGGGATTGCGGGTCCAGTTCACTGACATAACTGGCCGCTCGCTCACGAATGCGCAAGCTGCGAAACAGCTTGTCGGTGTCCACCAATTTGGGACCCAGCACTTCGGCCAGCTCACCCCGGGCCAGACGGCGCATGATTTCCATCTGGAACAGGCGATCCTGTGCCTGCACATACCCTAGCGCCCGGTACATATCGAGCTGATTGCCCGCGCGGATATGCGGCACGCCGCGTTCGTCGTACCGCACGTTGACGGGCTCTTGCAGTGTGGGCAGTTCAACCTGCCCCTGACGCGTGGGCAATTTGCTCTGCACGTACCAGATACCACCCCCGGCCACGGCGGCGACGATGAGGGCAATAACGGTCAAACGGCGTTTCATGGGTGAACTCCTGTTCGTTAAAACGCCATCACGGCGCGACGAGATCGGCCTGCCACGGGCAATAACAGCCCACGGCCATGGTGTGAGTGGCTTTGACCGGGCGCCCGGCGCTCAGCGCTTGCAGGATCGGCTCGATAAAACTGTTGCTGGCGTTGCACGTTGCCCCTTCGCTGTAGGGGCCGAAGTACGCCAGCTGACCACTGTGGTCCCAGATAGCGACGGCAGGGCTGGCGCTCACGTGTTCGGCGCCGGGCAGTCGGGCGAGGGGTTTGATCGCGCCGAGGCTGTCGGGCAGTTGGCCTTGCGTGCCTGACTTTTGCACCGAATAGAACGCGATGCCCAGTGGCACGTAATGCGCTAACAGTTCGCTCAGGTGTTGCTGGTTGCCGACATTGCACGGGCACGCCGGGTCCCAGAAATGCACCACGCGGATGGGCCCCGGCCCGGACAGCTCGGCGGGCAGGCTCAACACATCCCCGGCGAACAGCGCGGTCTGATCGCTGAAGGGACGAATGTACTGTCCCTGAAACCAGTCATAAGCGGCCCATAACCCGCCCGCGCAAAGAAGGGTCAGCACGCAGGCAAGCAGGGTCTTGAAAGTGGGCACGGGCATGAAATTAGGTCCTCGAAGGCCGCGTAGCTTGCCATGCTTGACCTGACAGATGAATATCGACGGTCTATAAAGCCTGTTTTGCGCACACGCGCCCTGCCTGGAACCCCTTATGCCTGCCCCGTTTTCCCCCGATACCTTGCGCGCCAGTTTGCAGCCCTTGGCCGCAGATGGCCCGATATCGAGAGAAGGACTGGCGTATCAGCGCTTTTACGGGCTGGACTTCCCCCATCGCGCCACCCCCGTGAAGCGTCAATTGGGGCGCTACAGCGCCGCGGGCTTCGATCTGGTCAGCCAAGTGTGGTGGCCCGAGGCGACGCCGGTGGGCACGCTGTTTGTGATACACGGTTTTTACGACCACATGGGGTTGTACCGTCACGTCATTGAATGGGGATTGGACCGGGGTTTTGTGGTGATTGCCTGCGACTTGCCGGGGCACGGCCTGTCCAGTGGCGAGCGGGCCAGCATTGGCGATTTTTATCAGTATCAGGAAGCCTTGCAGGGCTTGTTCATTGAGGCGCAGTCACTGTCGCTGCCCCAGCCGTGGCACTTGTACGGGCAAAGCACCGGTGGCGCGATCGTGGTGGATCATTTGCTGCGTCAGGGCGACAGCAGCCCGGCGCAAGGGCAGGTGATATTGATGGCACCGCTGGTGCGGCCCAAGGACTGGCATTGGTCAAAATTCAGCTATTACCTGCTGCGGCCATTCGTCAAAGGTATTGCCCGGCGTTTCAGCGAAAACACCAACAACCCCGATTTCATGCCGTTCTTGCAGGCTGACCCGTTGCAGACGCTGCGTTTGCCTACCGCTTGGGTCGGTGCGCTGGCCCGCTGGATCCCGCGCATTGAAAGCGCACCGCCCTGTGCGCGTCAGCCGCTGATCATTCAGGGCGACGCTGATAAAACCGTGGATTGGCGACATAACGTGCAGGTGCTCAACAGCAAATTCCAGCAGCCGCACCTGTTGCTGCTACCCGGCGCTCGCCATCACTTGGCCAATGAAACGGATGAAATACGCGAGCGGTATTTCGCGTTTCTGGATCGGCACTTCGACGCGTCGCCCGTAAGCTCACGGCGCCAGGCTTGAGGTGCTCTGCCCGACCGCCAATCCCGCACGCACTGCGCTCAGGGCGGCCTGGTAATACGCTTTGCCTTCAGGCGACTCAGCAAAGGTGACGAATTCTTCCAGTTCGGGGTCGGACAAGTCGCGATAAACGTAGAGCAACGTGTTATCCAACTCGCCGCCGATCTGTTCCATCAACCGCTGGCGCTGTCCGTTGAGCATGCCCTGGGCCTGACCGCCGCCGAGCAGTCCCGGGATCATCGAACTCAGGCTGTCAGCCGCCACACCGGCAATCGCGAGGCTGACTTCTGCCCCTGCTTCGCGGGCAGGCAAGGCGTTGGACAGATGGTTAATCAGCAATTGGCGGGTGGCGCTGGCTTCAATACGGGGCAAACCTTGGGCATGCTGCGCCAATTGATCGCGACGCGTGGCCAGCAGTTCGGCCGCGACAATCTTGCGCCCCAACCCGGACTGGAAAAAAGCCAGTGCGGGGGCTGGATCGGTCAGGTTTTTGCGCATCTGATCCTTGGCGCGCGCGTCCATGGCTTGCGGGTCGAAACGCTGGCTGCTGTTGTTGACCAGTGCTTGATACACAGCGGGCGGCAAATTGCTGCGATAGCGCTCTTGGGCAGCCGTCAGCGCGTCATTGAAATGCGCACGTTGATCCGACCAGCCAGCGACCTTGTACAAATCATCCAGGCTGTCTGACCATGCGGGTAATGAACAAAAAATAAGCAACGATAAAACCAAGCGGCGCATGAAGGACTCCTGTCAACAAGTCGCTATTGTCCGGGTGTGGCGTAGGACTTGTCGAGAATTCGTCTAGTCCAAAGGGCTTTTAAAGGGCGAGCGGTATTTTTTCGTGGAACACCGCTATATGGCTCTGTCAGATTTTGAGACGTATGGATACTATGCGCGCCATGCAAATATCCTCTGATCACCCGCTGTTACTGCGCATTGTCGACGACCTGTACGCACAGGGATGGTCACAGCAAAATATCTTCCTGCCCGAGGCTTTGACCCTTGAGCTGGCGGCTGAGTGCCGTAAACGTTCGGCTGAGGGTGAACTGACCCCTGCTGCGGTGGGGCGCGGGCTGAACCAGGAAGTCCGCGAGGGGATCCGCGGGGACCACATTCAATGGCTGGAGCCTGGAGAGGCGCTGGCCTGTGACAGTTATCTTGGCTTGATGGAAAGCCTGCGAGTCGCTATGAACCGCAGGCTTTTTTTGGGCCTGGAGGACTTCGAAAGCCACTTCGCGATGTACCCGCCGGGCGCGTTTTACCTCAAGCACCTGGACCGCTTTCGCGACGACGACCGACGTATGGTGTCGGCAGTGGTGTACCTCAATCAGGCATGGTTGCCCGAACATGGTGGGCACTTGCGCATGTACCTCAATGACCGCGGCGAATACGATGTGCTGCCGACGGGCGGCTGCCTGGTGGTGTTCCTTTCGGGGGAAATCCCCCATGAAGTCATGCCCGCAACCCGAGACCGCTTGTCGTTGACGGGCTGGTTCCGGCGCCGTCCCACGGAGATCGTGCTGTGAAGCCAAAAGTGCTGGTCAGCCGCTGCTTGTTGGGGCATCGCGTGCGGTATGACGCAGGTGCAAGCGGCCCGTACCCGCAACTGATGCAGTGGCAAGCTGAAGGCCGGGTGATTGCACTCTGCCCTGAGGTTGCGGGTGGCTTGCCCACGCCGCGCGCTGCGGCCGAGATTCCGGGTGGCCAAGGCAGTGAAGTCCTCAGCGGTAAGGTCCCGGTCATAACGACAGACGGTGAAGATGTCACCGAGGCGTTTGTTTCTGGCGCCCGGCAAGCGCTGGCGTTGGTTGAGAAACACGGTATTCGCGTCGCTATTCTCAAGGCCAACAGCCCTTCATGCGGCAACCGGCTAACCTACGATGGCAGTTTCAGCGCAACTAAAGTGGCAGGTCAGGGCGTGACGGCCGCGCTGCTGAGCCAGGCTGGCGTGAAGGTGTTCAGTGAACTTGAACTCGATGACGCGGCCAAAGTGCTGGAGCAATGACCCGCACCTGTCCGGGCCATACGCAGGTTTAGCGTAGAGCCCCGATTTGAGTTCAGGTAACATCCGGTGCCACTTTGCCTTGGGGAATACGCGATGAGTGATAAACAAAAACCGCAGCCTGCTGCTTCGGCCACTGGCCCTTCACACGCTGAAAGTGCCGACGCAGCGTTGCACCATATCGTTGATGGTTTTTTACATTTCCATCACGAAATCTTCCCTGAACAAGAAGCTTTTTTTAAAAAACTCGCCACTGCGCAACGACCACGGGCAATGTTCATTGCCTGTGCGGATTCGCGCATCGTGCCTGAGTTGATTACCCAAAGTGCGCCGGGTGATCTGTTTGTGACCCGTAACGTTGGCAACGTAGTTCCACCGTACGGTCAGATGAACGGTGGTGTTTCAACCGCCATTGAATACGCCGTACTGGCCTTGGGCGTGCAGCACATCATCATTTGCGGCCACTCGGACTGTGGCGCAATGCGCGCTGTGCTGAACCCGGCCAGCTTGAAAAAAATGCCGACGGTTCGCGCCTGGCTGCACCACGTAGAAGTGGCCAAAACCATGGTGCAGGACAACTGCAACTGCGCCAATGAAGCCGAAAGCATGCACGTACTGACCGAAGAAAACGTCATCGCTCAGTTGCAGCATTTGCGCACCCACCCGTCAGTGGCTTCGCGCATGGCCAGCGGGCATTTGTTCATTCATGGCTGGGTGTATGACATCGAAACCAGCCAGATCAAGGCGTATGACGCAGATACAGGCGCTTTCCTGCCACTCGACGGGACCAACCCGATCCCGAGTGCAACGCCCAAGGCGCGTTTCTAAACCAGGCCGGTAGTCGCCGCCGGGCAGCGCGAGGCTGATTCGGCGGCGCAGCCGTCGCACGTCATTGATCCCGTGCGACACGTGCAAGCTTACAAATTCAAACCGACACCCAACTGTTTGGACAGGCACGGCCAGCGCTTCCAGGCGGCACCGGTGTCGGGGCTGGTGAGTTTGTCGCGGTAGGCTTCCACCGATTCCAGCGCGAAACACTCGTCGTCCAGCATGCGGTCAAGCGCGTGATGCACGACTTCATCCAATTGATTGGCAAAACTCTCACCGATCAATTGATGCGCGATCAGGTTGGCCACCGTGGTGTCCAGCGGGATCAGCGGCTGCTTGAAGTGCTTGATATAGAGGTCGTTGACCTCTTCCACCAGGCGGTGCGCCAAATACGCTTCATCCAGCAAACCTTCCAGACCGACGTGTTCCTTCATCAGTGCTGGCGGCTGAACGAAAAACTGTTCGGCAATTTTCAGTACCGGCTTGATCTGCGACTCGATGCCCGCTTCGCGCGCGACTTCATTGGCCGCTTCCAGCAAGTCAGGCACTTGATCGATGTAGGCGCTGACAAAGCGCGTCATCACTGCACTTTTATCGACCTCGGGCACATGAATGGTCGCGTGAAGGTGCGGCAGTTTGGTTTCCAGTTGGCGAGCGAGCAGGCCCGTATCGGCCTCATGTTCTTGGGCACACAAGATCTGCTCGCGGATGGCGGCGGTGTTCATGGGAACTCCAGGGAGACACTAGACAGGGAATATCGTTGAAAAATGGCCCCGTGAATCACAGGGCCTTTTTCAGAGGGCGCGTATTGTTATTCATTTTGCGATCGGGCAGTGAGTGCCATTTGTCGTTGGGGTCAGTTTTTTACAGATTTCGGTCAGCGCGTTGCGGGGTTGGAGGTGCTGGCTATACTCGATTTTGTAAACGTTTTCTGATGATGCCCGACTGCCTGAGCAGGCGAGGCTCGGCGGTCAAGGTTCACTGGTTTGAAAACCGCCCCCTTGTAACGCAGGTATAGACCGGCGCAATAACAAGAAAAATAAAGGGGAACCCGCAATGAAGCGACATCCAAACCTATGGATGGGCCTGCTGTTGTGGTCCGTTTTCAATCCGGCGCAGGCCGCCTGGACCGTGAATATGACCCCCGGCGCGACTGAAGTCAGCCAGGCGGTCTTCAACCTGCACATGACCATTTTCTGGATCTGTGTGGTCATCGGCATCATTGTATTTGGTGCCATGTTCTGGTCGATGATCGTTCACCGGCGCTCCACGGGCCAACAAGCGGCCAAGTTCCACGAGAGCACCACGGTCGAAATCCTCTGGACGGTCGTGCCTTTTCTGATCCTCGTGGCGATGGCGGTGCCAGCCACCAAAACCCTGATCAATATCTACGACAGCAGTGATTCGGATGTCGACATCCAGATCACGGGCTATCAGTGGAAGTGGCATTACAAGTACTTGGGCCAGGACGTCGAATACTTCAGCAACCTGTCCACCCCTGCCGATCAAATTCATAACAAAGCCCCCAAGGACGAGCATTACCTGCTCGAAGTCGATGAGCCGCTGGTGCTGCCAACTGGCGCCAAAGTGCGCTTTCTGGTGACTTCTGCGGATGTTATCCATTCATGGTGGGTGCCCGCGTTTGCGGTCAAGCGCGATGCGATTCCGGGGTTTATCAACGAGGCCTGGACCCGCGTCGAAAAGCCCGGCCTTTATCGCGGTCAATGCGCCGAGCTGTGCGGCAAGGACCATGGTTTCATGCCGATTGTGGTCGATGTCAAAGCCCGACCCGACTACGACGCCTGGTTGGCCGAACGCAAGGCGCAGGCTGCGCAGCTCAAAGAGCTGACCAGCAAGGACTGGACCCTCGACGAGTTGGTCGCGCGGGGTGACAAGGTCTACCACACCGCTTGCGTGGCCTGTCACCAGGCCGAAGGCCAAGGGCTGCCGCCGATGTTCCCGGCGCTCAAGGGCTCCCCGATTGCCACCGGCCCCGCCGCCGACCACTTGCATCGCGTGTATTTCGGCAAGCCCGGCACGGCCATGGCCGCGTTCGGTAAACAACTGTCGGAAGTCGACATTGCGGCGGTGGTGACATACGAACGCAACGCGTGGGGCAACAACAAAGGCGACATGGTCACCCCCAAAGACGTGCTCGCGCTGAAACAGGCGCAAGGCAAATGAGCCGCTCATTGATGTGTGCGCAAGGAGTCAGGACATGAGTGCTGTTATCGATGACCACGGGCACGCCGACGACCACGCTCACGGCCCGGCCAAAGGCTTGATGCGTTGGGTACTGACCACCAATCACAAGGACATCGGCACCCTGTATCTGTGGTTCAGCTTCTGCATGTTCTTGCTCGGGGGCTCGTTCGCCATGGTTATCCGTGCCGAACTGTTCCAGCCGGGTTTGCAGATCGTCGAGCCGGCGTTCTTCAACCAGATGACCACCATGCACGGCCTGATCATGGTGTTTGGCGCGGTGATGCCCGCGTTTGTGGGGCTGGCCAACTGGATGATTCCGCTGATGATCGGTGCGCCGGACATGGCTTTGCCGCGCATGAACAACTTCAGTTTCTGGCTGCTGCCGGCGGCGTTTCTGATGCTGGTATCGACCTTGTTCATGGCCGGGGGCGGGCCGAATTTTGGCTGGACCTTCTACGCCCCCTTGTCCACCACTTATGCCCCCGAGAGCGTGACGTACTTCATCTTTGCCATCCATCTGATGGGCATCAGCTCGATCATGGGCGCAATCAACGTGATTGCCACCATCCTCAACCTGCGGGCGCCCGGCATGACGCTGATGAAAATGCCGCTGTTTGTCTGGACCTGGCTGATTACTGCTTTCCTGCTGATTGCCGTGATGCCGGTGCTGGCGGGCGTGGTCACCATGATGCTGATGGATATCCACTTCGGCACCAGCTTCTTCAGCGCGGCTGGCGGCGGCGATCCGGTGTTGTTCCAGCATGTGTTCTGGTTCTTCGGCCATCCCGAGGTGTACATCATGATCCTGCCGGCTTTCGGCGCGATCAGTGCCATCATCCCGACCTTTTCGCGCAAGCCACTGTTCGGCTACGCCTCAATGGTGTACGCCACGGCCAGCATCGCTTTCCTGTCCTTTATCGTGTGGGCGCACCACATGTTTGTGGTGGGCATTCCGTTGGTGGGCGAGTTGTTTTTCATGTACGCCACGCTGCTGATCGCCGTGCCGACCGGGGTCAAAGTCTTCAACTGGGCCAGCACCATGTGGCAAGGCTCGCTGACGTTTGAAACGCCCATGCTGTTTGCCGTGGCGTTTGTGATTTTGTTCACCATCGGCGGGTTTTCCGGGTTGATGCTGGCCATTGCACCGGCCGACTTCCAGTACCACGACACCTATTTTGTGGTGGCGCACTTCCATTACGTGCTGGTACCGGGCGCAATTTTCGGCATTTTTGCCTCGACCTATTACTGGTTGCCGAAGTGGACGGGGCATATGTACGACGAAACCCTTGGCCGGCTGCATTTTTGGTTGTCCTTCGTGGGCATGAACCTGACATTTTTCCCGATGCACTTCGTGGGACTGGCCGGTATGCCGCGTCGGATTCCGGACTACAACCTGCAATTTGCCGACTTCAACATGGTGTCGTCGATCGGTGGGTTCATGTTTGGCGCGACCCAATTGCTGTTCCTGTTCATCGTCATCAAATGCATTCGTGGCGGGCCGAAAGCGCCTGCCAAACCGTGGGACGGCGCCGAAGGCCTGGAATGGAGCGTGCCATCGCCCGCGCCGTATCACACCTTTACGACGCCGCCTGAAATCAAGTGAACCCTTTGTTCTGACCCTTTACGGAGGGAGAGGGCCAGGGATATTAAGGCAGCAGGAGGATTCATGGCTGACTCAACATCGATCAAGCGCCTGGTTATGCGCCTGTTGCTGATGGTGGTGGTGATGTTTGCCTTCGGCTTTGCCCTGGTGCCGCTGTATGACGTGATGTGCAAAGCCTTCGGCATTAACGGCAAGACGGCCGGGCAGTATGAGGGGGCGCAGGTAGTGGACACCGGGCGGCAGGTGCGGGTGCAGTTTCTGGCCACCAACAACCTGGGCATGGTGTGGGAGTTTTACCCCAAGGGCGATCAGTTAGTGGTCAACCCCGGCGGCGTGTACGAGATGGTATTTGTGGCGTCCAACCCGTCTGACCACCCCATGTCGGCCCAAGCGGTGCCGAGTATTTCCCCGGCTGAAGCGGCGCAGTATTTCCACAAGACCGAATGTTTCTGTTTCACCCAGCAAGTGCTGCAAGCGGGACAGCGCATCGAAATGCCCATGCGTTTTATCGTCGACCGCGACATGCCCAAGGACGTGAAGCATCTGACGCTGGCCTACACGCTGTTCGATATCACCGCGCGCCATCCGCCCGTTGCTGCTGCTGGCAATGACGCTCAAAGGCCAGCCCGATAAGGAGAACGCTCCATGGCAACTCATGATCACTACTATGTCCCGGCGCAGAGCAAGTGGCCGATCATTGCCACGGTAGGCCTGCTGGTCACGGTGTGCGGGCTGGCCACGTGGTTCAACGACCTCAAGGCCGCACGCCCTGAATCCCATGGTCCGCTGATCTTTTTCGTCGGCAGCCTGCTGGTGGCCTACATGATGGTGGGCTGGTTCGGTGCGGTGATTAAAGAGAGCCGCGCCGGGCTGTACAGCCCGCAGCTCGATCGCTCGTTTCGCTGGGGCATGACGTGGTTCATCTTTTCGGAAGTGATGTTCTTCGCGGCGTTTTTTGGCGCACTGTTTTACGTGCGTCATTTTTCGGGCCCGTGGCTGGGCGGTGAAGGCAGCAAAGCGCTGGCACACATGTTGTGGCCCAACTTTCAGTTTGCCTGGCCCTTGCTGAACAGCCCCGATCCGGTGCTTTACCCGGCGCCCAAAGACATCATCAACCCGTGGGGCCTGCCGCTGCTCAATACGGTGTTGCTGGTCAGCTCCAGCGTCACCCTCACCCTCGCTCACCATGCGCTGAACAAAGGCCAGCGCGGTGCTTTGAAAGCCTGGTTGGGGCTGACTGTGGTGCTGGGCATCGCTTTCTTGGGCTTTCAGGCCGAGGAATACATTCATGCCTATAAGGAGCTGGGGCTAACGCTGGGTTCGGGTGTGTATGGCGCGACCTTCTTTATGCTCACCGGCTTCCATGGCGCCCACGTCACCATCGGCACCCTGATTCTGTTGGTGATGTTGGTGCGTATCGTGCGCGGGCATTTCAATGCCGAGCATCAGTTCGGGTTCCAGGCGGCGAGTTGGTACTGGCACTTTGTGGACGCTGTGTGGGTGGCGTTGTTCCTGTTTGTCTACGTGCTGTAGACGCCCCGACCATGGCCGCCTTTGCGCCCGGGCGTTTACCCACGTTGGTGGTCTTGGCGTTATTGCCTGTGCTGGTGTTTCTGGGCGTTTGGCAGTTGGGACGTGCCGAGCAAAAGCGCGTGCTGCTCGACCATTACGCCGAACGCCGGGCTGCCGCGCCAGTGGCTGTCGGGCAGTTGATGAGCGACGGCGCCCCCGCCTTTCGCCGGGTGCAATTGCGGGGCCATCTGGATGCGCAACACAGCGTGTTACTGGACAACCGTATGCGCGACGGCAAGGTCGGGGTCGAGCTGCTGCAGCCCTTTCAGGATCAGGCCAGCGGCCAGTGGCTGCTGCTTAATCGCGGCTGGATTGAATGGCCAAGTCGGCGCACGCCACCCGTGTTCAGCACCCCGGATCAGTTATTGGACCTCGAAGGCTGGGTGTACGAATCCCCCGGCGCGCCCTTCCAGTTGCGCGCCGACCCGACCACAGGTGATTGGCCGCGACTGGTGACAGCGGTCTTCCCGGCCAGATTGTGGGATGAGCTGGGTCGAATCGGTTTTAACGATGAAGTGCGTATTACGCCCGGCCCTGCGGCGTATCAAGCCGACTGGCCGGTGATCGCCACGGGCATGGGGCCGGAAAAACATACCGCGTATGCCGTGCAATGGTTCGCCATGGCGCTGGCGTTGTGCGGGCTTTATGGGTACCTCGGTTGGCATAACGCTCGGGAGAAGCGCCATGGGAACGGCCATCAATCGGTCTGAAACGGCTCGCAACGCAGCACCGGCTACGCGGCGTCGAGGACGGCTGCAGTTGATCTTTATTCTGTTGCTGACCATCGGTCCGATGGTATTGGCCACCGGGATGTACACGCTCAAGTTCTGGGTGCCGGAAAGCCGCAGTTATCACGGTGAACTGATTGGTAACGGCCCGACCCGGGCTCAATTGGGTGTTGAAACGGACGAGCACCGCTGGCAGTTGCTGGTGACCGCACCGCAAACCTGCACCGTTGCGTGTCAGCAATTGGTGTACCTGGCACGCCAGATTCAGATCGGTCTGGGGCGCGATGCCTCCCGCGCCACCCATGCGCTGGCAAGCGCGCAGCCGCTGGACGCTGACTATGTGGCCAAGCTGCAACGTGAATACCCGCAGTTGCAGCGTTATGCGATGGACATGCCGGCGTACACACAGGGCGCGCAGGGCAATGGCGGCGCGCAGCTGTGGATCATCGATCCGCACGGCAATCTGGTGCTGCGCTACGACCCCAGTGTCAAAGGCAAGGATGTGCTCAACGACCTGCGCCACCTGTTGAAACTGTCCAACATCGGGTAGGAAACCGTCATGGCCAAAGCCGGATTTCGTCTCGCATTACTTGCAACCTTGCTGGCCCTGGTGGTGGTGTTACTGGGTGCCTATACGCGTTTGACCCACGCCGGGCTGGGTTGCCCGGACTGGCCCGGCTGCTATGGCTTCATCAGCGTACCCAAAACCGATGCTCAATTGGCCCATGCTGAACGGCACTTTCCCGACACCCCGGTACATGCCGAAAAAGGCAGGAGCGAGATGGTGCACCGCTACTTCGCCGGCACGCTGGCGTTGGTGATCGTGCTGTTGGCGGCGCGCGCCTGGCGTCAGCGTGCACTGCCCGGTCAACCCCTCAAATTGCCGTTGTTCATTCTGTTGGTGGTGCTCGCGCAGGCGGCCTTTGGCATGTGGACAGTCACGCTCAAACTCTGGCCGCAAGTGGTGACCGGCCATCTACTTGGCGGTTTTGCGACCTTGAGCTTGTTGTTTTTGCTGACCCTGCGCTTGTCAGGCGTGCTGCCAGCGCTGGCCGTGCCACGCCGTTTACAGGGGTGGGCGACTGCCGGGCTGGTGCTGGCGATTGTGCAAATCGCACTGGGTGGCTGGGTCAGCTCCAATTACGCCGCCGTGGCGTGTGTCGATCTGCCGACGTGCCATGGTCAATGGTGGCCGCCGGCCGATTTCGCTAACGGCTTTCATCTGACGCAACACATCGGCCCCAACTATTTGGGCGGCCAGCTGGACAGCGACGCGCGCACGGCGATTCATCTCACTCACCGCATGGGGGCGTTGGTGCTCACGGTTGTGTTGCTGGGGCTGGCCTGGCAACTGCGGCGGGTGGGCATGACGCGGCTGGCGGGGTTACTGATGCTGGCGCTTGGCCTGCAACTGAGTCTGGGTGTCAGCAACGTGCTGTTCGGCTTGCCCCTGGCGGTTGCCGTGGCACATAACGCTGGCGGCGCCGTCCTGTTGTTGACGCTGGTGCTGGTCAATTACCACGCTCGTACGGCACTGGTCAGGGTCCAGGCGCCGCGTCTTGCCCGCTGGCGTTTCAGCCCTCGACCACCCGTGCCCGCGCCGATCCTGCTTAAAGGAGAACTGCCATGGCGACCTTGATCGTCGAACGGCCGCGTCAGGCGTTGTGGCGTGATTACCTGGAGTTGACCAAACCCAAGGTGGTGATGCTGATGCTCATCACCTCGCTGGTGGGCATGTTCCTCGCTACGCGCGCGGGCGTGCCGTGGACAGTGCTGGTCTTTGGCAATCTGGGGATTGGCTTGTGCGCTGGCGGGGCGGCGGCGGTCAATCATGTGGTGGACCGGCGCATTGATGCGTTGATGGCGCGCACCCAGAAACGTCCGCTGGCCGAGGGGCGGGTTTCAGCCGGTGCTGCGCTTTCGTTCGCCCTGTTGCTGTCAGTGTCGGGGCTGGGGATGTTATGGGTGTTCACCAATTCACTCGCGGCATGGCTGACGCTGGCATCGTTGCTGGGGTATGCGGTGATTTATACCGGCTTTCTCAAACGCGCCACCCCGCAGAACATCGTGATCGGCGGGCTGGCCGGGGCTGCACCGCCACTGCTGGGCTGGGTGTGCGTGACCGGGCATGTGACTGCCGAACCGCTGTTATTGGTGCTGATTATCTTCGCGTGGACCCCGCCGCATTTTTGGGCACTGGCGATCCATCGCAAAACCGAATACGCGAACGCCGACATTCCGATGCTGCCCGTGACCCATGGCGAGCAGTACACCAAGTTGCACATCCTGCTTTACACCTGTGTGCTGCTGGCCGTGAGCCTGCTGCCGTTTGTGATTCGCATGAGCGGCGGGCTCTACCTGGTGTGTGCCCTGGGGCTGGGCGCACGCTTTCTGTATTGGGCATGGGTGCTGTACCGTGGCACCCTGCCGCACGCCGCGATCAACACCTTCAAGTACTCTATTTACTACCTGTTCGCGTTGTTCATCGCCTTGCTTGTCGACCATTACTCAGTGTTGAACCTATGACTAAAACTCAAAAAACCGTTTACATCCTCGTTGCGCTGGTGGCGTTGGTCATGGGCCTGACGTTTAACAAAATCATGTCCGGCAAAGGCCAGAGCGACAATACGGCGCTGATCGATGCGGGCATCATTCTGCTGCCGCAGAGCCGTCCGTTGCCGGCGATCAAGATGACCAACCAGGACGGTCAGCCGGTGCAAATGAACGAACTGAAAGGCACGTGGAGCGTGTTGTTCTTCGGTTACACCTTTTGCCCGGATATCTGCCCGACCACCTTGGCCCAGCTGCGTCAGATCAAAAGCGAGTTACCGAAAGCCGTGCAGGACAAACTGCAAATCGTACTGGTCAGCGTCGACCCGCATCGCGACACCCCGCAGCAGCTCAAGCAATACCTGGGTTACTTCGATCCGCAGTTCGTGGGCCTGACGCCTGCGTCCATTGAAGAGCTGCAAACCTTGGCCAATGCGGTGAGCATTCCGTTCATTCCCGCAGACACCAGCAAACCCAATTACACGGTCGACCACAGTGGCAATCTGGCGTTGATTGGCCCGGACGGCACTCAGCGGGGGTTTATCCGCGCACCGTTCAACAACCAGAAAATGGTTGCCCAGTTACCGGGTTTGGTCGAAAGGAAGTAAGGGTAAGCAGTTGCTGCTGGCACAGGCTGCGAGCTTGCAGATCAAAGCTCGTAGCCTGCGGCAGCGATCAGGCGAGGGGCAGAGGCATTAGAACGCCGGAACGATGGCGCCTTTGTACTTCTCGTTGATGAATGCTTTCACTTCAGGTTTGTGCAGCGCGGCAACCAGTTTCTTCATGTCGTCCGAATCTTTGTCGTCCGGGCGAGCTACCAGAATATTCACGTAAGGCGAGTCGCTGCCTTCGATCACCAGTGCGTCTTTTTCCGGGTTCAACCGGGCTTCCAGCGCGTAGTTGGTGTTGATCAGTGCCATATCGACCTGGGTCAGCACACGCGGGATGGTGGCAGCTTCCAGTTCACGGAATTTCAGGCCCTTTTTGTTCTCCACAACGTCTTTAGGCGTCGAGAGAATGTTGTGTGAGTCCTTGAGCTTGATCAAGCCCGCCTTGTCCAGCAGCAACAATGCACGACCGCCGTTGGTGGCGTCGTTGGGGATGATCACGGTCGCGCCCTCGGGCAGTTCATCAAGCGTTTTGTACTTGGAAGAGTAAGCGCCCAGCGGCTCAAGGTGAACGCTGGCCACGTTGACCAGGTTTGTCCCCTTGGCCTTGTTGAACTCATCCAGGTAAGGCTGGTGCTGGAAGAAGTTGGCATCCAGGCGCTTTTCGGCGACTTGCACGTTTGGCTGAATGTAGTCGGTGAACACCTTGACCTTGAGATTGACGCCTTGTTTGGCCAATTCTGGCTTCACGAACTCAAGGATTTCGGCGTGCGGCACAGGCGTGGCCGCCACCGTCAGATCGCCCGCGTGGGCTGAAAACGCCGCAACAGCGGCTACCGCAGCAAATAACTTCTTCATCCAGCAACTCCTTGTGAACACCTGACTTCAGGCGCCTGCCAGCCCGGAGGCTGGCGGTTACGTTTATTAACGAGGGGTCGCGCTCACTTGCGCGAAAAGTGCACCACCAGCCGATCGCCAACGGTTTGCAGAATTTGCACCAGAATCAGCAACAGCACCACTGTCACGATCATCACGTCGGGCTGGAAGCGCTGGTAACCAAAGCGGATGGCCAGGTCGCCCAGACCACCCGCGCCGACGACACCTGCCATGGCGGTGTAGCCCACCAGCGTAATGGCTGTCACCGTTATCGCAGCAAATATGCCGGGGCGGGCTTCAGGCAACAACGCACTGGTAATGATCTGACGCGTATTGGCGCCCATTGCCTGAGTGGCTTCGATGATGCCGCGGTCCACTTCTCGAAACGCTGTTTCGACCAGGCGCGCAAAGAACGGCGTGGCCCCCACGACCAACGGCGGAATCGCACCGGCGACACCCAGTGAGGTACCGGTAATCAAGACTGTGAACGGGATCATCACAACCAGCAGGATGATGAAGGGCAGCGAACGCAGAATGTTCACCACGAACGACAGGGCCGAATACAGGGTTTTCTGCTCCAGCAGTTGGCGCGGGCTGCACAGGAACAGCAGGATGCCCAGCGGCAAGCCGAGCAACACCGTAAACAGCAGCGAACCGCCAAGCATGATCAGGGTGTCGCCCGTGGCCAGCCAGATTTCGTACCAGTCGATGTTGGAAAAGAAGCTCAAGAGGGTTTCCATTAGCGCAGCACCTCCATATGTACGTCTGCGGCGGTGAAGCGCGCGAAAGCAGCGTCCATGTCGCCACCGGTGATGGCGAGGGTCAGTTGCCCATAAGGGGTGTCTTTGATGCGGTCAATGCGACCGGCCAGGATGCTGTAGTCCACACCCGTTTCACGGGCAATAGTGCCCAGCAACGGCGCGTAGGTGGCTTCGCCCTGAAAGGTCAGACGCACGATGCGGCCTGGCACGTGAGCGAAGTCGTCACGTTGTTCGCTTTCATCGATCTGCTCGTCTTCCTGCACAAAACGCTTGGTCGTCGGGTGCTTGGGGTGCAGGAACACATCGGCCACGGGGCCTTGCTCGACGATTTTGCCTGCATCCATGACCGCGACCACGTCACACACGCGACGGATGACATCCATTTCATGGGTGATCAGCACGATGGTCAGCTTCAACTCGCGGTTGATTTCGGCCAGCAACTGCAACACCGAAGCGGTGGTTTGTGGGTCGAGGGCGCTGGTGGCCTCGTCGCACAGCAACACTTTGGGCTGGGTGGACAAGGCACGGGCGATGCCCACGCGCTGTTTTTGCCCGCCCGACAGTTGTGCGGGGTACTTTTTGGCGTGGTCGGACAAGCCCACCCGTGCCAGCAGTTCAGCGACACGTTTGTCGATTTCGCTGCGGGATAATTCACCGGCCAGCGTCAGGGGCAGCGCAACGTTGTCAGCCACTGTCTTGGAGGCCAGCAGGTTGAAGTGCTGAAAGATCATGCCGACTTGTTGACGGAAACGGCGCAGGTCGTTGCCATCCATCGCCGTGACGTCTTCGTTGTCGACGATGATCTGCCCGCCGCTCGGTGTTTCGAGGCGGTTGATCAGGCGCAGCAATGTACTTTTACCCGCACCGGAATGGCCAATCAGACCAAATACCTGACCGCTCTCGACACGCAAACTGGTGGAGTGCAGCGCGGGAATGTCCTTACCGGCGACCCGGTAAGTTTTATGAACGTTATGGAACTCAATCACGTAGCGAACCTTGTGGGGCGCGAAAAAATAAGATCAGCGGTTAGCCGGGCGCGCATTTTAGCCTGTCCGTATAGAGGTTCTTAGCATTTATTTGCGCTCCATCCTTTGATTTGGCAATAAGACGATCAAAGGTCAGAAAAAAGGAACGTCGCCAAAGGGTACAAGTCAGTACTAGAGCAACTCACATCCCATTTTGGGAGATTTGTCCACAAAGCCCGGCCCGTGGGGCTTTTGCCAACAAGGAGTGACGTCTGATGAGTACCAAAAAACCGTCTTCGAACAAGAGCCAGATGGCCGGCACCGACACCTTGGATCGTGGCAACACGAACGTCAAACTTGAAAGCCTGGAAAGCTATCGCGATGACGCCACCGATCAGGCATTGCGCACCAATCAAGGGGTGAAGATTGCAGACAATCAAAACACACTGAAAGTTGGCGCCAGAGGCCCTTCGTTGCTTGAAGACTTCATCATGCGCGAGAAGATCACGCACTTTGACCATGAACGCATTCCAGAGCGCATCGTCCACGCCCGTGGCACTGGCGCCCATGGCTACTTTCAGACATACGAAGCCCATAGCGCCTTGACCAAGGCTGGCTTCCTGCAGGACCCGAGCAAGAAAACCCCGGTATTTGTGCGCTTTTCCACTGTGCAAGGTCCGCGCGGCTCGGGCGATACCGTGCGCGACGTACGCGGGTTTGCGGTTAAATTTTTCACCGACGAAGGCAACTTCGATCTGGTCGGCAATAACATGCCAGTCTTTTTCATTCAGGACGCCATCAAGTTTCCTGACTTTGTACATGCGGTAAAACCTGAGCCGCATAACGAAATTCCTACAGGCGGCTCAGCCCACGACACGTTCTGGGATTTCGTTTCGCTGGTGCCCGAATCGGCGCACATGGTCATTTGGGCCATGTCAGATCGGGCTATTCCGAAAAGCCTGCGCAGCATGCAGGGCTTCGGCGTGCATACCTTCAGGCTGGTCAATGCCGAGGGTAAATCCAATTTCGTTAAATTCCATTGGCGCCCAAGTGCAGGCACCTGCTCACTCGTGTGGGACGAAGCACAAAAGCTCGCCGGTAAAGACACCGATTTCCATCGCCGCGATCTGTGGGAAGCGATTGAAGTGGGCGATTACCCTGAGTGGGAATTGGGGGTTCAAATCATTGCCGAGGAAGACGAGCATAAGTTTGAGTTCGACATCCTTGACCCGACCAAACTGATCCCCGAAGAGTTGGTGCCTATCACGCCACTGGGCAAAATGGTGCTTAACCGTAACCCGGACAACTTCTTTGCCGAGACCGAGCAGGTTGCGTTCTGCCCGGGCCATATCGTGCCTGGTATCGATTTCTCCAACGACCCGCTGCTGCAAGGCCGACTGTTCTCGTACACCGATACGCAGATCAGCCGTCTGGGCGGGCCGAACTTCCATGAAATCCCGATCAACCGCCCGGTCGCGCCGTTCCATAACAACCAGCGTGACGCACAGCACCGCAGCACCATCCATACAGGTCGGGCGTCCTACGAGCCTAACTCGATTGATGGCGGCTGGCCGAAAGAAACCCCGCCAGCTGCGCGCGATGGCGGATTTGAAAGCTACCCGGAACGCATCGATGCGAACAAGATTCGCCAACGCAGCGAGTCGTTCAGCGATCACTTCTCGCAAGCGCGGTTGTTCTTCCACAGCATGAGTAAACACGAGCAAGAACACATCATTGCGGCTTATAGCTTTGAGTTGGGCAAGGTCGAACGCGAGCATATCCGTGCGCGTCAGGTAAACGAGATTCTGGCCAACATCGATCTCGAACTGGCCAAACGTGTGGCCGAAAACCTTGGTCTGCCGGCGCCTAAAGCAGGCACCGTGGACGCCCGCAAAACCAGCGTCAGCCAGTCCCCTGCGCTGAGCCAGGCCAACCTGCTGCCAGGCAATATCAAAACCCGTAAAGTGGCGATTTTGGCTGCCAACGGCGTCGATGGTGCCGCGATTGATGCACTTAAGCAGGCGCTGGCGGCGGAAGGCGCGCATGCCAAGTTGCTGGGCCCGACTTCAGCGCCTGTGAAGACAGCTGATGGCAAAGTGCTGCCGGTGGATGCGTCAATGGAAGGCATGCCTTCCGTGGTTTTTGACGCCGTGTATGTGCCCGGCGGCGCCGCATCGATCAAATCGCTCAGCGGCGATGGCGTAGCTTTGCATTACGTACTGGAAGCTTATAAACACTTGAAAGCGATTGCGCTGCACGGCGAAGCCAAGCAGTTGCTGGATGTGTTGCATTTGCAGGCGGATGAGGGGCTGTTGGTGCTCAAGGATACCAAGGACCTCAAGGCATTCTTTGCTGCCATAGGTCAGCATCGTGTCTGGGCGCGTGAGCCGAAGGCCAAAGCAATCCCGGCATAAGGTGAGCCAAAAAAACGCGCTTGCAGAACCTGCAAGCGCGTTTTTTTACGTCGGTAGCCTGTCGATCAAGGCTTGCTTGGAATCAGCACCATTTGCGCGGGGACGTGGCGCACGATGTGGCGGTCAAGCTTGAGGTCGAACTCAGGGTCAAGTTTTTTAACCCGCTTGCTGATCAAGGTCGCCAGCCATGGGTAATCGGCTGTGCGCGGCACTTGCAGCGTGACGGCGCACTGATAATTGACGATGTCTTGCGCGATCAGGTCCAGTTGGTGGCGAAGTTTCTTGATATCGGTGATGTTCAACGCAACAGTCGTGCTTTCGGCTGCCGGGTCGATGACCTTGGCCGGTGGGCGCGCTTCAGCCGCCTTGAGCGCGGCTTCGGCTTTATCCAGCTCGGCTTTGCGCGCATGGGCGATCGCGCTGTTGACGCCGCTAGTCAGGGCGGGCGCCTTGGGCATGAGGGTGCGAGCACGGCTCAACGCGGTGGCTGCCGCGTTCACATCGCCCTTTTGCAGGAAGATCTGACTGCGTTGCAGGTAGGCCTCAGCCAGTTGGCGCTGGTACTGCACCCACTGCGGGTCGTCCGGGGTTTGCGCTTGCAGGGTCGCCAATTCGTCTTCGGCGGTCGCAAGTTCGCTGCTGGCCAAGTTTTGCTCCAGTTGAGCGATGGCCGCGGCACGCTGTTGCTGCGCGAGCTGGTCGGCAGTCGGAGTGCTTTGGCAGGCGCCCAGCAGCACGGTAAATGCGGCAAGGAGCACGTAACGGTAGTTGAACAGCTTCATTCCTGCGGCTCTCTAAGTGCGCAAAAAACGAGCAAGTCTACACCCCTCGACGGGGCAGAACAAAACTCAGCAGAAACAGTGCAGCGGCACACACCACAATCGACGGGCCAGCCGGCGTGTCCTTGAACCACGACAGCGCAAGGCCACCACACACGGCCATCATCCCCAGCACACTCGCGCCAAGGGCCATTTGTTCAGGGGAGCGGGCATGGCGCTGAGCCGCTGCCGCCGGGATAATCAGCAGCGATGTAATCAACAGCACTCCGACAATCTTCATTGCCACGGCAATCACCACAGCAATCAACAGCATCAGGGTCATGCGCAGTGCGGCGACGGGCAAACCTTCGACCATCGCCAGCTCTTCGTGCACTGTAATCGCCAGTAACGGTCGCCACAATGCGACCAATAGCGCCAGCACCGCAGCGCTGCCTCCCACAATCCACATCAGGTCTGTCGGGCTGATCGCCAGCAGGTCACCGAACAGGTAGGCCATCAGGTCAATCCGCACTTCATGCATGAAGCTTAGTACGACCAGCCCGAGGGACAAGGTGCTGGGTGCGAGAATTCCGAGAAGCGTGTCAGAAGCCAGCGGTTGTCGTTGTTGCAAGGTGACCAGAAGAATGGCCAGCAACAGGCAGCCGACCGTCACGGCAATGGCCGGGCTGATGTCCAGCAAGAAGCCCAGGGCAACACCCAGCAGGGCCGCGTGGGACAACGTATCGCCGAAATAGGCCATGCGTCGCCACACCACAAATGACCCCAGGGGGCCTGCAACCACCGCCAAAGCCAAGCCAGCCAGCAGGGCGTAAAACAAAAAATCAGCCATGCTTGCAGCCTTCTCCATGAACGTGTGCGTGCGCTGTTGGAGCGCCTTCGGTTACCACAGAGCCATGCAAGTCATGGGCGTGGTCGTGATGGTGGTGATAAATCGCCAGGCTTTGTGCGTTTTTGCCGAACAGCTCGACGAATGCGGGGTCGCCGCTGACCTGCTCCGGGTGGCCCGAGCAGCAGACGTGACGGTTGAGGCACACCACCTGGTCAGTGGTGCTCATCACCAAGTGCAGGTCGTGGGACACCATGAGCACGCCGCAGCCGTGACGGTCGCGCAAACGGGTAATGAGTGCGTACAACTCGGACTGACCCGCCACGTCCACGCCCTGCACCGGCTCGTCGAGCACCAGCAGTTCAGGTTTGCGCAGCAAGGCCCGGGCGAGCAGCACACGTTGCATTTCGCCGCCGGAGACACTTTGTACCGGGCTGTCGATGACTTTTTCGGCGCCTACTTCTTTCAAGGCTTGCAGTGCCTGAGCGCGATCAACGCCCGGCACCAGCCGCAAAAAGCGCAGCACCGAGAGGGGCAGCGTCGGGTCGACGTGCAATTTTTGCGGCATATACCCCACACGCAGCTTGGGCTTGCGCCAAACACTGCCGTTCGTCGGTTTGATCAGCCCGAGCACCGCTTTGACCAATGTAGTTTTACCCGCGCCATTCGGGCCGATCAGGGTCACAATTTGCCCGGGTTCGACGCTCAGCTCGATATTGTCGAGCACGTTTTGCCCGGAATAGGTCACGGTGACGTGTTCAAGGCGAATCAATGCAGCGCTCATCAAGCCTCCCGGCAACCTGCGCACAGCCCGACCACTTCAACAGTCTGGCCTTCGACAGTAAAGCCGACATCCTGCGCGCTGCTGATAATCGCGTCGCTGATGGATTTTTGCTCCAGCTCAATGGCTGCGTGGCAGGTGCGGCAAATCAGGAACTGGCCCTGATGCGGGTGCTCGGGGTGGCTGCACCCGATAAAGGCGTTGAGTGACGAGATGCGATGCACCAGGCCGTTTTCCAGCAGAAAGTCGAGTGCCCGGTACACAGTAGGCGGCGCAGCGCGGCGTCCGTCTTGCTCGCTGAGTACGGCCAGAATGTCGTACGCGCCCAGCGGCTTGTGGCTCTGCCATACCAGCTCCAGCACACGCTTGCGCAATGCGGTCAGGCGCAAGCCCTTTTGCGCACACAAAGCATCGGCTTCGCTGAGGGCGCTGTGGACGCAATGGGAGTGGTCATGTGGGCGGCTGGCGAGGGGTGTAATAGGCATGGGCGGCGACGATTTCTGAGAGAGACGTTATTATGTTACCCGTTTCAACCACTTCGAGTGCTCATCGTGTCCCGTCTTTTTTCGATTTTTATTGCTTTCAGTGCCTGTTTGCTGGTGATCGGCCCGGCTCAGGCGGACGTCAAGGTGCTCACCAGCATCAAACCCTTGCAGCTGATCGCGGCTGCCGTGCAGGACGGTGTGGGCACGCCGGACGTATTGCTGCCGCCCAATGCGTCGCCACACAGCTTCGCACTTCGTCCATCCGACGTACGGCGTGTGCAGTCTGCCGACCTGCTGTACTGGATTGGCCCGGACATGGAGGGCTTCATGCCGCGGGTGCTTAATGGGCGTGCAGCGCCGTCGGTGTCTGTACAGACCTTGCCGGGCCTTACCCTGCGTCACTTTACCCAAGACAGTCACTCCCATGATGAGGATGCTGCCGAGCATGATCATGATCATCGCCCAGGCACGCTGGATGCCCACCTGTGGTTGGCGCCCGCTAATGCGCGGGTTATCGCCGCCAAAATGGCGACTGACCTGAGTGAGAAAGATCCGGCGAATGCGGCGAAATATCAGCGCAACCTGAAAGCGTTCAACGAACGTCTGGATGCGTTGGATGCGCGCCTGAAGGCCCGTCTGGCGGGGGTCGCCGACAAGCCGTTCTTTGTCTTCCATGAAGGCTACGACTACTTCGAAAGTGCTTACGGCCTCAAGCATGCAGGTGTCTTTAGCGTCGCATCGGAAGTGCAACCCGGTGCTCAACATGTGGCTGCGATGCGCAAGCGATTGCAGCAAGTGGGCAAAACCTGTGTGTTCAGTGAGCCGCCGTTGCGTCCGCGCCTGGCTGAAACACTGACGGCCGGGATGCCCGTCAAGTTGGCTGAGCTTGATGCGTTGGGCGGCTACACGCCGGCGACGGCTCAAGGGTATGAGCAACTGCTGGAGACGTTGGGCAACGACTTGGCGGGCTGTCTGGAAAGCTTGTAAGACGGATCTTTGTAGCCACTGTCGGGGCAAGAGGCGCTGCCTCGACAGTGATGACAAAAGCCGCGCGGTTACAGCGCGAACGGTAGGGCGATGCTGACCTTTTGGTGGGCAGCAAGACGTTGTTCGAACTCGGCCGGGTCGTGAATCAGCACGTCCTGGCCTGCAAACGTCTGTGCCGCAATCAGGCGCGACAGCCAGAAGCGTACACAGGCGACGCGCAGCAGGGTGGGCCACAGCTCGGCTTCGCTGGCGGTAAACGGCCGCAGCGCTGCATAGGCACCCAGCAAGGCGCGGGCACGCGGGGCGTCTATTTGGCCAGCGTCGTCTGCGCACCAGTCGTTCAGTGCAATGGCCACGTCGTACAGCATCGGCCCGGAGCAGGCGTTGTAGAAGTCGATCAGCCCGGTCAGGTGCGTGCCTTCGAACATTGCGTTGTCGCGGAACAGGTCGCCGTGCAAGTTGGCCCGTGGCAGCGCCAGAATCTGTGCCTTGCGCTCGCTGATTTCATCCAGTGCCAGTTGTAGCAAGCGGGCTGCATCAGGCGTCAGGTCTTTTTTCAGCGCGGGGCCTTCGGCCAGCATCCAGTCCAGGCCACGGTCCGTCTTGCGCTCAAGCACCTTGCCGCGGGTTGCCACATGCAAATGACCGAGCAGCTCGCCCACCTGCGCACAGTGTTGAGCATTGGCTTCGCGAATGTGTTTGCCCGCCAGACGCGGTTGCAACAGCGCGGGTTTGCCTTTGAGTTCACGTAAGGCTTGGCCATCCAGCGTGCGCAAGGCATAGGGCACCGGCAAGTCGGCGTCGTGCAGCACGTCCAGCAATTCAATGAAGAATGGCATTTCGTCGATGGGACCACGCTCAACCAGAGTCAGAACGTATTCGCCCTTCTCCAGGCTGATGAAGTAGTTGGTGTTTTCGCTACCCGCGGCAATCCCCTGGAAGTCGAGCAAACGGCCGAGCCCATAAGGCGCAAGAAAAGTTTCCAGCTCGGGACGAGCCAGTTGCGTGAAAACAGACATGGTTAAAACTGCCAGTACGGGCGCCGCGACGGCGCGGCGCCGATTAAAGTTAAGACGCTATTTCCATTCGAAAATTTTCCACGATGGAATCAGCATATCCGGCTGGTCGGAACGGATGTAATTGCCATCTGAACCATCAGCGCGTACCAGAAAGTACGGTTTGCCCCCTTTTGGGGTGACCTTGATGGCGTACAGGAAGCCGTTTTGACGGTACTCCTGGATGGTTTTATCGCCTTCCGTGCGAATGGTGACTTCCGGATCGGCGGAAGGTGCTTCATCTGCCGCGAAGGTTACCAGCGGAATGGCTGCAATCAAGCTGGTGAGCAACAGGCGATTAAGTGTGCGCATGATAACCTTGTCCCTTTGTCGTCATTGGTCCGGACATTCTAGCGCCGGACTCGCCGAAAAGGTTGATCCTGCTCATGAGCCAAGCACCCCTCGTCCTGGTGGACGGTTCTTCATATCTGTACCGCGCTTTCCACGCCTTGCCACCGCTGACCACGTCCAAGGGCCTGCCGACAGGTGCCGTGAAAGGCGTGTTGAACATGCTGAAAAGCCTGCGCAAGCAGTACCCGGACAGCCCGTTCGCGGTTGTTTTCGATGCCAAGGGCGGGACATTTCGCGATGACATGTACGCCGAATACAAAGCTAATCGGCCGAGCATGCCCGATGACATGCGCGTGCAAATCGAGCCCTTGCATGCGAGCGTGATCGCGCTGGGCTTCCCGCTGTTGTGTGTGGAAGGCGTCGAGGCCGACGACGTGATCGGCACGCTGGCGCGCAGCAGCGCCGCGGCAGACCGCCCGGTGGTGATCTCCACCGGCGACAAAGACATGGCGCAACTGGTCGACGGCCACATCACCCTGGTCAACACCATGACCGGCAGTGTGCTGGACGTTGAAGGGGTCAAAGAGAAGTTTGGCGTGACGCCCGAGCAGATCATTGATTACCTGGCGCTGATGGGCGACTCCTCCGACAACATTCCTGGCGTTCCGGGCATTGGCCCCAAGACGGCTTCTGGCTTGCTGGTGGGTGTGGGCGGCGGTCTGGTCGACTTGTATGAAAAACTCGACATCGTTCCGACGCTACCGATTCGCGGGGCTAAAAACCTGCCCGCGAAGCTGGAAGAACACCGGGAAATGGCATTTTTGTCGTATCAGCTGGCCACGATCAAAATTGATGTGCCGCTGGATATCGGCCTTGAGGACTTGCACCTCAAAGCGCCCGATTGCGACAAGCTGATCGAGTTGTACACCGAACTGGAGTTCAAAAGCTGGATCGCTGAAGTCGAGCGAGAAGCCAAACGCGCGGGCCAAGTGATTGTTCATGAAGAGCCGATGACGAGTACTGACAGCGAAGTGCAGTACGAAACCATCCTTGATCAGGCCAGGTTTGATGTGTGGCTGAAAAAGCTGCAGGACGCCAAGCTGATCGCTTTCGATACCGAAACCACGGGTCTGGATGCTCAGCAAGCGCAGCTGGTGGGGTTGTCGTTCGCAGTCAAGCCTGGAGAGGCGGCCTACATTCCACTGACGCACTCCTACATGGGCGTGCCTGAGCAACTGGACCGTGACACTGTACTGCGTGCGCTCAAACCGCTGCTCGAAGACCCGAGCAAAGCCAAAGTCGGCCAACACGCCAAGTTTGATATGAACATTCTGGCCAACTGTGCAATTGGCGGCGATCAGGCGTGCGGGATTGTGGTGCAAGGTATTGCCTTCGACACCATGCTGGAGTCTTACGTGCTCGACTCCACAGCCACGCGTCATGACATGGACAGCCTCGCGCTCAAGTATCTGGGGCACAGCACCACGAGTTTTCAGGACATTGCCGGCAAAGGCGCCAAGCAGCTGACGTTTGACCAGATCTCGCTGGAACAGGCCGGCCCCTACGCTGCTGAAGACGCAGACATCACGTTGCGTCTGCACAATGTGTTGCACGAAAAGCTGCTGGCGATTCCGAGCCTTAACCGTGTGCTTACCGACATTGAGATGCCGCTGGTGCCCGTACTGGCGCGTATTGAACGTCAGGGTGCCTTGGTGGATGCCAAGCTGCTGGGCGTACAGAGCGTTGAACTGGGCGACAAAATGGTTGCGCTTGAACGCCAGGCGTTTGAGATTGCGGGCGAAGAATTCAATCTCAGTTCCCCTAAGCAGCTGGGCGTGATCCTGTACGAGAAGTTGGGCCTGCCCATCATCAGCAAGACGGCCAAAGGCCAGCCTTCGACCGCTGAGGCTGTTCTGGCTGAACTGGCCGAACAAGATTTCCCGTTGCCGAAAGTGCTGATGCAGTACCGTTCGATGAGCAAGCTCAAAAGCACCTACACCGATCGCCTGCCTGAACAGATCAACCCGCGGACGGGGCGGATTCACACCTCCTACCATCAGGCAGTCACTGCGACAGGCCGTTTGTCCTCCAGTGATCCAAACCTGCAGAACATTCCGATTCGTACTGCCGAAGGCCGTCGGATTCGTCAGGCATTCGTTGCCCCACAAGGCTACAAGTTGCTGGCGGCGGACTACTCGCAAATCGAGCTGAGGATCATGGCGCACCTGGCCAAGGATGAAGGGTTGCTGCATGCCTTCCGCAATAACCTGGATGTACACAGTGCGACCGCGGCGGAAGTGTTCGGGGTTGAACTGAGCGATGTCACCACGGACCAGCGACGCAGCGCCAAGGCGATCAACTTCGGTTTGATCTACGGCATGAGCGCTTTCGGTCTGGCCAAGCAAATCGGGGTCGACCGCAAGCAGTCGCAGGCGTACATCGACCGTTATTTCGCACGCTACCCGGGCGTGCTTGATTACATGGAGCGCACCCGCACCCAGGCGGCTGAGCAAGGGTATGTCGAAACGATCTTCGGCCGTCGCCTCTACCTGCCCGAGATCAATGCGAAGAACCCGGCCTTGCGTAAAGGCGCCGAGCGCACCGCGATCAACGCACCGATGCAAGGCACGGCGGCTGACATCATCAAGAAAGCCATGGTGGCGGTGGATAATTGGTTGAGCGCCTCGGGCCTTGATGCGCGCGTCATCTTGCAAGTGCACGATGAATTGGTGCTTGAAGTGCGCGAAGACTTGGTGGATCAAGTGCGCGACGAGGTCCGTGTCCATATGAGCCAAGCAGCGGAGCTTGACGTGCCACTGGTGGTGGAAGTGGGCGTAGGCAATAACTGGGATGAGGCGCACTAATTTGCCGGATTGCCTGCGACTCATCGTCGCAGGCAATTTGCCATTAGTGCTGAAGGGTATTTGCTTAGATCAAAGAGTTTTTAGGCATCTGGAACTAAATCCTTCTTCACCACTCAGATCTGTTGAATGGGTGGTGAAGCCCTTCAATGCTCCTAATGTTGTGTTAAGTGTTGGCAGAATTCTGAACCCCGCCCTAGCGGTTCAGTACTTGAACCCCGAACTTCCCCCTCCCCATACGAAGTCCGGGGTTTTTTTTGCCTGCGATTTGTTACTCGCCTGCTTCCTCTTCGCCTTTATTGGGCAGTTCCATCCAGTTCGCAAGCACCGTGTAGGCTTCTTCCAGGCCCATGCGCTTGGGGGCGGAGAACATTTGGATAGTGACTGCGTCGCCCCAGCCTTTACGGATTTGCGACTGAACTTTGAGCAGTTCACCCTTGGCGGCACCAAACGTCAGCTTGTCGGCTTTAGTCAACAAGATGTGCATCGGCATGCCGCTTTGAACGGCCCAGTCGAGCATCAACTTGTCGAAGTCGGTCATGGGATGACGGATATCCATCATCAAAATCAAACCTTTCAGGCTCTCACGGCTCCCCAGATAGGCTTCCAGGTGGCGCTGCCAGTGGAGTTTCAACGGGATTGGCACTTTGGCGTAGCCGTAACCCGGCAAGTCAACCAGGCGGCGTTCTTCGTCGAGCTGGAAGAAGTTCAGCAGTTGCGTACGGCCTGGGGTTTTTGAGGTGCGTGCCAGGCTGGCGTGTGTCAGGGTGTTCAGGGCGCTGGATTTACCGGCGTTGGAACGCCCGGCAAATGCGACTTCAAAGCCTTCGTCGTCAGGGCATTGATCGACTTTGGCGGCGCTAAGCATGAATTTAGCCTGTTGGCACAGACCGAGAATGGGGTTCTTGAGTTGCATGGGATTTCCGATGTGAGCGGCGTCAGGAATGGACGCGGCGAGCAGTGTCGTTTCCGTTTCAGTGACGCCAGTATATAATGCCGCAGATTTTGTGTGCGCTTTGTCCCAGCGTAGGATGAAGTACACGGGAGCGATTGACCTAGGTTGCGCATTAGAACGCAGCAAGCTCCCAACCCTGAAAGGTCGTTTTATGACTGCTGGCTGTCGGTGTCTTGATGCCGCGAATAGCGCTCAGGCTACACAGGATCCGGAAGCCGTGTACAACCGCGTTTGTATTACCTGACGTTCTGGCCCGCGCCAACCGAACCGAAACCGGTCGTCGGAAAGCCTGAGACTAGAAAGAAAAAGGGTATGGAAGCGCTGGTGCAGCACGTGACCCAGGGTTTCAAGGCGATGCCGCCGCGTGGTTTGTGCATGGACTGCAGTGTCGAGGTTTACCGTAATGATCATCGTGTGATGAATGAGTGAACCCGGCCCATAACTCTTTAACCCTTAGCCGTAGTTGGATTAGCTGATGAACAAATTACTCGTGAGTCTGCTGTTGACCTTGGGCGTCACCGGTGTTGCCCAGGCTGCAGGCACTGCTCTTGTGGGCGATGCTGCTGCCGGTCAGGCAAAAACCGCTGTATGTGGCGCTTGTCACGGTCCCGACGGCAATAGCATGGCGCCAAACTTCCCGAAACTGGCCGGGCAAGGTGACAAATACCTGCTCAAGCAGTTGCACGAAATCAAGGATGGCAAGCGCACGGTGCTGGAAATGACCGGCTTGCTGACCAACCTGAGTGATCAGGATCTTGCGGACATCGCCGCGTACTACTCCAGCCAGAAGAACACGGTGGGCGCTGCCGACCCTGCTTTGGTCGAACGCGGTCAGGCACTGTTCCGTGGTGGGGATATTGAGAAAGGCTTGCCTTCCTGCACCGGCTGTCACTCGCCTGACGGTCAGGGCAACGCGCCTGCCGGCTTCCCGCATCTGGGCGGCCAGCACGCGGACTATATTGAGAAGCAACTGACCAATTTCCGTGAAGGTGAACGTACAAACGACGGCGACACCATGGTCATGCGCAGTATTGCGGCCAAGCTGAGCAACAAGGACATCAAGGCCCTGGCCAGCTACATTCAAGGTCTGCACTAAGGTTTCTAGGGTCGGGCAGCCAGCGCAGAAGCAATGGCAATGGCAATGGCAATGTTAACGATCGTTTAATCCTTGAGTGTGAGTTTAAAAGGGCAGCGTAGGCTGCCCTTTTTTATGGCATCTGCCGTTACACTACCGAACTCAAGACTGCACGGGCCTGTCTGAATACAGGTCACGTGACAGCGACCTTATTTGTCCAGGAGTAAAGCATGCGTAATCTGATCCTCAGCGCCGCTCTCGTCAGTGCCAGCCTGTTTGGCATGTCAGCCCAAGCCGCCGATGTGCCGCTTGAAGCGGGTAAAACCTACATCGAGCTGGCTAATGCTGTTCCGGTCGCTAAGCCTGGCAAGATCGAAGTTGTTGAGTTGTTCTGGTACGGCTGCCCGCATTGCTACGCGTTTGAGCCAGTGGTTAACCCATGGGTCGAGAAGCTGCCTGCGGATGTGAATTTTGTGCGTATTCCTGCCATGTTCGGCGGCCCATGGGATGCTCACGGGCAACTGTTCCTGACCCTTGAAGCCATGGGTGTTGAGCATAAAGTGCACAATGCGGTGTTCGAGGCTATCCAAAAAGAAGGCAAGCGCCTGACCGATCCTGCTGACATGGCTGATTTCTTGGCCACTCAAGGGGTAGACAAAGACAAGTTCCTGGCGACGTTCAATTCGTTCGCCATCAAGGGCCAGATCAACCAAGCGAAAGAACTTGCCAAAAAGTACGAAATCACCGGTGTTCCAACCATGGTCGTCAACGGCAAGTACCGTTTTGACCTCGGTACTACAGGCGGCCCTGAGAAAACCTTGAACGTTGCAGATCAGTTGATTGCCAAAGAGCGTGCGAACAAGGTTGAGCAGTAAGGAGCGCCTTGCTCGTGCGGAGCTGGAAAAAAGAACGCATCGTTGGCCTGCATGAACCGCAGGTCAATGAAGACCATCTGGCAGCCCGCGGGTTGCCGGACGATCGTCGTTTGCGTTTGCTCAGCTTCAATATTCAGGTCGGCAACAGCACTCAGGGTTATCGTCATTACCTGACCCGCAGTTGGCAGCACGTGCTGCCGCACAAGGGGCGCACAGGCAACCTGGACAGAATCGGCAACGTATTGAGCGACTTTGATCTGGTTGCGCTGCAAGAGGCGGACGGTGGCAGTCACCGTTCCGGCTACATCAATCAGGTCAAGTATCTGGCCCAACAGGGCGAATTTCCTTACTGGTATCAACAACTCAATCGCAATCTCGGTCGCCTGGCCCAGCACAGCAACGGGGTGCTCAGCCGCTTGCGTCCTACTGCGATTGAAGACCATCCCCTGCCCGGCCCTGCGGGTCGAGGCGCGATCCTCGTGCGTTTCGGTGAAGGGGCGGACGCTCTGGTCGTCGTCATGATGCACCTGGCGTTGGGTACCAAAACCCGCACCCTGCAACTGGCGTATGTGCGCGAGCTGATTGGCGATTATCAACACCAGATATTGATGGGTGACATGAACACCCATGCCAGTGATCTGTTGCACACGTCGCCATTGCGCGATTTAGGATTGCTGGCCCCGCAAATGGAGGCCACCTTCCCCAGCTGGCGTCCCCAGCGTTGTCTTGATCATATTTTGCTCAGTCCAACCTTGACCCTGGAGCGGGTTCAGGTGCTGGACCAGCCCATTTCAGACCATTTACCGGTCGCGGTTGAAATACGTTTGCCCGGCTCGGTGGGTGTCGACTCACTGCCCGCGTTGAGTTCCCCCGCCAGTGAGCCCCCTGCATGACCGCCGACGACGCCAAGCGCTGGAAAGAGAAGTACCTTAAAAGTATCGAACAACAAGAAAAACTCGAGCGTCGCTGGAATGCACGCCTCGACTTGCTGCGCCGTGGGCTGGTGCGCAGTACGTTGGCCGCCGAAGGTTCTGATCGTACAGTCGATCAGTGCATGAAAGAGATGCGCGAGGCGGTGCGCACGGACGAAATGGACGCCGCGCTGGCGGCCCTTATGCCTCGCCTTGAAAAGGCCGTGCTCGACTCTGAGCAGCGCCGGGAAACCCGGGTCGAACAGATCAGTACTGCGCTCAACACGCTGGTGAATCAGTTGCAGGCGCTGCCATTGCCCAAGGACGTCAGAAAGCCCCTTAAGACCTTTGCCAAGCAACTCGACAGCCGCGTGACTCAGGCGCGTGAGATCCCGCTGCTTTTGGGTGAGTTGAGTGCTTTGCAGGGGCAGGCGCTAGCGCCTCAATTGAACGATGCAGAGCCGCCGAAACCGGGCTTGCTGCAACGTTTGTTTGGCAGCGCCGAGGCTGAAAAGACTGCACCTGAGCCTGAAACGCCCGGCCCTCAGCCAATTAGCGCCGCCCCGGAGCTTCTCAATGCAGAACCCGTTCCATTGCACTCTGCGCCTGCTGGCGAGCCTGCGCCTGCACCACATCACGAGGTTGAAGTAGCCAACGTGCCGGAGCAGGCACCCGAGCAACCCCAGCCCTCGGCCATTGAAGCCGAAATCCTGTCGCTGCCACCGCTTGAGCCTGTCGCACACGTTGCAGGTGCCGAGGTGCCCGAAGCGATCGCAACCGAAGCAGATGAGGCGTCGAGCGGCGCGCTGGAGTCGGTGGTCGCCCAGGCTGAAGCCGAGCGTGTCCAGGCGCAGACACCACCCATTCCAGCATCCCCGGCCCTCGAACCTGAACCTGACGCGCTTGAGCAGCCAAGCCCTGAAGAAGACCCGGTTTACGCGCTGCCCGACACCCCTGAGCCCTCCTACAGCTCGGTCGCGACACACATTGAATCAACATTGCTGGGCCTGTTGAATGATCTTTCGTTGCCCGAACATCATCGGCCGCAAGCTGAAGCCATGCGCAGCCGTCTCGAAAAAGGGTTGAACTGGTACGAATTGCTGCCCATCCTCGACGATCTTGCGGTTTTGATGCTGGCCATTACGGACAGCGGTCAGCATGAGTTCGAAGCCTATCTCAAGCAATTGAACGAGCGACTCGAGTCCTTTCAGGGCAACCTTCAAGCCGCCAGCGAAGGCCATGCTGAGGGGCGTACCGCAGCGGATGACATGCACACCCAACTGCGTGAGCACGTTGACGATCTGCAGAACAGCGTGCAAGACGCCGCGGACCTGAACAGCCTTAAACACATCCTTGAAAGCCGGTTGGAAGGGTTGCTGGGCACTATGGACCAGCATCAGCAACAGCGCGATGCCCGTGAGCAGGAAGTGGCTGCCCACCTGCAAGGCCTGGCTGAGCGTGTAGCGCATATGGAACAAGAAGCCCAAGGCTACCGCGAGCACCTTGAAGAGCAGCGCCAAAAGGCCCTGATCGATCCTTTGACCGGCTTGCCCAACCGGGCGGCGTGGGGCGAGCGACTGGCCCACGAGGTAGAACAATGGCAACAACACGGCAACATGCTGCTGGTGGCTATGCTCGATCTGGACCACTTTAAGCGCATCAACGATGGCTATGGTCATTTGGCGGGCGACAAGGTTTTGAAGATCATCGCCACGCAATTGCGTAAACGCTTGCGCCCCAACGACTTTATTGCCCGCTTTGGGGGTGAGGAATTCGTCCTGTTGATGCCCGCTACGGCCCTGGCTGTGGGGGTGCAACTGGCCAACAAGTTACGTGCTGCAATCGAGGCATGCCCGTTTCACTTTAAGGGTGAGCCCGTGACCGTCACGGTTTCAATCGGTTTGGCCGCATTTAAGCCCGGCGAACGCAGTGACCAAGTCCTTAAACGTGCAGACGAAGCGCTTTACCGGGCCAAGGCGGCGGGTCGCAACACCATTGAACAGGGTTAAACGCCAGCCTTACGTTATGCTGTTGCCTGTCTGCCTCTAACGTTAAAGCTCAAGCCATGAAATTTATCACCCTGATCTTGTCTGCCCTGCTGCTGGCCGGTTGTGCCAGCGGGCCACGCATGGACACCAATCATCCGTCGGTCAACTACGACAGCCGTGTGCAGTTCATCGTGCTGCATTACACATCCACCTCGCTGGAGCGCTCGCTAGAGTTGCTCACCCATGGTCCTGTGAGCAGCCATTACCTGATAGGCGACACCCCGCCGACCCTTTACAAGCTGGTGGATGAAAACCAGCGCGCCTGGCACGCCGGCGAAAGCCAATGGAAAGGCCGCACCTGGCTGAACTCAAGTTCCATCGGCATTGAAATCGTCAACAAAGGCTTCCGTGACACGCCTCAAGGCCGCGTCTGGTACCCGTACACCGAAGGTCAGATCCAAACCCTGATCGCTCTGCTCAAAGACATTTCCACGCGTTACAAGATCGACCCGCAAAACATCATTGGCCACAGTGATATCGCACCGACGCGCAAGCTCGATCCCGGGCCGTTGTTCCCGTGGAAACGTTTGGCAGAGGCAGGCTTTGGCGTTTGGCCTAATGCCCAGGCAGTGGCTCGCGCTCAGGCCGTGTATGCGCGGCAACTGCCGAGCATTACCTGGTTTCAACAGCAATTGGCCTTATTCGGTTACGAAACCCCGCAAACCGGAGAGCTGGACGTCGCCACGCGGCACGTTCTGGCGGCGTTCCAGATGCGCTTCCGGCCCACCCGCTTTGATGGCACTCCGGACGCAGAAACAGCAGCTATTTTGAATGTGCTGAACACCACCAAATAGCCTCAGGAACAGGGTTTGGCTTCAAGATGCTGTATCAACCATCAGTTGATCTCAACATTCGATTTGGTGGATGACTTTGGCACTGGTTACAGCAGCCTGGCGTACCTGCGCACCTTGCATCGATAAGGTGTTCATTGATGCATTGGATTACACGGCCAGCAATGGCGTAGCGCCGCACATCATCGGCATGACCCGCGCCGTGCACATGACGTGTGAGCGGCGCCTATATAGGTAGGGCCATATAGAACTGCGTGCCCTGGCCGGGGCGAGAGTAAACGCCGATTCGCCCGCCGTGCAATTGCACAATTTCCTTGCACAACGCCAACCCCAGCCCGGCGCCGCCTTTCTTGCGCCCTACTTGCACGAAAGGCTCAAAAATACGGCCTTGCTGGCTGTACGCGATGCCTTCGCCATTGTCCTCGACGCTGATAATTACCCGTTCGCCATGGCGTCGCGCTTGCAGGCGGATCTGACCGCCGATGGTGGTATGGCGTAAGGCGTTGTCCAACAGGTTGTCCAGCACGCGCTCCAGTTGGGCCTGATCGGCATTCAGGCGCGGCAGCGGCGTTTGCAGATCAATCAGGATCTCGACATCTTTGGCCGCCGCCCGATCAGCAAAGCGCGCATGCGCTTGATCGAGCATCTCGTGCAGATCGCAGGGGGCCAATGTCAGTTTTTGCATGCCGTTCTGGTAGCGAGAGAAGTTCAGCAAGTCATTGATGAGCTGCATCAACCGCTGCATTTCTTCATTCACCGTATTGAGCAAATCGGCTTCTCGCGATTGGGGACCGAAGTGCGCCCGCTCCAGAAACAGGCCAAAGGCCATGTGCATGCCGGTCACCGGTGTGCGCAACTCGTGCGAGGCCCGCAGGACAAACTCACTGCGAACGCGCTCAAACGCCCGCTGCTCGGTGACATCATGCAGCACCATCACCGCACCCAGAATTGGTCCATTGGGCTGGCTTACCGGGGTCAGGCTGTACGTCAGCAGGCGTGTTTCACCTTCAATGTCGACGCTCAGGTCTTCGGGCAAGCGTTCCAGACTGCCCCCGCGCAGCACTGTGAGCAATTGCTGATCCAGCTCCGGCCGGCTCAGTGCTTCGCCCAGTCGCTGGCCCAATCGCCCCTCGTCCCAACCTAATTGGCGCTGCGCGACCGGGTTCAAGTGTTCCAGGCGACCTTCCTGATCGATCATCAATAACCCGTCGTCAATGCTGTCGAGCACGGCTTGCAAACGTTGCTGGCCTGCCAGCAGTTCATCAACGTTGGTTGCCTGATGCTGGCGCAAAGCCTCCGCCATAATCCCGAAGCGACGTGTCAGCAGGTTCATCTCGGTGGCAGATGAGAGCGGTAAGACCACCTCGAAATTGCCTTTGCCGATGTTGTCGGCCGCTTTGGCCAAGGCCTCAATGGGCGCCCCAAACCGACGGGCGATGCCATGGGCAGTAATGAAGCCGATTATCAGCACGGCGATACCAACCAGTCCGAGTACAGTCGCTATCACCATCGCCCGATCCCGTGCCTGCGCCTGGGCGGTATTGATCGTTTCCAGCGCTTTGCGGTGCTCGTCAATCAGGCCGTTGCGCAGGGCATTGAAGCGCTGAGTGAGTTCATTGTCGTTGCTCAGGCTTATGCCCTTGTGGTGCGGCTGGTTAAAGGCTTGCATGAAGCTTTCATAATCTGCCCGGGCTTTGGCAAACCCGCTGGGCAAGTCATGTTTACGCTCGTGCTCAATGCCCTCATTGAGCAGTTTCATGTACTGCTCGGACGAGGCTTTAAGCGCTGGCGTATCGGGCTCGTTATGCAGCATCAGGATCAGTTGATCGCCCAGGGTCTGGCGAAGCTTGAGACCCAGGTCCAGGGTGATGAAGTTATTGCGGATCAACGCTTCCTGGGTTTTAGCCATTTGCATCACGCCGAACACCCCGAGCACCAACCCCATCAGCGCCACAGTAATCAGCGCAGAAATACTCAAAAACAACCGTGTTCGTAGCTTGATCGCGAGTTTCATCGAAGAGTACTCACAGGTTGTACTGCTTGCGTTTGCGGTACAACGTAGAAGCATCGATACCGAGGGTTTTGGCCGCTTGATCGAGGGTGTCACTGGTCGCCAGAACAGCGCCGATGTGCGCTTTTTCCAACTGGTCGAGGCTTAAGGCAGCTCCGATACGTGGGGCGTTGGGTGTGGTTTGCTCGGCCATGCCCAAGTGACTCACTTCAACCACTTCTTGTGGGCAAATGATGCTGGCGCGTTCGACCACGTTGCGCAATTCGCGAATATTGCCTGGCCATCGGTAATTGGCCAGCGCCTGACGCGCCTCCTCGCTGAAGCCCCGTGCGGGCCGTGCATACTCTTTGACGAAACGTGCCAGAAAACGGTCGGCCAGGGTCAGAATGTCTTCGCTGCGCTCGCGTAAAGGCGGCAAATGCAAAGTGATGACATTCAAGCGGTAGAGCAAGTCCTCCCGGAAACGGCCCTCGCGCACCATGTCTTCAAGGTTGAGGTTGGTGGCCGCCAGAATGCGCACATCGGCACGCCGTGTAACCGGGTCGCCGACGCGCTCATATTCTTTGTCCTGAATGAAACGAAGCAGTTTTGGCTGCAACGCCAGCGGGAAGTCACCGATTTCATCCAGGAACAACGTACCGCCGTCTGCCTGATTGACGCGGCCCAAGGTGCTTTCGCTGGCGCCGGTGAACGCGCCTTTGGTGTGGCCGAACAATTCGCTTTCCATCAGTTCGGCCGTCAGCGACGGGCAGTTAATGGTGACGCAGGACTTCTTCGCCCGTTTGCTCCAGCCGTGAATGGCGCGAGCCAGTTCACCTTTACCCGTACCCGACTCACCCAGAATCAGGATATTGGCGTCGGTGCTGGCGACCTGCCGCGCTGTTTCCAGCACGACCATCATTGCCGGACTGTGGGAGTCCAAGCCGTCTTTAGGCTTGCGCACTTCCCCTTCCAGCGCCTCCAGGCGTGCCGATAGCTGACGCACTTCAAGTTGCTTGGCCGTGGCCAGCCGCAGTTGATCCGGGCTGCACGGTTTAACCAGATAGTCCGCCGCGCCTGCCTGAATCGCGTCGACGGCGGTGTCTACAGCGGAATGCGCGGTGACGATTACCACGCGCATCCACGGCGCTTGAACCCGCATCTGGGCCAGCACATCCAGGCCGTTGTCCTCACCCAGGCGTAAGTCCAGAAAACACAAATCAAATACTTGGCGTTGCAACAAAGCCTCGGCCTGCGCGGCGCTGTTGGCCGTCGCAACGGTGTAACCCTCATCTTCGAGGCAGTAGCGGAATGTACGCAGGATGGCGGACTCATCGTCGACCAGCAGAATGCGGCCCTGTTGCTCTTTGGCTGACTCCATTTCCTACGTTCCTTAGTAAGTGATGTTGGTTAGTGTCGGAATAATCGGGCAAGTTGCATGATTTTTCACGAATGATTGAAAGGCTAGCAGGGTAGCCACTTGCCTGCATGCTGTAACTCACTGATTTCACGCGATTTTCAGTGGCTGCGGTGGTCAATTACTCCTACTAAAACAATTGCATTGTGCCATCCCTTCCTGCCACGGGTTGAATGCGAGCAGGATCAGTCGTGCATAACGCCCGACCCAACATCTCTGCATCGTGCAGGATGCTCGCTCACGCAATTGTCTATCTCTTTTAACATATTGATTTATAAGGTTTTTATTCGAATTTAAAACTTGGCATGCAGACTGCAATAACGCCTGTAACGCAGTCTTCCAGCATTCAACGCTGGCGGCCTCAACCCAACAATGACCACCGAGTGGCAGGAGTCTGAGCATGAATCGTCTAGGTCTATCCCGCATTCGCCTTTCTTCGCTTCATCTTCAACAAGGCCTGTTCGCCAGTTTGGCGCTTCTGGTCACGTTGATCGGTGGTCAGCAGCTCGTACGTTTTGAGCATGCGACACAACCTGTACAGACTGTTTTGCACCAACCCGCCCAGCAGACGCACTTCAGTGCGATCGGCTCGAGCGCCGAGGTGATCTCCGGTTACGCCCTGACAGCGGCCGATGAGACGCAAATCGCAAATACCGAAGTGCCGCAGGAACGTTGGGTGTTTTAAGTGTTCACAACCTTGAGACCCTTTCGGGCTTGAGACGCTGCATCGAGATCGACACGCTTTCCCACAGTAATAAGGAGAATCACCATGTTGAGTTGGGCAATTACCTTTCTGATTATCGCCATCATCGCAGCCGTTCTGGGCTTTGGTGGTATCGCGGGCACCGCCACCGGTATCGCCAAAATTCTGTTCGTCGTCTTCCTGGTGATGTTCGTGGTGTCCTTCATCTTTGGCCGCCGCGGTCGAGGATAACCATGTTTAACCGATCCTTTAAGGCAATGGCCGCTGCCCTGTTGATGGGCGGCAGTGCCATGGCGCTGGCAGCCAATGATGGCCAGTCCCGTGCCAACGACCTGTTAAATGACCCCGCGTACCGGGACACATGGCAAGCCGTGGTCCAAAAGGAAGAGCGCCTTCCGGAATGGGTGATGAACCTGTCGGGAAGCGCCAAGCAGATGAACGCGTTGACTGAAGATGGCGATGCCTACCTGGTCGGGCCTCTTTGTGAAACCGCGCAGACCTGTTTGAACAAGCGTCTTATCGTGGCGGTCAGCCTCGACAAGAAGCACGCTTACGGCATGTTGGTCGAAGTGCCAGCAGGTTTGCCGGCTGATAAGTCGCCGACGCGTCATGCCGATTATCGATTCTTGGGTCAGCCTGATGCCGGTATGCAAGCACTGCTAAAAGAACAATTGAAGAAAGACCCTAACTGGTACTAACCCGTTGGGCAGTTTCTTCAGCTGTTGATGAGTAAAAAAGCCAAGGTTATGCCTTGGTTTTTTTTCGTCTGAAAAATCTCCTTTTTATTCGTAAAACCTTACTGCGACTCAAATTTTTGAAAAAAATGTGGCTTCAGCGACCCTTGCGGACGTCGACCTTCTATCGACTAATAGCAAAATGATTACTTCTCTATAACCGATTTATGTTGTCGGATATTTCTGAGGTGCGGACGTATTTTTAGGCCGCGTCACAGCTGTAAAAAGACCTTGAAACAGCCGGTCTGCGGCGGTTATGTCGTCTATTCTCTGTCTTTATTGCTCCCTGCGTTTAAGGTCTTGTCGGACAATATCCATGCCGATTCGGCATAGGGTAGGCGTTTACGGCATTAGACGGCTTCCCCTTGCATGGGAATAGTTGCGCCTTTTTTCGCCTGCCGAAGAGCCTAATCAGCTCGATTTTGGGCGACCTTCTACGGGGGAAAAGGTTTTGGAATAATGCGCTTTCCAGCGCTCTAGTCTGAGCCTTTTCCCGAGTCCACTTGAAGTAAGGGTAATGACATGAAGAAGGCAAAACTGAGCCTCGCCTGGCAGATCCTCATCGGTCTGGTACTGGGTATTGCAATCGGCGCGCTGCTTAACCATTTCAGTGCTGAAAAGGCCTGGTGGATCAGCAACGTCTTGCAACCCGCTGGCGATATCTTTATCCGTCTGATCAAGATGATCGTAATCCCAATCGTGATTTCTTCACTGGTTGTCGGGATTGCAGGCGTGGGGGATGCGAAGAAACTCGGTCGCATCGGGCTTAAAACCATCATTTACTTCGAGGTGGTGACCACCATCGCGATCGTGGTCGGTCTGGTACTGGCCAACGTGTTCCACCCGGGCGCCGGCATCGACATGAGCACCCTGGGCACGGTTGATATCTCCAAATATCAAGCGACGGCCGCAGAAGTTCAGCACGAACATGCGTTCATCGAAACCATCCTCAACCTGATCCCTTCGAACATTTTCGCGGCCATGGCGCGCGGTGAAATGCTGCCGATCATCTTCTTCTCGGTGCTGTTCGGTCTTGGTTTGTCGAGCTTGAACGCCGAGCTGCGCGACCCGCTGGTGAAAACCTTCCAGGGCGTGTCCGAGTCGATGTTCAAAGTGACTCACATGATCATGAACTACGCGCCAATCGGTGTGTTTGCGTTGATCGCTGTGACGGTTGCCAACTTCGGGTTTGCCTCGTTGCTGCCATTGGCCAAGCTGGTGGTGCTGGTTTACGGGGCCATCCTGTTCTTCGGCTTCGTGGTGCTGGGCCTGATCGCCAAGATGTTTGGTTTCTCGGTGATCAAGCTGATGCGCATCTTCAAGGATGAGCTGGTACTGGCTTACTCCACCGCCAGCTCGGAAACCGTGCTGCCGCGTGTAATTGAGAAGATGGAAGCCTACGGTTGCCCGAAAGCGATCTGCAGCTTCGTGGTACCGACGGGTTACTCGTTTAACCTCGACGGTTCGACCCTGTACCAGAGCATTGCGGCAATCTTCATTGCCCAGCTGTACGGCATTGATCTGTCGATCAGCCAGCAACTGCTGCTGGTACTGACCCTGATGGTTACCTCCAAAGGGATCGCCGGTGTACCGGGTGTGTCCTTCGTGGTGCTGCTGGCCACACTGGGCAGCGTGGGCATCCCGCTGGAAGGCCTGGCCTTCATCGCCGGTGTAGACCGCGTGATGGACATGGCGCGTACGGCTTTGAACGTGATTGGTAACGCCCTGGCGGTACTGGTGATTTCGCGTTGGGAAGGCATGTACGACGAGGCCAAGGGTCAGCGCTACTGGAACTCGCTGCCGCACTGGCGCAGCAAGGAAGCCCTGCCAAAAGGCGAATAATCGCCCCCGCGCACGCTTCACTCCCCAAACCCCGGACTTGTCCGGGGTTTGTTGTTTCTGGGGGTTGGCCGCTATCATTCGCCGCATCTTTAAGGAGTGTTTGTGATGCTTAACGGCCTATGGCTCAGCTTTTTCGTCGTCGCGACCGTGTCGGCACTCGCCCAATGGCTGGTAGGGGGCAATGCCGGGATTTTCGCGGCGATTGTCGAAAGCATTTTCGCCATGGCCAAGTTGTCGGTTGAGGTGATGATTCTGCTGTTCGGCACCCTGACGCTATGGCTGGGATTTCTGCGCATTGCTGAAAAGGCCGGGATCGTAGACTGGCTGGGCAGGGCGCTGGGGCCCTTGTTCAAGCGCCTGATGCCCGAGGTGCCGCCCGGCCACCCGGCGCTGGGGTTTATTACCCTGAACTTCGCCGCCAACGGACTGGGCCTGGACAATGCCGCTACGCCGATTGGTCTCAAAGCCATGCGCGCCCTCCAAGAACTCAACCCCAATCCGACCAGCGCCAGCAATGCGCAAATCCTGTTTCTGGTGCTCAATGCCTCATCGCTGACGCTTCTGCCCGTCACCATCTTCATGTACCGCGCGCAGCAGGGCGCTGCTGACCCGACGCTGGTGTTTCTGCCTATCTTGCTGGCAACCAGTGCTTCAACCCTCGTGGGGCTGCTCTCAGTGGCCTTCATGCAGCGTTTACGCCTGTGGGACCCGGTCGTGTTGGCGTATTTGCTGCCGGGGGCGCTGATTCTGGGTGGATTCATGGCCTTGTTGGCGGGGTTGTCAGCCACCGCGCTGGCCAGTTTGTCGTCCATTCTCGGCAACCTGACCCTGTTCGGGCTGATCATGATTTTTCTGGTGATCGGCGCGCTCCGTAAGGTCAAGGTGTATGAGGCCTTTGTCGAAGGCGCCAAAGAAGGCTTCGACGTGGCCAAAAACCTGCTTCCCTACTTGGTGGCCATGTTGTGCGCAGTAGGCGTGCTGCGGGCTTCTGGGGCTTTGGATTTCGGCCTGGACGGCATCCGCCATGCGGTTGAATGGCTGGGTTGGGACACCCGTTTTGTCGATGCTCTGCCGACTGCGATGGTCAAGCCATTCTCGGGCAGTGCGGCACGGGCACTGTTGATCGAAACCATGCAAAACCAGGGGGTCGACAGCTTCCCGGCGCTGGTGGCGGCCACTGTGCAGGGCAGTACCGAAACGACGTTCTATGTGCTGGCGGTGTACTTCGGCGCTGTCGGTATCCAGCGTGCCCGTCACGCGGTGGGTTGCGCGCTGTTGGCAGAGTTCTCGGGCGTATTGGCCGCAATTGGCGTGTGCTACTGGTTCTTCGGTTAACGCCCAAGAGCTTTCGCAGCCTTGTCCCTGAATGTCCATCCAGGGGCGCGGCTGCGTTGTTTGCTAAGGGGTGATGGCGCGCTGCGCCTGGCCCTGTTGCATCACCCATTGCACCACTTGAGGCATCAGCGCATCGGTCGCTTGACCAAAGCCTGCCACCACGCTTGGCACCATGGGGTTGTTGAGCGGCTGGCGCGTTTCAAAACGCCGAGACGCAATCACCCGCTGGTCACTCGCGCGCACCAGTCGAGCGTTGTACTGAATCACCACTTCCGGGCTTTTGCCGTTGTAGTGGGTCTGGAACGCTAATAGCTCGCCGCCCAGTTCGTAGTCCGCCTGCAAATTGCTGTCGTCAGTGCTCAAGCCCTGAATCCGCCCATCCTGCAAAAACGCGTCCAGCAGGCGATTGCGTAACAGCACCGGGGCCGGGTCACTCCAGCGCGCACCCTTATAGTTGCTGATCAGGTTGCCTTGCGGCACCACGGCAATGTTCTGGCTGTTCAACGCATTACTGGCCATCGGCTTGTCGAGTCGCAACGACCATTTCACTGGCGCGCTGCGGCTGGCTGCAATCGGCGTTTGGGCATACGGCAGCCAGTACACATCAACCGGTTCGGGTTTGGGCAGAATCGAGCAAGCGCTGAGCAGGCTCAGGCTCGCGGCCAAGACAATTGAACCTGCCAGGCGATACGTACGATTCATGGCGTGAATTCCTTGTTCTGTTCGCGGCCCAGCAAGTAACCGCTTGGATTGGCTTCCAGGCGCCGCGAGATAGCGCGCAGCGTACTCAGGGTTTCGCGCAGCTCATTAACGGCCGGGCCCAGTTGATTGAGCCCTTGCATGCCGTTGTTCAGTGACTCTTCGTTATTACTGAGCAAGGTGTTGATGGTGGCGGCACTGTGCTCCAGAGACTGCATCGCTTGCTCGGCGCTGCCGAACATCTGCTTGCCCTGAGTGCTCAGCAGGCCATTGGCGTTGCGCATCAGCGCCGTGGTTTGCTCCAGGGTGATGCTCGCCTGTTTGCCGACCTGCGCCAGTTGTTTCAACGTCTGGGAAATATCGCCGCGCTGGCCGGCAATGGCGTTGGTGGTTTGTTCAAGGTTGTTCAGGGTCTTGCCCACGCGGTCGACGTTTTCATGGGAGAACAGGCGATTGGCGTTGTGCAGCAGCATGTTCACGTTGGCCATGACGTCAGAACCGTCGGTCAGCAGGCGCGCAATGGGCGAGGGCGAGGCCACGATTTCAGGCAGTTTGCCGTCTTTGCCTTTGAGCGGCGGGCTGTTGGGGTCTCCGCCGCTGAGCTGAATGATCGACGTCCCTGTCACGCCCGTCAGCGCCAGCTTGGCCTTGGTGTCGACTTTGACCGGCGTATTGGCTGCGAGGCGGATACGCGCCAGCACGCGGCGCGGGTCCTTGTCGTCAAGGCGCAACTCGATCACGTCCCCGACTTTGATCCCGTTGTATTGCACCGAGCTGCCCTTGGACAAACCACTGACAGCCTCGTTGAATACCACTTCGTAGTCTTTAAAGGTGCTGTCCATACTGGCCTTGGCCAGCCACAAGCCAAATAGCATGGCGCCGACGATAACCAGCACAGTGAACAAGCCAATCAATACATGATGGGCGCGGGTTTCCATGTCATTGCTCCTTACGCTGGATTGCCGCTTCATACGCGGCGCGGCCACGAGGGCCATGGAAATACTCATGAATCCACGGGTCGTCGTAATCTTCGACCTGCTTGATCGGTTCGGCTACCAACACGCGTTTTTGTGACAGCACTGCCACCCGGTCGGTAATGGTATAGAGCGTGTCGAGGTCGTGCGTGACAAGGAACACACCCAGGCCCAGCGCATCACGCAGGGTCAGGATCAACTGGTCAAACGCCGCTGCGCCAATCGGGTCTAGCCCGGCGGTGGGCTCGTCGAGAAACAGAATATCCGGGTCCAGCGCCAGTGCGCGGGCCAGTGCAGCACGCTTGACCATCCCGCCCGACAGCGACGACGGGTATTTGTCGGCCGAAGACAACGGCAGCCCGGCCAGGGCCAGTTTCACCAGCGCCAGGTGCTCGGCGTCCGGGCGGCTAAGGCCTGCGTGTTCGATCAGTGGCAGGGCGATGTTCTCGGTGACGGTCAGTGACGAAAACAGCGCGCCTTGCTGAAACAGCACACCGAACCTTCGTTCAACCTGCGAGCGTTTTTCTTCGGGCAAGCTCATCAAGTCTTCACCGAATACCCGCACTTCGCCTTCATTGGGGCGACGCAGGCCGACAATGCTGCGCAACAGCACGGATTTACCCGTGCCGGAGCCGCCCACCACACCCAATATCTCGCCCTTGTACACATCCAGGTCGAGGTGCTCGTGCACAGTCTGGCTGCCAAAGCGATTGCACAGGCCGCGCACTTCAATCACCGCCTCGCGGTTTTTTTGCACAGAAGCACTCACCAGCCCATCTCCATGAAGAACAACGCCGCCACGGCATCCAGCACGATCACGATAAAGATCGATTGCACCACGCTGGAGGTCGTGTGTTCGCCCACCGATTCAGCACTGCCCGCGACCTTGAACCCTTCCAGGCAGCCGACCGCGGCGATCAGGAAGGCGAAGAAGGGCGCTTTGACCATGCCCACCAGAAAGTGCTGCACACCGATGTCCGAGTGCAGCAGTGAGATGAACATGTCGGGCGAAATACCCAGCGATACGATGCACACCACGGCGCCACCCAGAATCCCCGCCATCATTGCCAAAAAGGTGAGCAGCGGCAGCGCGATCAGCAGCGCCAGGACACGTGGCAGCACCAGCAAATCCATGGGGTCGAGGCCCAGCGTGCGAATGGCATCGATCTCTTCGTTGGCTTTCATCGAGCCGATTTGTGCCGTGAACGCACTCGCGGTGCGACCTGCGAGCAGGATGGCAGTCAGCAACACGCCAAATTCTCGCAAGAACGAAAACGCCACCAGGTCGACGGTGAAAATGCCTGCGCCGAAGTTGGCCAGCACCGTCGCGCCAAGGAACGCCACCACCGCGCCAACCATAAAGGTCAGCAGCACCACAATCGGGGCCGCGTTCAGGCCGATTTGTTCGATATGCGCCACCACCGGGGTGATGCGCCATTGTTTGGGTCGAAACAGGTTGCGGGCCAGGGTTTGCAGGATCAGGCCGATGAAACCCAGCAGTTTCAGCGAGTCTTGCCACAGCTTGTCGACCGCGCAGCCAATGCGGCTGAGCACCTGAATGCCGGTGTTCTGCTCTGGTGGCTTGGCTGGCACGCAAAAGTCGCGCATTGAGGAATAGACCGTTTGCAACAGGGCGCGGTCGGCGGCGGGGAGTTTGGAGGTCGCGTCGGCCAGTTGGCTGACGCGTTCGGCGCCCAGCAGTTCGACCAGCAGCGAAGCGCCTGCCGTGTCGAGGCGGCTGACATCATCCAGGTCCACGCGGGTGCTGTCGTCGTACTTGCCCGCCAACTGCTCGGTCAGTTGCTTGAGGCGTGCGTAATTGGCCAGCGTCCAGTCGCCACTGATGTGGAGTCGGGCCGGTGTGCTCGAAGTGTCTAATTGGGCGTCGCCAGCCTTAGCAGTAATAATCGTCGGCTCCAAGCTCGTTTCGCGAATACGTAGACCATAGGTAATAGCACAATACGGTCAGTTTGCCTGACTGGACGCTGAAGGTGATTGATCTGCGTCGATAACCCGGAAGCGCAACACGCCAATCATCTGCCCGTCTTCCGTCAACACCCGTACTTGCCAGCGGCCTACAGGGTTGGGCGGGAAGTTCTGTTTGTGGGTCCAGGCGCGATAACCTTCCTTGCGCCCGCCTTTGATATCCAGCGCGATGCGGTCTACTTCCCGACCATTGAGCTTCCACACGTGATAGATACGCTCGTTCAAACCCCGTGGCGCATTGATCGCGGTGTAGGCATACAACCCCTGCGCCCGCAGTGCGTTGACGTCAATGCGCTTGAGGCTCTCGCCCGGCGTGCGGTCCTGCAATTGCGTGGTAACCGCCACTTCCGTCATCCACAGCGTGGCGGGCGGCACCCATGAGCGCAGCAGCCAGCCTGTGCCGCCAAGAGCAATCACCATCAACGGCAGCAACAGCCAGCCGCGCAGGGTCTTGAGCGGCAAACTCACGGCCAGACTGGGGATGGACAGCACCACAGCGGCGCCCAATGCCAGCATGTAGCTTTGCGAGGTGGTGAGGTTGAGGATGATCGGCAGTGCGGTCAGCAGCGCCGCGAATAGCGCCAGCGTGTGTACCGCCAGAAACAGCCAGCGCTTGGGGGCTAGCCATTTGTAATAGAGCGGGTCGGTAATGGTCACCAGCGCGGTGGCGCCGAGCAGCCCGGTGAAGACCATCTGGCCGCTGTTCCAGGTGGTGGTGATAAAGAAAAACGGTAAGACGAAAAACAGGCTTTCCTGATGGATCATCTGCGTGGCGTAACGCAGCAGCGGCGGAGGGATTTCGCGCTTGAACACGCGCATGAACAGCTGCGTGAAGGTGTTTTCCAGCATCAGCCAGACCCAGCTCACCAGCAAAATCACAGCGATCCAGCGGGCCATGCCTTGCTGACGATCAACCAGAATGAAACTGCCCACTCCCGAACAGAAGCCGAACAGCGCAATCAGCCCCGGATAGCGCTTCATTAATTCAATGACGCGCTGTAAGTAATGGTTCCAGTTTGGCATGCGGCGGGTTCACATTCTGTATAGGAAAAATCCTCGACAGAATAGCGGTTTGCTGGAATCGACGTTTGAGAGTTTGAGAGTTTGAGAGTTTGAGAGTTTGAGAGTTTGAGAGTGACAGTCAGCCCTCTCCCAAAGGGAGGGGCTGGAGAGAGGGATTTAACGGTGGGTTTAACACACGCAGCTTTCGAAGGGTCTGACCCCGCTCAGTTCCAGAACAATCTCATCCCCGACCGTCAACGGACCTACACCTGCCGGCGTGCCGGTCATGACCACGTCGCCTGCTTGCAGTGAGAAGCAGGACGCGATGTGCTGAATCATCGGCACGATTGGATTGAGCATCAGGGCACTGTTGCCGTCCTGGCGAACGTCGCCATTGATGGTCAAACGAATTCCAATGTTCTTCAGGTCCGGGAAGGTGCAGCTCGCCACGAACGGTGCCAACACGCAGGCGCCGTCAAACGATTTGGCGATTTCCCAGGGCAGGCCTTTGCTTTTCAGCTCGGCCTGTTTGTCGCGCAGGGTCAGGTCCAGGCCCGGAGCAAACCCGGAGATGGCGTCCAGCACCTCTTCGGTGCTCGGGTTGTTGGACAGCGGCTTGCCGATCAGCACAGCGATTTCGGCCTCGTAATGCACGGAACCGCGCTCGGTCGGGATGGTAAAACCGCCTTCCAGCGGCACTACGCAACTGCCGGGTTTAATGAACAACAAAGGCTCAGTCGGGATCGGGTTATCCAACTCTTTGGCGTGCTCGGCATAGTTACGCCCGATGCACACCACTTTGCCGATTGGAAAGTGAATCTTCGTACCGTCGACATACTGGTGCTGATAGCTCATTGACCGACTCCGCTGGTGGGTTCGCTTAACGCGTCGCTGCCGACGTTGCCCTGGAGACCGAGTGCACGCGTGCTCCAGGGAAACGGGTTGTTCAACCACTCTTGGGCAGCGACTACCGCTGTTGTGCCGCTGATTAAATCGCGAAAATTTTGCCCGGGTTCATGATGCCGTTCGGGTCAAATGCAGCCTTGATGGCTTTCATGTACTCGATCTCGACCGGTGATCGGCTGTACGTCAAGTAATCACGCTTGGTCATGCCCACGCCGTGCTCGGCCGAAATCGAACCGTTGTACTTCTCGACCGTTTCAAACACCCACTTGTTGACGGTCGCGCATTTGGCAAAAAAGTCGTCTTTGCTCAGGTTTTCAGGCTTAAGGATGTTCAGGTGCAGGTTGCCGTCACCGATGTGACCAAACCAGACAATTTCGAAATCCGGGTAGTGTTCACCGACGATCGCATCAATCTCTTTCAAAAACGCAGGCACTTTCGAAACGGTGACCGAGATGTCGTTTTTGTACGGCGTCCAGTGGGAAATGGTTTCGGAGATGTACTCGCGCAGTTTCCACAGGTTTTGCAATTGGGTTTCGCTCTGGCTCATCACGCCGTCCAGCACCCAGCCTTGTTCCATGCAGTGCTCGAAGGTTTCCAGAGCCGCGTTGGCCACTTCCTCGGTGGTCGCTTCGAATTCCAGCAGCGCGTAGAACGGACAGTCGGTGTCAAACGCCGCAGGCACATCGCCACGCGCCATGACTTTGGCCAGCGCCTTGTCGGAGAAGAATTCGAATGCCGTCAGATCCAGTTTGTTCTGGAAGGCATGCAGGACCGGCATAATCGAGTCGAAGTCAGCCGTGCCGAGCACCATGGCCGTCAGGTTCTTGGGCGCACGGTCCAGGCGCATTGTGGCTTCAACGACAAAGCCCAGCGTGCCTTCAGCGCCGATGAACAGCTGGCGCATGTCATAACCCGTGGCGTTTTTGATCAGGTCTTTGTTCAGTTCGAGTACGTCACCCTTGCCGGTGACCACTTTCATGCCCGCGACCCAGTTGCGGGTCATGCCATAGCGAATCACTTTGATCCCGCCGGCATTGGTGCCGATATTGCCGCCAATCTGGCTGGAACCTGCCGAGGCGAAGTCCACCGGGTAATACAGGCCGTGTTCTTGCGCGAGGTTCTGCAGATGCTCGGTGACCACGCCCGGCTGGCACACCACCGTGCGGTCAGTCAGGTTGATGTCCAGCACCTGGTTCATATAGTCGAATGACACCACCACTTCGCCGTTGGCCGCCACGGCTGCCGCCGACAAACCGGTACGACCGCCCGAGGGTACCAGCGCGACATGGTGAGCGTTGGCCCACAGCACAATGGCCTGTACCTGTTCGGTTGTTTTCGGGAACACGATGGCGAGCGGCGCAGGGGCGAAATGCTTGGTCCAGTCCTTGCCATAAGCATTGAGGGAATCGGCGTCGGTGAGAACCTTGCCAGGCTCTACCAGGGTCTTTAGCTCATCAATCAAGGCAGGATGGGTCATCAACAGAACTCTCGAACAATTCATGGTCATCCTGAGAACGCTTCACGTCGCAGGAATGGGTGTTTAGCGGGGCGCTTATGCTAGCATACGGCCCCCCCGTAGAATCGAGCCGTAGGACGATTCTCGGTGCCGGTCTTCACGCCGGCCAGGTCAGCTCAGGCTGTCCACTTCCCTGCCATTTTTCTCTGGGACACAGGTTTACGCAGATGAGCAAGACTTCTCTCGATAAGAGCAAGATCAAGTTCCTTCTTCTGGAAGGCGTCCACCAATCCGCTGTTGATGTTCTCAAGTCCGCCGGGTACACCAGCATTGAGTACATCACCAGTTCCTTGCCTGAAGATCAGTTGAAGGAAAAGATCGCTGATGCCCATTTCATCGGCATCCGTTCTCGCACTCAACTGACCGAAGAAGTGTTCGATTGCGCCAAGAAGTTGGTGGCTGTTGGCTGTTTCTGCATCGGTACCAACCAGGTCGACCTCAACGCTGCTCGCGAACGCGGTATCGCTGTTTTCAACGCCCCTTACTCCAACACCCGTTCGGTGGCCGAGTTGGTGTTGGCAGAAGCGATCCTGTTGCTGCGTGGCATCCCTGAGAAAAACGCCTCTTGCCATCGCGGTGGCTGGATCAAAAGCGCTGCCAACTCCTTCGAAATCCGTGGCAAAAAGCTGGGTATCGTCGGTTATGGTTCGATCGGTACTCAGCTGTCGGTACTGGCTGAAGGCCTGGGCATGCAGGTGTTCTTCTACGACACCGTGACCAAGCTGCCGTTGGGTAACGCCACGCAAGTGGGCAACCTGCACGAACTGCTGGGCATGTCCGACATCGTGACCCTGCACGTGCCTGAAACCGCTGCCACTCAGTGGATGATCGGTGAGAAAGAAATCCGCGCCATCAAAAAGGGCGGCATTCTGATCAACGCCGCACGTGGCACCGTGGTAGAGCTGGACGCGCTGGCTGACGCGATCAAGGACAAGCACCTGATCGGCGCCGCCATCGACGTGTTCCCGGTCGAGCCGCGCTCCAATGACGAAGAGTTCGAAAGTCCGCTGCGTGGCCTGGACAACGTGATCCTGACCCCGCACATCGGCGGTTCTACCGCTGAAGCCCAAGCCAACATCGGTCTGGAAGTGGCAGAGAAGCTGGTCAAGTACAGCGACAACGGTACGTCGGTGTCCTCCGTCAACTTCCCTGAAGTGGCATTGCCGGCTCACCCTGGCAAGCACCGTTTGCTGCACATCCACCAGAACATTCCGGGTGTGATGAGCGAGATCAACAAGGTCTTCGCAGAAAACGGCATCAACATTTCCGGCCAGTTCCTGCAAACCAACGAGAAAGTTGGCTATGTGGTGATCGACGTCGACGCCGAGTCCTCGGACCTGGCGCAAGAGAAGCTGCAAAGCATCAACGGCACCATCCGTTGCCGCGTACTGTTCTAAGTCGCGCACCACAAAAAAAGGAGACCCTCGGGTCTCCTTTTTTGTGCGTCGAAGAAATTACTTCACGTTGACCGTAATCTTCTTCGAAACGATGACGGGTTCAAACGTCATGTGGTTCTTGTCTGCCAACTCCAGTTGCAAGGTGTGCTTGCCGGGCGCCAACGTGACTTCAGCTTCGGTTTGCGCCTTGCCGAAATGCACGTGGTTGGCATCTGCCGGGATCACTTGGCCCGCGGCAATTGGCTGGTCAACGTCGATCAACAGGTGGTGATGGCCCGTGTTCGGTGTCTGGTCGCCCGCAGGTGCCAGCTTGATACCTTCAACGCCGAATTTGACCGTGAAGGTTTTATCCACAGTGGCGCCGTCAGCCGGGGAAAGGATGGCGACTTTTGCGCCTTCAGGCGCCGGAGTAGCCGCCATGGCGATCACCGAAGCGCCCATCAGGACTGAAGCCAGTGCAACGCGAGACAATAGATTTTTCATTTTTTTCTCCGTTTTTCACAAAATTCATAGGGTTAAGACAACTTCCAGTCGGTACGCTGTCCAACCCGCAGTTGACCAACATAAAGCAAAGCGAACCTTTATTGCGAATCGCTTGCATCCCGTTCAAAGGAGTGACCATGCGCCTTCTGTCAGGCCTGATGCTGTTATTGCCACTGATGAGCCCTTTGGCTCACGCCGAATTGATTGATGACGTGAACGATCGGGGCGAGTTGCGCATTGCCCTCGATGCTGCTTCGCCACCCTGGAGCTTCAAGCAGGACGGCCAGTTGACCGGTTTCGACGTCGAGCTGGGCGAGCTGTTGGCCAACGAGCTTGAGGTGCATGCCTCACTCCTGGTTACGGATCGCAACGAGTTGCTGTCGGGGGTCGAAAGCGGGAAATACGATGTTGCAATCAATCACATCGCTTTGACTCCAGAACTGCAGAATCGGTTCGATTTCAGTCAGCCCTACGACAATCTGCGTACACCTGTGACAGGCGTAGCGCAGGCGTCTTCATTTGTCGAACCGGCGAATCAGGCTCGCACCCCGACAGAAATCAAACTGGCGATCCCGTTTCAGAAAGGCAACCCGGCTTTTCAGAAGAGCCTCAATAACGCGTTGCAACGCATCCGGGACGACGGCCGATTGGCCGCTCTGGCGCAGAAATGGCAGGTGGTCGAGAAATAAGCGCCCCCCGGCTGCTCCTCAGCAGCCGAGGCGTCAGCCCCCTCACGGGTGTGTGGATGAGTCGCGCATGCTTTTCACATCAGACGCGTTGACGTCCGACCCTTTATTGCCCCAGCTGGTGCGAATGAAATTGACCACATCGGCCACTTCCTGATCCGACAAGCGCCAGTCAAAAGCGGGCATGGTGAAGGTCGACGGCGCGGTGTGTGTTGCCGGCAGTGTTCCGCCCTTGAGCACGATATGAATCAACGAGGTCGGGTCTTCGGACTGCAACACCGGGTTGCCTGCCAGCGCCGGGAACACGCGGGTATAGCCATGGCCGTCGGTGCGGTGGCACGCAGCGCAGTTGTCGATGTAAACCGCTGCACCGCGCTTGCTGTCGTCGCCGTTCCATAGCGCATCGGCCACGGCCGGATCGTACTGATGGGGTTTGTCGGCTGAATTCACCGCAGGCAACGACTTCAAATAACGTGCGATTGCTGTCAGGTCGGCATCAGACATGTACTGCATGCTGTGGACGATCACGTCACTCATTCCCCCAAACACCGCGCTGCGATCACTGCGCCCGGTCTTCAGGAACTGCACCAGCTGCGTTTCGTCCCAACTGCCCAGGCCGTCCTTGTGGTCCCCGCGCAGGTTTTTGGCGATCCAGCCTTCCAGTGGCGCACTGCCCGAGAGAAAGGCGCTGCCGTCCGTCGCGCTCAAGGCTTTTTCCTGCATGGTCAGGGCTCGCGGGGTATGGCAGGCGCCGCAGTGGCCCAAACCTTCGACCAGATACGCGCCGCGGCTGACCACTGGGTCCTGGCCCGCAACCGGGGTGAAATCCGCAACCGCGGGTGCAAACGTCCAGCGCCACATGGCCAGCGGCCAGCGCATGCTCATGGGCCACGGAATATCCGCCGCCTTGTTCGCTTGCTCGACGGGCTTCACGCCTTTCATGAAGTAGGCGTACAGCGCTTGCATATCGGCCTGATTCACCCGGGCATAGGACGGGTAGGGCATCGCCGGGTACAGGGTGCTGCCATTTCGGGCGATGCCGTGACGCACGGCGTTGTCGAAGTCTGCAAAACTGTAATCGCCGATGCCGCTTTTGGCAGGCGTGATGTTGGTTGAGTAAAGGGTGCCAATCGGGGTTTCCATCGGCAGGCCACCCGCAAACGGCTTGCCGTCCTTGGCGGTATGGCAGGCCACGCAATCCCCGGCGCGCGCCAGATACTCGCCCTGCTGGATCAATGCGCGCGGATCTGCCCCGTCGGCCATGGCCGAGACGCTGCCCAACAGTGTAAAGGTCGCGATAACAAGTGCTTTCATGGTCATCGCTCCTTATGCCTGAACCAACGGGCCGGGGTTTTTCAGGTACTGCTCGCGGATGGCCCGCGCCGACCAGTAGGTCAGTGCCGCAACCAGCCCTGTCGGGTTGTAGCCCAAGCCTTGCGGGAAGGCAGACGCACCCGGCACGAATACGTTATGCACGTCCCAGCTCTGCAAATAGCGGTTCAGCGCACTGGTTTTCGGGTCGGTGCCCATGATCGCGCCGCCGTTAAGGTGGGTGGTTTGATAGGACGCAGTGTTGAAGTGGTCACCGACTTTTTTGCCCAGCAGGGCGATGGCTTTCGGGTTCATTGCCTGAGCGATCTTGCCCATTTTTTCCATCATGAAACGGTTCATTTTGATGTCGTTTTCTTGCCAGTCGAACGTCATACGCAGCAATGGCTGGCCATAGGCATCGCGGTAAACCGGGTCGAGATCCAAGTAGTTTCCACGGTAAGACTGATGTGCACCGTGAGCATCCATGGACACTTGGTGGGTGTAGTAATCGGCGGTGGCTTTCTTCCACGCGCTGCCCCACGCGGGAGTGCCCGGCGGGTTGGACGTACCGGCAATCGGACGGCTCCCGGCCTGGTTGACCCACATGGGTGAGCCGCCGACAAAGCCGTGCGGCCCGTGATCGAAGTTGTCGGCATTGAAGTCATCGATCGCCACGCCATTGCCGCCTGCGCCGATGAAGTTGTTGGTGTGCACGTCTTTATCGAAGTAGGCCTTGATCGTGCCCATGTTCTGGTAGGCAAAGTTTCGGCCGACAACGCCTTCGTTGGTGATCGGGTCGTAGGGTTTGCCAATGCCCGAGAGCAGCATCAAACGCACGTTGTGGAACTGGAACGCGCCCAGAATCACCAGGTCGGCGGGCTGCTCTATTTCGCGGCCCAGTGCGTCGATGTAGGTAACGCCTGTGGCTTTGGTTTTGTCGCTGTCGAGGTTGACGCGAATCACGTGAGCGTTGGGGCGCAGCTCAAAGTTGGGCACTTGCTTGAGCGCAGGCAAGATGTTCACGTTGGGCGAGGCTTTGGAATACATGTAGCAGACATAGCCGCTGCAAAAACCGCAGAAGTTGCACGGGCCCATTTGCGCCCCATAGGGGTTGGTGTAGGGCCCGGAGGTATTGGCAGAGGGCAGGTTGTAGGGTTTGTAGCCAACGTCATTGGCAGCTTTCTGAAACAGCTGTGCAGATACGGTGTTTTTCTGTGATTCCAGCGGGAAATGGTTTGAGCGATCTGGCGCATAGGGGTTGCCGCCTTTGCCTTCGCCCACCAACTGCCCGTTGACGGTCCAAGCTTGGCCTGACGTGCCGAAGACTTTCTCGGCGTAGTCGAAAAACGGCTCCAGTTCTTCGTAACTTACGCCGAAGTCCTGAATGGTCATGTCCTTGGGGATGAAGTGTTTACCGTAGCGCTCTTCGTAATGGCTGCGCATGCGCAATTCGATCGGGTCGACACGGAAATGCACGCCCGACCAGTGCAAGCCAGCACCGCCCACACCGTTGCCGGGCAGGAAAGCACCCAACTGGCGGTTTGGCAACGCCACATCGTTTACGCTGTGGCGAATGGTGACGGTTTCTTTTGACACATCCTGGAAGAGCTTTTTACGCACGCTGTAGGTCAGTTCGTCGATAACCTGCGGGTAGTTACCGTCCGGGTACGTGTCCTGCATCGGGCCGCGTTCGAGGGCGACAACGTTCAGGCCCGCTTCGGTCAGCTCTTTGGCCATGATCGCGCCCGTCCAGCCGAACCCAACGATCACGGCATCCACTTTTTTCATAACGGTCATGTTCAGGCCCTCTCGCCGCGGATGGATACAGCCGGGAAGGGGTACTGCTCATTGCGTTCTACCCAGTCCATGAAGTCGGCGCGGGCGCCGGGGAAGCCAATCAGCGTCCAGCCGACCATGCCTTTGTTGCCACCGTGAATCGGGTCGCAGAAGAACCCTTCCTTGGTGTTTTGCAGCAGAAAACTGAAGAATATTTTTGCCGGCACGCTTTCGAATTGGGGCGACCCTGCCTCCAGTTGCTTGAGCACGTCATCTCGGGTAGCGCTGTCTAGCCCAGCAAATACTGAGCCGTAGTGCTTTTTGCAGTGCTCATCCGTAGCGGCAATGCCCAGGCGATAAATCTGCTTGGGGACCAATTTGCTCTGCCAACCCATTTCGGCCGGTGCGTCAGCATTGAACGGGCCTTGCATGAACCACAGCGCGCCGCTGGCGTAAGGCGTGTTCATCTGGCGGTCGATGTATTCCGGAACACCTGCTTCCAACGCGCCGGGGCCTTGTTCGTCTGCTGGAATCAGGCGCGCTACGGCGGCATTCACAAATGCCCATTCTTCAGCGGTGAAGTAGGTAGGTTCATACGCATTGCCAGCAGCAGGCGCGGGCGATTGCCCTTCGTTGGCCACGGCTTTGGCATCGACGCTGGCCGAGGCCATCAGCACCGAGCCGCCGAGGCCGGTACTGGCGACAGTCACCACAGGAATCAGGGTCAGGGTTTTGCGCAGAAACTCACGCCGCGGGTTGTCTTGTTCAGACATCAGGCACCTCATCAGGCATTCACGGATTACAGCTGCTCATGGGCAGCTTTTCGTTTTGGCAGGCGGCGCGGGTCGAGCTCGACCGGGAAAAAACAACGCGCAGGCAAACATTGGTTACAAATACTAACAGGCCAATCGCCTGGGTGAATCGATTCATGCGTAATTTTGCCGCACCCCGGCCTAAATAATGCAGCCCCTTTCCTGGCATCACGATTTTTTGACAAGCGCCTCACAGAGTTTTGATTCAGGTTCATCCACCCTCGCCGCACTTTCTCTGATCCTTATAAAAACGGTTGAACTGATATGGCGAACTCCCGGATGTTTCCCGCGCTGTGCCTGGCATTCCTGACGCTGGCCGCTTTGCCACAGGCGCGGGCGGAAGAAAGTCCTGTATCCCGTTCTGTGCAATGGGCCCAGCCTGTCGCCACGCAGTACAACCTGTATCAAATGTCGCCCACGCTCTATCGCAGCGCTTTGCCGGACAGCAATGCGCAGCCGCTGCTGGAAAAATTGCAGATTGCGACGGTGATCAACTTCCTGCCCGAGTCCGATAGCACGTGGCTGAAAACCCCCGGTGTCACTCAGGTGCAGTTGCCGTATCGCACCAATCATGTAGACGACCAGGACGTGCTGGCTGCGTTGCGCGCCATTCAGACAGCACAGGCAAAGGGGCCGGTGTTGATGCATTGCAAGCATGGCGCCGACCGTACCGGGCTGATGTCCGCCATGTATCGCGTGGTGGTGCAGGACTGGAGCAAAGAAGACGCCCTGAAAGAAATGACCCAGGGCGGGTTTGGCGAAAACGCGCATTACAAGGATGGCGCCAAGTACATGATGAAGGCTGACATCCCTGCGCTGCGTGCTGCCTTGAGCAGTGGCGCGTGCAGCACCAGCGCGTTTGCCTCCTGTGTGGTCATGAACTGGTTGAAACCGGGTAAGGCTTAACCGTCTGCGAGCTGCTGGCGCAAGGCGGCCTTGCGCTCGGGCAGAGGTAGCGTAGCGAGGGTTTCCACAGCGGCATAAAACGTTTGCCAGTCATTGCCGCTTTGCTTGAACAGCGCCGCGAACGCTGGCACCCATTGATCGTATAGCCCGAATGGCAGCAGTTTGGCGTTGTTCATGGGGCTGTTGATCCACGGATCAAAACGTGTGTTCCCTGCCCATTGCTGATCGCGCATTTGACGGTATTGCACGCGCATCTGTTCAAACGTCGCGGCCTTGCGCTGGCGCATGCGTTCGGCCGGTAACGATTGCGCATACAGCGTTTCTAACCCTTGGCGCGTTTGCAGAATCAGGCCGATAAATTGATCGCGTTGCAGCAACGCGCGCGGATCCGGGGCCGGTAAACCTTGGTAAGCGCGCCACTGACGCGTGCCTTCCTGTTCAACGAAGTTGGCGAAGGATTCGTTGAATTCCGTGTCGTCCTTTACATACACACGCTGGTGAGCCAATTCATGAAAAATCACGCTGGCGAGCCGTTCGTCACCCCAGGTCAGCATGGTGTTGAGGATCGGGTCGTCGAACCAGCCCAAGGTTGAATAGGCTTCAACACCACTGACAAACACGTCTCGTCCTTGCTGGCGCTGCAGGGCAGCCTCACCCCGCGCGCCCCCCACAGAGTAGTAACCGCGGTAGGCAACGCACCCGGCAATCGGGAAACAATGGGTGATGGGTTTGAGTGAAAATTCTGGCGTAGCAAACACATTCCATACCACGTACGGCCGTTTGAGGTCAGCGTACAGGCGATAGCTTGCGTTGTCGGGCAAAAGCAACTGCTTGCTGGCGAACGTGCGTGCTGCCTGGGCGTTGCGCAGTTGCTTGCGCAGGGCAGCCGGACGCTGGGGGTCTGCAATGACGTGCTCCACTGGCTCGCGGGCTTTCAACAGGTGCAACTGGCCGCTGGCCAGTTGTGAGTAATAGTTCACGCTTGAACAGCCGTTGAGCAGGGTCATTGCAGCAACTAGCAGCAAACATCGAGCGCTTGGCGTCATTGGTCAGTCCAGTCAAAGAGTGCGGCAAGCCTAGCTGTTGAAAGGGGCGGCGCGCCACAGCTGACAGCAACGGCGCTATGCTGGCACTTAAGACGAGTGGAGGAATAAGCATGCGGACGTTTTTAGGGCTAGCACTCACGTGTGTGCTGAGTGCGTGTGCCAGCACGCCTTTACCTGAGCACAATCGGGCTCTGGCGTGGGTTGATCTTGAAACCCAAACGGGCAAGCTGGTGATGGCGGAGCGACTGGACAATCAGCGCGTGGCCGATGGCCGCTATTTTCAGGTGTCCCCGGGCAGCCACGAACTCATGGTGCGCTTCGATTACGAGGTCTTTATCGGGGGCATGAGTCAGTTCAGTAACCCGCAGGAACGGTTGTGTTACCTGACGCTCAATTACACCGATTTCCAGCCGGGGCAGCGCTACCGGTTGCAGGCACGCTCCCTGGGGTTTAACGCCTATGCCCGGCTCTATAACGCCGAGGGCAAGGTGTTGGCCGAGGAGCGGCTGGTCAACTGTATTCCGTAGCGATCAGTTGTCGTTCTTCTGGTAGATGATCTTTTTCGTACCGTTTTCGCAGGTGCCCACCACCATGTTTTGGTCTTGAACTTCGTCGTTGGTCACGATTTCCAGGGTGTAGGACGACACGTTATTAGCCTGAATCTTGGCCTCAATTTCAGCCTTGAGTTCATCACACGGCTTGGGTGCGGCCAACGCGGTGGTGGCCATGGCGCAGCAGATAACAGCTAGAGCGAAACGTTTCATGGTGAGACTCCCTTGATTGCAATGCGCAAAGTCATGCATTGACGCACGCGGAGATGATTCGATCACATCGGGCGTCACTCGGGACTGATCCAGGGCACATAGACGGGCATTGTTGAGGTCGCCTCTGCCTGCTCAACAGTGAGCGGGCAGAGATACCGTGCCGCGTCTGGTCAGCTCAACAACGTGGCGTCGAGGGTGATGTTGGCATTGAGAACCTTCGAGACCGGGCAGCCTTCTTTGGCCTTGGTGGTCAATTCATCGAATTGCTCCTGGGTGGCGCCCGGCACTTTAGCCTTGAGCACCAGGTGCACGGCGGTGATCGCAAAACCGTCGTCTTGTTTGTCCAGCGTGACTTCTGCGGTGGTATCGATGCTGTCGGCCTTGAGCCCTGCATCACCGAGAATCATCGACAGGGCCATCGAGAAGCAACCCGCGTGGGCCGCACCGATCAACTCTTCGGGGTTGGTACCTTTGCCGCCTTCAAAGCGTGCCTTGAAGCCGTAAGGTGCTTCACGCAGTACGCCGGTTTCAGTGGAGATGGAGCCGATGCCGGTTTTAAGATCGCCTGCCCAATGAGCCGATGCTGTCTTTTTAATACTCATGCGTGCCTCCTGAAGAACGGCGTGAAGGTTTCACGCCTGGTGTGAAGTTGTGAGGGTAGTCGGCGCACTAAAGTTCATCCTGTCAGACCAATCGTCTTTTTTAGTAGCTCATTTCATAGCCTGCTATTGAAACTCGGGTATATGCCCATATTGCAAAGAGCACTGGCAGGTTTTGGCGAGCGTCTGAGCCTGCGTCCCACTAGGAGTAGCCGGCTGATGACATCCCTGTCCGATATCAAGTTCTCGACCCTCGATTTGGTGCCTGTGCGCGAAGGCGGCACTGCTGCTCAGTCGCTGCACAATTCGCTGGACTTGGCGCAGCACGTAGAAAAGTTTGGCTACAACCGTTTTTGGGTGGCTGAGCATCACAACATGGATGGCATTGCCAGCTCCGCGACATCGGTGTTGATCGGGTATCTGGCGGGCGGCACGTCGACCATTCGCGTGGGCTCGGGCGGCGTGATGCTGCCAAACCATGCGCCGCTGGTGATCGCCGAGCAGTTCGGCACCCTTGAAAGCCTGTACCCGGGGCGGATTGATCTGGGCCTCGGCCGCGCGCCGGGCTCTGATCAAATGACCGCCCGGGCGTTACGCCGGGAACGCTCCGGCAGCGCCGATGATTTTCCTGAAGATGTGGCGGAGCTGATGCGGTATCTGGGGCCACGTACACCGGATCAGCGGGTGATTGCGATGCCGGGCACGGGTACGAACGTGCCCGTGTGGCTGCTGGGCTCCAGTTTGTTCAGTGCACAACTGGCGGGTGAGCGCGGACTGCCTTACGCGTTCGCCTCCCATTTCGCACCCCGGTTGATGCACGAAGCCATTCGTGTTTACCGCAATCATTTCAAACCCTCGGCAGTGCTCGACACTCCGTATGTGATGCTGGGCGTCCCCTTGGTGGCAGCCGATACCGATGAACAGGCCGAGTACCTGGCCACATCGGTTTACCAGCGCATTCTGGCGTTGATGCGTGGGCAAAGTCTGGTACAGCGTGCGCCGGTCAAGAGCATGGACGGCGTGTGGCTGCCTCACGAAAAAGAGGCGGTGATGAGTTTCCTGGGTCTGGCAATGGTCGGTAGCCCGGAAAAAATCCGCGCCAAGCTTCAGGTACTGGTTGAGCAGACGGGGGCCGACGAGCTGATTTTCACCTGCGATTTGTATGAGCACGCCGACCGTATTCATTCCTATGAGCTGCTGGCGCAGGTGATGAAGCAAGGCTGATACGCGCATCCCGGCGCTATAAATAATGACCACCTGACGGCCTTACCGGGCCTTCAGGCTGGCATGACCTTGTCTTTTTGCGGTCATGCTCATGCCTTCGTCTTTGCACCATCACACCCCGAGCCTCACGGCTTACGATCCCCGCGCCCTGAGTGTGCGTCAGGTGGCGTATCACCGAACCTTGCCCCGCGCGCAGGCCGTGCCCCGTATCAGCAGTCAGATGTGGAGTGCCACGGGTTTGCTGCTGGCGCAATGGGACCCGCGTTTGCACACGCAGCGTCAGCACGCGACCGTTACCGGCTCCAATCAAAACACCCTCTACAGCCTCAGCGGGCAGCCATTGCACAGCCACAGCGTTGACGCGGGCAGTCGCTGGTGGTTGCGCGGATCGGCGGGGCAGGTCTTGCAAAGCCGGGACTCGCGAGGCAGCCAGCTACGTCATGTGTTCGATCGATGGCTCAGGCTGACATCCCGGCATGAACGGGAGGCCGGTGAACCCCGGGAACGTTGTGTGGAAATCCTGACGTATGGTGGCACGACCCCTGAAGATCAGGCTGCCAACCGATCCGGCCGCTTGATACGTCACGATGACCCGTCCGGCACCTTGCGTTATGAGCAGTATTCGTTGAAGGGTCAGCTATTGAAGGAAGCGCGTCAGTTTTGCCAGTCATTGGAACCGGTGGACTGGCCGCAGGCAGAAAGTGGCCGTGATGCGCTGTTGGAAACATCGCGCTTTATAACGGCCTGGCAATACGATGCGTTTGCCTCGGTAATCGGGCAAACCGATGCCAAAGGGCATACTCAGCACCTCTCGTACGGCATCGACGGTCTATTATTTGAGAACGCCCTGACTCTCAAGGGCGAGCGCCGGCAAGTGCTGATGAGTCAGCGCGTGTATAACGCCAGTGCTCAACTGGAATCCGAACGCGCCGCTAATAATGTCAGCACCCTGGCTCAATACGCGGCGCCCGATGGTCGGCTGGAGCGATTACTGGCCTACCGTGAAGCGGAATCAGCAGGTCCTTTGCAAGACTTGGCCTACGAATATGACCGGGTCGGCAACGTCACAAAAATCAGTGACGGAGCCCAGCCGGTGCAGTGGGCGTTCAACGCCCAGGTTGATCCCGTCAGCACCTATGGTTATGACACGCTTTATCAACTGATTTACGCCACCGGCCGTGAGAATGCGAACAACGACGCTACCCGGTTTTTGCCGCCGTGCATGCTGTTCGGTATGAAGGACGACACTGTTTGGCGCAACTACAGACAGGTGTACGCCTACGATGAAGCGGGCAACTTGCTTCAGTTGCGCCACAGCGTGAATACGGGGGGCGGGTACAGGCAGCGAATGGCAGTGGCCGATGCCAGTAACCATGGCGTGCTGCAAGAGGACCCGGGCGTGCCCCCCCCGAAACCGGGGCTGGGAAGGGCGTTCGATATGAATGGCAATCAGCAGGCGTTGTCTGCAGGGCAGGCCTTGCAATGGAGTGTCGCCAATCAACTGCGCAAAGTGACGTTTGTGCAGCGTTCTGATGGCCAAAACGATGACGAGGTCTACCGTTACGACGCCTCGGGGCAGCGTGTGCAAAAAGTGCATACCTCACAGGCAAGCACAATGACGCATACCCGGATGGTTCGGTATTTGCCGGGCCTTGAGATCCGGCATGACAGTGCGACCGGTGAACAATTGAACGTGGTGTGCGTGAGTGCGGGCTTGAGCAGTATCAGGGTGTTGCAATGGGATCAGGGGCGCGCACGCACTGCCCCTGAAACTCAAATACGTTTCAGCCTGGTTGACCTTGTGGGCAGCAGTTCGCTGGAGCTTGATGGGCGAGCGCAGCTCATTACTCAGGAAAGTTACTACCCCTATGGCGCCACTGCCTGGTGGGCGGCCAGGACATCGCTGCAAGCCCGCTACAAAACCATTCGTTACTCAGGCAAGGAAATGGATGCCAGCGGGTTGTATTACTACGGGATGCGTTATTACGCGCCGTGGTTGCAACGCTGGATCAGCCCCGATCCCGCCGGTACCCTGGACGGGTTGAACCGCTACGCGATGGTGTCCAATAACCCGGTTTCCCGGATCGATCTTTATGGTTTGAATGGTGTGTCAGCCGACACCCGGCCAGCACGGGTGCAGGCGATTGATCGTTATCTGCGCGAGAACTTTCCAGCCATTTACCTCAAAGAGCTTGATACGTTTACGTACCGGCACAGCCTTACCCAAGGGCCTCACTCGGACATCATCGGAGCATTGCGAACCCAAGGATTTAACTTCGATGAAATGGATCTATACAACCAGTCGGTGAGCTTGGGTGCGACCAGGCCGGCCAATATCCTTGCAGGTTTGGGTGAGGTGTATATCGCGTCTGCCAATTACTTCAATGAAACGGCACGCTATATGACCAACCCTGCAATCCATCCCGACAACCCTGGTGCCTGGCTGTGGGAGGACATTCCCACAATGTATTCAGCCATGGAACGATCCGATGCCACCACTTTTGACCCAGATGTCTCCGGAATGAGTGACGCGTTAAGTATCGGGCGGGAAAGTGCGGTCACACTGTTCAATCAACATATTCTGCGCAACCCCGGCACCACGGAAACCACCACGTACAGGGGGCAACAGGTGAGTGAATTGGGGTTAAGAGCGCTAGAAGCGCATGCCCAAAACAAGGACATCCTGCGTACCGAGCAATTTATGTCCGTCAGCGACATGATGAGCGTGGCCAAGCGATTTGCATTCGGTACGTACGACACGCGCAAAGTGACGTTGAAACCGGTCATGTTCACCGTAAAAGGCACCAGCGCCATGGAGTTGCTGTCACCGGTCAATGAGGCCGAACGGGTGTATCCGCTCGAATCAACGTTCACCATTAAATCGGCCGGTTTCTCCCAAGCGGTGGTGAAAGCCTATGCCCCGTTCGCGTCCCTTTTTGTGCTGCAGGAAGTCAGCATTCCCGAGTCAACCCGGAAAACACGGGCCTTCATGACCGACCCCCATGGCAGCAGGCGTCACTAGCGCCAGACAAACCGCGGTGACGCGATGTGTCTGCGTCCATCACTTCAAAACGGTGCATCGCCCAGAATGGTGGCGCGGTGCATCACGCGGCGATTCGGACGGTAGTCATCCACGGCGTAGTGCTGGGTCACACGGTTGTCCCAAAAGGCGACGTCGTTTTCCTGCCAGCGCCAGCGAATGGTGTACTCAGGGCGAGTGGCATGGGCAAACAACAGCGTGAGGATGGCATCGCTTTCAGCTTCAGAAAGCTCATTGATGCGTGTGGTAAAGCCCTCGTTGACGAACAACGACTTACGGCCGCTCACTGGGTGTGTGCGAACAACCGGGTGCGACAGGGGCGGGTTGTTTTTGCGCGTCTGGTCCCAGCGTGCAAAGTCTTCCGGGGTCGAGCCAAAGCGCTCCAGCGGGAACGACTTGGTGAAATCGTGGGTCGCCGTCAGCCCGTCCAGCAGCTGCTGCAAGGGTGCGGACAACCCCTCAAACGCTGCAATTCCACTGGCCCACAAGGTGTCGCCACCAAAAGCGGGCAATTGCTTGGCGCTCAACACCGCGCCCATCGCAGGCGTGGGCAAGAAAGTGACGTCGGTGTGCCACACGGCATTGTCGCGCACGTCCGTCACGGCGGTGTCCAGCACCAGCACTTCAGGCTGCTCGGGGATATTCGGGTAAATCGGATGTATATGCAGATCGCCGAAATTGGCCGCGAATCGCGCTTGTTGCTGCGGGTTGATCGACTGATTTTTGAAGAAGATCACTTGATGCTTGAGCAGCGCCTGCTCAATGGCTTCGCGTTGTTCGACGCTCAGCGGCTGAGTCAGGTCAACGCCTTCAATCTGCGCGCCAAGGGCAGTGCTAATCGGGGTAAGGGTCAGGCTCATGGTCATTCTCTTCATCAGCGCGCCGATTGATCAGCGTCGTGTTAGTTCGAAACAGTTAGTGAGCCTGGCCGTGCCACGGCACCAGCTTGCGTTGCAGGGCGCGCAGGCCCATCTCCATGGCAAAGGCGATGATGGCAATTACCAGAATTCCCAGCACCACCACGTCAGTGACCAGAAATTGCGCGGCCGACTGCACCATGAAACCAAGACCGCTGGTGGCGGCGATTAACTCGGCAGCCACCAATGTGGACCAGCCGACGCCCAGGCCAATGCGCACGCCGGTCAGAATGTCGGGCAGGGCGCTGGGCAAGATCACATGCCGAATCAGTTGCCAACGGGTAGCGCCCAGTGACTGCGCGGCACGCACTTTGGCCGGGTCAACATTGCGCACGCCGGTGGCGGTGGCAATTGCAATCGGCGCGAAAATCGCGAGGTAAATCAGCAACACTTTCGACAGCTCACCGATGCCGCACCAGATCACGATCAGCGGCAAGTAAGCCAAAGGAGGGATCGGACGATAGAACTCGATAAGCGGGTCGAAAATCCCCCGCGCAATGCGGTTATGACCAATTGCAATGCCCACCGGAATTGCAGTGAGAATGGCAAAACCCAGGCCCAACCCAATGCGACTCAAGCTCGCACCCAAGTGCTGCCATAAGGTGGAATCCATGTACCCCGAAGTGACCAGCAACCCGCCTTTTTCCAACACCGCAGACGGCGGTGGCAAAAACAGCGGCTCAATCAAACCCGCAGCCGTCACGGCCCACCAGGCAGCGATTAGCGTGAGAAGTGTCAATACGCTGATCCAGCGCGTGCTCAATTGACGTTTGACCGGGCGCTGCGCGTGAGCCACGGCGGTCGGGGAGGCGTCGTTCACCAATTCATAACTGCTCATGCGCGCTCCTGCCGCTGGGCGGCGCCGCGTTGTGAAAACACCCGCTCAAGCACGTGTTCGCGGGTTTCAATGAAACGGGGGTCTGACTTGATGGCGCGGGCGGACTCGCCAGCGGTATAACGCTGACCGAAGTCCAGTGTCAGGCGCTCGACAATGCGGCCCGGATTGGGCGCCAGCAGGATCAGGTCGGTGGCCAGAAACACGGCTTCTTCGATGTCGTGGGTAATCAGAAACACCGGTTTGGCGGTGCGTCGGCACACTTGCAGTAACAGCTCCTGCATTTGCTCGCGGGTGAAGGCGTCGAGGGCGCCAAACGGCTCGTCCATCAGCAGCAGGCGAGGGTCGGCCGCCAAGGCGCGGGCAAGCCCCACGCGCTGTTTCTGACCACCCGATAGCTCCCACACCCGGCGTTTTTCAAAGCCAGACAAATCCACCAGGTCGAGCATTTCGCGGGCGCGGCTTTCGCGTTTATCACGGGCCATGCCTGCCAGTTCAAGACCGAACGCCACGTTGGCCAGCACGTCTTGCCACGGCAGCAACACGTCATCCTGAAATACCACTCCGCGCTCGGCACTTGGGCCATGCACGGGCGCGCCATCCAGGGTGATGCGTCCACCGCTGGGTTCGACAAAGCCTGCAATCAGGTTCAGCAACGATGTTTTGCCGCTGCCCGACGGGCCGAGTGCGACCAGCAGTTGCTGCGGGCCAAGGCTGACGGAAATATCCGACAGTACCGGCTCGGCAGCCCCCGGGTACTGTGCGCTGATGCGCTCCAGTGATAACAAGGCCATGTCGGGCGACTCCTGAAAAAGCGTGAGTTATTGAGCGATGTAGCTGGCGTTCACCGCCGGTGCGTAATCAGGCAGCACGGCGTCCACCTTGCCTTGCTCTTTAAGGAAGGCCGCCGTGTCAGCCAATGCTTTGGTGGTTGGCGCCCCGAGCAAGACCGCCTGATCGGTGGCTAGCGGGTACACATTGCCTTGCAGCAGCAACGGGATATCAGCCGCCTTGGCGCCTGACAGCTTCACCAGCTTGTCGATATTGCTCTGCTTGGCCAGCCAGGCTTTTGGGTCTTTGTGATAGTCGGCATAAGCATCCAGTGTCACTTTGGCGAAGGCTTTGACGACCTCAGGGTGTTTGGCGGCGAAATCTTTGCGCACGATCCACGCATCAAACGTCGGTGCACCGAATTGGCTCAACTCACCCGAGGTGATCAGCACCTTGCCGTTTTCCTTGGCGGTGCCCAGAGCCGGGTCCCACACGTAGGTGGCGTCGATGTCACCTCGCTTCCAGGCGGCAATAATGGCGGGCGGCGCGAGGTTCAGAATCGTCACCTTCGACGGGTCGATATTCCAATGCTTCAACGCGGCCAGCAGGCTGTAGTGGCCTGTCGATACAAACGGCACGGCAACTTTCTTACCGACCAAATCCTGCGGGCTATTAATGCCTGAGCCATCGCGCGCTACCAACGCTTCGGCACCCCCAATCTGGGTGGCAATCAAAAAGGTCTCGACCGGGACGTTACGGGTGATCGCAGCGGTCAACGGGCTTGAGCCCAGGTAGCCGATTTGCACATCGCCCGAAGCGATAGCGGCAATGATGTATGCGCCGTTATCAAATTTGCGCCACTTGATATTGGCGTCGGTGGCTTTCTCGTAGGCGCCGTCTGCCTGAGCAACTTTTGCAGGGTCTACGGTGGTTTGGTAGGCAACAGTGACATCCGTGGCAGCCTGTGCGAAGAAGCTTGCAGTTGCCAGGGACAAAGCAGCCAGAAGGCGTAGGGGAGAATACAGTTTCACGATGAAGCTCCTCGACAGGCGGCCGGATATCGGCAGAAAGCGAGGTTAAATGATCTAAGAATGGCTAAATAAATAACTTTTAAGCATTAGCTTATGAAGTTCTTCCTGCCGCCTTCAGGGCGTCCAATAAAACTGATCCGGTTTTTACACGGGGCACTGACCCGCTCGTCGCCTTAGATGAAAACCGACTTAAAAATTTCATAAATATCTATTTAGAAATTAGACCAAAGGCCGATAGCATCCCTTCACCTGTGCGTAGGAAAAGTCGCTTATATAGCTGTTTGATCTGAGAATTTCAGAAATAATTCTTTTTGGGTTTAACAGAAAGCCATTACCCTACGCACAAATCGCAGAAGACTAGACAAAGGTCGTAGACACGAAAAGTTACGATTGACTTGTCAGTCACTGTCTGGCGCTAATCGCGCATCTGTAGTACCGAGGCGTCAGATCTCGGGCTAAAGAACTACAAAAATTAGAAAAGCAAAGGAGCAAGACAATGAACAAGTCCACCTTGGCCGTGGCTGTGGCCGTAGGTTTGTTGGCACAACAAGCGAACGCTGCCGGCTTCATCGAAGACAGCAAGGCAACGCTGAAACTGCGTAACTTCTACATCAATAACGATAACCGTGATTCGGGCACCCCCAAGAACGCTAGCTACCAAGAAGAATGGGGCCAAGGCTTCCAGTTGGACTTCACCTCGGGTTTTACCCAAGGCACAGTTGGTTTTGGTGTTGACGCTATTGGTCTATTGGGCGTTCGCCTAGATTCCGGGAGAGGCCGCCATGGCAACCCGAGCAGCTCTAGCTACGGCGGTACGGTGTTTCCGACCGACAGCGATGGTCGTGCAGTCAATGACTTCTCCAGCCTGGGCCTGACTGCCAAAGCCAAAATTTCCCAAACCGAACTGCGTTACGGCACGCTCATGCCGAAACTGCCGGTCATCTCTTATAACGATGGTCGTCTGTTGCCACAGACCTTTGAAGGTGGCCAGATTACCTCCAACGAGTTCAAGGATTTGACCCTGATCGGTGGTCAGATCGAGCACGTTAAAGGCCGTAACTCCAGCAACAATGAAGAAATGTCTATCGCAGGAGCGAACAATGCTCGCACTGGCGAGTTCAGCAACAAATTCCTGTATGGCGGGGCTGACTACAAAATCAACAAAGACCTGCTGGTTCAGTATTACTACGGGAATCTGAAAGATTTTTATAAGCAGCACTTTTTAGGTCTTACCCATAATTGGGCTATCGGCCCTGGCGTTTTGAAGTCCGATCTTCGCTACTTCCACAGCACTGACGATGGCAAGAACGGTAGTGATTCTTCCTATTACAGCTCTGGTGATTACCGCGGTTCCAGCGGTGGTCGCGGCAAGGTAGATAACAATCTTTACAGTGGATTATTCCTATACACGGTTGAAGGTCACACCTTCGGTGGCGGCTATCAGGTGAGCAACGGCAGCAGCGACTTTCCATGGCTTAACCAAGGCGACGGTTCGTCCAACTACACCATTACCGACATGCAGATCCAGAAGTTCGCCCGTGCCGGCGAGCGCACCTGGCAAGCACGCTACTCGTACGATTTTGCAAAAGTTGGTATTCCGGGTCTGACAGCGGGCGCGGTTTATCTTCGTGGGGATAACATCGACACAGTGGGCAGCTCTGCCCCTAATGTGGGTAAGGTCACGGGTTCAGGTCGTTCAGAGTGGGAGCGTGATATTACAGTGGCCTACGTCGTGCAAGAAGGTCCGTTGAAAAACGTGGGCGTCATGTGGAAAAACGCGATGTGGCGCAATGACATTCCAGGCCAGCGCGATCAGGACGAAAACCGTTTGATCGTCAGCTACTCGATCCCGTTGCTGTAATTCGGGCGTAGCGCAAAGGTAAGAAAAATCCTGCCCGGCGCAATGCCGGGCAGGGTGTTTACCGAAGACCAAAGCGATCAATTCGCAACACATGAATAGTCGCAGCTCCCTGCCGCTCCCCTTGCCTAAACCTGAGCCCAGAGTGGACCCGGTGCTTTGGCGCGTCCAATGAAACAGTTTTTAATATTCGATACAGACCTACAAACATCGCTCGTTATTCTTTCTGGGTCACTGAGGGGGCAAGACCCGTGACATCCAGCGGCTCAAGGATTAACGGGCACATATTGATCTATCTTTCCGCCCAACCGGGCGATGATCATTGCTAATGAGTCCGCATTCGAGAGGATAATATTCACCCTTTGGGTCGGGTTAGTGATGAACTCATCCTTGGCTTGGTTCAGCGTCGCCTTACCGGTTTGTTTGAGAATGCTGTTTGTCCCCGAATCTGTGATTTGACTGAACAACTCATTGCGCGGTGTCGAATTAGACAGTGTTTTATTGTGCAGGTCGTAGATGATATTAAAGATGGCACGCTCATTGGCAGTGCGTGATTCAAACAGTTCAGGGAAGGGGAAACTAGAGTTTAAGTAAGCGATGTCTTCTGTGTTAACGACTTGATGTGACACTTCATGGATGAGCGTGACCGCGCGCCAGTGATTATCTATGTTAAAAGGCGGGATGGTTTTTTTAATGCCCGTTAAAGGGTCGGGCCCGTAGGGGGAGATAACCGGTTGAAAGAAGTTGTCATCTAAATAGATGTATTTCACCTCGTCCTGCCGATGAACAAAGGCGACGCGCAGGCTCTCGCGAGACGATTTCTTCCCCGAGACATACCGCAATGAAGTCAGAGGGTTCATGGACCGTTTCAATAGGCGGCCAAGAATAGCGGACACTGCAGAGGCGAGTTTATCAATGTGGGCATGGCGCAAATTATTTATGCCCAGGTGATTTTTTAACCATTGGGCCAACGGTGCGTATTGACGGTTGTCTCTGTCGATTTGTTTTAATACTTTGGACGCTTCAGTTAAATAACTGACCGCTGTTTCGTGGGCTAACACAATCGCGGCGGCTTTATCAGGGCGCAAGGCAAACATCAGCGGCATGCCGACAATTTCAATAGGAAAGCTGCTGTCACCAATGGGTTCATGTACTCGCGAGAATACCGGTCCGCCACCCAATAGGGGTTCTCGCAGGTCCAATTCCCAGCGTTGTAACGAGTTGAGTTTTAGCGCGGGGCCTTCGCGCTGCGCGTCAATCTTGATTCGCCAGCGCGGGGCCTTCGCGCTGCGCGTCAATCTTGATTCGCCAGCGCTGGGCAATTAAGTTGACCGGGTACACCTTACCCCTCATGACAATATAGTGATTGTTCGACGTTGTGTTTTGATAAACCCCGGTCGCCCGGTCAAGGCTTAAATCCTTCAATGAGACGGTGTGGTCAATGTAGGGGTCCAACAATGAGATCTGTTCACTGTTGTAACGGGCAATGCTTAATGCAGCGGTTATTCTGTCTTCCGGGCCGCTGACAAGAGGCGGGACAAAAGGTGAAACCCAGGGCGTACCCGTTGGTTTCCTGGAGCGCGTGTAGACCTCAGATGCAACCAACATGAACGCAATAACGAAATCACTGATGGCCTGACCCCAATACCCCTGCTCGCCTGCTTTAATGGCTTCCCTCACCAGCCCGAACGTTTGCAAAATCATGACAGGAATGCTCAATCTGGCCGGTACGTAAGACGGCAGTACGGTAGACATTCCCAACGAAATGAGTTGATTGAACCACTCCGCATCGGACGTCTCGACAATGCCAGTGGGTGTTGCGGCCATTGCCAACAGGAAATCCAGATTTTCACGGTACAGCCGAGGCAGATAATTTTCCAGAATCGGGGCGTTTGAAAGACTGACCGGCCCTTGCGCAATCAGATCGAGACTGGGAATAAAACGTGTGATGAAGGTGACGTGAGGATTACTGAAGCCCCCATTCTCATACTTGCTGCGTTCATATTGAGGCACTCGCTTTAACACTTCTGCCTGAAGCGATTCATGGGTTGTGAGCGCTGCGATTAAACCGGCTTCGTTTTGGAATTCTTTGAACATCATGGACTGACTGTACGTGGTCCATACAATGAGCGGTCCCTGGGTTATGTCTGTGGGGCCGATTAAATACATCCCTTTGACAGGGTCAGGTGTCGCTGAGTCTGAGGCGCATAGTTGCAGGGGGCGGATGATAAGCGGGGTGTCCTGACAAGGAGGTCGCGCCAGGGCGTCGGGAAAGCTCAGAACATGCTCTACATAGCGGTACGCTGTCTCGCTCAATACGCCTGAAAGTTTGCCCATGAATGCACTTTCGAGCGTTTGTGCAGGTAACTGTTGGCTGAACAGCTTGAAGCGCTTCTGATACTCGGGCTGATCAGGGGCTAACGCGTCTTTGAGCAGTGTTTGATAGGCAATGTGTATGTCCAGCGCTAGCAATTTCTCTTTGATGTAAGGCTCATTCAACCCAGGGGGCAATGGGGTGGCATCAGGTGCGCTGAGTTCGATTTTCCCGGGAGGCGCGGCCAGTCCGGTCAACACATAGTCCGTGAGGTTAAACGTTTGAACAGGCGTTTCGCTGGCGGGGGTCGTCACTTTGACAATCCACGAGGGGCCCAGGGTTTTCACGCGGATATGCGTCGAGTCGAGTGCCTGCTGAGGGAAGTCTTTGCTCAGGGTTTCATTGAGCGCCTTACGGGCAAAACCGGTTAAGTCCGGCACACCGTATAAATAATCCTGCTCGCCCTGATAAACCGCCTGGTAACGCTCCAGAATCAGCGCGTATTCATAGTGTTCCTGGGTTGTCGCATCTTTTAAAACAGCGGGCAGCTTCCTTTGGAAAATGGCCGTTTCTACTTCCAATAAAAAACCCGGGATATTAAAGCCTGCGCGAATGCGCTCAAGGTAGGCCTGCATAGCACTCTTGAACGTTTCACTGGAATAGTTGGACTCCATGGCGTTTGCCAGCGTCTGTTGAATATCCGTGGTGTGTTGATCAAGTGATTGTGTGGCGAGGTCTTCAAGGTAATCGCCCGTCAGCAACTCAAATTCAAATAACGGACGTTCCTCGATAAGCAGTCTTTCCCGTTGAGCACTGACAGACGCCCGGTTGAGGCTGTGCATGCAGTTGGTTAATTCAAGATGGTCTATCCGGTGCGCCAAACGAGCACGCAGTGCTTGCTGACATGCCGCGAGGTTTTGAAAGGCTTCGAATCTTCGGCTTGGGGTCCATAAAATGGCGTGGCCAGCGCATTCTGATTGAAGGCCACCGTGTTCGGTGATGACAAAACAATCCGCTAACAGGGCGCTTATTTCCTGAGCGGGTGAATACACAGAGACGCTGTACACATCAGGTGCAAAGTAATAATACGTTTGGCGCTGGTCGCGCTGGCGATGTGCGCTGAGTGCTGAGATGCAGCCTGCATCATGCACCGATAACTGCGTGCTGTAACGGAAGTAGTGATAGCCTTCTCCCCATAATAAGTCGGCTTTAAACTGAGCCATTGTCTTTCTGTTTTGGTGCGTTTGAGGATTCTTATTGTCAGTTAAGCTTTTTTTACAATAAGCGAGCGTATTTAAGTAAAAGTGTTTTCCTTCTATCAGCACAAGGTCATACAGTTTTTTACTTTTGATCTCCGGTATCTTGAATGAGGCGGCGGTATCATCCATGCGCTCGGTAAATGACACATCACGATAGTCAGTAGGGAGTTGATGATAGCGGGTCACATGTTCCAGCAATGTATCAATGATTGAGCGTGACGTGGCAGGCCGGTCTGCAGTTGCTTGGGTTACAACCGTGATCCTGTGCAGGTCAAGCTCACTGCCTTCTTTTTTTCTCCATGCATGAAACAACTGGTGGTAGGCCGCTGATTCCAGAGTGGGCAGCGTGTCTACAAATGCATCAATGCCTTCGCTTAGCGTGGTCAGCTTGTGTTTGATGATGTCGCCTGATTTCATTTCCCGGGTTAAAAAATATTCGCCTGCCTCGATGCCGGTGTCTGCAATTGAGGGTTGGCTGCTCCAGCGTTGAGTCGTATTAAGTTTGGTGAGGGCTGGGTTAATTAGTGCGCGGATATCCAACGCGTCATCTAGTAATGCATGTACATGGCTGGCGGCGTCTGAGAGCGTAAACCCCAGCGGGGGTAAAAAGTGAGTGCTGTACCAATTGCTTAGATAGGTGGTGTCAGAATGCATCTTGCTGAGTAAGGTCTGTGGGAGTCTTTGATACAGGCCACTTGTTTGTGTGATGAAAAGCACTTTAAGTGTTGTGAGGTTATTTAATCGATCCCGGTCTCTATGAAACATGTACCGGGACACGGGGTCCGGCAAGGTGCCTGGGCCTTCTTCAGCCGTGTGTTTAAGTGCTCTGAGCGTCAGCCGCTCTTCAAGGTACTCCAGGAGCTCAGAGGTATTGTCAAACCATTGCAAGCCGGCATCAGTCATGGCACACACTTTGGTATTTTGATCGCCAAGGTGAATGCAGTACCAACCTACGACTTCAAGTAAATAGTCTTGAGGCGTTTCAATAAGCACAGAGGTCAATACCAACGTATCGTCGCTGTGACCATTCGCGTAACGGTATAGCCTGACAAGCTCTGCCTGCGTTACATACCCGAGGTGCCTGGCCTGTAGCAGCTCATTGATGAAGCGGTCTCGCAGGGCGTGTTCTATGTAACTGCCAAGGTCAGAGCGGTCAGGTTTTCCATGTTGCCAGTGCGCCTCAATGGCATTGAATAAATCATTGGCCAGGTTTTTTTTGATTTCCATCAGCCAGCGGATCATGTCGGCTTTATCCTGACTGGCTCGTATCAGCGCATCACCACTGCAGGCCGCAGGGGATGAGAGTTCTATGCCCCATTGCTCGCGTCCTGAATGTTTGCAGTAGTGTGCCAGCACATAATCAACTTCAGGGCTTGTCTCCTGCACCTGTGGCCCGCCGTGGTCAGGGCCGCATAAAGAGTGCTTTTTTTTAGAGTATTCGTATTGTTGTGTCAGGCCAGTTTGAAGCTGAGTACGAGCCACCGATCGAAGTGAAGGGACCTCAGCAAGCGCCTTCAATAAATATTCACTGTCGGCTTGAATGCCAAATTCGTAATAAACGCTGGTCGTTGCGAAGACATCGTCTGCGATCAGACGTCTGCTAAATGATCCTGAAAATTGGCCCCCCCCTAAATGGCGTAGCGGCAAGGGGATACAGGGCAATAAGTCCGAAGCCTGATCGAGAAGGCTGTTAACGAGGTAGAAATTGAGCGTGCTCCAGGAGTCGTATCGACTCACCCCGTGGGCGACCGTAAATAATAAGTAAGCGGTGTTATCAGTGTGGGCTGACGACACGACAAACATGCCTCTTAACTGGGCGGGGTCGTGTCCGGTGCCATTGATCATGATGTTGCTTACGAACACAGGAGCAGGTCCTTGGCTGCGTTCCGATCCGAGCGTCACGGCCACTCTCTTGTACATGTCACGCTCATCGCTCGTTATTTCAACGTCTTCAACTGCCTTATCCAAACTTATTTCATACAGGCTTTTGAGGGCGGTTTCTGAATAAAAAACAGTCGAGTCGGTGTTACTCATATGCGTCACTCCATGCTGTTAATGGCCCTCGTGGGGGGGGTGAAGACGGGAGGCCATTCCAGTGATGGACGCTAAGCCAGGTGCGACGCGCATAGGTGGTACATACAGTCATTGTCCAGCTGGCGCGTAGGCGATTCTCTTGGTGGCAGGTATATCCCCTGTGAGGATCGGTAAAGGCGCCCAGATATATGCTTAAAAAGAATAAACAAATGAATAAATATGATTTATGGATATAAAAATCGCCTGTTATGGTCTGCCTACCCAAGCGAAAACGCTGACGGCGATTTGCACACATTCATGCAAGGAATTCTCTAGATGCTGGTCGTGACACTCGGAGGAAGCCCAAGCCAACGATCCCGTTCCGGGGTGTTGCTGGATCGCGCCAAACACTGGCTCAACCAGCAAGGCGTCGAAGTGGTGAGCTATCAGGTGCGTGATTTTCCGGCTGAAGATTTGCTGCATGCGCGATTCGATAGCCCCAAGATCATCGACTTGTTGCAACAGATCGAAAACGCCGACGGGCTGGTCATCGCGACGCCGGTGTACAAGGCGTCTTTCAGCGGTGCCTTGAAAACTGTGCTCGATTTGCTGCCTGAGCGGGCGCTGAGCCACAAAGTGGTATTGCCGATTGCCACGGGGGGCAGCATCGCTCACATGCTGGCCGTGGATTACGCGCTCAAGCCCGTGCTGTCGGCGCTCAAGGCACAGGAAATGCTGCACGGCATTTTTGCCGATGACAGCCAGATTGCTTACGGCGAAGGCAGCGCCCAGCCGCAGTTGGCACCCGTGCTGGAACAACGGCTGAACGAGTCGCTGGAGCAGTTTTACTCCGCGCTGGCGCGTCGCCCTAAACCGCTGGACCCGAACATCCTCAACGAACGCTTGGTGACGGCTCGCTGGAGCATTTGAAACACCCTCTTATGTAGTCCCACCTTACTGATCCGCTAACGGCTCGGCAGGTGCTATCTGAATCTCGAAAAACAAAAGGAGAGCGCCATGCGCCCTGTCATTTTGCGTCGAGGTCTGGTCGCACTGTTTGCTGCGGCTGTGTCCTTCGGCGTTGTGTTGGAAGCTCAAGCGGATGCCCTGCGCATTGGCTATCAGAAATACGGCACGCTGATGCTGCTCAAGGCCAAAGGCACGCTGGAAAAGCGTCTGGCCGAACAAGGCGTTGACGTTCAATGGACTGAATTCCCCGGCGGCCCGCAATTGCTGGAAGGCTTGAACGTCGGGTCGATCGACTTTGGCGTGACGGGCGAAACGCCACCCGTGTTTGCCCAGGCCGCGGGCGCCGATCTGCTGTATGTCGCCTACGAGCCCCCGGCCCCCACCAGTGAAGCGATTCTGGTGCCCAAGGATTCACCAATCACCTCGGTGAAAGACCTCAAGGGCAAAAAAGTCGTGCTCAACAAAGGCTCTAACGTCCACTACCTGTTGGTACGGGCACTGGAAGACGCAGGCCTTCATTACACCGACATCCAGACGGTCTTTCTGCCCCCGGCGGATGCGCGTGCCGCGTTCGAGCGCGGCAGTGTCGATGCCTGGGTAATCTGGGACCCGTACCAGGCAGCGGCCGAGCAACAGTTGCAAGCCCGCACGTTGCGCGATGCCAGCGGTATTGCGGACAACCATCAGTTCTATCTGGCCACCAAGCCCTACGCCGAACAGCACCCCAAGGTGATCGAAGTGTTGGTGGATGAGGTGCGCAACATCGGGGACTGGGCCAAGGCCAACCCTGAAGAGGTGACTCAACAAGTAGCGCCGCTGTTGGGGTTGTCGCCTGAAATCACGCTGACGGCCGTCAAGCGCCAAGGCTATGGCGCGCAGTTTCTGACCCCGGAAGTGGTCAATGCGCAGCAAAAAATTGCGGACACGTTTCACCAGCTCAAGCTGATTCCCAAGCCGCTGGTGGTCAAAGACGTGATCTGGACGCCCCCGGCCGCTGTGGCCAACGCCCTCTAACGTTTGCCGTACCCATTTAGGAGACCACTCCATGAGCCTCAATATTTTCTGGTTCCTGCCTACCCACGGTGATGGCCATTACCTTGGCACCTCCGAAGGCGCCCGTGCTGTTGACTACGGGTACTTGCAACAAGTGGCACAAGCGGCAGACCGTCTGGGTTTCGGTGGTGTGTTGATTCCCACCGGCCGTTCCTGCGAAGACTCATGGCTGGTGGCCGCATCGCTGATCCCGGTGACCCAGCGCTTGAAATTCCTCGTGGCGCTGCGCCCCGGCATTGTGTCCCCGACCGTGGCGGCTCGTCAGGCCGCGACCCTGGATCGTTTGTCCGGTGGGCGTGCGCTGTTCAATCTGGTGACCGGTGGAGACCCGGAAGAATTGGCCGGTGACGGCCTGTTCCTCAGCCATGAGGAGCGTTATCAGGCGTCGGTCGAATTCACCCGCATCTGGCGCCGTGTGCTGGAAGGCGAAACGGTGGATTACGACGGTCAGCACATCAGCGTCAAAGGCGCCAAGCTGCTCTATCCACCGATTCAGCAGCCGCGTCCGCCGCTGTACTTCGGTGGCTCCTCGGAAGCGGCCCAGGACTTGGCTGCTGAACAGGTCGAGATGGTGCTGACCTGGGGCGAGCCGCCCGCGGCTGTCGCGCAGAAAATCGAGCAGGTGCGCGCCAAGGCCGCCCAGCATGGCCGCAGCGTACGCTTCGGGATTCGCCTGCACGTGATCGTGCGTGAAACCAACGAAGAAGCCTGGAAAGCCGCTGACAAACTGATTTCCCATCTGGACGACGACACCATCGCCCGCGCGCAGGCATCGCTGTCGCGGTTCGACTCGGTGGGTCAGCAGCGCATGGCCGCCTTGCATGGCGGCAGCCGTGACAACCTTGAAGTGAGCCCCAACCTGTGGGCGGGTGTGGGGTTGGTGCGTGGCGGTGCCGGCACGGCGCTGGTCGGCGATGGCCCTACCGTGGCTGCACGGGTCAAGGAATACGCCGATCTGGGCATCGATACGTTCATTTTTTCGGGTTATCCGCACCTGGAAGAGTCGTATCGGGTGGCGGAATTGCTGTTCCCACACCTCGATGTCGAGCGCCCCGAGTTGCCTAAAAGTGCCGGTTACGTGAGCCCGTTTGGCGAGATGGTGGCCAACGACATTCTTCCCAAAGCCGCGTCGCAGAGCTGAGGCCAGCATGAGTACGGTGAAGGCTTCGCGCCTCAATAATGTCGGTCACAGCCTGGCTCCGTGGGTCTTGCCCGTGTTGCTGCTGGCGGTGTGGCAATTGTCAGTGTCGGCGGGCTGGTTGTCGACGCGGATTCTGCCAGCGCCCAGTGCCGTGATCGCAGCCGGGGTCGAATTGGTGCGCAGTGGCGAGATTTGGAAACACCTCGCCATCAGCGGCTGGCGCGCCGGGCTTGGGTTTGTGATCGGCGGCAGCATCGGCCTGGCATTGGGTTTCGTCACGGGCCTGTCGAAGTGGGGCGAGCGCCTGCTCGACAGCTCGGTGCAGATGATCCGCAACGTGCCGCATCTGGCGCTGATTCCGCTGGTGATTCTGTGGTTCGGGATCGACGAGTCAGCCAAGGTCTTTTTGGTCGCGTTGGGCACGTTGTTCCCGATTTACCTCAACACCTATCACGGCATCCGCAACGTGGACCCGGCGTTGGTCGAAATGGCGCGCAGTTACGGCTTGTCCGGCTTCAGCCTATTTTGGCAAGTGATTTTACCGGGCGCCTTGCCCTCGATTTTGGTGGGTGTGCGTTTTGCGCTGGGCTTTATGTGGCTGACTTTGATCGTGGCTGAAACCATCTCTGCCAGCTCCGGCATTGGCTATCTGGCGATGAATGCCCGCGAGTTTTTGCAAACTGACGTGGTGGTGCTGGCGATTGTTTTGTACGCGGTGCTCGGCAAATTGGCCGACAGCGCGGCCCGTGGGCTGGAGCGCGTCTGGTTGCGTTGGCACCCGGCGTACCAAGTGGTTAAAGGCGGTGCAGCATGACAGCTCAACAACCTCCGCGTTTGCGTCAGGGCATCCCGTTGGCGATCAATGGCCTGCACAAAGCGTTTGGCGAACGTCAGGTACTGCGCGACATCGATTTACACATTCCGGCCGGTCAGTTTGTGGCCGTGGTGGGCCGCAGCGGCTGCGGCAAAAGTACGCTGATGCGGCTGATCGCCGGGCTCGACCAACCTACCGGCGGTGAACTGCTGGCGGGCAGTGCGCCGCTGCAAGAGGCCCATGACGACACACGCCTGATGTTCCAGGAAGCGCGTTTGCTGCCGTGGAAAAAGGTCATCGATAACGTCGGTCTGGGGCTTAAAGGGGACTGGCGCTCCAAGGCCCTTAATGCGCTGGAAGAAGTCGGCCTTGCCGAACGAGCCCACGAGTGGCCGGCAGCGCTGTCGGGCGGGCAAAAACAGCGTGTGGCCTTGGCCCGCGCGCTGATTCACCAGCCGCGTTTGTTGCTGCTGGACGAACCGTTGGGTGCGCTGGATGCCCTGACCCGCATCGAGATGCAGCAGTTGATTGAACGTTTGTGGCGCCAGCATGGCTTCACTGTGTTGCTGGTGACCCACGACGTCAGCGAAGCCGTGGCCATTGCCGACCGCGTGATTTTGATCGAAGACGGCGCCGTTGGGCTCGACCTCACCATCGCGTTGCCGCGCCCTCGGGCGCGCGGTTCGCATCGGTTGGCGGCGCTGGAAACCGAAGTGCTCAACCGTGTACTGGCTTTACCCGGTTCGCCGCCCGAACCGGAACCCGTTGCACCGCTGCCCACACAATTGCGTTGGGCGCAATAACCTCCGTTTTTTATCCCAAGACAGGAATCGACACCATGACCATCAAAGCCATCAACGTGCGTAACCAGTTCAAAGGCCACATCAAGGAAATCGTACTGGGGGACGTGTTGTCTGAAATCGACGTGCAAACCGCGTCCGGGATCGTTACCTCGGTCATCACCACCCGCTCGGTCAAAGAGCTGGAACTGGTGGTGGGCAGCGAAGTCATCGCCTTCGTGAAATCCACGGAAGTGTCGATCGCCAAGTTGTAATGCGTGGGTTATCCACAACCCTGAAGGGCGTGAGCCCTTCGGGGTTTTTTGTGGGCGTTGTTATTTCTGGGTGCCGTCGTCGTGTTGCAGGTTGGCTTGGGTCAGGTTGCAACCGGCCGGTACGCTGCGGGTCAACCAGACGTTGCCGCCGATGGTCGAGCCCTGACCGATGGTGATGCGGCCCAGGATCGTCGCCCCGGCGTAAATCACCACGTCGTCTTCGACAATCGGGTGACGCGGGTGGCCTTTTTGCAACTGCCCGGACTCGTCCGCCGGGAAGCGCTTGGCGCCCAGGGTAACGGCCTGATAAATCCTGACCCGCTCACCGATGATCGCGGTTTCTCCAATCACCACGCCTGTCCCGTGATCAATAAAGAAGCTGCGGCCAATCTGCGCGCCGGGGTGGATGTCGATGCCGGTGGCCGAGTGGGCGATTTCCGCGCTGATGCGTGCCAGCAGCGGCAAGCCCGCGCGATACAGATGGTGCGCCAGACGGTGATGAATCACCGCCAGAATGCCCGGATAGCACAGCAGCACTTCATCCACGCTGCGGGCTGCCGGGTCGCCGTGGTAGGCGGCCAGAACGTCGGTGTCGAGCAGGGTGCGCAGGCCCGGCAGCGCCAGGGCGAAATCCTGAATCAGCAGGGTGGCCGTGGCATCGACGCCATCATCGGGCTGGCCGCTTTGGCGCGCGGCGTAGCGTAACTCCAGACGCGCCTGCGCGAGCAAGGCGTTAAGGGCTACGTCGAGCGTGTGACCGACGTAGAAGTCTTCGCTTTCTTCGCGCAAGTCCACCGGGCCCAGGCGCATCGGGAACAATGCACCGCACAACGCTTCCAGAATCTCGGCCATCGCAGCCCGCGACGGCAACTCGCGACCGCCCAACTCGCCACTGACACGCCCGTTTTGCGTGCGCCACTGGTTACGCGCGGTGCGTAACTGGCCGACGATGGTTTGCAATTGCCAAGGGTTGGAACGCTCGCTCACGATGAATACTCCGCACGCTGGCAGCCGGAGTGACCGGCCGCGAAATGGCAATGATTTTACGGTATCAAGGGATGTCGGTTTTAGACAATTACGCGATTAATGATGACGATGGCGCCAAATGCGCCAGCCCAGCGCTATCAAAACCAGCAGCACCAGCGCTGCCACAATGGCCACGCTCAAGCCGTTGTAGCTGAACAGCGGCTTCTCGATGCGCACATAGCCCGGCTCTGCGAACAACTGGCGCAACGCATGATTGGCGTCTTCAAGCGTTACCGTCTGCAAGTGCTTGGCCGGGTCGGCAAAGCGGCTTTCATCGTAATCGCCCAGCGCGCTCCAGTAATAGTCGGCCAGCGCGCTGTTGCCCTGAACCGCCCATGCCTGGCGCGCGATGGCGGCTTGCTTGAGGCGGGCGAAGCGCTGCGGGTCGAGGCCGTTCTTGAGCAAGTGGGCTTTGAGTTGCGACATCACCTGTTGCGCCTGTTCGACATCGTCACGTTCAAGGTCGGCGTTCAGGCTCAGGAAGCCCACCCCGCCAAACACTTCGCGCTCTGACCACGGCCCATAAGACAGGCCATGCTTGAGCCGCAGTTCGCTGTACAGCGCCCACTCCAGATAGTCGCGCAGCAGGTTCCAGGTTTCGTCGCTTTGCCCGGCGATCACCGGTTCTGGCAGCAACCAGTGCAACTTGGCGGTGTCACCCACCACACCGCGCAGTAAAACGCGTTCGGCATCGGCTTTGGCATCAATGTCGGCCAAGGGCTTGTGGTCGCTGGGCTCAACGGCTTCCAGCGCGCCATAGGTGCGTTCCAGATAGGCCGGCAGCAAGCGGTCAAGTTCGCCGACGACGATCAGCGTCATGTTGTTGGGCGCATACCAATCCTTGCGCACACCTTCGAGTTGTCCGCGGGTGAGGTTGTGTACGGGCGCGCGTTCGGCGCATTTAAGGCCGAGTTCGACCGCCAGTTGATTGCTCGCGCTATGGCCCAGATCCTGACGATCCAGCCAGCGCTGCAAGTGCGAATAATGGCCGCCGTCTTCGCGTTCGACCACCTGCTTGGCGGCAGCGATCCGCTGATCGGTGAGTTGGGTCTGGGTCAACAGGCTCAGTAAAAGATCAAGCACCTTGCGCTGATTCTTCGCGGGCGCTTCGATCACGAACGTGGTGTCGGCATGGCTAGTGAAGGCGTTCCACTCGCCACCCAGCGCCTGCATGCGTTCTTCAAGGCCGCCTTCGCCCGAGTCATCGGTGCCGCTGAACAACATGTGTTCAAGCAGGTGCGGCAGTTGTTGGTCGGCACAGCTGAAATCATCCAGCCCCACCCCCACTACCAACCGGATCGACACGTGTCCGCGGTCACTGGTGGGTTTGAGGATCAGTTGCAGGCCGTTGGCCAGTTGGTAGCCCTCAACGCTGGAACGATCAAGGGCAAAGCTCTGGGCTGCGCCGAGCAGCAGGCAGATGAACAGCAGGCAACGCATAAAAAATCCCTGAATCCCTGTCGGGTGTGTGATGCCGTCGATGCGGGTTCTAAAGACTGACAACAGTGGTTCGTGCAACGTTCAAGGCGAATGGTGGGTATCGGTCATCTCGTCCAGCAGCAGTGCGCCGGTTTCAGAGGTTTCAAGCACCACGTAGGCACTGGCGCAAAACAGTGAATTAAGGCGCTGCATGTCGGCGATCAGTTCCAGGTGCATGGAGCTGGTTTCGATGCTTTGGGTGATTTTGCGCTGTAAACGGCTGACGTGAGCGTGCGCCAGTCGACGTTCCTGCGCGCGGAAACGGCGTTTCTCACGCAGTAATTGCCGTGCGCTTTGCGGGTCGCCGGTCAGGAATACCGTCAGCCCCAACCGCAGGTTGTCGATCAACTGGGTGTGCAGGCCGGTCAGTTCTTCCAGCCCGTCTTCGGAAAACGCCCGACGCTTCGAGGTTTTCTGTTGTTGCACTTTGCGCAACATGCGTTCGATGAGGTCACTGGCCAGCTTGAGGTTGATCGCCAGTTCGATGATTTCGGCCCAGCGGCGGCTGTCTTGCTCGCCAAGGTCTTCACGGGGCATTTGCGCCAGATAGAGTTTCACCGCGCTGTAGAGCACTTCGACATCATCGGCCAGGGTGCGCATCTCCTGAGTGATGGCGGTTTGCTTGCCGCGCAGCACGTCCAGCATGTTGACCAGCATGTTGTCGATCAGGTCACCGATGCGCAGGGTTTCACGTACTGCGTTGGCCAGCGCAAGGCTCGGTGTTTCCAGTGCCGTCGGGTCGAGATGACGGGGTTTGACGGCGCCGTTGGCGTTTTCTCGCTCGGGCAAGAGCCATGCGCAAACCCGCGCCATCGGCCCGACCGTGGGCAGCATCAGGAAGCAACGCGCCGTGTTGTAGAGCAGGTGAAAGCCGATCACGAGTTCTTGGGCGCTGTAGCTGAGGCTGTCCATCCACGCCACCAGCGGGTCGAGCACCGGGATAATCAGCAGCAAGCCGATCAGTTTGTACAACAGGCTTCCGAGCGCGACCTGCCGCCCGGCAGCGTTTTGCATGCTGGTACTGAGAAATGCCAGGACGCCGCTGCCGATATTGGCGCCAATCACCAGCCCCACTGCAACGGGCAAGCTGATGACCCCGGCGCCAGCCAATGTGGCCGTGAGCAGCACAGCGGCCAGGCTGGAGTAAGAAATCATCGCGAACAAGGCGCCGATTAAGGCATCGAGCAAGATGTCGCCGGTCAGTGAGGCGAAGATCACCTTTACGCCTTGCGCTTGCGTGATGGGCGCTGCCGCTTCGACGATCAACTGCAAGGCGAGAATGATCAAGCCCAAGCCAATGCCGACGCGTCCCAGTTGCCCGGCACGGGTCTGTTTGCGCGAGAGGAAGAAGATCACGCCAAGGAAAATCAGCAGGGGCGACAGCCATGACAGGTCGAACGTCAGCACCCGGGCCATCAGGGCCGTCCCGACGTCGGCCCCCAGCATCGTCGCCAAGGCAGGCGTGAGCGCCATCAAACCCTGGTCGACAAAGGAGGTGACGAGCATGGCGGTGGCATTGCTGCTCTGCACCATGGCTGTCACCACGATACCGGCGACAAACGCCAGCATGCGCTTGGAGACGTTTTGCCCGATCACGTGGCGCAGGTTTGTACCGTAGACCCGCAGAATGCCGGTCCGAACAATGTGCGTGCCCCAGATCAACAGGGTCACGGCGGAAAGCAGATTAAGCAGGGTCAGCATGCAGGCTCCCTGTGCGATGGATGCCCTGAAGGGCCGGATCAAAGGGCTGCGGCCAGCTCCTACAGTTGTTTCTTAAGCTGTAGTCGGCAAATAAGCAGAACGCCAGCATCGCATAGCTGGCAGAGGGTTGAAACATTTCTGCAACACTTGTACGAAAACGCCTTGTTAGAGGCTGCTGTCCTGAACAGCCTCTGACGGGGGCAGGCGTTATAGCGTGCTGTACAGCGGGAAGGTGCCGAGCAGTAAGGCGGCCAGCAGAATGCCCATGCACACCAGAACCGCCCATTTGAGGGTGAAACGCTGGTGATCGCCAAACTCGATACCGGCCAGCGCCACCAGCAGGTACGTGGAGGGCACCAAGGGGCTGAGCAAGTGCACGGGCTGGCCGACAATCGAGGCGCGGGCCATTTCGACCGCAGTGATGCCGTAATGGCTCGCGGCTTCGGCCAGGACTGGCAACACGCCGTAGTAGAACGCATCGTTGGACATGAAGAAGGTGAACGGCAGGCTCACCAGTGCGGTGATGACTGCCAGGTATGGCCCCAGCGCCGGGGGAATGACGGCCAGCAAGCTTTTCGACATGGCATCCACCATGCCGGTGCCGGAGAGGATGCCGGTGAAAATACCTGCCGCGAAAATCAGCCCTACCACCGCCAGCACACTGCCTGCATGGGCGGCGACCCGGTCTTTTTGCTGTTGCAGGCAAGGGTAGTTGACGATCATCGCGATACTGAACGCGACCATGAACAGGACGGGCAGCGGCAACAAACCGGCGATCAGCGTAATCATCAACGCCAAGGTCAGAGCACCGTTGAACCAGATCAGCTTGGGACGGCGCGCATCGGGGAATTGCGACACGCTGATTTCGCTGTGATCCACGTCGTCGCCCTGAACCTGCAACTGACCCAGGCGCGCGCGCTCGCGCAGGCCGTAGCACCAGGCTATGACCAGAATGGTGGCACAGCCCGCGAGCATGGCCGGGATCATGGGCACAAAAATGTCAGAGGGATCGACGTGCAGCGCACTGGCGGCCCGCGCAGTCGGCCCGCCCCAGGGCGTCATGTTCATCACCCCGCCGGCCAGAATAATCAGCCCGGCCATGATGCGCGGGCTCATGCCGATGCGCTTGTACAGCGGCAGCATCGCCGCCACGCAAATCATGTAGGTGGTGGCACCGTCGCCATCCAGCGACACCACCAATGCCAGTACGGCCGTGCCGACGCTGATCTTCAGCGGGTCGCCCTTGACCAGTTTGAGGATCTTGCGCACGGCCGGGTCGAACAGGCCGGAGTCGATCATCAGGGCGAAATACAGAATGGCAAACATCAGCATCACCCCGGTCGGGGCCAGCTTGGTAATGCCTTCGAGCATCATGGGGCCGATCTTCGGTGCAAAACCGCCAAAGATCGCAAACAGGATCGGGACCAGAATCAACGCGATCAGGGCGGACAGACGTTTGGTCATGATCAGGTACATGAACGTAATGACCATGGCAAAGCCAAGGAAGGTCAGCATAAACAGTCACCATTCTTATTGTTGTCGAGTGGGCGCTGAGAGCGGATTGGGCCGCTGCTCTGGCCTGCCGGTCTTTTGCCGGGAGTGACGCGATGCTAGAGGGGAATGCTTTCAGCCAGCTTTCGCCGGGCAGAAATTACTGAAGGGTGGGATGTTATGGGCAACAGAGGTTGTTGTCGCTGACGCGGCAAAGCGGCGCGTCAGCGACAACAGGTATGGCTTCAGTCCAGCTTGAGGACTTTGGCCAGGACGATTTTCGGTCCTTTCATCTTTTTGATGATGATGCGCAAGCCTTCGACTTCCAGCAGTTCTTCTTCTTCCGGCACGCGCTTGAGGGTGTCGTAGATCAAGCCCGCCACGGTTTCGGCTTCGACGTGGTCAAGATCGACCCCCAGCAGGCGTTCGATCTTGAACAGCGGCGTGTCGCCCCGCACCAGCAGTTTGCCGGGCTGGTACGAAAGAATGCCGCGTTCGGCCTTGCGGTGTTCGTCCTGAATGTCGCCCACCAGCACTTCAAGCACGTCTTCCATGGTCAGGTAGCCCACGACTTTGCCGTCAGCTTCTTCCACCAGTGCGAAGTGCGCGCCACCCTTGCGAAACTGTTCCAGCAACTGTGACAGCGGCATGTGCCGCGAAACGCGCTCCAGAGGTCGGGTCAATTCTTCGAGGTTGAACGTCTCGGGCAAGTGGTCGAGGTCAGCCAGTTCCAGCAGCAGATCTTTGATGTGCAGCAAACCGACGAAGGTGTTGGTTTCTGCATCGTAGACCGGGTAACGGCTGTACTTGTGGCGACGGAACAGCGCGAGGATTTCTTTGAGCGGCGCCTTGGAATCTAGGGTTACGAGGTCTTCACGGGAGTTGGCCCAGTCGACCACTTCCAGCTCACCCATTTCCACGGCCGACGCCAATACCCGCATGCCTTGGTCACTCGGGTCTTGACCCCGGCTGGAGTGCAGGATCAGTTTGAGTTCTTCGCGGCTGTAGGCGTGGTCGTGGTGCGCGCCCGGTTCACCCTGGCCGGCAATGCGCAAAATCGCGTTGGCGCTGGCATTGAGCAGGTAAATGGCGGGGTACATGGCCCAGTAGAACAGGTACAGCGGCACAGCGGTCCACAGCGACAGCGCCTCGGGTTTGCGAATGGCCCAGGATTTGGGGGCCAGTTCGCCGACCACGATGTGCAGGTACGAAATGATGAAGAAGGCGGTGAAGAACGACACACCCTTGACCACTTCGGCCGACTCCACGCCCATCGCGCTGAGGAGCGGCTCAAGCAGGTGTGCGAACGCAGGTTCACCGACCCAGCCCAGGCCCAACGAGGCCAGCGTGATACCCAACTGACACGCCGACAGGTAGGCGTCGAGCTGACTATGAACGGTGCGCAGGATGCGTCCGCGCCAGCCGTTCTGGTCGGCAATGGCTTCGACCCGGGTTGAGCGCAGTTTGACCATGGCAAATTCCGCCGCAACGAAGAAGCCGTTGAGCAAAACCAGGATCAGTGCAAAAAGAATCATGCCGAAATCGGCGAACAGTGTGGCGAGGGTCAAGCCAGGGGAAGGGTCCATGATGGAGTTTTAATGGTTCCGTTGTTTCAAAAAAGGGAAAGGTCAAGTGCCTGAAGGGCAGGCACATGGCAAGCAATGTAACCATTGATGTAGCTGTTGCCTAGTGGGCGAACGCCGCATGGCTCAGTCAATCAGGTCGGGGTTGACCGATTTTGTCACCTGAACAGGGGGGAAATGGCAGGTGAAGGTGCTGCCGTGGCCGAGCACGCTGCTGATCTCAAGGCGGGCACGATGACGCAACAGCACATGCTTGACGATGGCCAGGCCCAGGCCCGTGCCGCCGGTGCTGGCGTTACGGCTGGAGTCGACGCGGTAGAAGCGTTCGGTCAGGCGTGGCAGGTGTTTGTTATCGATCCCGACCCCGGAGTCCTGCACGCTCAAGTGCGCGCCCGACCCGTCGGCCCACCAGCGAATGCGAATGCTCCCGCCGTCTTGCGTGTATTTGACGGCGTTAAATACCAGGTTTGAAAACGCACTGCGCAGCTCGGTCTCACTGCCTTTGAGGGCAATGTCGGCTTCAACGTCCAGCGTGATGGTTTGATTGCGCTGCCCGGACAACGCCTGGGCGTCGTTTTTGATGGTACGCAGCAGGCTGTCGATAGGCACGGGCTGGTTGTCCGACGGGTAATCCGTGGCTTCCAGTTTGGCCAGCAGCAGCAAGTCGTTGAGCAGGGTTTGCATACGCTCGCCCTGTTGCTGCATCTGCGACAGCGGGCGTTTCCAGCGCGGGTTCACGTCATCGACGTTATCCAGCAGGGTTTCCAGGTAACCGCAGATGACGGTCAGCGGGGTGCGCAGCTCGTGGGACACGTTGGCGATGAAGTCTTTGCGCATCTGTTCGAGCTGGTGCAGGCGTGTGACGTCGCGCACCAGCATCAAATGTTCGTTGTTGCCGTAGCGGGTGATGTACAGCTGGATGCGCAGGTGGTCGTTGACTGGCGAAGGGATGTCCAGCGGTTCGGCATAGCTGTCTTGCTCGAAATATTCCTTGAAGCGCGGGTGACGCACCAGGTTGGTCACGGGCTGCCCGCTGTCCTGTGGCGTCTTGAGGCCCAGCAAGGTCTCTGCGGCGCGGTTCCACCATTCAAGGTTGCCATCGCTGTCGAGCATCACCACAGCGTCTTTGAGCGCGGCTGTGGACTCCTGCACGCGGTCGATCACGGCTTGCAGGCGCCCGCGCACCCGTTGATCGCGGCGCTGCAGGTGATAAATGCTGTCGAACACCTCGCCCCACAGGCCGTAGCCGTCGGGCGGTGCTTCATCGGGTTGGTGATTACGCAGCCAGTCATGCAGGCGCAGCAGCTGCTTGAGCGTCCAGCCCAGATACAAGGCCACGCCTGCGGCCAGGCTCCAGCCGTAATAACCGGTGACCAGCCCGACCAACAGGCAGGCAGTGACCAGAAGCAACAAATGACGAATCAGCGTGCTATGCCAGTTTTGATTCACGTCGCGCGGGTCCTTGCTTGCCGTTGAGTCTGGAAGGGGTATCAGGCTTTGGTGGAGAAGCGATACCCGGTGCCGCGCACGGTTTGTACCAGATTCTCGTAAGCCTCGCCGAGGGCTTTGCGCAAACGGCGGATGTGCACGTCTACGGTACGCTCTTCTACGTAAACGTTGCCGCCCCACACTTGGTCGAGCAATTGCCCGCGGGTGTAGGCGCGTTCCTGGTGGGTCATGAAGAACTGCAGCAGGCGATATTCGGTCGGGCCCATCTCGGCGGGGGTGCCGTCGATGGTGACGCGGTGGCTGATCGGGTCGAGCAACAAGCCGCCAATTTCAATCGGGGACTCGCTGTCCGCCGGGCCTGCACGCCGCAATACGGCTTTGAGACGCGCCACCAGTTCACGAGGGGAAAATGGTTTGGTGATGTAGTCGTCCGCGCCGACTTCCAGACCTTGAATCTTGTTGTCCTCTTCACCCTTGGCCGTGAGCATGATGATCGGGATGTCCGCGGTCATTTCCTCACGCTTGAGGCGGCGGGCCAGTTCAATACCTGACGTGCCACCCGGCAGCATCCAGTCGAGCAAGATCAAATCGGGTTTGCGGTCGACAATGATGGAGTGGGCTTGCTGAGCATTCTCCGCCTCCAGGCAGTCGTAGCCTGCCATTTCCAGGGCCACGGCGATCATTTCGCGGATCGGTGCCTCGTCATCGACGATCAGAATGCTCCTGCCAACCATGCCGTAATCCTCGTGTCATTTATCTGTCTTGTGGCGCATTAGATAACGGAAATATTGCAGTCGTGTGACAACTTTGGGCAATCGCCACGTTCCAAGGGCGAATGAACTACGCTTTTGGTTCAAATCGTACAATCACGAAGAGGACGATTCCGATGACACGCAGCTCATTTTCCCTGAAGGCTTTACTGTTAGGTGCTGTGTTGGCCTTGCCGGGATTAGCATTTGCCGCCGAACCGGCGATGATCAAAGACGGTGTGCTGGTCGACCATAAAGGCATGACGCTGTACACCTTCGCCAAAGATGCAGACGGCAAATCGATGTGCAATGACCAATGCGCAACAAATTGGCCGCCGTTGAAGGCTGAAAGCACGGACAAAGGCGAAGGCAAATGGACCACCATCATCCGCGATGACCAGCAAGTCCAGTGGGCCTATGACGGCAAACCGTTGTACACCTTTGTAATGGACAAGAAAGCCGGGGAAAAGAAAGGCGACGGCAAAATGGACGGTGCCTGGAAAGTCGCCAAACCCTGAAACGTCCCGAGCGGCATCTGATCTGGCGCCCATAAAAAAACCTCGCCCCCTTGAACAGGAATGCGAGGTTTTTTATTGCGCTGCCTTAAGCCGCGCTGGGCGACTTGGGACGGCGAACATCCGGTTGCTTCCATGACTCGGCAGCCGCCTCATCAATGGCTTGCTGGATAGCTTTCTTGCGGTGTTCTTCGGCACGACGGCTGAAGAACCACACCAGGAAGGTCACCAGCGACACCGCCAGCAGGATCAGGCTGGCCACGGCGTTGATCTCGGGCTTCACTCCAAGGCGCACGGCCGAGAACACTTCCATCGGCAAGGTCGTGGAGCCGGGGCCGGACACAAAGCTGGCCAGAACCAGGTCGTCCAGCGACAGGGCAAAGGACATCATGGCGCCCGCCGCCAGCGAAGGTGCGATCATCGGGATGGTGATCAGGAAGAACACTTTCCAGGGCTTGGCGCCCAGGTCCATGGCCGCTTCTTCGATCGACAGGTCCAGTTCACGTAACCGCGCCGACACCACCACCGCTACATACGCGGCACAGAATGTGGTGTGAGCGATCCAGATGGTGACGATGCCGCGCTCTTGCGGCCAGCCAATCATCTGCGCCATGGCCACGAACAGCAGCAGCAGCGACAGACCGGTAATCACTTCAGGCATGACCAGCGGAGCTGTCACCAGGCCGCCAAACAGCGTGCGGCCTTTGAAGTGGCTAATGCGCGTCAGCACGAACGCCGCCAGGGTACCCAGGGCGACCGCCGCAATTGCCGTGTACAGGGCGATTTCCAGCGAGCGCATTACGGAGCCCATCAGCTGCGTGTTGTCCAGCAGGCCGGTGTACCACTTCAGCGACCAGCCGCCCCACACCGTCACCAGCTTGGAGGCGTTGAACGAGTAGATCACCAGAATCAGCATCGGCAGGTAGATGAACAACAACCCCGCGACCAACATGAAGCTAGAAAAACGGAAGCGATTCATATCTTGCCCTCCAGCTCTTTAGCCTGGCTGCGGTTGAACAGGATGATAGGCACGATCAGGATCGCCAGCATGACCACGGCAAGGGCAGACGCCACCGGCCAGTCACGGTTGTTGAAGAACTCTTGCCACAACACCTTACCGATCATCAGGGTTTCCGGGCCGCCCAGCAGTTCAGGGATCACGAACTCACCCACGACCGGGATGAACACCAGCATGCAGCCAGCGATGATGCCGTTTTTGGACAGCGGGACGGTGATTTTCCAGAAGCTGTTGAACGTGCTTGAACCCAGGTCAGACGCGGCTTCCAGCAGGCTGGTGTCGTGTTTAACAAGGTTGGCGTACAGCGGCAGGATCATGAACGGCAGGTACGAATAGACGATGCCGATGTAGACCGCGATGTTGGTGTTGAGGATCTGCAACGGTTCGCTGATCCAGCCCATCGACATCAGGAAGCCGTTAAGCAGCCCGTTGTTGCTCAGAATGCCCATCCACGCGTAAACGCGGATCAGGATCGCTGTCCAGGTAGGCATCATGATCAGCAGCACCAGCACGGTCTGCATCTCTTTACGCGCATTGGCGATGGCGTAGGCCATCGGATAGCCGATCAGCAGGCACAGCAGCGTGCTGAAGAACGCCATCTTCAACGAGCCCAGATAAGCGGCGATGTACAACTCATCGTCGCCCAACATGGCGTAGTTGCCCAGGTTCAGCAGGATCTGGATTTTTTGGTCAACGTAGCTGTAGATCTCGGTGTAAGGCGGGATCGCGACGTCGGCCTCGGCAAAGCTGATCTTCAACACGATGAAGAACGGCAGCATGAAGAACAAAAACAGCCACAGGAATGGAATCCCGATCACCGCATGGCGGCCACCGGGGGTTATTCGTTGCAGTCGGCGTTTAAGTTTTCGCATGTTCATGAGCGCAGTACCACGCCGCTGTCGTCTTCCCACCAGACGTAAACTTCGTCGTCCCAGGTCGGACGTGCGCCGCGGCGCTCGGCGTTGGCCACGAACGATTGCACCAGCTTGCCGCTCGGCAGTTCGACATAGAACACCGAGTGCCCGCCCAGATAAGCGATGTCATGCACCTTGCCGCGCGACCAGTTGTACTCGTAGGTCGGCTTTTCAGTGGTGACGAGCATTTTTTCCGGGCGAATCGCGTAGGTCACATGCTTGTCTTCTACCGAGGTGCTGATGCCGTGACCGACGTAGATGTCGTTCTCCAGCTCCGGGCAGTTGATACGGGCATACCCTTCTGCGTCATCGACCACTTCACCTTCGAACAGGTTGACGTTGCCGATAAATTCGCACACCAGGCGGCTGACCGGGGTTTCATAAATGTCGATCGGGCTGCCGATCTGGGCAATCCAGCCCAAATGCATGATCGCGATACGCTGGGCCATGGTCATGGCCTCTTCCTGGTCGTGGGTCACCATCACGCAGGTCACGCCCACGCGCTCGATGATTTCCACCAGTTCGAGTTGCATTTGCGAGCGCAGTTTTTTATCCAGCGCCCCCATCGGTTCGTCGAGCAGCAGCAGCTTCGGGCGCTTGGCCAATGAGCGGGCCAAGGCCACACGCTGGCGCTGGCCACCGGACAACTGGTGCGGCTTGCGCTTGGCGTACTGGCTCATGTGGACCAGCTTGAGCATTTCGCCCACGCGGGCATCGATCTCGGCGTTGGACATTTTGTCCTGCTTGAGACCGAACGCGATGTTCTGCGCCACCGTCATGTGCGGAAAAAGCGCGTAGGACTGGAACATCATGTTGATCGGCCGCTCGTAGGGCGGCATGTCCGTGATGTCCACGCCGTCGAGGAAAATACGGCCCTCTGTTGGGCGCTCGAAACCGGCGAGCATACGCAGCAAGGTGGATTTGCCCGATCCCGATCCGCCGAGCAAGGCGAAGATTTCGCCCTTGTTGATTTCCAGGGACACGTCGTCCACGGCAATCGTCTCGTCGAATTTTTTCGTGACCCGGTCGATTTTGACCAGTACCTGTTTAGGGGTCTGGTCGCCCTCGAGGGCTTTCTTATAGGCGCCGGAGGCAACAGCCATTACGAAACTCCCAACAAATTTAGCAGCCCGATCCAGTTGGTCGGGCCTTGGATAGGTGATCCAGAGGGTTATTTACCCGTCTTGACCTTGGTCCACGTGCGCGTCATCAGACGTTGCACTTTCGGGGGTAGTTCGGTGGAAACGTACGTTTTGTCCAGCACCGCCTGGGTTGGGTAAACCGCTTCGTCGGTACGAATGGACTCGTCCATCACCTTGTCGGCAGCCGGGTTAGGGTTGGCATAGCCGACATAGTCACTGACCTGAGCGATCACTTCAGGTTTGAGCAAGTAGTTGATGAACGTGTGGGCTTCCTTGACGTTGCTGGAGTCCTTGGGGATCGCCAGCATGTCAAACCACAGTGCGCCGCCTTCGTTGGGCACGATGTAGGCGATGTTGACGCCCTTTTTGGCCTCTTCGGCACGCGCCTTGGCCTGGAACACATCACCGGAGAAACCGATGGCAACACAGATATTGCCGTTGGCCAGGTCCGAAATGTATTTGGAAGAATGGAAGTAGGTGACGTATGGACGCACCGACATCAGGGTCTTTTCAGCTTCTTTGTAATCCTTGGGGTTGGTGCTGTTGGCATCTTTACCCAAGTAGTTGAGCACGGTGGGCAACATTTCGTCGGCCGAGTCGAGGAAGGCCACGCCGCAGCTTTGCAGCTTTTTCATGTTTTCGGGTTTGAACACCACATCCCACGAGTCGATCGTGTCCACGCCCAGAACTTCTTTGACTTTGTCGACGTTGTAGCCGATGCCATTGGTGCCCCACAGATAAGGCACTGCATACAGGTTGCCCGGATCGTTTTGCTCAAGACGCTTGAGCAAGGCCGGATCCAGGTTGGAATAGTTGGGCAGCTGCGATTTGTCGAGCTTTTGGAACGCGCCCGCTTTGATCTGCTTGCCCAGAAAATGGTTGGACGGCACGACCACGTCATAACCGGTACGTCCGGCCAGCAGTTTGCCTTCCAGGGTTTCGTTGGAATCGAAGACGTCATAGACCGGTTTGATACCGGTGGCCTTTTCAAAATCGGCCAGCGTGGTCGGGGCGATGTAGTCCGACCAGTTATAGATGTGCACGGTGGGTGCCGCTTGTACGCTGACGGCAAGCGTCAAACCAGCGCCGACCAGCAAGGTCTTGCGAAACAAAGATATAGACACGTGATGGTCCTCAAAATAGTTGGGCCTGAGTTGCCCGCGTCACACGGCAGCAGTACCGCCAAAGACAAAACCGGCGCGCAACTTACCCTCGATAAACCTGCACAGCAAAGTTTTCTGCGATTAATTGCGCGATCGCCGGATTCTGTCGCCGTTGCGCCGGGCTGCGATAAGGCCTTACGGGCCTGCAAAAGGGCAAAAACCGGTGTCCTTTTGTCTCAATCGCAACCCTGCGCCGCGGCGACAGGAGGCTTACTTGCCCGACTTGATCTTGGTCCAGCTGCGGGTCAGCAAACGCAAGGTGGCCGGTGGCAAATCGCTGATTGCGTACAACTTGGCTTTCACCTCGTCGGACGGGTAGATACTCGGGTCGCCCGAGATATCTTTGTTCACCAGTGGCGTTGCAGCCTTGTTACCGTTCGGGAAACGTACGCTGTTGGTGATTTCGGCCATCACTTCCGGTTGCATCAGGAAGTTCATGTAAGCGTAAGCCGCATCAACGTTTTCGGCGTCTTTAGGAATGGCAACCATGTCATAGAAGCTGCCAGCGCCTTCTTTAGGAATCACGTACTTGAGCTTGACCTTGTCACCGGCTTCCTTGGCACGGGAAATCGACTGCTCCAGGTCACCCGAGTAACCCACAGCGACACAGATGTTGCCGTTGGCCAGGTCGGAGATGTACTTGGAGGAGTGGAAGTAACCCACCGAAGGACGGATCTTCAGGAACAGGGCTTCGGCTTCGGCCAATTGCTTTTTGTCCTGGGTGTCGGTCGGGTAGCCCAGGTAATGCAAGGCAGCCGGGATCATCTCGGTCGGGGAATCGAGGAAGCTGATGCCACAGCTTTTCAGCTTGGCCGCGTTCTCGGGCTTGAACAGCACGTCCCAGGAGTCGATGGTGTCGACGCCCAGAGCAGCCTTCACCTTTTCAGGGTTGTAGCCGATGCCGATGGTGCCCCACATGTACGGGAACGCGTGTTTGTTGTCTTTGTCGCTGGCATCGCCAACGGCCTTGAGCAACGCAGGATCGAGGTTTTTCCAGTTAGGCAGCTTGGACTTGTCCAGCTCCTGGTAAACCCCGGCCTTGATCTGCTTGGCCAGGAAATTGTTGGAAGGCACGACGATGTCGTAGCCTGATTTGCCCGCTAGCAGCTTGGCCTCGAGGGTCTCGTTGCTGTCGAACACGTCGTATACGACTTTGATACCGGTCTGGTCTTCAAACTTTTTCACGGTATCGGGTGCGATGTAATCGGACCAGTTGTAGATATGCAGCACTTTATCTGCCGCTTGGGCTGCCCCCGCCATCACACCCATCAAGGACAGGGCGAGAAGGGTCTTGCCAGCTTTTTTAAAACCTGATGCCTTCATCTGTAATGCTCCAATTATTCTTTTAAACCACCGATTCAGCGTCCTGATCTCAGGGTGACTAAAGCCGGCGGCTAGTCTGGCAAGATCCGGGGCAGGCTTTCAAGGGAAGAGCCTTGATTCTTAAGGCTTCGAGCGCAATTACCTACATTAAAACGGCAGTTGTCTTGTGCTCGAAGCCTAGCAGTTAACCTTGCAGGACTTCCAAGGTCAGATCCAGGCACTTGCGAGCCTTGGTCACCAGCTCATCAATCTCGTCCTTGGTAATCACCAGCGGTGGCGAAATAATCATGGTGTCGCCCACGGCGCGCATGATCAGACCGTTATCAAAACAGAACTGGCGGCAGATCATGCCGACGCCTTTGCCCTCGTAACGTTTGCGCGTGGCCTTGTCCTGCACCAGTTCGATGGCGCCCAGCATGCCCACCCCGCGCACTTCGCCCACCAGCGGGTGATCGTTCAGTTCGCGTAAACGCTTTTGCAAATACGGTGCCGTTTCGGCGTGAACTTTTTCGATAATTTTTTCATCGCGCAGGATGCGGATGTTTTCCAGCGCAACCGCAGCGGCCACCGGGTGGCCGGAGTAGGTAAAGCCGTGGTTGAAATCACCGCCTTCGTTGAGCACCGCCACCACTTCATCGCGCACGATCAGGCCGCCCATCGGGATGTAGCCCGAAGTCAGGCCCTTGGCGATGGTCATCATGTCGGGCTTGAGGCCGTAGAAATCACTACCGAACCACTCGCCCGTACGGCCAAAACCACAAATCACTTCATCGGCCACGAACAGGATGTCGTATTTGGCGAGAATTTCTTTGATGCGCGGCCAGTAGGTTTCAGGCGGCACGATCACGCCGCCCGCACCCTGAATGGGCTCTGCGATGAACGCACCGACGTTATCGACGCCGATTTCGAGGATTTTTTCTTCCAGTTGGTTGGCCGCCCAGATGCCGAACTCTTCCGGCGACATGTCACCGCCTTCGCCGAACCAGTAAGGCTGCGGGATGTGGGTGATGCCCGGGATCGGCAAGTCGCCCTGTTCGTGCATGTAGGTCATGCCGCCCAGGCTTGCACCGGCCACGGTCGAACCGTGGTAGCCGTTTTTGCGGCTAATGATGACCTTCTTGTTCGGTTTGCCCTTGATCGCCCAGTAGTGGCGGACCATGCGCAACATGGTGTCGTTGCCTTCGGAACCGGAGCCAGTGAAGAACACGTGGTTCATGCCTTCAGGCGCAATCTCGGCAATGACTTTCGACAGCTCAAGCACCGGCGGGTGCGCAGTCATGAAAAACAGGTTGTAGTAAGGCAGTTCGCGCATTTGTTTGCTGGCAGCGTCGGCCAGCTCGTCACGCCCGTAACCGATGGCTACACACCACAGGCCGGCCATGCCGTCGAGAATCTTGTGACCTTCGCTGTCCCACAGGTACACGCCCTTGGCGTGAGTGATGATGCGCGGTCCGACTTCTTTCAACTGTTTAAAGTCGCTGAATGGCGCGAGGTGGTGATCGTTACTGAGGTTTTGCCATTCGCGGGTTTGCGGGTTCTTGTTGGTCATACGGCTCTCCTTTATTCAGTGGGGAGCCGCGCTTCCCAAGCGCGGCCCCGGCGTGTCAGACGGCGAACAGCAGGAATTCCCGCTCCCACGAACTGATGACGCGCTTGAAGTTTTCATGCTCGGCACGTTTTACAGCCACGTAGCCGGTGATGAACTTGGTACCCAGGTACTTCTCGATGGTCTTGCTGTTTTCCATGCGCTCAAGAGCGTCCTCAATGGTCAACGGCAGACGCAGGTTGCGGCGCTCATACCCGCGGCCGACAACAGGCGCGCTCGGGTTAACGCCTTCGACCATGCCGATGTAGCCGCACAGCAAGCTGGCAGCAATCGCCAGGTACGGATTGGCGTCGGCGCCCGGCAGGCGGTTCTCGACCCGACGGTTTTGCGGGCCGGCGTCCGGTACCCGCAGACCCACGGTCCGGTTCTCTTCACCCCATTCCACGTTCACGGGTGCCGACGTGTCAGGCAAGAAGCGACGGAAGGAGTTCACATTCGGTGCAAATAGCGGCAGCAGCTCTGGAATGAACTTCTGCAGGCCCCCGATGTGATTGAGGAACAGCTGGCTCATGGTGCCGTCTTCATTGGAGAAGACGTTTTTGCCGGTTGCGATGTCGATGATGCTCTGGTGTAAATGCATGGCGCTGCCAGGCTCGCCCGTCATGGGCTTGGCCATGAAGGTAGCGGCCACGTCGTGCTTGAGCGCAGCTTCGCGCATGGTGCGCTTGAACACCAGAATCTGGTCGGCCAGCGACAACGCGTCACCATGACGGAAGTTGATTTCCATCTGCGCGGTGCCGTCTTCATGGATCAAGGTGTCCAGATCCAGCTCTTGAAGTTCGCACCAGTCGTAAACATCTTCGAACAGCGGATCGAATTCGTTGGCGGCTTCTATAGAGAAGGACTGGCGACCTGTTTCCGGGCGGCCAGAGCGACCGACTGGCGGTTGCAGCGGGTAGTCCGGGTCGTCGCTGCGCTTGGTCAGGTAAAACTCCATCTCCGGCGCCACGATGGGCTGCCAGCCGTGGTCGGCGTAGAGTTTGAGCACCTTTTTCAGCACGTTGCGCGGCGACAACTCAATCGGGTTGCCTTGCTTGTCGTAGGTGTCGTGAATCACCTGGGCCGTAGGCTCAATCGCCCAAGGCACGAGAAATACGGCGTTCTCGTCGGGCCGGCAGACCATATCAATGTCGGCCGGATCGAGGAGTTCGTAATAGATGTCGTCTTCGACGTAGTCGCCCGTTACGGTCTGCAGCAATACGCTCTCGGGCAGGCGCATGCCTTTTTCGGCAATGAACTTGTTGGTCGGCGAGATCTTGCCGCGAGTAATCCCGGTAAGGTCGGCGATCATGCATTCGACTTCTGTGATCTTGTGGTCTTTCAACCAATCGGTGAGCTGGTCGAGGTTGTTACTCATAAATGCCTCTGGGCTGAGTTTCCTGACTTGAATAAGTCAGGCGTTTACTGACGCATCGGCGTCGCGTTGTGTTGCGCGCCGTCTGCAGGCATCTCCAAATGCCTGGAAGATGGCGAGGTAAATCGGGTTAGAGCTTACCTGCCATTCGGGGTGCCACTGAACCGCTAAAGCAAAAGCCTTGCCGCCTTCGACCGAAACCGCTTCTACCAGACCGTCCGGAGCAGTGGCTTCAACCCGCAAACACGGGGCCAGATGGTCAATGCCTTGGGTGTGAATGGAGTTGACTTCGAACTCGGCGGGTACGCCCAGGCCGGCCAATACGCCGCCGGGCTGAACGTGCATGGCGTGGCTAGGGGCGTATTGCACGTCAACGGGGGCGCTGGGGTCTTCACGGTGCTCGATGAAACCGTCGACTTCGTGGAGTTTCTGGTGAAGCGAGCCGCCGAGGGCTACATTCAACTCCTGAAACCCGCGGCAAATGCCGAGCACGGGTACGCCCGCTGCCAATGCGGCACGGATCAAGGGCAGGGTGGTGCGGTCACGGTCAGCGTCATGCAGCGTGCCAGGGGCACTGGCCGGGCCGTGATACAAATGAGGTTCGATATTGGAGGGTGACCCGGTAAATAGCAGGCCATCCAGACCGTCAAGAATATCGGTCGGATCAATAAGCTCCGCCAACGACGGAACGATCAGAGGCAAGCCTTTGGCTGCTACCGCAACAGCTCGCACGTACTTGTCACCGGTAATGTGATAAGGATGCAAACCGATCTGCTTGGTGCAGGCGGTGACGCCGATTAACGGCAGGCGTGACATGTAACACCCCGGTATTATTGCTGTTATGGGTTTGAATCGAGCTTAGCCTTGTTCATTTTTTTACACAACACCCCCGTAAAAAATACAACACGGCCCGCTCAAGCCTGCGGGCGGCACAGTTTTTTTTGGATAAATGACGCCCTAAAAAGCGTCAAAAATGGCCTTTCGGCGCTTTTTTAGGGCGAAAAACAGGCTGCTTGACTTCGGTATGCCGTTCGGGTTGACTGAAACCCGTAGCGCTCAATGATTGATATTTTTAACAACAAAGGTGTTGCATCATGTCGGTACCCCCGCGTGCCGTTCAGCTGAATGAAGCGAACGCGTTCCTTAAGGAACATCCTGAGGTTCTGTACGTTGACCTTCTAATTGCGGATATGAATGGTGTAGTGCGCGGCAAGCGCATTGAACGCACCAGCCTCCACAAGGTTTACGAGAAAGGCATCAACCTGCCAGCCTCTTTATTTGCCCTGGATATCAATGGCTCGACGGTGGAAAGCACCGGTTTGGGTCTGGACATCGGTGACGCAGACCGAATCTGTTATCCAATCCCTGACACCCTGTGCAATGAACCATGGCAAAAGCGCCCAACCGCGCAACTGCTGATGACCATGCACGAACTTGAAGGTGAACCTTTCTTCGCCGATCCGCGTGAAGTATTGCGTCAAGTGGTGACCAAATTTGACGATCTGGGCCTGACCATTTGCGCCGCGTTCGAGCTGGAGTTCTACCTGATTGACCAGGAGAACGTGAACGGTCGTCCGCAACCTCCGCGCTCGCCAATTTCTGGCAAACGCCCGCATTCGACACAGGTGTACCTGATCGACGACCTCGACGAGTACGTCGATTGCCTCCAAGACATTCTGGAAGGTGCGAAAGAGCAAGGCATCCCGGCTGACGCCATTGTTAAAGAAAGCGCCCCGGCTCAGTTCGAAGTGAACCTTCACCACGTTGCCGACCCGATTAAGGCTTGCGACTACGCGGTATTGCTCAAGCGCCTGATCAAAAACATCGCCTACGACCATGAGATGGACACCACGTTCATGGCCAAGCCTTATCCGGGCCAGGCGGGTAACGGGTTGCATGTACATATTTCGATTCTGGACAAAGACGGCAAGAACATTTTTGCCAGCGAGGATCCCGAGCAGAACGCCGCATTGCGCCATGCAATCGGCGGTGTGCTGGAGACCCTGCCCGCCCAAATGGCGTTCCTTTGCCCTAACGTTAACTCCTACCGTCGTTTCGGCGCACAGTTCTACGTGCCGAATTCGCCGTGCTGGGGGCTGGACAACCGCACGGTTGCGATCCGCGTTCCGACCGGTTCGTCCGACGCTGTGCGTATTGAGCACCGGGTTGCGGGTGCCGATGCCAACCCGTATCTGTTGATGGCGTCTGTTCTGGCCGGTGTTCACCACGGCCTGACCAACAAAATCGAGCCGGGTGCACCGGTCGAAGGCAACAGCTACGAGCAGAACGAGCAAAGCCTGCCCAACAACTTGCGTGATGCCCTGCGCGAGCTGGACGACAGCGAAGTCATGGCCAAATACATCGACCCGAAATACATCGATATTTTTGTGGCCTGCAAGGAGAGTGAGCTGGAAGAGTTTGAACACTCCATCTCCGATCTCGAATACAACTGGTACTTGCACACCGTGTAAACGGTCCGTGCTTTATAAAGACGCCGCCGGCTCCCAAGCCCGCGGCGTTTTTTATGGTCATTTCTTTCGGTTATTCAGGCTTTTTCTGATGAGCAACAGGATAAATCCTACATATAAATGCATCTGAAGCTCCCAAGATGATCGACTTGTTGAGCCTCACGTATGGCGCTCCATGACCTTTATCGGACTGCCTTTTTATGCATCTTGTCTTGAAGCGTTCAGCTCTCAAACATCACCGCTTGGCTGCGCTTATTTTGTTACTGGCGTTGCTGGTCTATCACTCTGCCTTGGCCGAAAATTTGGCAGCGTTGGACCCAAAATACGCGTTGTGTAACGCCGGGGAGCAGCAGGCGCCCATCAATATTGAGCGCGCGGTGCTTGCCGACTTGCCGGCATTGAAGACCCGCTATCTCCCGGGGCCTGCCACTGTGAGGCATAACGGCCACAGTCTGGAAGTGCTTACAGACACCAAAGGTGAGTTCAGGTTAGGCAATAAAGTCTACGAATTTGTGCAGTTGCATTTTCATACACCCAGCGCAGAGCACATTCAGGGCCGGATTTACCCACTGGTTGCGCACCTTGTTCATCGCGATGAAAAAGGTGCGCTGGCGGTGATTGCCATTCAGTTCGAGCAAGGAAAAGAAAACAACGGCCTGGCCCAGTTATTGGGGGTGATGCCTCGACACAAGGACGATGCCTACGTGCTGGGGCATTTCAATGTGGAACAGTTTCTGCCGGCTCAACGCGACTACTTTGTATACAAAAGGGCCTTACCTGACCCAACCTGCATTGAGAAGGTCCGCTGGCATCTCTTGAAGACTCCCGTAGAGGTGTCGCAGGCGCAGATAGCGACTTTTCAGTTGATGTTTCCCACGGACTCACATTCGGTCCAGCCGGTTAGCCCACGCACGGTGAGGGTCAGTGGCTAACTGCTCATACGGCTCGTACAATGCCTGCTGCCCCGCAGGAGACACCCATGACGCGTCCCGCCGCCTCACGCGCAACACCTCGCAAGGCCCGCGCACGTAGCCAGGGTCGGATTGAGGCAATACTCGATGCCGCCCGCACGTTGCTTGCCACCGAAGGGGTGGCCAGTTTGTCCATTTACAGCGTGGCAGAGCGGGCGCACATTCCTCCGTCCTCGGTCTACCATTTTTTCTCCAGTGTGCCGGGGTTGCTCGAAGCCCTCACCAGTGATGTGCATGCGGCCTTCCGTGGCTGCCTGCAAGCCCCTGTCGAACATGCACAACTGCACGGCTGGCACGATTTAGCGCGTGTGCTGGAGCAACGCATGCTGAGGATTTACAACGAGGATGCGGCCGCGCGACAGCTGATTCTGGCGCAACATGGTTTGACTGAAGTCACTCAGGCCGACCGCCAACACGACCTGGAACTGGGCCAACTGCTCCACACCGTCTTTTCCCGGCATTTCGAACTGCCAGCCCTGCCCGACGATGTAGACGTCTTTACCTTGGCGATGGAATTGGGGGATCGCGTGTATGCACGTTCCATCCAGCTTCATGGCAGCATTACGCCGCGTATGGCCGAAGAGGGCATGCGGGTTTTCGAGGCATATCTGGCGCTGTATTTGCCGCCGTTCCTGCCCAAGCGCACAGCACCTGTTTCAGCCGATCACTGATCGGCCGAGGGCTTTTTAAATACGTAAAACAGATTCGGCTCACTGACCACGTATACCGTGCCTTCATCATCCATCGCGATGCCTTCAGCTTGCGGGACCGATTTCTTCAAGCCATGCCGTCCTTTCTTCAGGGACAACATGCTGATAGGGCGTCCTTCTACGTCCAGTTCGATCAACAGCTTCGACTCGTCAGACAGCGCCAGCAAGTGGCCGCTACGTTCATCGAATTGCAGGCTCGACAAGTCGCGCACGAACAGTCGGGAATCGCGGCGCGGGTTGTTTACCACGTGGGTTGCATACGGCTGCTGGGGATTGGACTGAGGAAAGCCGCGCACTTCGTAGATCAGCATAGGATCACGCTCTTTAGCCACAAACAGACGCTTGCCCGCCGAGTCGTACGCCAGCCCTTCAAACCCTTTATTACCCGACAGGTTGATGCCCAGCGTCAGCTGTTCTGCATCAGCGGCGTCCAGTACGTGGGTGTTGTCATCCACATGGACTTTGATCAAACGCTGCTGGCGCTCATCGGTAATGACGTAGGTATCCGGACCAATGAACTCCACTGCCTCTGCATCCCCAAAACCGATTAACGGGATACGTCGCAAAATTCGCCCATCCAGCGACAGCTCCACCAACTCGGCTTGCTTGTTGGTGACCGTGAACAGGCTTTTGCGCACCGGGTCGTAGGTGAGTGCCGATACGTCATCCTCAAGGCCATCAATCTTCTGGCCCTGAAGCACGGCCTGATACTCACCCAGGTTGATGCTATTCGGATCAACCGGTTCCCACAGTTGGCGGGCGTTGAACCATGTTCGCTCAAACAGGCGAAAGTGCTGCGCAGCAAAGCCTGCGGCCACGAACACCACAATCATGAGGCTAATAATAAAAACGGTAGTGCGGCGGGTGCAGCGCATGGGGGGCGGACTCAAATCAGATCAGGCCGTGTAAATACCACGGCTGTATGAATTAAACCTTAATCCACAATGGTCGCTGACGCCTCACAGAAAAATCCTACGCAGCAATAGGTTATTTCTTCGTTTTCTCAAAGCGATAAAACAGGTTGGGTTCACTCACCATGTACAGAGTCCCATGTTCATCAATGGCGACGCCTTCAGCACGAGGAATTGTGTCTTTCAAGCCATTGAAGCCGCCGAGCAGGGTCATGAAACTGACTTGCTGACCCTGCTCATCCAGTTCGAGCAACATGTGCGAATCGGCTGACAGCACCAGCGTATGACCTGTGCGCGGATCAACGCTCAAAGCCGAAAGGTTGCGCAGATCCAGCTCATCGCTGATTACTTTTTGCTTGTCACCCCTGAGCACCTGGCTGCCATCGCTTTTCCACGTGAACATGGCGGGTGGTCGCTCTTCGCCCAACAGCAATTGTTGGCGGCGCGGGTCCCAGGCAATGGCTTCAAAGGCCTTGTTCTGATTCTTTGAAAGCCCCAGTTCGTACTGCGGGAAATCAGCGATGTTCAAGCGCTTGGTATTGGCGTCGACCTTCACAAGTGACAGTGAGTGCATGCGTTCATCAACGATCGCCAGCAACCCGTTTTCCATCACGGTCAGCCCTTCCGGGTTATTCCAGCCCTCCAATGGGATCTTGCGCAACACCTCACCCTCAAGGGTTAACTCGACCAAAAACGGGTTTTTCCCCATGACCGAAAACAACGTCTTTGTGAGTGGCGAATACGCAAGGTCAGACGCTTCATCTTTTTCCATGCCGGGCAACACTTTGGCATCGATGACCGCCGTGTAATCAGGCAGCCAGACGCTTTCATTCTGTTCTGTCTTGCTCTCAAACCGCTCCAGCACCCATAACGCGCCACGATCGTCCCAGTGCATCGCTATCATCAGGCCGTAGAGCAAAACTGCCAATAATAAAAGCCAGTAATACCAGCGCAAGACAAAGCGGGAAGCTCGACTGGCGGGCGGATTTTGCTGAGGATCGGTGGGCATTGGTGTGCTCTTCCAGAATTTTTTGCTACGTCTAAATAATACAAACAGGCGGCAGAGACGGTTTTCTCGCGTAGGGATTATCCATATTACATGTGAAATTTTTGACAAAAATTTCAGCTGTGGCCTACCAGCTTAGAGGGAAGCCGAAAAAAACTCAGCTATGGCGTATCGCCATATTAGAGTGGCTCGCCCAACATGAACTCAGACCGTCCCGGCGGTCTATGTTCAAGCCGATGTAGGAATTGTCTGTAAATACGCGCGATAACAAAAAAGCGATACATCCGGAAAAGTATTTAAAGCGGCTAATATGTTAACTGTGCTTTAGAACACTAAAACTTGTGCGAGCGCACATTACATATGTGTAGATTTTAAACTTACACATGCACACTTCTAGTGACAGAAGCGTTTCGTAAGTAGGATCTTTCCGAATAGCGCGAAGACATGTGTATTCGTTTAGTTCTAACTTGACACCCACCTTCTTAGCCTCTTATCTAATAAAAAGATTGCCAGTGCATGTACTTACTATCGATTGCGCCGACTGCAGGGGTGATCGAGTTCGCGACAATCACACGAATTCAGGGCTAACGACATCCGTTGCTTGCCTCCCTGTCAGGCATGTAAATGCTCTGGCGTACGCGGTTATGTACTTAATAAATGATTATGGAGTTTCTATATGCCGTTCACCTCGCACACTCAAAAGCTCGCGGCGCCCACCCTTTATCAAACTAATAAAAACACTATTTGTGCGTTAGCCGCCGAGCAGTTGTTCATTACAATACTGCCTTATCCAAATATGGAGGAGGGCGACCTGATCGAGTTGTTCTGGGATGGCTGTTATGTAACTTCCCAGCAAGTTGGCAAGTTGGATGTGGGGCAGCCCTGCCAGCTTAGAGTGCCTGAGAGTTTCATTCAGAACGGTACGTCCCGGCTTTATTATCGCGTCATGCATATCGGCAGCAGCCCTGCACTTTCCACTCAACTCAAAGTCTTGGTAAAGCTGGATTCGCCAGGCGGAAAGGCCATCGGTGAGGAAAATCAGGGATTGGCGCCCGTGACCATTCCTGATCCGATCCAGCGCTATGGGATCAACCCAAGTCAAATGAAGCGTGGGGTGCCGCTGACCATCGAGCCTTATCCCAACATGGCAGTCGAAGACGCCATCACGCTGATGTGGGGCGACATTCGCATGGATGTGCCCAAATTGCGTGTGATGGATATTGGTAAACCCGTCAACGTATTCGTGGCGCCCGAGATCATTCAGGAGGCCGGAGAAGACCCGAAGCTGGAAATCACCTATTGCGTGATTGATCGCGTCGGCAACAACTCGCGCTGGGCGCCTCCTCGCAGCATCAAGGTCGGCGCCAACAAACGTTACGTTAACCCTGCACCCCGCGAGCTGTTGCGCGCAGCCGAGCCGAGGCCTAATTGGCGAGAATAGACGGCACAACGCCGTAGGAAATAAGAAAAAAGGATGTGAGAAACATCTATCCATATTCCTAAAAGTTAGTGTTTAAAATTTTTATACTCGATTAGGGTATATAGACCGGACCACCGGACTCTCTAGTGATTACCCGCGCCGTTTGAATGGCGCTCCCATGAGATGCGAGGTAGGTATGGTCAGTAACACAATCACCCTTGTGCGTAACGCCAGGGCATTGGGTGCAGCCAAGGAGCGGTACTAATGTCTGATTTGGCTAATGCACATTTGCACAGCGACCAGGACGTCGCGCCTTTGTTGTTATCTGCGCACATTCTGCGTACGGATAATGAAGCCCTTGAAGCTGCGCACGCCCTGGCTGCGGTGGCCCGCGAACAGGCTGCCAAGCGTGACCGGCAACGCCAACTGCCGTGGTCCCAGATCGAGGCGTTCACCCAAAGTGGTTTGGGCAGTATTACCATTCCCCGCGAGTTTGGCGGCCCTCAGGTGTCTTATGTCACCTTGGCCGAAGTCTTTGCGATCATCTCGGCAGCCGACCCGGCACTCGGGCAGATCCCGCAAAATCAGGTCGGAATCCTGAACCTGGTGCTGAATACGGCAACTCAGGCTCAAAAAGAGCAGCTGTTTAGTCGCGTGCTGAAGGGGGGGCGCATCGGGAATGCCGGCCCGGAGCGCGGCAGTAAAAATACCCTCGACCTCAAAGCGCGAATCACGGCTGAGGGTGATGCGTTCGTTATCAACGGTCAGAAGTTTTACTCGACCGGCGCGTGGTTTGCCCACTGGATTGCCGTCAAAGCGCTAAACGACGAAGGCAAGCAAGTCATTGCCTTTGTGCCGCGTGCAACGCCGGGTTTACGCGTGGTGGACGACTGGTCAGGCTTTGGTCAACGCACGACCGCCAGTGGCACCGTGCTGCTCAACAATGTGCGCGTTGACGCTGACCTGGTGGTCGACAACTGGCGCATTAACGAAAGCCCGAATATTCAAGGCGCGGTGTCGCAGCTGGTTCAGGCGGCCATTGACCTGGGCATCGCCCGCGAAGCCATTGCCGACACTATCCGTTTCGTACGCGAACGCTCTCGCCCGTGGATTGACGCCAACGTTGAGCGCAACAGCGATGATCCGTATGTGGTCGCTGACATTGGCAAGCTCAGCATTGAGTTGCATGCCGCCGAAGCGCTGCTGCGTAAGGCCGCACGCGTGCTGGATGACGTCAGCGCCTCCCCCGTCGACGCTCAGGCAGCCGCTCGGGCCTCAATTGCCGTGGCCGAAGCCAAAGTCCTGAGCACCGAACTCTCGTTATTGGCCAGCGAAAAGCTCTTCGAGCTATCCGGCAGCCGCGCCACCCTGGCGGAGTTCAACCTTGACCGGCATTGGCGTAACGCCCGCGTTCACACGCTACACGACCCCGTGCGCTGGAAATACCACGCCATCGGCGCCTACCGCCTGAACGGCACCTTGCCTGCCCGGCATTCCTGGATCTGACGCTGGAGAGAACCATGTCACTGACATCCCAACAGGTCCCGGTGCTGCGCAGCGACACCGAGGCCCTGAGCGTAGCGCGTGAGCTGGCTACCATCCTGAAGCGCGACAGCGCCCTGCGCGACCGCGAACGGCGCTTGCCGCACGATGAACTCGAACTGTTTTCCCGCACCGGCCTGTGGGGCATTTCCGTGCCCAAAGCCTATGGCGGCGCGGGGGTTTCAACGACCACGCTGGCCAGCGTGATTGCCTTGATTTCGGCTGCCGACAGCTCGCTCGGGCAAATCCCGCAAAACCATTTTTATGCACTTGAAGTCCTGCGTGTAAATGGTCGGCCGCAGCAACAGCAGCGTTTCTACGAAGAGGTCCTCGCGGGCAAGCGTTTCGGCAATGCGCTGGCAGAGCTGGGTACCAAAAACGCCCATGAGCGCACCACTCATCTGGCCAAGGCCGAGCATGGTTTCCGCATTACCGGGCGCAAGTTTTACGCCACGGGCGCGCTGTATGCGCAGCGCATCCCGACCTCTGTCGTCGATGACGACGGTGTGCAGCATCTGGCGTTTGTGCCACGTGACAGCGATGGACTGACCGTGATTGATGACTGGAGTGGCTTCGGCCAGCGCACCACTGGCAGTGGTTCGGTGGTGTTCGACAACGTGTTTGTGGCCGCTGAAGACGTGATTCCGTTCCAAAGCGCTTTCGAACGTCCGACGACGGTTGGCCCTCTGGCGCAGATCCTTCATGCGGCCATCGACACCGGTATTGCACGGGCAGCTTATGAAGACGCGTTGCACTTTGTGCGCACCAAAACCCGCCCGTGGATTGACGCCACCACCGACATCGCCAGCGAAGACCCGTTGACCCTCAAAAGTTTTGGTCACCTGAGCGTGCGCCTGAGTGCAACCGAAGCCCTGCTGGAGCGGGCCGGGGAGTTCCTTGATATTGCCCAGGCCAACCCGAACGCGCAGACAGTGGCCGCCGCATCTATCGCCGTGGCCGAGGTGCGCGCCTTGAGCACGGAGATTTCCCTGGCCGCCGGCAGTACGTTGTTTGAACTGGCGGGTAGCCAGGCAACCCTGGCCGAGCACGGGCTGGACCGCCACTGGCGTAACGCCCGGGTGCACACCCTGCATGATCCGGTGCGCTGGAAGTATCACGCTGTGGGCAATTACTACCTCAATGATGAAAACCCACCACTGCGGGGGACCATCTGATGGCCAAGAGGAAAATCCTGCTCAATGCCTTCAACATGAATTGCATTGGCCATATCAACCATGGGCTGTGGACGCATCCGCGGGATAACTCCACTCAATTCAATACCCTCCAGTACTGGACAGAACTGGCGCAGTTGCTGGAGCGCGGGCTTTTTGACGGCCTGTTTATTGCGGACATCGTCGGCGTGTACGACGTATATCAGCAGTCGGTGGATGTGCCGCTCAAAGAGTCGATTCAATTGCCGGTCAATGACCCTTTGTTATTGGTTTCAGCGATGGCAGCGGTGACCAGGCACCTTGGTTTTGGCCTGACGGCGAATCTGACTTACGAGCCGCCGTATTTATTCGCACGTCGCATGTCGACACTGGACCACCTGAGTCGCGGCCGGGTGGGCTGGAACATTGTGACCGGCTACCTCGACAGCGCTGCCAAGGCGATGGGGTTGAAGGAACAAGTTGAGCATGACCGCCGTTATGACCAGGCCGACGAATACCTTGAGGTGCTCTACAAACTGTGGGAAGGCAGTTGGGAAGACGGCGCGGTGATTAACGATCCGGCGCAGCGCATCTATGCCCGGCCGGAGAAGGTGCACAAGGTGAAGCACCACGGCGAGTTCTATCAGGTGGAGGGCTATCACTTGTGCGAGCCCTCGCCCCAGCGCACGCCGGTGCTGTTTCAGGCAGGCAGCTCCGATCGTGGTCTGGCCTTCGCCGGACGCCACGCTGAATGCGTGTTCATCAGCGGTCAGACCAAAGCGGCGACCCGGCAGCAGGTCGATAAAGTGCGTGCCAGCGCCGAGGCGGCCGGGCGCAACCCGGATGACATCAAGGTGTTCATGGGGCTCAACGTGATCGTCGCGCCGACTGAGCAACAGGCGCGCGCCAAACGCGAGGAATACCTGAGCTTTGCCAGCGCCGAAGCCGGTGTGGCGCATTTCTCCAGCTCCACGGGCATCGACTTCTCGGACTACGAACTGGACGAACCGATCCAGTACGTCAAGAGCAACGCCATTCAGTCCGCCACCCAGGTGCTGCAAAACAACGATTGGACACGTCGCAAACTGCTCGAACAGCATGCGCTGGGCGGTCGCTACATGACCGTGGTGGGTTCACCGGAACAAGTAGCCGATGAGCTGGAATCCTGGATTGCTGAAACCGGCCTGGACGGCTTCAACCTGACCCGCATTGTCACTCCCGAAAGCTACGAGGACTTCATCGAGTGGGTGATTCCCGAACTGCAGCGCCGGGGTTCGTACAAGACGGCCTACGACCACGGCAGCCTGCGTCAAAAACTGTTTACCGAAGGCGATGCGCACCTGCCCCAACGCCACACCGGCGCGGGTTACCGCCACAGCGCTTGAAGCAGCGTCACTGAATTTCACCCCCTGACTGGAACCTACCCATGAATAAAAAACACATCACTCACCCAGTCAACGCACTGGTGTTAGCCCTCGGTCTGCTCAGCGGATTTACCCACGCCGCCGATAGCCCGCTCAAGGTCGGCACGACGGCCGCTTTTGCCATGCCGCTGGAAAAAGCCGTCGCTGAAGCTGACAAACAGGGTCTGAAGGTGGAGCTGGTAGAGTTCACGGACTGGATCGTGCCCAACACCGCACTGGCCGCGGGCGATATCGACATTAACTATTTCCAGCACATTCCATTTCTGGAAAACGCCAACGCAGCATCCGGCAGTGATCTGGTGCCGTTCAAACCGGGGATCATCAACAACATCGGTTTGTACTCCAAAAAGTACAAAAGCCTCGAAGCCCTACCCGCAGGTGCCACAGTGGCGATCGCCAATGACCCGATCAACAGCGGTCGCGGTCTGCAGTTACTGGCCAAGGCGGGATTGATTACGCTCAAACCGGGTGTCGGTTACAAAGCCACCGAAGCCGACATCACCGCCAACCCGAAAAAAATCAATATTTTGCAAGTCGAGGCCGTGCAACTGGTGCGCGCGTACGATGACGCCGATTTGGTCCAGGGATATCCGGCTTACATCCGTCTGGCCAAAACGTTCGATGCACAATCCGCCCTGCTGTTTGATGGCCTCGATCACCCGGAGTACGTGATTCAGTTCGTCATCAAACCGCAGAACAAGGACGATCCGCGCATCGCCAAATTCGTGGACATTTATCAGCACTCGCCGGTGGTCAAGGCCTCGCTGGATGAAACCTACGGCACCTTGTACCAGCCGGGCTGGGGAGGCTGATCATGAGCGTGGCCATTGCTCGCACGGGGCGGCTCGACGTCCAGCCGCCCAGTGCGACCCAGACTCAATTGCACCCTGAATTAAGCCGCGCCCATGTGCGTTTTATCGGCGTGGGCAAAACCTATGACGGACGCCAAGGCCCGGTGGATGCGCTCAAGGGCATCGACCTGGCGATTCAACGCGGGGAGATCTTCGGCATCATCGGCCGCAGTGGTGCGGGTAAATCGTCGTTGATTCGCACCATCAACCGCCTTGAACAGCCCAGCAGCGGCCGCGTGCTGATTGATCAGGTCGACATTGGCGGGTTTGATGAAAACGCGCTGGTGGCGTTGCGCAGGCAGATCGGCATGATCTTCCAGCACTTCAACCTGATGTCCGCCAAGACCGTGTGGCAGAACGTGGAGCTGCCGCTGAAAGTGGCTGGCGTTCCCAAATTGCAACGTGAGCAAAAAGTCCGCGAGCTGCTGGCGCTGGTGGGCCTGCAAGGCAAGCACACGGCTTACCCGGCGCAGCTGTCCGGTGGGCAGAAACAGCGCGTAGGCATTGCCCGCGCATTGGTGCATAACCCTGCCATTTTATTGTGCGACGAAGCCACGTCGGCACTTGATCCCGAAACCACCCAATCGATCCTCGGCTTGTTGCGCGAAATCAATCAGCGGCTTGGGTTGACCATCGTACTTATCACCCATGAGATGGCGGTGATTCGCGACATCTGCCATCGGGTGGTGGTGCTGGAACAAGGACGAATCGTTGAGCAGGGCCCTGTGTGGCAAGTGTTTGGCAACCCGCAGCACGAGGTCAGCAAAACCCTGCTCGCACCGCTACAGGATGCGTTGCCCGAAGGCTTGCAGGCGCGCATTAGCGCGCAACCCGTGTCGGCGCAATCGGATGTGATCCTGCGCCTGCGATTTACGGGCCAGCAGGCGCAGGAGCCTGACCTTGGCGCCTTGTTTGCTGCACTCGGCGGCCAGGTGCGCTTGCTGCATGGCGGGGTTGAGCAGATTCAGGGCCATGCGCTGGGGCAACTGCTGCTCAGTGTCAGCGGTGTATCACTGGGCGCAGAGGAATTGCGTAAACGCGCTCAACATTGGGCACAACAGGTCGAGGTGGTCGGTTATGGCATTTGATCGTTTGTGGCAGGGGGTGATCGACACCTTCCTGATGGTCGGCGTGTCGTCGTTGATCGCGCTCGTGCTGGGCATTCCACTGGCCGTGATTCTGGTGACCAGCGACAAGGGCGGCATTTATCAGGCGCCCGCGCTGAATAAAGCGTTGGGCGCGTTCGTGAACCTGTTTCGCTCCATCCCGTTTTTGATTCTGATGGTGGCGCTGATCCCTTTCACCCGGCTGATTGTCGGTACGACGTACGGCGTGTGGGCGGCCGTTGTGCCACTGACCATCGCCGCGACCCCGTTCTTTGCGCGGATTGCAGAAGTCAGCTTGCGTGAAGTGGACCACGGCCTGATCGAGGCGGCACAAGCCATGGGCTGTAAACGCCATCACATCATTTGGCATGTCCTGCTGCCTGAAGCATTACCCGGCATCGTCGGCGGATTCACCATCACCCTGGTGACCATGATCAATTCCTCCGCCATGGCAGGTGCCATCGGTGCGGGCGGGCTGGGTGACATTGCCTATCGGTATGGCTACCAGCGCTTTGACACGCAAGTGATGCTCACCGTGATTGTGTTGCTGGTGGTGCTGGTGGCGGTGATCCAGCAAGGGGGAGACCGTCTGGCAAGGGTGCTCAACAAGCGGTAATCCGTCCGATGACCTGCTGGCACAACCTGCCAGCAGGTTTGTCCCGGTCAGCCGCGGGCTTTGCGAACACCTTCAGCCAACGCTGCGCACAGGCTCAGCACGCCATCCACGGCCTGCTCAGGTGTGGCGGCATTTTCGATCTTGTCGATCAGCGCCGACCCGACAACCACGCCATCGGCCAAACGGGCAATGGCGGCCGCCTGTTCCGGGGTGCGAATGCCAAACCCGACACTGATTGGCAAATCAGTGTGCCGACGCAGACGCTCAATCGCTTCACTCACCTGGTCGGTGGTCGCTGAGCCGGCGCCGGTCACACCCGCCACCGATACGTAATACACAAAACCCGAACTGCCGGTCAGTACTTTGGGCAGGCGTGCGTCGTCGGTGGTGGGTGTGGTCAGGCGGATGAAGTCCAGACCCGCCGCTTGTGCCGGGTCGCACAGCTCGCTGTTGTGCTCCGGCGGCATGTCGACCACGATCATGCCGTCAACGCCCGACTCCTTCGCTTCGGCAATGAATTTTGCCACGCCGTAATGGTGGATCGGGTTGAAGTAACCCATCAGCACCAGTGGCGTATCGCTATTCCCTTCACGGAACTCGCGCACCATTTGCAGGGTTTTGGCCAAATTTTGATGGCCGCCGAGGGCGCGAATGTTGGCCAACTGAATGGCCGGGCCATCGGCCATCGGATCGGTGAACGGCATGCCCAACTCGATCACGTCAGCCCCCGCCGCCGGCAGCCCTTTGAGAATGGCCAGCGAGGTGGCGTAGTCAGGATCGCCCGCCGTGACGAAGGTCACCAATGCGGCGCGGTTCTGTTGCTTGAGTTCAGCAAAGCGGGTTTGCAGGCGGCTCATCAGTGTTTCTCCTGCTGGGATTGTTCCATGTGGTGCATCACGGTTTGCATGTCTTTGTCGCCCCGGCCGGACAAGTTGACCACCATCAGGTGATCGGCTGGCAGGGTCGGCGCGCGCTTGAATACTTCAGCCAGCGCGTGGGCGCTTTCCAGTGCGGGAATGATGCCTTCCAGGCGGCAGCATTTATGGAACGCGTCGAGGGCCTCGTCGTCAGTGACCGAGGTGTATTCAACGCGACCGATGTCGTGTAACCACGCGTGTTCCGGGCCAATGCCGGGATAGTCGAGACCCGCAGAAATCGAGTGTGCGTCGATAATCTGACCGTCGTCGTCTTGCAACAGGAAGGTACGGTTACCGTGCAACACGCCTGGCTCGCCGCCATTGAGGCTGGCCGCGTGTTTGCCGGTGTCGATGCCGTACCCGGCCGCTTCCACGCCGATGATTTCAACCTGTGTGTCATCCAGGAACGGGTGGAACAGGCCCATGGCATTGGAGCCGCCCCCGATGCAGGCCACCAGGCTGTCGGGAAGACGGCCTTCCTGCGCCAGCATTTGGTCACGGGTTTCCTTGCCGATTACAGCCTGGAAATCCCGCACCATCGCCGGGTACGGGTGCGGGCCCGCCACGGTGCCGATCAGGTAGAACGTGCTGTCGACATGGGTCACCCAGTCACGCAGGGCTTCGTTCATGGCGTCCTTGAGCGTGCCGGTGCCGGCCACGACCGGGATCACTTCGGCGCCCAGCAGCTTCATGCGGAACACGTTGGCCTGCTGGCGTTCGATGTCGGTCGTGCCCATGTAAATCACGCATTGCAGGCCGAAACGCGCCGCTACGGTGGCGGTGGCTACGCCGTGCATCCCGGCGCCGGTTTCAGCAATGATGCGTTTTTTGCCCATGCGCCGCGCCAGCAGAATCTGGCCGATGCAGTTGTTGATCTTGTGCGCGCCGGTGTGGTTCAGCTCTTCACGTTTGAGGTAGATCTTTGCACCGCCGCAGAATTCGGTCAGGCGTTCGGCGTAGTACAGCGGGCTGGGGCGACCCACGTAGTCGCGCTGAAAGTAGGCCAGCTCTTTAATGAATTCGGGGTCGTGCTTGGCCAGCTCGTATTCACGATCCAGTTCAAGGATCAACGGCATCAGGGTTTCTGCCACGTAACGGCCGCCGAAGGAACCGAACAGGCCATTGGCATCGGGGCCGCTACGCAAATTGGATTGGGTCATGGGACGCTCCAGCTGAAAAGGTACGAAGGTCGATGGGCCTGACTCTACGCGCGACAGACCGGGATGAAAACCGATAAGATCGCTGCAACCTGTCAGGAAAACTCACAGATACCATGAGCCGCGACCTTCCTCCCTTAAATGCCCTGCGTGCTTTTGAAGCCACCGCCCGCCTGAACAGCGTGAGTCAGGCGGCCGAGCAGTTGAACGTCACCCACGGCGCCGTCAGTCGGCAACTCAAAGTTCTTGAAGAGCACCTGGGCGTCAGCCTGTTCGTCAAGGAAGGCCGCGGTTTGAGGTTGACTGATGCCGGTGTGCGACTGCGCGATGCCAGCAGCGAGGCGTTTGATCGCTTACGAAACGTATGCAGTGAACTCACGCAAAGCCATGTCGACGCGCCCTTTGTGCTGGGGTGTTCGGGAAGTTTGCTGGCGCGCTGGTTCATCCCGCGCCTGGGTCGGTTGAATGCCGATTTGCCGGATTTACGTTTGCACCTGTCAGCCGGTGAAGGCGATCTGGACCCTCGTAAACCGGGTCTCGACGCGCTGCTGGTATTCGCTGAACCGCCGTGGCCTGCCGATATGCAGGTGTATGAACTGGGCAGCGAACGTATCGGGCCGGTGCTCAGCCCGCGTTTCGTCCGTTATGAGCAATTGCGCAATGCGCCGCCGGGCGCCTTGCTGGACGAACCCTTATTGCATACGACCTCAAGGCCACAGGCATGGCCGAGTTGGGCGCAGCAGCAGGCACTCGACGCAACTGCGTTGAAATACGGACAAGGGTTTGAGCACTTGTATTACTTGCTGGAAGCCGCCGTCGCCGGGTTGGGCGTGGCAATTGCCCCTGAGCCGTTGGTTACGGAGGATCTGAAGGCAGGACGCCTGATTGCGCCATGGGGTTTCGGGGAAACCCCGGCGCAACTGGCGTTATGGCTGCCCAAGCGCGCCGCAGATGGGCGCGCCCGGCAACTGGCGCAATGGCTCAAGGCTGAGCTTGCGCGTAACGCGGTTTAGTTGCCGCGTTTGCACATCAGGTAAGCGGCCAGCAGGCCCAGCGCGCCGATGGCAACGCCCGCAGTCGCGTAGGGATGCTCTTGGGCGTATTCACGAGTGGCGATGGCCGTCTCGCGGGTTTTGTCTTTCACTTCTTCAAAGGTTTCGCTCAGCAGATGACGGGAATGCTTGAGGGCATTCTCAGCATTGCCTTTGAGTGCCTTGAGGGTCTTTTTGGACTCTTCCGAGGCATCATCCTTGAGGCTTTCCAGAGACTTAAGCAGGCTCTCGATCTCAGCTTCCATACTTTGCAACGAGGCTTTACGTAAAGAATTGCTAGCCATTTGGGCTCTCCTGCATTGATGAGTGACTGTGTGTGTTAAGTCCGACTGCGGCGTTTTCAGAAAGTGCAGTAAACCTGAACTTTTCCTTTTGCATCGCTTCCCAAGTATTCAGCACATTCGCTGCTAGGCTTTGACTTACGACAAATGGAGAACGTTATGTCTGACCATCACACCTACAAAAAAATCGAACTGGTAGGCTCGTCCCCGAGCAGCATAGAAGACGCCATCAGTAATGCACTGGCCGAGGCCAACAAAAGCATCAAGCACATGGAATGGTTCGAAGTGCTGGAGACCCGCGGGCATATCAAGGACGGCAAAGTGGCGCACTATCAGGTGACGCTCAAGGTCGGATTCCGTATCGCCAGCAGCTGAGTCGTGCAAACCTTTTGAACTTGTGAGCTGGCCGTTTGCCATAAACTCCGCTACACCGTCTGGGTGCGACGTTGCGCAAGCGCGGCGCACCCTTTTTGTTTTTAACAGGGGATGTGACGGATGAAGAAGATTTTAGTGGCTGTCGGTTTGATGGCACTGGCGAGCACCGCTTTCGCTGCGAAAGACTGCGGTGAGCTGAAAAGCGAAATTGCCGCCAAGATTGACGCCAAAGGTGTTCCACATTATTCGCTGGAGATCGTCGACAAAGGCGCTTCGGCTAATGGCAAAGTGGTTGGCACCTGTGACGGTGACACCAAGGAAATCGTTTACAAGCGCGGATAAACCACCGCGCACAAAAAAGCCGACGCATGCGTCGGCTTTTTCATGCCCGAGGAATTACCTGGACAGGGTCTTTACGCCTTCAGGCGTGCCCAGCAACAGCAAATCAGCAGGTCGTGCGGCGAACAAACCGTTGGTCACCACGCCGACGATGGCATTGATTTGGCGCTCCAGCTCCACCGGGTTGGTGATCTGCATGTTGAACACGTCAATGATGATGTTGCCGTTGTCGGTTATTACGCCTTCACGGTAAACCGGGTCGCCGCCCAGTTTGACCAATTCGCGGGCCACGTGGCTGCGGGCCATCGGGATCACTTCAACTGGCAGCGCAAATGCACCCAAAACCGGCACCAGCTTGCTGGCGTCAGCAATGCAGATAAAGGTTTTAGCAACGGCAGCGACGATTTTCTCGCGGGTCAGGGCAGCACCGCCGCCCTTGATCAGGTTCAGGTTTTCGTCGCTTTCGTCGGCGCCGTCCACGTAGAACTCCAGATCGCTGACGGTGTTCAGCTCGTAGACCGGAATCCCGTGGCCCTTGAGGCGTGCGGCGGTGGCTTCGGAGCTGGCGACAGCGCCGTCGAACGCACCCTTGTGCTGGGCGAGTGCGTCGATGAAGCAGTTAGCGGTGGAGCCGGTGCCGACCCCGACGATGCTCTTGTCATCCAGTTTTGGAAGGATGAAATCGACAGCCGCCTGGGCGACGGCCTGTTTGAGTTGATCCTGGGTCATGCGGGCTCCGGGGCGGGAAGGGAAACAGAAGGGCGGCATTATACGGGCAAGCGCCAAACTGTGGGCGTGGTCTGACAATGGGTGCGACCCTTTGCCCTTGCGCTGCTGTCTGGCTCAGCGAGCACGCCTGTTCAGTTCCCTCTCCCTTTTAGAAGAGGGTCAGGGGGAGGGTCTGTATAAACCTCCCATTTCGTGTGGTCGGCCGCGTAAACGCTGGGGTAGACTCCTTGGTCCCTGCTAACTCGCACAGTGACGCTTTCCGATGCTCGAACAGTACGTTAAGAAGATCCTCAACTCGCGCGTTTATGACGTGGCCGTTGAAACGCCCTTGCAAGCCGCCAACCAGCTGACCGAGCGGTTGGGCAATCAGATTTGGCTTAAACGCGAAGATCTGCAGCCGGTGTACTCGTTCAAGATTCGTGGCGCTTATAACAAGTTGATGCACCTCACTGACGCCGAGCGCGCGTGTGGCGTGGTCACGGCCTCTGCAGGCAATCACGCTCAGGGCTTGGCCCTGGCCGCCAAAAAATTGGGGGTCAAGGCCACCATCGTCATGCCTAAAACCACGCCGGAGATCAAGATTGAAGGCGTACGCTCGCGTGGCGGCATTGTGGTGCTGCACGGCGACTCCTTCCCCGAGGCGCTGGCGTATTCGCTGCAACTGGTCGAACAAAAAGGCTACGTCTACGTACACCCCTACGATGACCCGCACACCATCGCCGGGCAGGGCACCGTGGCGATGGAAATTCTGCGCCAGCACCCGGCGCCACTGGACGCGATTTTTGTGCCGGTGGGCGGCGGCGGGCTGATTGCAGGGATTGCCGCGTACGTGAAGTACTTGCGGCCGGACATCAAGGTCATTGGCGTTGAACCTGACGATTCCAACTGCCTGCAAGTCGCCATGGCCGCTGGCGAGCGTGTGGTATTGCCGACCGTGGGCATTTTTGCGGACGGCGTGGCCGTCGGCCAGATTGGCCAGCATACGTTTGATATCTGCAAAGACTACGTGGATGAAGTCATCACGGTCAGCACGGACGAGATCTGTGCAGCCATCAAGGATATCTTCGATGATACCCGCTCGATCACCGAACCTGCCGGCGCGCTGGGCGTGGCCGGGATCAAGAAATATGTCGAACAGCGTGGCGTGAAGGGGCAAACGCTGGTCGCCATCGACTCGGGTGCCAACGTCAATTTCGACCGGTTGCGCCATGTCGCTGAACGCGCCGAACTGGGCGAAGGCCGTGAAGCCATTATCGCGGTGACCATTCCTGAAGAAGTCGGCAGTTTCAAGGCGTTCTGTCAGGCCATCGGCAAGCGCCAGATCACTGAATTCAACTACCGCTACCACACCGGGCGCGAAGCGCATATTTTTGTCGGCGTGCAGACACACCCGATCAATGATCCGCGCAGCGCCCTGCTGGCGAGCCTGCGGGAACAGGGCTTCCCGGTGGTGGACTTGACTGACAACGAACTGGCCAAATTGCACATCCGCCACATGGTGGGCGGGCATGCCGATAAAGTCAGTGATGAGCAACTGTTCCGCTTCGAATTCCCGGAACGCCCGGGTGCCTTGTTCAACTTCCTCAACAAGTTGGGCGGGCGTTGGAATATTTCAATGTTCCACTACCGCAACCACGGCGCGGCTGATGGCCGTGTGATGGCGGGCCTGCAAGTACCTGCGGACGAGCGCCATCTGGTGCCTGCCGCATTGGCGGACATCGGCTACCCGTATTGGGATGAAAGTGATAACCCGGCTTATCAGCTGTTTCTTGGCTGATTGCCGCTAAGCTGAATGGACCGTTCAAGGAATCAATGACATGGAAACCTTCACCGCGTTGAAGCTGTTGCATGGGGTGTCGACGCTGCTGCTGTTCGTCTGCGCAATCGCGTTGCTGGTGGTGGTCACTCGCCGTTACCGGGCCGGGGATAAAAACCTGTCGGGCGGCGTGTTACGACGCCCCTGGGGCTTTGTCTGGGCATTGATGGGGCTGTGTTTGCTGGCATTACCCGTTAGCGGATGGTGGCTGGTGCATCTGGCGGGCTGGCCGTTGAGTCAACTGTGGCTGCTGGCGGGCAGTTGTTTATACCTGCTGGGTGCGCTGAGTTGGGTGTGGCTGGTGGTACGCCTCAATCGCCTGCGTTTGGGGCGCGTCGCCAAACACCCCCGTTTCACGTTGGGGCTGGCTATTTTTTGCGCAATTTGTTTTGTCGCCATCGCAGGTTTGATGGGCGCGAAGCCGGTTTAAAACGAGCCCTGACCCCGTCAAGCCCCTCTGCCAGGAGGGGCTTTTGCATTCAGTCGCGCAACGACATTACCTTCCAGCCGCGTTTCTTGGCTTCGGCCAGCAGGTTGGGGTCCGGGTCCACGGCTACTGGATGGGTGACACGTTCCAGCAACGGCAAGTCGTTCATCGAGTCACTGTAAAAGTAACTGTCTTCGAGCGTGTAGCCGTTTTCTTCTGTCCAGCGTGTCAGGCGGGTGACCTTGCCTTCACGAAAGCACGGGACGTCGGCGCTGCGGCCGGTGTAGCGGCCATCGACGATTTCGCACTCGGTGGCGATTAAATGTTCCACGCCCAAGCGTTTGGCAATGGGGGCGGTGACCACGCGGTTAGTGGCGGTGATGATGACCAGCGTGTCGCCTGCGTCGCGGTGTTGGGCCAGCAGTGCTTGCGCTTTGGGCAGCATCAACGGCTCGATGCAGTCGCGCATAAATTCGCGGTGCCACTGATCCAGTTGCGCCATGTCATGACGGCCGAAAATTTCCATGCTGAAATTCAGATAGGCCGCATTATCGAGTGTGCCTGCCAGGTAATCCTGATAAAACGCATCGTTGCGTGCTTTATAAGCAGCACCGTCGAGAATGCCGCGTTCGCACAGGTAGTCGCCCCATGCGTGGTCGCTGTCGCCGCCTAAAAGGGTGTTGTCCAAGTCGAATAAAGCCAGACGCATTGCAATTACCCGCTGAGCTGTCGGTTGAAAGCCCACAAGAATACGGTCTTTTAATAAGAGTGCACATAAGACAGGGTGGCGCGTTGCTGCTTTCACAACCTTTGTGGAACAATGCGGCGACATGCGTTTGCGAGGTTGTTGCCGTGATCGACCCCGATGGTTTCCGTCCTAATGTCGGGATTATTCTGACAAATGATGCTGGTCAGGTACTTTGGGCTCGCCGAATCAATCAAGACGCGTGGCAGTTTCCGCAGGGTGGTATCAACCCTGATGAGACGCCAGAAGACGCCTTGTACCGTGAGCTGAACGAAGAAGTTGGCCTTGAACGCGAAGATGTAGAAATACTCGCCTGTACGCGAGGCTGGTTGCGCTATCGTCTGCCGCAACGTTTGGTCCGTACCCACAGCCAGCCGCTGTGCATCGGCCAGAAGCAGAAATGGTTTTTGCTGCGCCTGATCTCTAACGAGCAGCGGGTGCGGATGGATTTGACCGGTAAACCGGAATTCGATGGCTGGCGCTGGGTCAGCTATTGGTATCCGTTGGGCCAGGTGGTGACATTCAAGCGCGAGGTCTACCGTCGCGCTCTCAAAGAGCTTGCCCCGCGCCTTTTAACGCGCGCCTGACACGGAGTTCGACCCCGAGCCATGCTCAATACGCTGCGCAAGATCGTCCAGGAAGTTAACTCCGCCAAGGATCTCAAGGCGGCGTTGGGGATTATTGTGTTGCGCGTCAAAGAGGCCATGGGCAGTCAGGTCTGCTCGGTCTATTTGCTTGATCCAGAGACCAACCGTTTTGTGTTGATGGCCACCGAGGGCTTGAACAAGCGCTCGATCGGCAAGGTCAGCATGGCGCCCAACGAAGGCCTGGTCGGCCTTGTGGGCACCCGTGAAGAACCTCTGAACCTCGAAAACGCCGCCGATCACCCTCGCTACCGTTACTTCGCCGAGACCGGTGAAGAGCGTTATGCCGCCTTCCTGGGTGCGCCGATCATCCACCACCGGCGTGTGGTCGGCGTTCTGGTGATCCAGCAAAAGGAGCGTCGCCAGTTCGACGAAGGCGAAGAAGCCTTTCTGGTGACGATGAGTGCGCAATTGGCCGGGGTTATCGCCCACGCTGAAGCCACCGGCTCGATTCGTGGTCTGGGGCGTCAGGGCAAGGGCATCCAGGAAGCCAAGTTTGTCGGCGTGCCTGGCTCGCCCGGCGCGGCGGTCGGCACGGCGGTGGTCATGCTGCCCCCGGCCGACCTTGACGTGGTGCCCGACAAGGCGATTACCGACATCCCGGCGGAAATCGCCCTGTTCAAGACTGCCCTCGAAGGCGTGCGCAATGACATGCGTGCCGTGTCGAAGAAACTCGCCACCCAACTGCGCCCTGAAGAACAGGCGCTGTTCGACGTTTACTTGATGATGCTCGACGACGCGTCGCTGGGCAGCGAAGTCAAAAATGTAATCAAGACCGGTCAGTGGGCTCAGGGCGCGTTGCGCCAAGTGGTGACTGACCACGTCAACCGATTCGAATTGATGGACGACGATTACCTGCGCGAGCGGGCGTCGGATGTGCGCGACCTGGGTCGGCGGCTGCTGGCCTATTTGCAGCACGACCATAAACAAACCATGGTTTACCCCGATCACACGATTCTGGTCAGTGAAGAGCTGACGGCGACCATGCTTGGCGAGGTGCCCGAGGGCAAGCTGGCCGGTCTGGTGTCGGTACTCGGTTCGGGCAACTCTCACGTGGCGATCCTCGCCCGTGCCATGGGTATCCCGACTGTCATGGGCCTGGTCGACCTGCCGTATTCCAAGGTCGACGGCATTCAGATGATCGTCGACGGTTACCACGGCGAGGTTTACACCAACCCCAGCGAACTGCTGCGCAAGCAATATGCCGACGTGGTGGAAGAAGAGCGTCAGCTGTCTCAGGGCCTCGATGCCCTGCGCGAGCTGCCGTGCATCACCCCGGACGGGCATCGCATGCCGCTGTGGGTCAACACCGGCTTGCTGGCCGATGTGGCACGGGCGCAGCAGCGCGGCGCAGAAGGCGTTGGCCTGTACCGCACCGAAGTGCCGTTCATGATCAACCAGCGCTTTCCGAGCGAAAAGGAGCAACTGGCGATTTATCGCGAGCAACTTGCCGCCTTCCATCCGCAACCGGTGACCATGCGCAGCCTGGACATTGGCGGCGACAAGTCACTGTCGTACTTCCCGATCAAAGAAGACAACCCGTTCCTCGGCTGGCGCGGGATTCGCGTCACCCTCGACCACCCTGAAATCTTTCTGGTTCAGGCCCGGGCCATGCTCAAGGCCAGCGAAGGCCTGAACAACCTGCGTATTTTGTTGCCGATGATTTCTGGCACTCATGAACTCGAAGAAGCTTTGCACCTGCTGCACCGTGCCTGGGGCGAAGTGCGTGATGAAGGCACCGATGTGCCGATGCCACCCATCGGCGTGATGATCGAAATCCCGGCCGCGGTCTATCAGACCAGGGAGCTGGCGAGGCAGGTGGATTTCCTGTCTGTCGGTTCCAACGACCTGACTCAATACTTGCTGGCGGTGGACCGCAACAACCCGCGCGTTGCCGATTTGTACGACTACCTGCACCCGGCGGTGCTGCAAGCCTTGCAATCGGTGGTGCGCGACGCCCACGCCGAAGGCAAGCCTGCGAGCATCTGCGGCGAAATGGCGGGCGATCCGGCGGCGGCGATCCTGTTGATGGCGATGGGCTTTGACAGCCTGTCGATGAACGCCACCAACTTGCCGAAAGTGAAATGGATGCTCCGTCAGGTCGAGCTCAGTCGCGCCAAGGAGCTGTTGGCCGAAGTCATGACCATCGACAACCCGCAGGTGATTCGCAGCACCGTGCAACTGGCCCTGAAAAACATGGGGCTGACCCGCATGATGAATCCGGCGGCAATCAAACCGTACTGAAAAGCGCCTCACCCGGCCCGCTCGCAAAGGGAGAGGGTGGGGGCAGCTCCAGCCTGACTTCCCCCAGGCGCCCGCCCTTTGGCCCGAAGCTGTGTTCCACCATCACCCTGGAACCGTCAGCATTAACAATCAATGCCGTGCTTGCACGGGTGCCATAGGTGGTGCTGGCAATAAAGACACTCGACAGCAAAAACTCCGTGGCCAGCCCCACACCGGTATCGGGCAGGTCGCTATACGTCGCCGTCTGTTGATCCTTCAAAATAGCCAGCAGCGCTTGCGGGTCAGCCTGGTCTAACACTTCACTGAGCGCAGCCTTGGCTTTCACTAATTTTGGCCACGGCGTGTCCAAGCCAGCGTTAGACAGGCCATGAACACCGGCCTTCAAGGGTTCAGGGGCGACAACCTTTGAATTGAAATGCCACAGCGCGTCCCGAGTGCCCACGAGCAAATTGAAGCCTGCGTAATCGACTGATCGTCGGCCAATGTCGTTGAAAAATTCGGAAATCGATTGATTTCCGCATAAAAAACGCGCCACTAAATCCCCCCGCGAACGTCGTGTCGGCGGTTTGTGCGGCTCGCGAATATTGGTCAACGCCGCAAAGCGGCCGTCAGCGCCAATGCCCAGCCACGTGCCGCCAGCCTCCAGGTCACGCCCTGCGTACACGTGCGGCGCATCGGCCCATTGCGCAAGGGGCTTGGCGGGGCGGGCGTAGAACTCATCCCGGTTAGCCGCCACCACCAGCGGCTGTGCATGGCCGGGGCGCCACGCGAAGACAATCAAGCACATGATCAGTCCTTAATGTTTTTTTAACCCCTGTACTTATAGATTGCTCAGGCGCCTTGCGCCATGTGTGGAGCCCAAGCCCTTGCTCCGTTACCATGCGGGTCAAATTTGGGGGGCGTCATGGAATTTCTGTTCTATCTGGTGCTGGGAGGCTTTGCCGGGGTATTGGCCGGTTTGTTCGGGGTCGGGGGCGGCATCATCATCGTCCCGGTGCTGGTGTTCAGTTTTACGTTGCAGGGCTTCAACCCCGAGGTGCTGACCCACCTGGCCGTGGGCACTTCATTGGCCACGATCATCTTTACCTCAATCAACTCGATTCGTGAACACAACCGCAAAGGCGCGGTGCGCTGGCCGTTGTTTGTGTGGATGGCGCTGGGCATTTTAATCGGCGCGGGTATCGGTGCTCTGACGGCCGAAGCGATCGCCGGTCCTCATTTGCAGAAAATCATTGGCGTTTTTGCCTTGGTCATCGCTGTGCAGATGGCGCTTGAACTCAAACCCAAAGCCAGCCGAACGGTGCCGGGTAAAGTCGGTCTGACCCTGGCTGGCACTGTCATTGGTTGGGCGTCGGCGATTTTTGGTGTGGGCGGTGGCTCCTTGACCGTGCCGTTCCTGAGCTGGCGCAGTGTACCGATGCAGCAAGCCGTGGCCACGTCGGCCGCCTGCGGGCTGCCGATTGCGCTGGTAGGTGCATTAAGTTTCATGATTATTGGCTGGCACAACCCCGACCTGCCCGCGCATAGTCTCGGGTTTGTGTATTTGCCGGCGCTGCTCGGGATTGCCCTGACCAGCATGTTTTTCGCCCGTTTTGGTGCGCGTTTGGCCCACACACTTTCGCCGCGCTTGCTGAAACGGCTGTTTGCCGCACTGTTGTTCTGTGTCGGTTTGAGTTTCCAGATCTAACAAGGAGTCGCAATGCTGCCTTACCCGCAGATTGACCCGGTGGCCTTGGCCATCGGTCCGCTGAAAATCCATTGGTACGGCTTGATGTACCTGATCGGCATTGGCGCCGCGTGGCTGATCCTGTCGCGCCGCCTGAACCGTTTCGACCCGACCTGGACCAAAGAGAAACTCTCTGATCTGGTGTTCTGGGTGGCTATGGGCGTGATCGTCGGCGGCCGTTTAGGCTACGTCCTGTTCTACGACTTGAGCGCCTACATCGCCAACCCGCTGCTGATCTTCGAAGTGTGGAAAGGCGGTATGGCGTTCCACGGCGGGCTGATCGGCGTGATGCTGGCCACTTGGTGGTTCGGTAAGCGCAACAACAAGTCATTTTTCCAAATCATGGACTTCATTGCGCCTGTGGTGCCGATTGGTCTGGGGGCCGGGCGTATCGGTAACTTTATTAACGCCGAGCTGTGGGGCAAAGCCACTGACGTGCCTTGGGCGATGATTTTTCCGACCGATCCGCAACAACTGGCGCGTCATCCGTCGCAGCTTTATCAGTTTGCCCTCGAAGGTGTGGCACTCTTCCTGATTCTTTGGCTGTACTCGCGCAAACCGCGCCCGACCATGGCCGTTTCCGGCATGTTCGCCCTGTTCTACGGTATTTTCCGATTCATCGTCGAGTTCGTCCGCGTACCGGATGCTCAGCTAGGCTATCTGGCGTTCGGTTGGGTGACGATGGGGCAAATCCTGTGCATCCCGATGATTCTCGGTGGCCTGTTCTTGATCTGGTGGGCTTACCACCGCGATCCTGCAGCCCGCCAAGCAGCGCAATAAATTCGAATCGCAGGGCTGCGCGGCCCTGCATTCAAACGGTAGGAAAACCATGAAGCAATATCTCGACCTCGTTGCCGACGTCATCAAAAACGGCACCCTGCAAGCCAACCGCACTGGCGTTAAGACCATCAGTCTGCCCGGCGCCATGTTGCGCTACGACCTCAAGGAAGGCTTCCCGGCCATCACCACCCGGCGCATGGCCTTCAAATCGGCCATCGGCGAGATGTGCGGCTTTTTGCGTCCGGTTAACAGTGCAGCGGATTTCCGCGCCCTGGGCTGCAAAGTTTGGGACCAGAACGCTAACGAAAACGCGCAATGGCTGGCCAACCCGTTCCGTCAGGGTGAAGACGACCTTGGCGAAATCTACGGCGTGCAATGGCGCAAATGGCCTGCGTACAAACAAGTCGCGCGCAGCAATCAGGCAGCCATCGAACTGTGCATGAGCCAGGGCTACCGGCAGATCGCTGAAGGTGAAGAAGACGGCCAACCGTATGTGGTGCTGTACAAAGCCATCGATCAGGTGCGCCAGTGCGTCGACACTATCATTAACGACCCGGGCAGCCGCCGTATCCTGTTCCACGGCTGGAACTGCGCCCAGCTCGACGAAATGGCGCTGCCGCCGTGCCACCTGCTGTACCAGTTCCACCCGAACGTCGAGACTAAGGAAATTTCCCTGAGCCTCTACATTCGCTCCAACGATCTGGGCCTGGGCACGCCGTTCAACCTGACCGAAGGTGCTGCGTTGCTGAGCCTGATCGGCCGCCTGACGGGTTATACACCGCGCTGGTTCACCTACTTCATCGGCGATGCCCACGTGTATGAAAACCACCTGGACATGCTCAACGAACAGCTGACCCGCGAGCCGTTCCCGATGCCCAAACTGGTGATTTCGGAGCGCGTGCCCGAGTTTGCCAAGACCGGCGTTTACCAGCCCGAGTGGCTGGAGCTGATCGAGCCGAGCGACTTTAGCCTTGAAGGTTATGAGCACCATGCGCCCATGACCGCGCCGATGGCGGTGTAACTCACCCTCCCAATCCCGCGCCGCGTCCAACTCTAGCGTTGTACGTGGCGCTACAACAGGTGCTTGGGTCTATACCGAAAGCGTCTATTCAACTGTGAGTTGTGACAGTTCCTGATAAAGCAGATGCATGTTTATTTGGCTCTTCAATTGCTATGCAACTGGAGAGCCTGTCATGACGCATAAAGATGAATTAAAGACTGAAGGTTTCTGGCCAAGCGAACACGTTGGCACCGCTATAAAACGTGAAACCCGGACGAGCAGTAAAAGTGTTCAGGCGGGTTTATTCCCGCCAGCGGTCCTGTATCTCTACGACGATAGATTATTCTCTTTTGGTATCACTGCACCCGAGGGAGCGGTCATTGCGCAGGAAATGATCGGACATTCCTTTTTTAGAAATGCAATAAAAGTATTAATAGAAACAGATGTACCAGAGATTGAAGTTGGCGACGAAGTTCAGGCGGTCTGGACTGTACTCTCGGCAGAGGATTTTTATGAGTATCGATCAGACCCCGTGCGTGTTGATAGCAAAAATAAGGATGTGCTGATCACCTTGCCTGACACCGAGGCTGTCAAATTTGTAGGGAAGAAATCCGAAATTGTCTATTTCCATATGCCACAAGCGGGGGGAGTCACACCTTCGCCTGGAAGGTTGGTGTATGTCGCGCCATCGTTGGGGCCTAAACCCATCCTGAAGGTGATGGGTGTGGTTGACGGTGTTCTGGATACGACAGCTCACCCGGATGGCATTAAAGTCATTATTGATCCCATTGCCAACATGCACCGATATAACGCGCTGGAGATCCGCTGGACACAGGACTCCGGTATTTGGGTCGACTCTCAACACAGAATGACCGTCTACCCAGACCAATCAATGGCGTTCACTATTCCTCCGGTTGTCTACCAGCCCCATGTGGGCAAGCGCGTTTTAGTGCAGTACTTTATTTTTCTTGGGGCCAACATGAGCCCGAATCTGAGGTGGTCAGCTAGCACTCTGACGCAGGCAGAATTCAACTTGATTTGACCTCCACAAACAGTCAATTAACGACGCTTTCTTGTTAATTGACTGTACTTTACCCATCAATGCCCGTGGCTTCTGCCCACATGGCTGGGCTCGCCATCGTGCGCAATGACCGAGCCGCTGACCTCCAACTGCTGCAAAATCCCGCAATGGTCCTTGTCGGCGCCTTCGCTGCAGCGTTGGCGCAGGTCGAGCAGTTGTGTCTGCAACGCCAGCAACCCGTCAATTCGCGCCTTGACGTGATGAATGTGTTCATCAATCAACGCGTTCACGCTCTCACACTGGTCCTGCGGGCTATCGCGCAAGCTGAGCAGGCTGCGGATTTCTTCAAGGGTCATGTCGAGGCTGCGGCAATTGCGAATAAACGTCAGCCGCTCGACATGCGCCTGGTTGTACAAACGGTAATTACCTTCACTGCGCGCCGGCGCCGGCAGCAGCCCTTCGCGCTCGTAATAACGGATGGTTTCAACCTGACAGTCGGTCAGTTTTGCCAGTTCACCGATTTTCATCACGCGTTTCTCCGAAGGTCGCTTGACCCTATAGTGGCTACAGGGTCTTTACTTGGCAACAAGCACCTTTTCTGGACGCACCCTGATGAGCGATTCCATTCACACCCCGCACAAATCCCACGCTGATCACGATCACGATCACGATCACGATCACGATCACGATCACGATCACAGCACTCAGCACGCGCCTGCGGCCCATGCCCACAGTTGCTGCTCGGCGGCAGAAGGTCCTAGCGTCATCAAACTTGGCGCTGCGCCTACGGCAGGCGCCCGCGTGAGCAGTTTTCGCATCGAAGCGATGGACTGCCCGACCGAGCAAACGCTTATCCAGAACAAACTGGGCAAGTTGGCGGGTGTGCAGCAACTGGAATTCAACTTGATTAACCGCGTGCTCGGCGTGACCCACGACCTGCCGTCTACCGATCCCATTGTCGACGCAATCAAGTCCCTTGGCATGCAAGCCGATCCTTTGGAATCGGGGAGCGATAGCCCGCCTGCGCCTGTCGAGAAAAAACAGGGGTGGCCGCTCGCGGTGTCCGGCGTGGGTGCGTTGGCAGCTGAAGTGCTGCACTTCACCGACGCAGCGCCGACCTGGGTGATTGCGCTGGTGGCGCTGGTGTCGATCTTCAGCGGCGGTCTGACCACCTACAAGAAGGGCTGGATCGCCCTGAAAAACCTCAACCTCAACATCAACGCGCTGATGAGCATTGCCGTTACCGGTGCCGTATTGATCGGGCAGTGGCCTGAGGCGGCGATGGTGATGTTCCTGTTTACCGTGGCCGAGCTGATCGAAGCCAAATCCCTCGACCGCGCCCGCAACGCCATTGGCGGCCTGATGCAAATGGCGCCTGATAAAGCCACAGTGCAGCAGGCAGACGGCAGCTGGCGTGTGCTGGAGGTCAAAGATATCGCCCTGGATGCCATCGTGCGCGTACGCCCCGGCGAGCGCATCGGCCTGGATGGCGACGTGGTCTCAGGGCGTTCAACCATCGATCAGGCACCGATCACTGGTGAGAGCTTGCCGATTGAGAAAACGGTCGGGGATAAAGTCTTCGCCGGCACCATCAACCAGGCCGGATCGTTGGAGTACCGTGTCACAGCGGCTGCCAATAACTCTACCCTGGCGCGCATCATCCATGCCGTGGAACAAGCCCAGGGCGCTCGCGCGCCGACTCAACGCTTCGTCGACAGCTTTGCCAAAATCTACACCCCCGTGGTGTTCCTGCTGGCACTGGCCGTGGCCGTGATCCCGCCGCTGTTCATGGGTGGCCTGTGGTTTGACTGGATCTACCGTGCGCTGGTGTTGCTGGTGGTGGCGTGCCCGTGCGCGCTGGTGATTTCGACCCCAGTCACCATCGTCAGCGGGCTGGCGGCGGCAGCGCGCAAGGGCATTCTGGTCAAAGGCGGGGTGTACCTCGAAAGCGGTCACAAACTCAACTATCTGGCCCTGGATAAAACCGGAACCATCACCCACGGCAAGCCGGTGCAAACCGATTACCTGCCGCTGGACCCGCTATTAGCCGACAGCGCCGTGTTGCTGGCCGCCAGCCTGGCCTCGCGCTCCGATCACCCGGTGTCGCTGGCCGTGGCGAATGCGGCTGTGGATAAAAAACGGGCGTGGCGCTCTGTGGATAACTTCACTGCGCTGGCCGGGCGCGGGGTGCGCGGCGAAATCGACGGCACCCTGTATCACTTGGGCAACCACCGTATGGTGGAAGAACTAGGCCTGTGCTCGCCCGAGCTTGAAGAAAAACTGTTCGCCCTGGAAGAGCAGGGCAAGACGGTGATTTTGTTGTGCGACAGCGCGGGGCCTATGGCTTTGTTTGCCGTGGCTGACACGGTCAAGGCCTCAAGCCGCGAAGCGATCGCGCAGTTGCATGCCCTTGGCATCAAAACCCTGATGCTGACCGGTGACAACCCGCATACGGCCAAGGCCATTGCCGCTCAAGTGGGAATCGACGAAGCGCAGGGCAACCTGCTGCCGGATGACAAACTGAAAGCTATTGAAGCGCTGTATACCAAAGGCCACCACGTCGGCATGGTCGGTGACGGGATTAACGACGCGCCTGCGCTGGCGCGCGCTGAAATCGGCTTCGCCATGGCGGCGGCGGGCACCGATACGGCGATAGAAACAGCCGATGTCGCCCTGATGGACGACGATCTTCGCAAGATCCCGGCATTCATCCGACTGTCACGTCAAACGTCCAGCATTCTTAAGCAGAACATCGCGTTGGCGCTGGTCATCAAAGGCATCTTTCTTGCGGTAACCTTCCTCGGTCTGGCCACCATGTGGATGGCCGTGTTTGCCGACATGGGCGTAAGCCTGTTGGTGGTGTTCAACGGGTTGCGCCTGTTGCGCAAATAGATCAAGAGAGGCTGTAGTGCTGAGTGCCGAGCTGAAAGCGTTTTACCGGGTGGCCCAATTGGGCAGCATGACTCAGGCCGCGAAAAAGCTCGGGCTCAGCCAGCCGACGGTTACCACGCAGATTCGCCAGCTCGAAAGCCAGTACGCCGTCGAGTTGTTCTACCGTGGCGGGCGGCGCCTGACCTTGACCGAAGATGGCGTGCGCTTGATGCCAATGGTCAAGGCGTTGCTCCAGCAAGAAGCCGACATCGAATTCTTCCTGCGTAACAGCGGTCAGGGTATGGGCGCGCTGCGTATCGCCGCGACGGCGCCGTATTACATCCTCGATCTGGTCAAAGCCTTTCGCGAACGTTTGCCGCAGATCGACGTGTCGGTCGACATCGGCAACTCACAGCAGGTCCTGGAGGCGCTGGAGGAATACCGCGTCGACATTGCGGTGTCCTCGCAACTGCTGGAAGACCCGCGCCTGATACGCCGCGTGCTCGGCTCGGACCCGCTGGTCCTCGCGGTGCATCGCAATCACCCGTTGGCCGCGCTGGATCACGTGCCGCTCGCGGCATTGGCCGGGCATTGCCTGTTAATGCGCGAGCAAGGGTCGACCACGCGCCGTCTGACTGAAGACCTGCTGGCCAGTGCAGGGGTGGGCGTTGGTCCGTTGCTGGAAATCGGCAGTCGTGAGTCCATTCGTGAAGCCGTTTTGCGCAACATCGGCATCAGCATCATTGCCCGTCAGGAAGTGCCGCACGATCCCCAGTTGCGAGTCCTGACGCTGGAAAACGCGCCCGTGATTCACGAATACCTGTACTGCCTTAAGGAGCGAAAAGCGGCGCGTTTGCCAGCGGCCTTTCTGGGGTTGGCGCAAGAAATGGCCGGCTGCTGAAAAGTCCTTCAGCGCAAATCCGCCAATACCACTATCGGTAGCTTTTGCTTTGCTGCCACATCTTGTACGCATTGCCTCTTTAGGATGACGCTCATCAGCTTGATGAGGTGCATCCATGAACCGCTCCAACGCAACCGTTGTGTCCCAACCCGGCGTACCGATGCAGGTGCGCAATGTGAGTAAACGCTTTGGCGCGTTCACCGCGCTGGAGGATGTGTCGCTGGAGGTCGCCGCTGGCGAACTGGTGTGTCTGCTCGGGCCGTCCGGCTGCGGCAAGACCACACTGCTGCGTTGCATTGCCGGGCTCGAACGTCAGGACAGCGGCGTGTTGTACCTGGGCAGTCGCGATGTGTCCGACCTCGCACCTCAAGCGCGGGATTACGGGATTCTGTTTCAGTCCTATGCCTTGTTTCCCAATCTCAGCGTTGAAGCCAACATCGCCTACGGGCTGGCGGGCAGTAATCGCGACGTGGTGCGCAAACGGGTCAGCGAGATGTTAGAGCTGGTGGGCCTGAGTGGCAGCGAGAAGAAATTCCCCGGCCAACTCTCGGGCGGTCAGCAACAACGTGTGGCACTGGCCCGGGCACTGGCGCCGTCGCCTTCGCTGTTGTTGCTCGACGAGCCCATGTCGGCCCTCGATGCCAGAGTGCGCGAGCATTTGTGTACCGAGCTGCGTCAACTGCAGCGCCAGCTTGGCATCACCACGCTGATGGTCACCCACAATCAGGACGAAGCCATGCTCATGGCCGACCGTATTGCGGTGATGAACCAGGGCAAGGTCGAGCAATACGATACGCCGCAGGCGATCTACAACACGCCGGCCACGCCGTTTGTAGCCGAGTTCGTCGGGCAAGGTAATTGGCTGCCGTTCCAGCGCAGCGGCGACAGCCAGGCGCAGGTCGGCGGTTTGAACATGCGACTGGCGGATGACGCCAGCCAGGCCGCATCAGGCCGACTGTTTTGCCGTCCGGAGGCAATCACGGTCAACCCGGTGCTGCATCAGGAAAACCTGTTCCCGGCCCGCGTACGGGAGATCACGTTCCTGGGCAACTGCTGCCGCATGAGCTTTGAACTCAATCATTTGCCAGGCCATGCGCTGATGGCCGAAGTGGGCAGCCACGACCTGCCGCGCCTTGGTCATCAGGACATTGTGGTCGCTTTGCCGCCCGCCAGTTTGCAGGTGTTTGCCTGAGATGGCCGCAGACATGGCGTTGCCATTGCCCGGCAAACACACCCGCAGCATGTCGCGTGCCGAATTGGGCGACCGGCTTTTCGTGGTCGGCGGCAAACTGTTGTTACTGCTGCTGTTGGGCGTCGCGGTGCTGATGCCGTTGCTGGCGATCTTCTGGCGCGGTTTCAGCGCAGAAGACGGGCAGGGCGGCGGGTGGGTCGCTGCACGGGAGCTGCTCGTCAGTGACAACTTCCATTGGTTGCTCGGCAACAGCCTGAAGGTTTCGCTGAGCGTGGCGGTGATTGTCGTACCGCTGGCCTATCTCTTTGCCTACGCGCTGCAACGCACCCTGATCCCCGGCAAACGTGTCTGGCGCGGGTTGTCGCTGTTGCCGTTGATGGCCCCGTCCATGCTGCCAGGGATTGCGCTGGTCTACCTGTTTGGGAATCAGGGCATGTTGCGCAGTCTGCTCTCGGACAACATTTATGGCTTTTGGGGGATTGTGCTGGGCGAGGTGATTTACACCTTCCCCCATGCGCTGATGATTTTGCTCTCGGCCCTGTCGTTGGCCGATGCACGCCTGTTCGATGCCGCGTCCAGCATGGGCGCCGGGCCGTTCAAAGCCTTTCGCAGTATCACGTGGCCCGGAACGCGTCAGGCCGTGTTTGCGGCGTTTTGTCTGGTGTTCACCCTGACCATCACCGATTTTGGCGTGCCCGTGGTGGTGGGTGGCGATTATCAAGTGCTGGCGCTGGAAGCTTACAAAGCCGTGGTCGGGCAGCAACAATTTGGCCGGGGCGCCTTGATCGGCATGGTTTTGCTGCTGCCTGCGCTGTTCAGCTTCGGCGTCGATGCGTGGTTGCGCAGGCAACACGGCGACGCGATGAGCGGCCGCGCTCAAGTCTTCACACCGTTGCCTGGCAAGGTGCGTGACGGCTGCTATCTGGCCATCGTGCTGCTGATTTGCGCGGTTTTACTGATGGTGTTCGGGATGGCGGTGTATTCGTCGCTGGTCAAATTTTGGCCTTACAACCTGTCGTTGTCGCTCGGCCACTATCAATTCAACGACACGGCCGGAGGCGGCTGGCTGGCCTACCGCAACAGCCTGACCATGGCGCTGTGCACAGCGTTGATCGGCAGCACCGTGATCTTCACCGGCGCGTACCTGATGGAGAAAACCAAAGGCCAGAAAGGGCTGACCCTGGCCTTGCGCATGCTCAGCTTTGTGCCCATGGCTGTTCCAGGCCTGGTGTTGGGGTTGGGCTACGTGTTTTTTTTCAACCTCACCGGCAACCCGCTGCACGTGTTTTACGGAACCATGACGCTGCTGGTGGTGTGCACCATTGCGCATTATTTGACCACTGCACAAATGACTGCCACCACGGCCCTGCGCCAACTGGATGGCGAGTTCGAAGCGGCGGCGTTGTCGCTCAAGGCCCCGCTGTATCGCCATTACCTGCGGGTCACGGTGCCGATCTGCCTTCCGGCGCTGCTGGACATCGTGCGTTATCTGTTTGTGTCGGCCATGACCACCGTGTCGGCCGCGATTTTCCTCTACAGCCCCGACACCCTCCTCGCGGCCGTGGCCGTGCTGAACATGGACGACGCGGGCAACGTGGGCGGTGCAGCCGCCATGTCGACCCTCATTTTGTTTACCTCGGCGGGTGTTTCCCTGCTGCTGGCCTGGGCGTCGCGCGGCGTGCTGCGCCGTTCTCAAGCCTGGCGTCAGGGCGCCCCGGCGCAATGATCCGTCCCCTTCCCCCTCAAAGGAACCGCACCATGTTCAAGCCTGTTGCCCTTGTCGCTGCTGTCCTCACGGCTTTGAGCGGCCATGCATTCGCCGCGAAAACCGAGTTGACGGTGTACACCGCCCTCGAAGCCGAACAGCTCAAGACCTACAAACGCGCCTTCGAAAAGGCCAACCCGGACGTGGACATCAAGTGGGTGCGCGACTCGACGGGCATCATCACCGCCAAACTGCTGGCCGAGAAAGCGCGTCCACAGGCCGATGCGGTGTGGGGGCTGGCGGCGTCGAGTCTGGCGATCCTCGACCAGCAAGGGATGCTGCAACACTACGCGCCCAAAGACTTGGGCAAAATCGGCCCGAACTACCGCGACGCGGCCAACCCGCCGGGCTGGGTGGGGATGGACGTGTGGGCCGCGACGAGTTGCTTCAACACCATCGAAGCCGAAAAACAGGGGCTGACCAAGCCTGTGAGCTGGCAAGACCTGACCAAGCCTGAATACAAGGGCAAGATCGTGATGCCTAACCCGGCGTCCTCCGGGACGGGGTTTCTGGACGTGAGCGCGTGGCTGCAAACCTTCGGTGAGCAGCAGGGCTGGCAGTACATGGACGATCTGCACCAGAACATCGGGCAATACGTTCATTCCGGCTCCAAACCTTGCAAATTGGCAGCCGCAGGGGAGTTTCCGATCGGTATTTCGTTTGAATACCCGGCCGTGCAGCTCAAGCGTCAGGGCGCGCCGCTCGACATCGTGTTGCCCAAGGAAGGACTGGGCTGGGAGATCGAAGCCACGGCGGTGATCAAAGGAACACCGCATGAAGACGCCGCGAAGAAACTGGCAGACTTTTCGGCCAGCCCTGAAGCGATGGAACTCTACAAAGAGAACTTTGCTGTGTTGGCCCAGCCCGGCATTGCCAAGCCGCAGACCGAATTGCCAGCCGATTATGAGCAGCGTTTGATCAAAAACGACTTTGCCTGGGCCTCGAAAAACCGTGACCGGATTTTGGCCGAGTGGCGTAAGCGGTACGACGGCAAGACTGAGAAAGCGGCGCAGTAAAGAGCCATCCAAGGAGTTCGCTATGTCCGTTTCCAACACGATTCTGATCGTCGGCGCCGGGATTCTTGGCCTGTCCCACGCCTACGCGGCTGCCCGGCGCGGCTTAAACGTGCGGGTTTTCGAACGCACCGCCACGCCACTGGGTGCGTCGGTGCGCAACTTCGGCCAGGCGCTGGTCACGGGGCAGCCGCCCGGCGTGATGCTGGAGCTGGCCCGCGCCAGTCGCGGCATTTGGGCCGACTGGTCCCGGCAGGCGGGCTTCGACCTCAAGCGCAACGGTTCTTACCTGTTCGCCCGCACGCAAGCCGAAGAACACCTGCTCGATGCGTTCTGTCAGGGCCGCGCCCAAGAACAGGGCTACCGTGTCGAATTGCTCGGCGCCCGTGATCTCAGCCATTTGTATGGCGGCCAGTTCAAGCATCATCGCGCCGCTTTGCATGGCCTGGACGATCAACAAGTCTATTCCCGTGAAGCCATCCCGGCGTTGATCGAGTACCTGGGTAACGCGCTCGGCGTCGAGTTCCATTTCTCAACCCTGGTACGCGACGTCGAGCCGGGCGCGGTCCACACCACTGCGGGCAGCTTTGAAGGCGCGCAGGTGATTGTCTGCTCGGGCCACGATTACCAGACCCTGCTTGCAGAGCCCATGGCGCAGCTGACGCCTCAAGTCTGTCGCCTGCAAATGTTACGGGTGCGCCCGCAGGTGGCGTTGAACCTGCAACATGCTTTGCTCACGGGGTTGAGTTGTGTGCATTACGGGGCGTTTGCCGATTTGCCCGAGGCCGCTGCGGTGCAGGAGGAAATTTTGTGCAACAGCCCTCATCTGGATGATCACGGGATTCACCTGCTGATGAGCCCGACCCCTTATGGCGATTTGATTGTGGGGGACTCTCATGAGTACAGCGACGATCCATCGCCCTTCAACGGCGAACAGGTCGATAACTGGATGCTACAACTGTGTGAGGAAACCCTCGGCTGTCGCGTGCAGGTCGTTGAACGCTGGCAAGGGGTGTATGGGGCCAAAGGGGTCAGACCGTTCTCATGGCTGGACGTGGCGCCGGGCCTGCATGCCGCGCTCATGCACACCGGGGTGGGCATGAGCATCGGGCCCGCCATGGCCGAGCGCAATATCGCCCGGATGCTGCTGGAGGCGTGAGGTGCCTTGGCTCAGATGTGTTGGGCCAACGCTTCAATCTGCTCCTGACGCTCAGCCTGACTCAGTTTGGGGTGCGGATTGAGTGAGGACCATTGCGGGTGCGCCCGGGCCTTGCTCAGTGCTTCTGGCAGTTTGCCTTCGCGCCAGGTGGTCTCCTGCGGTGTCGCCACCTTGATGCTGTCAACCGCTGCATGCCCTCGGGCGTTCAGCGCATGCAGCAATTGGCGTTGGCGCAAGGCCAGCAGGCGCAGCACGCTGTCGTCCACGGTCAGTTCGCGCTGGCCTTTGATTTTGCCCAGCAACCGGCTGCCATAACTGCGCGCGGTTTGCAGCGCACCGCCTGCAATGGCCCCGGCCAATGCTGCCGCGCCCAGCGTCAGACCGCCCACCATCAAGTCCACGCCTGCACCCGCTGCTGCGCCTGCGGCAATGCCGCCGCCCACGCGCACCCCCAGTTGTTTGAGGGTTTCGGGGTTGAACAGGTCATCGCCCCAGCGGCCGTCCAGCAGCGGCAAATCACCAGCGGCCGCGTCGCTGGTACGAAAACCGTAGAGTTTGAGCAGGGCTTCCACGCAACGTTGTTCACGCTGGCGAACGGCCTGACGCAATTGATGGATAGCATCCTGCTCGGCCGTTTTGTCGCTGACCACACTGCGTCGACACGCCGCGCAGTCGATCAGCAGTTCGGCAATTAGCCGCAGCGCGCTGTGCTTGCGCGCTTGTCGCTGGGCTTCAAGATCGGTAATCAGGCGTTGCAATGCGTCGCGTGAATGCTCCAGCAACAGCGCAAGGCTTTCATACAAACGCCGCTCGCCATCTTCGGGCGGCGCCACGCTGTCGAAGCGCACCAATGCATGTAAACCGAGGCGCGCCAGCGCGTCGCGCCATTCGGGTTCGCGCTGCTGCGGGCTGCTGACGAAATTGAGTATCGGCAGTAACGGCTTGCCACAACTGGCCAACACACTCAGTTCATCACGGTATTTGGCCAACACGGGTTCGCGGGCATCGATCACGTAGAGCCCGGCGTCCGAGGCCAGCAGTTGGCGCAGGACTTTGGCCTCTTGCTCGAAACGCTGTCTGGCCTCACTGCCTTCAAGGAAGCGCGCCACCCGGGCAGGGCCGTCCAGGCGTTCACCGGGGCGGTCAAGGCGCTCAAGGTAGTCGAACAGCGCGATGGCATCTTCCAGCCCCGGGGTGTCGTACAACTCCAGCAGCGGTTCGCCGTCCACCGACAGGCGTGCCCCTTCGACGTGCCGGGTGGTGCTGGGGCGATGGGAGACTTCGCCGAAACCGACATCCCGGGTCAGGGTACGCAGCAGCGAGGTCTTGCCGACATTGGTGTGGCCGACCACGGCCAGTGTGAGCGGCTTAGTCATGACCTGTCTCCAGCCAGTTCAAGGGCGCGCTGGAGGCAAAGGGCAGGCCCAGTTGCTCCAGCGCGGCGTGCCAGTCACTCAGGCGCTCGGCGTCCAGCGCCTGACCGGGCGGGGCTTGCAGCAACCACACCCGGGTGGCGGCGGCACTGCGCGCAAGTTCACCGATCAGGGCCAGGCTGCCGCGATCCGGGGAGCGCCGGGGGTCACAGGCAATCGCCAGGCGCGCAGGCGGGAAACGGGTCATTTGCTCAAGCAAGGTTTGCCGTGACTCGCGGCTGTCGAGAATGCCTGCGTCTTTGACCGAGGCGGGCAAGGTGGGTGGCCAGGGTTGTTGGTCGTCGAGTTCGAGGCCCACGATCAGTGCGCCATCGGTTTGCAGTGCCGACTGCCCAGCCTGCACGTGATGCAACTGTTCGGGCGCGCTGTCGTTGACACCCAGGCGCTCGCTGCTCGGCATTAAGGCTTCACGCAACTGGCTGTAGCCGGGCAGGTTGAGGTCCAGTCGCAGCGTGTTGCGCCCGGTCTTCCAGCGCCACCGGCAAAACACGTAGAGCAGCAGACGCGGAATCACGCCATAAATCAGGACAACGCCGACCAGCCAGATCGCCCAGGACTGACGGACCAGTTCGTTGTTGTAGAGGCTGCTGTCGTTGCTGACGAGGATCATCTCCACGGTGGGTACACTGAAACCCAGCCAGTTGGGCAATGCACCCAACGCCCGTGTGGCTGCGACAAACACATCGGCGCCAAGGATTGTGGTTTCCCAGATAAACCCGTAACGGCGCGTAGACATGAGCAGCAACATCATCACCAGTGCGCTGAGCATCGCCAGCAGCCACAGCCCGTTGACCAGTGCACCGAGGGCCCAGCGATTGAGTCTGCGCCGTTGCAGCAACAGCAATAAGGCAGGCGCGAGTTGGGCGGCCTTGGCGTCGCGGGCGAGCTTTTCGCTCAGCCATAACCACAGTCGGCCGAGGCTGGCGCCGTGCTCACCGGCAAACAGCAGGCCGATCACCCAGCTCAGTAAGAGGATCACATTGAGCCCGAGCAAACTGCCCAGCGCCCAAAACACATTGACCGGCGCCTGGCCGTTACCCAGCGCGGCAAATGCCAGCCCGGCCCCGCTGACGATGGCCAGTACCGCAAGCACCCACAAGGCCAGGCGTGCACCTTGCAGCCAATGCTGCATGGCGCTGAGCAAACCGTCGCGCTCGGCCAGCCACAGGGCCCGGTTTTCAATGCGTGCGGGCAAGTCGCCGCCGGTAGTGCGGGCGCGGCGGTTGGCTTCTAGATCATCCAGCGGGCCAGCATGTGCTTCGCGCAAACGCACGGTTTCAGTCAGCCAAAGGCGTTGCAAAGGAGAGAGTTGAGTCACAGGCCGATCCATTCAAGTGAGCCAAGAGCATAACCGCTGCGGCGCCGGACGGGGTACTGCGGGCGCGGGTCGCTCTGGTATCCTCGCCGCCATGAAAAAAACACTCCCCCTCAGCCTGATCGCAGCCCTCGGTGAAAACCGCGTGATCGGCGTCGATAACAGCATGCCGTGGCATTTGCCGGCGGATTTCAAATATTTCAAGGCCACCACCCTCGGCAAGCCCATCATCATGGGGCGTAAAACCTGGGATTCGCTGGGCCGCCCGTTGCCGGGCCGGTTGAACCTTGTCGTCAGTCGTCAGACCGGGTTGCAACTTGAAGGTGCCGAAGTATTCCCCTCCCTTGAGGACGCAGTGGCGCGCGCACATGCCTGGGCACTTGAACAAGGTGTCAGTGAAGTCATGTTGATTGGCGGTGCGCAGCTGTACACCCAGGGGCTGGCGGATGCCGACCGGTTGTACCTGACGCGTGTGGGCCTGAGCCCGGAAGGCGATGCCTGGTTTCCAGAATTTGATCAGTCGCAGTGGACATTGGTGTCCAACGAGCCGCATGCAGCTGAAGACGGAAAGCCGGCGTTCAGTTTTGAAGTGTGGGAAAGGGCTTAAGCAGACGTTGAAGCCCCTCTCCTTATGGGAGAGGGGCAAGGTTCAAACCTTACGCGTGTGCCAGCTCACCATGATCGTCTTCAGCCAGGATGGCTTTATCCGTCTCATTCATGATCTGGCTGGTCACCGTACCGGCCACCATGGCACCGCTCACGTTCAAGGCCGTGCGGCCCATGTCGATCAGCGGTTCAACCGAGATCAACAGCGCCACCAGCGACACGGGCAAGCCCATCGCGGGCAGTACGATCAGCGCGGCAAACGTAGCGCCACCGCCTACGCCCGCCACACCGGCTGAACTCAACGTCACGATCGCCACCAGCGTCGCAATCCACAGCGGGTCAAGCGGGTTGATGCCCACCGTCGGGGCAACCATCACGGCCAGCATGGCCGGGTACAGACCGGCACAGCCGTTTTGACCGATGGTCGCGCCAAACGAAGCCGCAAAGCTGGCGATGGACGACGGAATCCCCAAACGACGGGTTTGCGCCTCAATGCTCAATGGAATGCTGGCAGCGCTCGACCGGCTGGTGAAGGCAAACGTCAGTACAGGCCAGACCTTGCGGAAGAAACGCAGCGGGTTGACCCCGGACAATGACACGATCAGCCCGTGAATCACGAACATCAGGGCCAGACCGATGTAGGACACCACCACGAAACTGCCGAGTTTGATGATGTCTTGCAAATTCGACGTAGCCACCACTTTGGTCATCAACGCCAGCACGCCGTACGGGGTCAGTTTCATGACCAGACGTACCAGACGCATCACCCAGGCTTGCAGGGTGTCGATGGCATTGAGCACTTTGCTGCCTTTCTCCGGCTCATCCTTGAACAGTTGCAGTGCTGCAACGCCCAGGAATGCAGCGAAGATCACCACGCTGATAATCGACGTCGGCTTGGCGCGGGCCAGGTCGGCAAACGGGTTCTGCGGGATAAACGACAGCAGCAACTGCGGCACATTCAGGTCGGCCACTTTCCCTGCGTAATCGCTTTGAATGATCTGCAGGCGGCTCATCTCCGCAGCGCCCGCCACCAGACCTTCAGCCGTGAGGCCGAACAGGTTGGTCAGGCCGATGCCCACCAGCGCTGCGATCATGGTGGTAAACAGCAGGGTGCCGATGGTCAAAAAGCTGATCTTGCCCAACGACGACGCGTTATGCAGGCGCGCCACGGCGCTGAGGATCGAAGCAAATACCAACGGAATCACGATCATTTGCAGCAGCTGCACATAGCCGCTGCCAACCAGATCGAACCAGCCGATGGACGTTTTCAGGGTAGGGTTTTCAGCACCATAGATAAGGTGCAAACCAAGACCGAAAATCACACCGACAACCAGCGCCAGCAGGACTTTTTTAGCAAGGCTCCACGCGGTGTGGCGGGTCAGCGACAAGCCGAACAGCAACGCGAGGAACACCAGCAGATTGAGGATCAGCGGGTAATTCATGAAAGCTCCGAGGGGCGACTTGTACCAGTCTTGGGATGTAACAATTTCGAACCGGAAATGCTAACAGGTTGATATAGCTGGAAATATACCGTTCTGGAATGACTACCTTTGATTTAGGCATAAGACTGTCGACAGTGCGAAGGTTGTTTGTGCCTCTCGTGTCGCTTATAGAGAAGCATAGCGGCTATGCGTCAGACGATTCAGAAATCGGCGCTGCGTTGACGTGTCGTCAGAGGGAACGTAAGCGCACGGTCGAGGGATTCTTGAAATTCAAACAAAGAACTGACGATGAGCTTTGAATCCAGAGCATGCCAGGCAGGGCACATCTTTTCCGGATGCTCTTCGTTGCAAGGGTGAACATCTTTTGGCCGTTCATTAAAAATCCCGGCACATGGCCGGGATTGTTGGGTAGAGCGAGGCGAGTTACGGCACCAGTTTGTCCAGCAAGGCTTTGTCACGTACCGCGCCCTTGTCGGCGCTGGTGGCGAGCAAGGCGTATGCCTTCAATGCCGTGGTGACTTTGCGAGGGCGCACTTCGACCGGTTTCCAGCCTTTTTTGTCCTGCTCGACGCGGCGCGCCGCCAGCTCTTCGTCGCTGACCAACAAGTTGATCGAGCGGTTCGGGATGTCGATCAGGACTTTGTCGCCGTCCTGTACCAGGCCAATCGCGCCGCCCGCCGCAGCTTCCGGTGAGGCGTGGCCGATGGACAGGCCCGACGTACCGCCCGAGAAGCGTCCGTCCGTCAGCAAGGCGCAGGCTTTGCCCAGCCCTTTGGATTTGAGGTACGAGGTGGGGTAGAGCATCTCTTGCATGCCCGGCCCGCCCTTCGGGCCTTCGTAGCGAATGATCACGATGTCGCCCGCCTGCACTTCGTCCGCGAGGATGCCGCGCACGGCGCTGTCCTGGCTTTCGAAAATTTTGGCGTTGCCTTCGAACACGTGAATCGACTCATCGACCCCGGCGGTTTTCACTACACAACCATCCAGCGCGATGTTGCCGTACAGCACGGCCAGCCCGCCTTCTTGGGAGTAAGCGTGTTCGACGCTGCGTATGCAACCGTTTTCGCGGTCGTCGTCCAGCGTGTCCCAGCGGGTTGACTGGCTAAACGCGGTTTGCGTCGGGATGCCGGCCGGGCCTGCGCGGAAGAACGTGTGCACGGCTTCATCGTCAGTCTGGGTGATGTCCCACTTGGCGATGGCGTCGGCCATGGTCTTGCTGTGCACAGTCGGCAAGTCGGTGTGCAGCAAACCGCCACGGGCCAGCGAGCCGAGGATGGAGAAAATCCCGCCAGCGCGGTGTACGTCCTCCATGTGGTACTTCTGAATGTTCGGCGCCACTTTGCACAGCTGCGGCACGTGGCGTGACAGGCGGTCGATGTCTTTGAGGTCGAAATCAATCTCGGCCTCCTGGGCAGCGGCCAGCAAATGCAGGATGGTGTTGGTCGAACCGCCCATGGCAATGTCCAGCGTCATGGCGTTTTCGAAGGCCTTGAAGTTGGCGATGTTGCGCGGCAGTACGGATTCGTCGTTCTCGACGTAGTACTGGCGGCACAGGTCGACGATGGTACGGCCCGCTTGCAGGAACAGTTGTTCGCGGTCGCTGTGGGTGGCCAGTGTCGAGCCGTTACCCGGCAGTGCCAAACCGAGGGCTTCAGTCAGGCAGTTCATCGAGTTGGCGGTGAACATGCCGGAGCATGAACCGCACGTCGGGCAAGCGCTGCGCTCGTACTCGGCAACCTTCTCGTCAGAAGCGCTGGAGTCGGCTGCTATCACCATGGCATCAACCAGGTCGAGACCATGGCTGGCGAGCTTGGTTTTGCCCGCCTCCATTGGCCCGCCGGAGACGAAAATCACCGGGATGTTGAGGCGCAACGAGGCCATCAGCATGCCGGGAGTGATTTTGTCGCAGTTGGAAATGCACACGATGGCGTCGGCGCAGTGGGCATTGACCATGTATTCCACGGAGTCGGCAATGATCTCGCGGCTCGGCAGCGAATAGAGCATGCCGTCATGGCCCATGGCGATGCCGTCGTCCACCGCGATGGTATTGAATTCTTTGGCGACGCCGCCTGCACGCTCGATCTCGCGGGCGACCAGTTGACCCATGTCTTTGAGGTGCACATGGCCCGGCACGAATTGGGTAAAGGAGTTGGCAATGGCGATGATCGGCTTCTTGAAGTCGGCATCTTTCATCCCCGTGGCGCGCCACAAAGCGCGGGCACCGGCCATGTTACGGCCATGGGTGGAGGTTTTCGAACGATAGTCAGGCATGGAGCAACTCCGGGCGGCTAATCAGGTAACAAACAGGGAAGTGAGCTTCTAATTGCTGACTGACAACACAGAAAATGACTACGTGTCAGCAAGCTGCCGTTAACGCTGCGGGATCGCCGCGCGTTTGGGCCTGAGCTCATAAACCCGCCGGGGATGATTGGCGATGAATGCGTCGATTCTACACGGCTGGCGTGCGGAGGGAATGGGCCAGACACACGGGCCACAGAGGAGGGGGCTATGCAGGGTGTTGTGCGCGCTGGCGTCGGCGAGTGGACAAGATCAGGCCCAACGCAATCAGGCCCAGCGCCATAAAGGTGATCGCCAGTGTCACTTGCAGGCTGGCCGGGCTGAGGTTGACCCAAGCACTGACAACCCCGCCGCAGATGAAGATCAGCGCGCTGCCGGCTGACGACGCAGTGCCTGCCAGATCAGGAAAAACGTCCATGGCCCGCGAGGTGGCAATTGGCCGGGCGAGGGTGATGCCCGTGGTGCAGACAATCATGGGCAGCAACACGTTAAAAACCGTCAAGCCCGTATGGCGGTGCAGCAGCCACATCAACCCCCCTGCCAGGACGATCAACAACAGCCCGGTAATGATCTGCCAGTTCGCCCTGATGCGTTTGCCGAGGACATGAGCCAACACGCCGCCGCCGACATAGGCCGCGCCATACACCAGCAAAATCAGTGAGTAGGTGTAGCTGGACAGGTGCAGTTGTTCCAGAAACAACAAGGGTGAAATGACGATGAATGAAAAGTGGCAGGCGAACGCGATGGCCGCTATCAACCAGTAGCTGATGAACGTGGGATTGCGGCACACCATGGCGTACGCCTTCAGCAGGCCGAGGGTCGAAGGCTTGCGAGCAGGGTTTTCTCTTAAGTGCTTCCACGCCATGGCCCATACGATTGAACCCAGCGCAATGAACACCCCGAAGCTCCCGGGCCAGTCGAATGCCTCTTGCAGCACGGTGCCAGCCAGGGGCGAAAGCGAAATCGCCAGCCCGCTGGCGGTGACCATCAGGATGCGCAACTGGTCACGTTGCTTGCCTATAAACAGGTCCTGAATCAAGGCTTGAGACAACACAAAGCACCCGCACCCGACGGCCTGCATGCACCGAAAAAACAGGAATCCCGTGTAATGGGTGGACAGTACGCAACCCGCCGCGCCCAGAATCGACAAGGCCATCCCGGCAAGCAACAAGGATTTGCGCCCGATGCGGTCTGAAAGCGGGCCTATGAGCAGTTGTGAAAGTGAAATACCGATAGCGAACAGACTGATGGAAAGTGCGATATCGCCCGGTGTTCGTTCAAAGAAGTCAGCCAGGGCGGGAAATGAGGGCAACACCACATCCAGCGGGAACACCCCGAGCACCACCATGCTCAGCAACAGCACAATCGCCAGTCCCGGTCGGGTTGCGGGGGTTTCAGGCATCCATAAACCCTGCACTCATAAACAGGCGTCGATTGTGATCACAGTTAAAAAAACCGGCATTGGCCAACGCCAGCACTGTGGCTTTGGACCCCGCACGCACGCGCTGCTGATGAACGGCGGGTTGCTGCAAGTGGGTGGTGATCTGCTCGATGGTGGCAGGGTTGAGGTCGACACTGCTGAGGCTTTCTTTGAGCCAGCGGGTGTCGCTCTCGAAAAAGATGCCAAGCAGGGTCAGTAATTGTGTCGAGGCTTGGGCGCGTTGAGCGTCATCCAGCCGTGACCAGACATGGGTGAACACTTCACTAAAGTAACGACTGTGCCGTGCTTCGTCTCCCAGGTGGCTTTTGAACATGTCCAAAACAGTGGTAACCAGCGGTACATGGATGGCGCCCAACAGCTCTTTGGCAATAATCGTCTCGGACACAAAGCCGATCAAAAACCAGTTCAACGGCCTGTCAGCCGGGCGGCATACCTCTATTTGATGCAGCAGGCGCTGGATACGATGAGCGGGGCGCGAGCGGTTGTTTATCCCGTACAGGTCGGCTACCTGCTCTGCGATCTGGCAGGAAAACAGCGCGTGATAGCCCTCGTCGATATAAAGCTGCAAGGCCGCGTTCTTCATCGCCGCGGGCACGTGAACGCCAAGTTCGTTATGAATCAGGGTTTCGACCGCCCGGTTCACCAGTTTGTGTTCCAGCACCGTGGTGTGGTCGAGGAAATACACCAGTTGATTGGCTTCAAGGCGCCGCGCAACTGACTGGCCTGCCTGCACGATGTCCGGGTGGTCGAGGTAAGGCATGAACGCGGGTACAAACCAATGACGCTCGCCCAGCTGACATTCCAGGTCGGCAGGCAGCGAGTAAGGTGTTCGATCCAGGCGCACGCTGGCCTTGTTGTCCCAGTCAGGCAAGGTGTATGGGGGGCTCGCGGCAAGCCTTTTCGGGGACGTGGATTCGCTCACAACGTCGATTCCTCCTGCTTGATTAATGCGACCAGTTCCGGGCACTGCACTTGGCCGTCACCTTTGCCGCAACCCACAAAGAACAGCGGCTGTTCGGGACTGTTGTCCATATCCAGCAGTGCTTCAACCCGGTCATCGGTCAGGGCGCCGGTTAGCCAGGTATTGAGCCCAAGTTGTGTGGCGACGAGCTGAAATGTCTGAGAGATATGCCCGGCTTCGACGTAGGCCATTCGATAAGCGCGAGAATGCTCGTACTTCCACCACAACTTGTCGAAGCGCGCAGTAATGAACAACCCCACGGGCAGCGAGTTGATGAAGTGTTGGCCGCACAGCAGTTGCCCCAGCGGTTCTTCCGGCAGCGGGTTGATCAGGCTCAAAGCATGCAGATCGCTTGAATAGGCATAAATGCCGGGTTTCAGGCCGTTCACATGCCGGACATAGACGTAACCTTCGCACGCGTTCAGCCCACCACCTGAAGGGCTGCTGCGGCGCGACTCCATGCCCAGGGGGAGCGTGGGGTTGACCTCGCCCCGGCGCTCGTTGAGATACCCCAGCGACAGATAAAGCAGCGAGCTGAGTTGGGTAAGCGTGAGGCTTTGCTCAGTGAAGGCGCGTGAGGTTTTGCGGTTGAGCAGCGCCGCCGACAATGTGCCTTTCAACGTGTCGGCAGGCCTGCATACGGGTAACGCAATCAGGGGCGCGTTATGTGGGTCGACCCGGTTGGGCGCAGGGGCCGGGCTATTCAGGACCTCATTGCAATGTGCCAGGTACTGCGAGGCCCATTCATGGACATCTTGAGGGATGTGTTCCTGCGGCAGGTTTTTAGTGCCGATATGAAAGATCATGGACAGTTCGTCCCAGCCCCATTCAGGCACCGGCATTTCATCCGGCGTGATAATGGACGCGGCTAAAAAGTCTTGATCAATCCGATTGTCAGGGTCGAACAGTTCCGGGCAAGTAATCAGTTGGGTTAATCGTTTGCTGTAATGGAAGTCGAGTTCAAATTGGGTGTGATTGGCATAATTCCAGACAATATGGTGCGGTGATCGGGCCAATATAAATAAATAAGGATTTATATGCATGGATCAACAGCTCTGAATTGAGAAGGTAATGAAACCGGGGTGTCGGATGTCCCCGGCTTCATAGTCAGCGACGTTGCGTTAGCGCTGAGTAACCGCCAAACAAGCGAGGTTGGCGATTTTGTTGGTTTCCAGCGTAATGGCTTTCATCGTATTGCTCCTTACTTAAAAGTGGGTGACTTCAGTGCGTAAGTGCAGTCGCTGAGTACTGCGGTGTTCGCTCAGTGACTTGGTTAAAACTAGCTGCTTAATGAAAAACAACAATGTTATATAAAGTGGGGCATTGCCCGCTTTTGCGTAAGTTTCATCTTATGTAAGGGTTAAACCGCTGTTTATATCCGGGGCGTTTTAATAAACGCAGCTTGTGTAGGCGATTGGTGGGTTACGCCTTAAAGTGGCGGGGTGCTTTCCTTACAAGGATTTTGAAAGATGGTCATTACGCGCTCCATCAAGGCCTGCCTGGCCATTGGTCTGGTGCAGGGAGTGTTGCTCTGGCTCGCTCGCTCCATCACCGAAAACGGCATCAAGTTCGCACTCATGACCGCGGTGCTGGTGGGCGGGATCAACCTGCTGCTACTGGGCGATAACGTGCGTCAGCGCGGCACCGGCTGGCTTGTACTCGGATTGACCGCCGTGATGAGCGCCATCAGTGCCTGGGTGTTCTGGGAGGGTGGGGAGCAGTGGCGTTCCAGCAGTTGGCTGACGGGTAGCTGGACCTGTTTCGCCGTCGTGATCACCTACATCTGCACGGCCTTCATCCTCAGTTGGCCAACCCGCGAAGGACGTTACCCGCGCTACGAAGATTTATTCCGCCACGCGTGGGACACCGTCTTCATTGTGTTGCTGGGGTTGCTGCTTAACGGGGTGTTCTGGGCCTTGATTCTGCTGTGGGGCAGCCTGTTCAAAATGCTCGGCATTGTGGCATTGAACAAAGTGTTCTCCACCGACGGTTTTATCTACATCAGCACGGCCATGGTGTTTGCCCTGGGCTTGAAGATGGGCCGCGACAATGATCGGGTGATCGGCTTGCTGCGCGGCATTCTGCTCACGTTGTGCCGCTTCTTGCTGCCACTCGGCGCTTTGATTGCCCTGGTGTTCACTTTCGCATTGCCCTTCACCGGGCTGGAGCCGATCTGGGACACAGGGTATTCAACGCCGATCATGGTGTGCCTGGTGGCCGTTAATCTGTTCTTGCTCAACGGCGTGGTACAGGACGGCGAACACGAGATCGGCTACCCGACGTGGCTGTTGCGCATGATCGACCTGTGCCTGTTGTGTTTGCCGGTTCTGGTGGTGCTGGCCGGGTATTCGACCTGGTTAAGAATTGAACAATATGGCCTGACGCCGAGCCGCCTGTTGGCGATGCTGCTGGTGGCCGTGATGCTGGTGCACAGCCTTGCAGCGGCTTGGGCAGTGGTGCTGCCGCAGCGTCAGTGGTTGTGGCGTTTACGTGTTAGCAACCCAATGATTGCACTCTTGAGCGTGCTGCTGTTACTGGCGATTCATACGCCGTGGTTCAGCCCGTTGCAGTTCAGTGCGCAGAATCAGGTGAACCGAGTATTGAGCGGTAAGTCGTCCGTCGAAACCTTTGATGCAGATACCTTGCGTTATCGACTGGGGCCTCCCGGCAAACAGGCTTTTGAGGCACTGCGGGCGCAGGTGGAGCAAGGTCAGGTGCTGTCTGCGTCAGCACGTTATGTGCTGTTGAAGCGTCTCAAGGATGCGGACATGGGCAACGGTGTGCGCGCGCCGAATGACCGGGTGCTGGAATGGATCGGCCCTGAAGTCGAAGGCAGTGAGCAATTTGGCGAGCCGGGCATTGGCGGACAGCCCTGCTGGGCGCCGGGGTGCGTGTTGTGGGCGGTAGACCTGAATCAGGACGGTCAGATGGAGGTGCTGCAACTGCCGAAACAGAAGTGGTCTGATCCGTTGTATTTCTTCACGCGTGACGCCCAAGGGCGATGGAAACGGGCAGGCACCTATGAAGGTGGCGACAGCCCTCTGGAGATGATCGAGCAGATTCGCGAGGGGCAGGTGAAGGTGGTGAAACCCCGCTATCAAGCGTTGCAGATCGGCTCAACCGAGCTGAATCCGAAGCTGGATCGCGAACCGCAGCCGTAAAAATGAGCCCCTGACCGCCACCGTTGGCAGCGGTCAGGGAAGCGTCGTTACTTAGCTGTTTGGCAGCAAACGGCAGGTGATGCTCTTGATGTAGCGGGTTTCCTGGATCGCCGGGTGTACCGGGTGATCCGGGCCCTGGCTGCCGCGTTCCAGCAACTGGATATTGCGGTCAAGGTGACGGGCGCTGGTCAGCAGGATGTTTTGCAGGTCGTCTTCCGGCAAGTGCATCGAGCACGATGCGCTGACCAGAATGCCGTCTTTGGTGAGCAGGCGCATGGCTTGCTCGTTCAGGCGACGGTAGGCGCCTTCGCCGTTCTTCAGGTCTTTTTTACGTTTGATGAACGCTGGCGGGTCGGCCACGATCACGTCGAAACGCTCTTCGTTGGCTTTCAGCTCTTTGAGCGCTTCAAACACGTCGCCTTCCAGGCAGGTCACGCGGTCAGCGAAACCGTTGAGTGCCGCGTTGCGCTCTACGCCGTCCAGTGCGAACGAAGACGCATCCACGCACATGACTTCGCTGGCGCCGAAAGCGGCGGCCTGAATGCCCCAGCCGCCGATGTAGCTGTACAGGTCCAGAACGCGCTTGCCCTTGGCATACGGCGCCAGACGCGCACGGTTCATGCGGTGGTCGTAGAACCAGCCGGTTTTTTGTCCGGCGATCACCGGGGCTTCAAACTTCACGCCGTTTTCTTCCAGCGCAACCCACTCCGGCACCAGGCCAAACACGGTTTCGACGTAACGCTCAAGGCCTTCGGCATCACGGGCGGCCGAGTCGTTCTTGAACAGGATGCCGCTCGGCTTGACGACTTGAACCAGCGCGGCGATGACGTCAGCCTTGTGCTGTTCCATGGTCGCGGAAGCCAGTTGCACCACCAGAATGTCGCCGAAACGATCCACCACCAGACCCGGCAGCAAATCGGAATCGCCGTACACCAGGCGGTAAAACGGTTTGTCGAACAGGCGATCACGCAGCGACAGGGCCACATTCAGGCGGTGAACCAGGAACGACTTGTCCAGTGGTACTTTGACGTCGCGCGACAGCAAGCGCGCGCAGATCAGGTTGTTCGGGCTCATGGCAACGATGCCCAGCGGTTTGCCGCCAGCAGTCTCCAGCACCGCTTGGTCGCCAGCCTTGAAACCGTGCAACGGCGTTGTGGCTACATCGATTTCGTTGCTGTAGACCCACAAGTGGCCGGCGCGCAGGCGTCGATCGGCGTTGGCTTTAAGGCGCAGGCTTGGCAGGGACATGACGTCGCTCCGGGTATTGAAAAGGGCGCGATTATAGCCCTAGACGCGTACGCGGGGCTTGGTTGATTCACCGCATTGCGTCGGATTGCCTGCGCAAAGCTGCGAGGAATTCCGTTAGAATCGCGTGCTATTCCAGAGTGTGTCGTCATGCCCCCAGAGCTTTCATCCGAACAGATCAGCCAAGCGCTGCAAGGCATTAGCGTGCCGCCTCAACCGCAAATCATGGTGGATTTGCAGATGGAGCAGTACATGCCCGATCCGGATCTGGAAGCGATCTCCCGGCTGATTGCCCAAGACCCCGGTTTGTCGGGTGCGTTGCTGAAAATCGTCAACTCCCCGCATTACGGCCTGACCAACAAGATTGCGTCCATACAGCGCGCCGTGACGTTGCTGGGCAGCCGGACCGTGATCAACTTGATTAACGCGCAGTCGATCAAGGGCGAGATGTGTGACGAAACCATCGTGACCCTCAACCGCTTCTGGGACACCGCGCAAGATGTGGCCATGACCAGCATGACGCTGGCCAAGCGCACCGGTTCGCAGGCGGTCGATGAGGCTTACGCGTTGGGGCTGTTCCACGACTGCGGCATTCCGTTGATGCTCAAACGCTTTCCCAATTACATGGGGGTGCTCGAACAGGCTTACGCCCATGCCGGTGCGAACAGTCGCGTGGTCGACACCGAAAATACGCATTTCAACACCAACCATGCCGTGGTCGGCTACTACACAGCCAAGTCCTGGCGCTTGCCGGAACACCTGACCCACGCCATTGCCAATCACCACAACGCGCTGGCGATCTTTAGCGACGACTCGTCGCGCCACAGCCAACTGAAAAACCTGTTGGCGATCCTCAAGATGGCCGAGCATATTTGTGCCTCGCACAAAGTCCTGGGCAATCAGCGTGAGGACCACGAATGGAGCAGCATCAGCCATCTGGTGCTGGATTACATCGGTCTGTCCGAGTACGACTTTGAGAACCTCAAAGAGAGCATCCGCGAGTTGGGTGCCCACTAGGTTGTCCCCCGCCGGAGTGTCGAATGCCTGAATTACCTGAAGTCGAAACCACTCGCCGCGGCATTGCCCCGCACCTTGAAGGGCAACGGGTCAGCCGGGTGATCGTGCGCGAGCGGCGCTTGCGTTGGCCGATCCCGGAAGACCTGGATGTACGTTTGTCCGGGCAGAAAATCATCGGGGTGGAGCGCCGTGCCAAATACCTGCTGATTAACGCTGAAGTCGGGACGCTCATCAGTCATTTGGGCATGTCCGGCAACTTGCGTCTGGTTGAAGCGGGTTCGTTAGCGGCCAAGCATGAGCACGTGGACATCGAGCTGGAGTCCGGGCTTGCCTTGCGCTACACCGACCCGCGGCGTTTTGGCGCGATGCTCTGGACCCACGACCCGCTCAACCACGAACTGTTATTGCGCTTGGGCCCTGAGCCGCTGACCGACCTGTTTGACGGTGAACGCCTGTTCCAGCTGTCGCGCAAACGCGCCATGGCGGTCAAGCCGTTCATCATGGACAACGCGGTCGTGGTGGGGGTGGGCAATATCTATGCGACCGAAGCGCTGTTCGCGGCTGGCATTGATCCGCGCCGCGAAGCCAAAAGCATCTCGCGGGCGCGCTACCTGAAGCTGGCGGTTGAGATCAAACGCATTTTGGCGGCAGCGATTGAGCGCGGCGGCACCACCCTGCGTGACTTCATCGGCGGCGATGGCCAGCCCGGCTACTTCCAGCAAGAACTGTTTGTCTACGGGCGCGCGTACGAGCAGTGCAAGGTGTGCGGCAGTGAATTGCGCGAGGTCAAGCTGGGCCAGCGCTCAAGCGTGTTTTGCCCTCGCTGCCAGAAATAAATCGGGTCGCGCAACTGACTGCACAGCGTTGCTTTACGCCTTGCCGGTGATCTGACGGTATTTTTCCATCAGCTGTTCTTCGGTTTCCGGGTGGGCTTCATCCAGCGGGATGCAGTCGACCGGGCAGACCTGCTGGCACTGCGGCTCGTCATAATGACCGACGCACTGCGTGCAGAGGTTCGGGTCGATGACGTAGATCTCTTCGCCTTGGGAGATCGCGGCGTTCGGACACTCGGGTTCGCAGACGTCGCAATTGATGCAATCGTCGGTGATGATCAGGGACATGGGTACTCCTGCCGGGGCGGTCGGCCCGGGCAACTGAAATCGAATGCGGGCAATTGTGCCGCATTGGCGCCCGCAGTGCACGCGGGCGCCGCTTCAGCGGTCACTTCTTGCGAAAGCGCTCAGTCAGGGCATCGGCAACGGCCGGATGCACGAACTTGCTGATATCACCGCCCAACGCTGCAATTTCTCGCACTAACGTCGACGATATGAACGAATAACGCTCCGACGGTGTGAGGAACAGACTCTCAACGTCCGGTGCCAGTTGGCGATTCATGTTCGCCAGCTGAAACTCATATTCGAAGTCCGACACCGCTCGCAGGCCGCGCAAAAATACATTGGCGTTCTGCTCTTTGGCGAAATGCGCAAGCAGGGTCGAGAAACCGACCACTTCGACATTGGGCAGGTGTTTGGTGACTTCGCGCGCCAGCTCAACGCGTTGTTCCAGAGGGAACAGCGGGTTTTTCTTGGGGCTGGCAGCGACAGCAATGATGACGTGGTCGAACAGGCGCGAAGCGCGTTCAACCAGGTCGCCATGGCCCTTGGTAATAGGGTCGAATGTACCTGGGTACAACACTCGGTTCATCGCGTCGTCCTGGCGGGAATCCGTTGGGGAGTCGGATGGTATCGCAGCAATCCCGGTCGGCCAAGTCGCCATTCGCAGTAGAAAGCACTATAGACGCCGCTGATTTGCTGCTTTTTTACTGTTTTCATCGTGTGTTTGCGAGACGCTCAGCCAACTGCGTCGCCAGTTTTGCCGTGAGCCCATACACCGACAGTTGTGGGTTGGCGCCAATGCTGGTGGGGAATAATGAGCCGTCATGTACCGACACATTGCTCAGTTGATGATGGCGCCCAAGGCTATCGGTTACGGCCAGGTGCGGATTTTCTCCCATCGCGCAACCGCCCATCACGTGGGCGCTGGCCAGACGTGTCCGATACAACTCAAGGCTCAAACTGTCGATCAGTTCACGGGTTTCTCGCAGGTTGGTGCACATCCGTGCATCGCTGTGCAGTGGCATGACAGCGCTGGCGCCTGCTGCGAATTGAATGTCGGCCATGCTGTGAAAGGCGCGCCTCAATCCCTCCCAGCCGTACGCCGTGAGGCGGTAATCCAGCACCGGTGAGCCATCGCTGCGTAATTCAACGCTGCCACCAGGACTGTCGGGATGAAAACCATCGCGCATCAGGGCCAGCATCATTTGGGTGTTGGGCAGCTGCGCCATGGGGTGCGCGCCGGTTTCGCCATAGCGGGCAAACAAGGTGGCGGCCAGCGCCGGGTGCAAGGGCGGTACTTCGAGTTTGTAACCCATTGGCCCGGTCACGCCGTCTTTCCACTGAAAATGGTCGGAATAAATCGACTGCGGGGCACCGTAAAACCCGTTAATGGCGGTAGGAAACTGCGCTGCCGAGAAATTGACCACGTGTAGAAAGGTCCGCTTACCCAGTGTTTTGTGTGGGTCGGGTGCGTCAGATCTCAGTAACAGACCTGGCGTATTGATGCCGCCGCCCGACAGCACGTAATGCCGTGCCCTGACGGTGATAAGTCGGCCAGTGGGAGCAACGCAGCGCGCGTCCATGCCTTGGCATTGCAAACCTGTGACCTGATCGCCGGTGATCAGCAGGCGGTGGGCGCGGGCCAAATACAGCAATTGACCACCCTTTTCGAGGGTGGCAGGGATGGTGGTCACCAGCATCGACTGCTTGGCGTTGGTCGGGCAGCCCATGCCGCAATAACCGAGGTTCCAGCACCCGCGTACGTTGCGCGGGATCACGTGCCAGCTATAGCCCAACTGCTCGCAACCGGTTTGCAGCACCTGATTATTGGCATTGGGTGGAATCAACCAGGGCGCCACGCCTAAGCGCTGTTCCATGCGCTCAAACCAGGGCGCCATCTGCTCGCTGTCATGACCGACCACCGCATGCTCACGGGCCCAGTGCTCGAGGGTGGCCGGGGGTGTGCGAAAACTCGACGTCCAATTCACCAGCGTGGTCCCGCCGACGGCCCGGCCTTGCAGAATGCTGACGGCGCCGTCCTTGCTCATGCGGCCGATACCTTCCTGATACAGGCTGGCGTATGCCTCGTCTTCAAGCATCTTGAAGTCGCTGCTGGTTTTGAGTGGGCCTTCTTCGATCAGCAGCACCTTAAAGCCTGCCGCACTGAGGATCTCGGCCGTGGTGCCGCCCCCTGCGCCGCTGCCGACGATGGCAACGTCGGCGTCCAGTATCAGGTCATGTTCGAGCTGAGAACCGTTGAGGGTTTTCCAGCCACGGGCCATGCCTTCGCGAAAAAGGTCAGGGACAGGCATAAAGAGGTATCCATTGAGTTTTTATTGTTTTGGAGGGCGCGTGTCAGACGGTCGGCGGACCGGGGTATCCGCAATGTGCCCACGATTCCGGTTGTTCATACCAGCTCATCATCACCAGTTGCAGCAATGAAGCGTGCCCCATGCGCAGCAGGCTTAGGCTGCTGTTCTGCCAGCGTTCGAGAAAATCCCGGATACGCTCCGGCGTGGCGTTTTCCCAACCGCTCCAGACGCCTGTGAGCGGGCCGCGTGTCACGGGCATGGCCAGCACATCAAACAGTTGCTGAGTGAGCGTTAACAACGCAGGGGACAGGCGATCGAGGTTGTTGTCCAGCTTATGCAGCGTGGCATCGTTCGCACCGGGCATCAGTGATGGCCTTACGCTGCCAGCCAGCATGACGGGGATCACTGCCTGCAAAAAGGGCAGGTCACTGTTGCGCAGGACAGCAAAGCCGCAGGCTCGGTCGCTGGACGAGCAACCACTCAGGCTGGCAGTTAGCCCTGCGGTGGCCAATAAGGTACTGGCCAGCAGGCCGACCTTCATTACGCCCCGGCGTGACAACAGCGCGTGTTCAATACGGGCGTCAGGCATGCCCACTCCTCGATCAGCGAATAAAGAGTTTCTGCACCCAGCGCCCAAGTGTGCGTCCGTAGGGCGGGTAGATGGCCGACGAGCTGTTAACCCGTTGCTTGGTCAGCACGGCTTTGGCATGGCTGAAGGTCAAAAAACCTTCGTGGCCATGATAACGGCCCATCCCAGAAGGTCCGACGCCGCCAAACGGCAGGTCATCGATGGCCACGTGCAGCAAGGTTTCATTCACACACACGCCGCCTGAGTGGGTGTTTTCAAGCACCTGCTGCTGTTCGGCCTTGTTGTAACCGAAATAGTAGAGCGCGAGCGGGCGGGGTCTGTCGTTGACGTAGGCCAATGCCTGTTCCAGGGTTCGATACGGCACGATCGGCAGGAGCGGGCCGAAGATTTCGTCCTGCATCACCTGCATGTCGTCGTTGACCTCCAGCAGCAGGCAATGGGGTATGCGTCGGCCCTGTCCCTGCTCATACAGCTGAATCAGGCGTGCACCTTTGGCGCAGGCATCTGCTTTCAAATGCTCAAGACGCGCCAGTTGCCGCTCGTTGATGATGGCTGTGTAGTCCGGGTTATCGCTTAAAGTGGGATAGAAGCTGTGCATCACTTGACGATACGCATCAATAAAAGCGCCTACCCGGTCTTCTGGCACTAACACGTAATCAGGGGCGATACAGGTTTGTCCCGCATTCAGGCTTTTGCCCCAGGCGATGCGCTGGGCGGCGTCCTTGAGCGGTACGTCGGCCGAGACAATGGCAGGGGATTTGCCGCCCAGCTCCAGTGTGACTGGCGTGAGGTGTTCCGCCGCCGCGCGCATCACTGACTTGCCAACATGGGTGGAGCCGGTGAACAGCACATGGTCGAATGGCAGAGAAGAAAAGGCCACCGCCACCTCGGCATCGCCCAGCACCACGGTGACCATGTCGTCGGGGAAAATGCGCCCCAGCAAGTCCTTGAGCAAATGCCCGGTGGCCGGGGTGAACTCACTGAGTTTGAGCATTACCCTGTTGCCCGCCGCCAACGCACCGATCAAGGGGCCCATGGCCAGATACAGCGGGTAATTCCACGGAACAATAATCCCGACTACACCCAAAGGCTGATACAGCACGCGGGCGCTGGCGGGCTGGAACATTACGCCTACGCTGCGCGAAGAGGGCTTGAGCCAGCGTCTAAGGTGTTTAAGGGTGTAATCGATGTTATGCAGGCTGGGCATCAGCTCGGCAAACAGGGTTTCGTCAGGGCTACGGTGGCTAAAATCCTGGCTGATGGCGTCGATTAACACATCGCGCTCATCACTGAGCAACCGCCTTAAGCTTTTAAGCCACTGCTGGCGTTGTGCAAGCGGCGGATAAGGATGCGCAGCGTAGGCCTGACGCTGTTTTTCGAGCAGAGAGAGGAGATCACCTGCTAGGACTGTTGTGTCTTGATGGTAGGCACTGTCGACAGACATGATCTGCTCCGGGTAGATTTTTATAAGTAATATTTACAAGAGCCAGATCGTTTCTAGAGCGTATGCTCTAAATTGTCAATCAAGGGGCCTGCCTGTCGCGTTGTTTGTCGATTCGGGGTTAGGCCGTAAGATGCCATTCGTTTTCAAGTAAAGCTCAAGCCCATGGCCACGCGAATAAAAACCAGCCAGCGCATTATCAACACCAGCTTGGCGCTGTTTAACCAGCTGGGCGAGCGCAGTGTGAGCACCAACCACATTGCTGCTCACATGGAGATTTCTCCGGGCAATCTGTATTACCACTTCCCCAATAAGCAGGCGATCATCGCTGTATTGTTCGGCGAATATGAAACGCTTGTCCTGAGCTTTTTGCGTGCGCCTGAGGGGCGGCTAGCGACTGTTGCGGATAAGCATTTTTATTTGCAGCAATTGCTCGATGCCATGTGGCGCTATCGATTCTTGTACCGCGACATTGAGCACTTGTTGCGCAGCGACAATGAGCTGGCCGCGCGTTACCGGCTTTTTTCGCAAAACTGCCTGAAGCAGGCCCAGTTGATTTATGCGAGCTTCGTCGAGGCCGGCATCCTCAAAATGACCCCGCTGCAAATCGAGTCGTTAACGCTCAATGCGTGGATCATCCTCACCTCATGGGTCGGATTCCTGTGTACCACGCGTGAGAACAGCGACCAGCTCAGCGAGCAGGCGATCAAACGCGGTGTTTATCAACTGCTGATGCTGGAAGCCGGGTTCGTCACCGATCAGGCCCGAGAGGCCGTGGATGAAGTCATCAGGGAATATTACGTTGCGCTGGAAACCGCGCTGGATGCTCACTAACTGCTTTTCACCCGTCACAGGAGTTCACAATGCCCGTTGCGCAATTGATTAGCCCGCACGCCCTGAACGAACGTCAAACGCAACCCGGTCTGGTCATTCTGGATTGCCGCTTTGCGCTTGAAGACCCGGACTATGGGCTGCGCAGTTATGCTCAAGGTCATATCGAGGGGGCGCAGTTCGCGGACCTGGAGCGTGATTTGAGTGGCCCGGTGATTAAAGGTGTCACAGGGCGCCATCCCTTGCCTGACCCCGATGATCTGATTGAGCGTTTGCGCGGGTGGGGCATCAACAACGACAGCGATGTGGTGCTGTATGACGACGGTCCGGGGGCATTTGCCGCAAGGGCGTGGTGGCTGTTGGCGTGGCTGGGCAAGCGGGACGGGGTATTGCTGCTCGATGGCGGCCTTAAAGCCTGGCACGGCGCGGGTTTTCCGTTGAACCTTGATTCGGTCAAGCTGCCCCGCGGGCATTTTGACGGTGTTGCGGACAACCAGTTACTGATCACTGCTGATGCGCTACAGAAGCGGCAGGACGACCCGGCCCTGACCTTGATTGATGCGCGTGCCTTGCCGCGTTTTCGTGGCGAGTCTGAGCCGATAGATCCGGTGGCCGGGCATATTCCGGGGGCGCAGTGTGCGGCCTTTAACGAAAACCTCGACAGCACCGGACGTTTTCTCTCGGCTGAGCAACTCAAGCGGCGTTTTGCCGAAAAGCTGGGTGATCGCTCGCCGGATGAGTTGGTGGCGTACTGCGGGTCTGGTGTGACGGCGTGTCACAACTTGTTTGCGCTGGCCTTGGCTGGTTATCCGCTGGGCAAACTGTACGCCGGGTCGTGGAGCGAATGGATCAATGATCCGCAGCGAGGCGTCGCGACGGGCGAGTAGCACACGCCGTAGTCGCCGGGTGAGCGGGTAACTGCGCAGAGAGCGGTGTCAGGTACACGCCGCCCGGTAGGCCGCAGGCCCGACCCCATAAACCTTTTTGAATTGCCGGCTGAGGTGACTTTGGTCCGCGAAACCCAATTGGCTCGCAACCTGTACCGGCATGCAGCCTTGTTGCAATAAAGCCCGGGCGTGGGCGACGCGTTGCTGCATCAGCCAGGCGTGCGGCGGCATGCCCGTGGCACGCTTAAAGACCCGCGCAAAGTGAAAGGGTGACAGGTTGACGGCTCCAGCCAGCTCCTCCAGCGACGGCGGGTGTGCCAGCCGGGCCTGCAACAGCTCTTTGGCCTGTCTGACGGCCCGGTGCTCTATCCCGGCTTTCGCAGGTTGCGGCAAGCGGGCATGGCGGCTGAGCAGCGCAAGCATCATATGCCGCCATACGGTTTGTTGTTGAAGCGCTGATTCCGGGCCTTCGAGCAATTGGTGCAAATGGCACAGCCCGCTGAACAGTTCGGGGTCTTGCAGCAGTGTGTCGTTGAACGTGGGCAAGTGCGTGCCCGGCAGGTTCAATTCATCCAACAGGCTGTGCATTTGCGCGTTGTCAGGGTAGAAGGCGCGGTAGCGCCACCCTGCGTCGTGGCCTTTGTGCCCGTTATGCACTTCGTCGGGGTTGATCAACACCAGCGTACCGGTGGGCGCCAAGTGTTCAGCACCGCGATACCGATAACGCTGGGCACCGGCCATGATCATGCCAATCACAAAGCCATCATGCACATGGGGCACGAAACGGTGTTCGATGTAGCGCGCAGTGAGTAATTCGACCCCCGTCAGCGGGGCTGTTTGCCAGAAACGGATTGACTCACCTTGCTCGGCGTTCATCACGCCGACCCGGGTTTCAGGCTGGCCAGCCACTGGGGAATGCGGCGCTCAAGGTAATACCGCGGGGTTCTGAGCGAGCCTTCCACGAACCCGACATGGCCGCCTCGGGTATGCAGCTCCAGTTCAGTGCAGGACGACAACTCACTGGCGTCGGGAATGCTGTGCTTGAACACGAACGGGTCATCTTCGGACTGGATAATCAGTGTGGGTGTCTCAATGGCACCGAGGAAGTAACGGCTCGACGCGCGGCGGTAATAATCGTCCACATTCAGGTAGCCATTGAGCGGGGCTGTGACCCGGTCATCAAACTCCCAAAACGTACGCATTTTGCTCAGTGCCTTAAGCGGGCCCAGTTTCTCAAGCGTGGCCAGCCCCTCTTGCCGGGCATCGTGTTGAAACCGACGCTGCTTGTTTTTGACGTACGCCACCATCTCGCGCATGAAGTGCGCCTGATACACCTTCGAGAACCCCAACCCGATACGGTCTGCGCACTGGTCCAGGCGAAAGGGTACCGACACCGCGACGGCACCTTGCAGGCCGCTGGCGTTGCCCGATTCGCCCAAATACTTGAGCAAGACGTTGCCGCCCAGCGAGTAGCCAACGGCATACAGCGGGGCCAGTGGAAAGCGGGCCCGCAAGTGCGCGACGGCCGCGGCCAGGTCTTCACTGGCCCCGGAATGGTAGCTGCGCGCCAGCAGGTTGGGCTCCCCGGAACACCCGCGCCAGTTCAACGCCACACTGGCCCAGCCTTGAGCCGCCAGCGCGCATTGTTGGCCCACGATGTAGTGCGACCCCGAAGAACCGGTCAGACCATGCAGTACCAGCACCAACGGTTGATAGGCCGATGGCGCGCCATGCCAGTCCAGGTCCAGAAAGTCACCATCGTCGAGCCACAGTCGCTCCCGCTGGTGTTCAACGACAGGTTTGGTGCGCCATAACGGCCCCCACAAGGTTTGCAGGTGAGGATTGCCGAGGCCTGAAGCTGGGTTAAACGATTCAACAGCTGACGCAGGGGAAACTGGGGCGCGCACTTAAGTTCTCAATCGGTGACAGGGGTGGGGGTGTGCTTAAGTTGCCACAACATGGACCGGTGCCCAAGCAGTGTGTGCTGACCCGCGCTTGCCCAATTGGTCGAATTGCAGGTCATAGAAGCGTTGGCCGCGTGGCTGCTGGTATCGGGCAAGGGCTGTTGTTCAGCACTGGGGCCGAGTGTCAGGCTCACCCAGCTGTCAGCATCGAGGTGTCGATTGATGGCCGCCTTGATCTGTTCAGTGGTCATGTTTTGAATTTCAGCGGTTTTGTAAGTGAAGTCCAACGGTTGATCGAAACGGTTGATCACCCCGAGTTCGTTCAGCAAATTTTTGTTGGTGGCCATCAATTGGGGCAACGCACGGCGCAGGTATTTTTTAAGGGTGTTCAGTTGTTCTTCACTGGGGCCTTCCTTGAGAAATTGCGCAAACAGCGTTTTGGTCAGGGCCATGGCCTCGCGGCTGTATTGAGGCGCAACGCTGAACTGGATCAGCCAGCCAGTCGCGCCCCGCGCATGCTCGATATCGGAAAGCACGCCATAGGTAAGGCTGTATTTCTCGCGCAACTGAGCATTGAGCACGTGGTTGAACACCACGTTGGCGATATACATGGCGATGGCGTCGGGGTGCTGATTGGGCAGGGCGTTTTGCATCATCATCAGCATTGTCTGACTTGCATCCTCCTCAATGTGCAGCTGTTTGCCGTGGTGGGCCGGCGCAGTAAACCCCGGCGGTACTGACAGTGCCGGGCCTTGGGGCAGGGTGTCTGCCAACTGTTGGCTGAGCAATTTCGCCTGCTCGGGCGTGAGGTCGCCCACTATCACCAATTGCGCATTCGCTGCGGTATAGGCACGACGATAGAAGTCGCGCAGCTGTCTGGCCGTAATGCGTTGCAGGCTCTCGCGGGTGCCATTCACCGGGCGCGCCAGCGGGTGATCGACGTACAGTGTTTCTTTGAGTAGCGTTAGCGCTCGCGACTCAGGGAGTGATTGCAGGAGCTTGAGGTCTGTTTCGAGTGCATGCCTGATCCTGTGCAGGTTTTCCTGACTGAATTTGGGGCGTGAGAGGGTCTCGGTAAACAGGGCCATCACCGGTGCAAAGATCGCTTCTTCGCTCAAGCTTCTGAGCGTGTAGTAGCTGTGTTCAGTGTCGATACCGCGGGTGATTTTGACCCCAAAGCGGTCGAATTCCCGGGCAATATCAGTTGCTTGTTTCACGGCCGAGTCCGTTCCGAAAAGCGCTTGGGCCATGGCGGCCAGCCCCGGCGTATCGCCATCGTGGTAACTGCCAGCGGCAAAGGTAAGTTTCAGGTCGATCATCGGCAGGTTGTGATTTTCCACAAACAGTACGCGGGTGCCTTGCCTGAGTGTCCAGGCCTGGATCAGCGGGGCGTTGGGGGCGGTTTCGGGTTCTGACAGTTCGCGCAGCGATTGCAAAGGCAGCGAGGGCGCAGGATTCTGTGCAGCTTGCAGATAGTTGCCAATACACAAGGCAATGCTCAGCAGTGTAATCAGGCAGGCCAGTGCGCAACGAGTAAAGGCGTTGGGATTATTCATGGGGCATCTCCTCTGGCAGCGCGTAGCCGGTGGTTAATCGATCTGTCACGAGGAAGCGTTGCACCACGCGCTGGAGGTCTTGGGGCGTTATGGACTTCAGGGTGTCGAGCCTCGCCTGTTCAGCGCGCCAGGGCACGTCGGCCATTTCCTGTTCGCCCAGGAGCAGCGCCCGATTGAGCAGCTCGTCCTGATCGAATACCCGTCGCGCCATAATCTGAATACGTGCGCGATCAAGGTCTTGCTGACTGGGCGGGGTTGTTCTCAATTCGTCGAGAAGGACCATGATCCGGGTTTTGAGCGCTTCAATGGAGGTGGCGCTCTCAAGGTCAGGCAATGCAGTGATGCTGAACAATTCATCGCCGGGGCTGACTGCGTTGTAATGCACGGTAATGCCACTCACCAGTCCTTCGTTGCGCGCTAATCGAACGTTTAACAGTGCGCTGTTTGCGCCTGCCAGCAACTCGCTGAGCAACTCCAGCGCCGGGGCGGTCCTAGGGTCGGCTTGAGTCTTCAGACCGGGAACATTGAAAGCCATGTAGAGCACAGGCAGTTGGTGAGGCAGGTATTGCGTGATGCTGCGTTCCCCCGGTGTAGACAACTCGATAGGGGCAGGCCGATAGGGCAAAGGCCGTCGCGCAATGGCCCCGAAGTAACGTTCGGCCAGCTGTTTGACCTGCTTTGGGTCCACATCGCCCGAGACAATGAGCACGGCGTTATTAGGGGCGTACCAGCTGCGATACCAATGCTCAAGGTCATGGGGGTGCAGGCGATCCAGGTCATGGCGCCATCCAACTATCGGGTTGCCCGCTGCGCTTGCAGGCAGCGCCAGTCGCCGTGGCACTTCCAGTGCGCGTCTGACAGGGTGATTCTCAAACGATTCGCTGCGTTCGTTTTTGATGACTTCACGCTCGCCGCTCCATTGGGCCGCTGACAGGTGCGCAGTGCTCATTTGGTCGGCAAATATTTCAAAACTTACCCCCAGGGCGTACGGCGGCAGGGTGTGAAAGTACAGGGTCGCGTCATTCAGGGTCGTGGCGTTTTCACTGCCGCCCAGGTTTTGCAGAATCTGGTCGGACTCGCCCGAACACAGCTTGCTGCTGCCATTGAACAGCATGTGTTCCAGAGCATGTGAGAGGCCTGTCTGGCCGGGACCTTCCTGATTCGAGCCAATGCGGTACCACAGGTGGGAGTGAACCAGACGGGCGTGGTGGTCTTCGTAAACAATGAGTTTCAGGCCGTTGTCGAGCAAGAACTCATGGATCGAAGGAGGGCGGCTGGCGAATGCCAGCAGTGGTTGCAACATGACGCCGAGTACCAGTGCGGCGAGGAGTGGTCTCATGGTGGGTGTCCTGACGATTGTTCGTCAGGACAGGTTGAGTCAAACGCTTGCTGCCCGTGCGTTACATAACTACGCAATGATCGGCGCCGAGACGTCAGGGCGCCGGGGCGGGTAAAGGGCGTTGGGCCGTCGTGGGGCCTAGGCTAGTCACCACCCATTGATCGGCCTTTAAGTAGCGGTTTATGACCGCTTTGATGCGCTGAGGCGTCAGCTGTTGCGCTTGCATGACCAGCGCGTCGAAGTTCCGGGGTAGCCCGTGTGCGCCGATGATCAGCAACTGTTCCAGCATTTGCGCGTTGCTGGCGCTGGTCAGCGGCAGGTTGCCCGCCAGCCGTCGCTTGACGTCGGCCAGCTCCTGTTCGGTCGGACCTTCGCGCGACCACTGCTCAAAGACCTCTTTGACAAGCTTGATCGTGGCGTCTTGCAGAGCGGGATCGGTTTGCAAGCTGATGGTCCAGGGGCCACCCGCCTCCCACAGCGGCATGGCTGACGCTGCACTGTAGGTCAACCCGCGTTTATGGCGTAACTCATTGATCAGGCGATTATTGCCGGAACCACCGAATAGCAGGCTGGCCACTTGCAGTGCAACGTAATCGGGATGGTTGGCCGGTACGCCGGGCTGCGCCAGCATGATGTGGGTCTGGCCGGAAAGCGCTTCGACGTGCGCATGACCAGGTCGTGTTGCAATGCCCGTAGCCAGCGGGACTGCTGCCAGTTTTGGCCCTTGGGGCAATGCCTGGCCCACGGCGATGCTCAGGTTTGTGGCGTCGTCCGGCGAGATGTCGCCCACTATCACCAGCAAGGCATTCGAGGCGCTGTAGGCCTTTTGATGGAAGGCTTGCAGGTGTTCAACCTCAATCTGCGCGATGCTCTGCTCGTTGCCTGCCTGCGCACTCGCGTAAGGGTGACCGGCGTACAGCTGTGCATGCAGGGCCTGTTGGGTGGCAGACGCGTGAGTTTGCCGGGCCAGCTTGAGTTCGTTAAGTGCGGTTGCCTTGATGTGCTCGGTGGCCGCTGAGGTAAAAGCCGGCTTACTGACCAGTTGTGTGAACAGCTCCACGGCAGCCCTGCGGGTGTGCGGGTCGCTCAGGGTGCGCAGGCTCACGCGCACTTCGTCTTTATCCACAGAAGATGTCAGTTGAGCGCCCAGTTGATCGAAGGTGTCGGCAAGGGTTTGGGCGTCTTTACCGTCAATCCCTTGATGCAACAGTTTCAAGGTCATGGCGGCTCGCCCCGGCATGTCGTCGTCCCTGCTGCTGCCCGCAGAGAAGCGCACGCTTATGTCCACGACAGGAACCTCCCGGGTTTCGATAAAAAGCACGCCGGTGCCTTCGTGGGTTCTCCAGGCGCGAATCTTCAGCGGGCGGTTGGCGATTTGGCTGTCATCAAGGCGTTGCAAGGTCTTCAAACTCGAAGACACAGGCTCAAGCGCCTGTGCGGCGGCGTTCAGGGTGAGGCTCACGATCAGCGCCGACAGTGCTGTGCGCAGGCGGGAGGAACGCGTTGGCGTCGGACTCAGGTCAGTCATTTTTTTTCTCCGGCCCTGGCAGGTAAACGGCGCTGTAGCGGTTTTCAGTGAGGAAGGTGCGGGCCAGACGCTGAATATCGGCCGCAGTCAGTGCGTTCAGGTTCTGGGCTTGCGCGTCTAGGGTGGACCACGGCAGACCGATGCTTTCCAGCTCGCCCATTTCACTGGCCTGTTTTTCGATCTGATCGTGGGCGTAGAGGCGCTTGGTGACGATCCTTCGTTTGGCGCGCTCCAGGACGTCAGTGCTGACCGGCGTGGTCTTGAGCGCCTCCAACTGCGCCCAGATCAGGCGCTCGATGTCGTGTGGGGTGTGCGTGCCGGACGGGCTGACTTCAGCCCACAACCTGAGCAGGCCATCGCCGCGATTCAACAAGTCGTAATGGGAGTAAGCACCTGCCAGCAGCCCTTGTTGATGGAGCAGGCGTACCTTAAGGGGCGAGCTGTTGCTGCTGGCCAGCAACTCGTTGAGCAACAGCAGGCCAAAGGCGGTTTGAGGGTCTTTCGCGCTTTTCAAACTGGGCACGTTGAACGCGATCGCCAGTTTGCCATTGGGGCTGGGAAGGCCCAGGTAAAGCCCGCGTCGACCAAGGCGTTGCAGCTCGATGGGAGCCTTTGCCGTGGGCAGTGTGCGTGCGGCCAGCGCGCCGAAATGTTCAGTGACCACCTCCCTGACCTGCGCCAAGGTGACATCGCCGACGATGACCAGAACGGCATTGTTGGGCGCGTACCACTGTTGATACCACTGGGTGAGTGCCGGGTTGGGCAGACGCTTGATGTCATGCATCCAGCCCAGAACCGGGTTTTTATACGTGCTTGCTACATGGGCCGTGGTTTTGAGCCGTTCGTTGATCACATTCCACAGGTTGTGGTCGACGGTCGCCAGCCGTTCCTTTTGGATGACTTGTAATTCGGTCTGTAACTGGCGTTCGCTCCAGCGTGCGCTGCGCATCTGGTCCGCAAGCACTTCAAGCGACAACGCCAGCCGGTTTTTCGCCTGTAACTGCGTGTAGAACGTGGCATCGGGACGGGTGGTTGCCTGGTGACTGACGCCCAGCGAATCAAAGACCTTCAAGGCCTGGCCTTCAGGTAACTTGCTGCTGCCTTTGAAGACCATATGTTCCAGCGCGTGGGACAAACCTGTTTGCCCTTCTTGCTCATAGCTGGCGCCGACTTTGTACCAAAGCTGGGATGCCACCACGGGTGCGCGGTGGTCTTCGCGGACGACGACCTTCAGGCCATTGTCGAGTGTGAAAACGTGGGTAACAGGGTGTGAATGGGCATGAACGGTCGCTGGAAACCACAAGGCGATAAGCCAGCGACCCAAGAGCGGAAGTTTCATCCGGGAGGATCCTTGAGTGTTCTGTCTGTAGGTCAGAACAGGGTGGATCAACCCGAATGCGGCAAGGCGGTATATAGGTAGCGCGCCTTGCTCGATAGGGCTCAGGAGGTGCGCGGCAGGATGTGCGCCACACTCAAGCGTTGCGGTGTGAAGTACGTGTTTGCCACACGCTGAATGTCATCGGCCGTGATGCTATCTATCTGTTGGGCTTCGTCATCGATCAGCGTCCAGGGTTGACCGATGGCCAGCAGGTTGCCGATCACCGAGGCTTGCATCTCCAGGGTGTCCAGATCGTTAAGGTAGGCCAGGGCCTGTTGTCGGCCGTAGCACAACGTGTCTGTATCCACGGCGTGATTTTTGAGTATTTCCAGCAGCTGTTTTATCTCCAGCTCAACCTGTTCGATCGAGGCTGACGAGTGTTCGCTGAGGGTGACACTGATCAGCAATAGATCATCTTTCAAGCGATAGCCCGGAAAGCGGCCGATCACGCTGCTCAGGGTGTCCGCGCCCCCGGACAACCTGTTCGGGAGCCAGGCCTGCGGGCCCTTGGTCAGCAATGCGCTGATCACTTGCAAGGCGCGCATGTCGCGCGTGTCTTCGACGGTGGCCAGGCCGGGGGTATTGAAGGCCAGTAGCAAGCGCGGCCTCGGTGTATCGAGGTATTGAGTGAGCCTGCGTTCATCGCCAAGGGGGTGGCTGGCAGGCTGTTCTATCGGGGTGAAGCCATTGAAGCGGGGAACGCTGCCAAACATGCGCTGGACCAAAGGCTGAATTTCCTCAAGGGTGATATCGCCAACCACGACCAGAATCGAATTGTTGGGCGCGTAGCCCTCTTCATGCCAGCGCAGTACATCCGCGACAGTCATGCGCTCAAGGTGATCGATGTTTCCGAATTTGTAGACCTTGCCAGCCGAGGGAAAAATCAGCTGTTCGAATTCCGGGCTGATCCAGTGATCCGAAGTGAAGTACGGTTCACTCAATTCCAGTTCTCGAGTGCGCAGAATGCCTTTATTGAGGCGCTCCTGGGTCAGTACCGGCGTCGACATTCTGCCCGCCAGTAATTCCAGAACCGATTGCAGTTCGGCCCGCGGTGCCTCAAGGCTGTATGTGCTGAGGTGGTAATCAAGCCAACCGTTGGCTACGGCGCCGATCTGCTTCTCCAGCGCTTTGTCCTTGAAGGTTGCGCCACCGGCCAAGTAAGCCAGACCGCGCTGGTCCGGGCGTTCATGGTCGGTACCCACCTTGTGGAACAGTGAGGCGCAGATCGACGGGGTGCGCTGATCCTGGCGCACAACGACGTGCAGACCGTTGTCCAGGGTGTAGGTGTAAGTCGGTTTTGAAGGGGTAGAGGTCATGGTTCACATTCCGTTGCTTGGATAACGCCGATCGGTGCAGATGCGCACGTAAAGAGAGTGATCGGGTAGAACCAACAGAATGCGAGGTTGCCGGGAAGGCAGGGCGGTATATAGATAGGGGCAGTGGCAACACGAAGGTGACATGCAGTCGTTGCCGCCATGGACGGCAGCGACTGCACAGAGGTCAGTGGCGCTTAGGGTTGCGCAGGCACCTGAGCCGCTTCACGCTGCCACAGGGCGTAGTTCACGCCCCCGGCTTTTTGCTCGCGGTGCAGGCGCCAGTTGGCAGGTAATCCCAGTTCCGAAGGCCGCACTTCGCTTTCGGTGTAGACCCATGCCTCGTCTGCCAGCCAGCCGCGCTGTTCCAGCAAGTCGCAGGCAGGCTTGAGCAGGTCCTTGTGGAACGGCGGATCGAGGAATACCACATCAAACATGTCGCTGGGGGTGGCATCCAGATAACGCAGGGCGTCAGTCTGCTGCACCTGGCCTACGGTGCAACGCAGGATGCCCATGTTCTCGCGGATGTTGGAAATCGCATCGCGACTGCTGTCCAGCGCCACGCCCTTGGCAGCGCCGCGGGACATGGCTTCGAGGAACAGGGCGCCGCTGCCGGCAAATACGTCCAGTACCTTGGCGCCGCCGATGTAGGGCGCGAGCCAGTTGAACAGGGTTTCACGTACGCGGTCGGGTGTAGGGCGCAGGCCTTCTACGTGCGGGAAGTCGAGCTTGCGGCTGCGCCACTCCCCGCCAATGATGCGTAACTGACCCGCACCCGAGTGCGATGTGTTTTTAGGCTTTGCCATTAATGCTCCGGAACCCCAAGAGGTTGCTCTGAAGGTTTATCGGTTGGAGGCGGCAGTGGTTTCTGCGGCACGGTTGGGCCGGCGGTCACCACGACCATTTTGTCGGCGCTCAGGTGCTTGTTCATGGCGGCCTTGACCTGCTCGGTGGTCAGGTTCTGGGACTGCTGCATGAAGGTTTCGAGATAGTCCAAAGGCAAATCGTAGAAGCCCATTGCGCCCAGTTGGCCGACGATGGCAGCGTTGCTGGCAGTGGACAGCGGGAAGCTGCCTGCCAGTTCACGTTTGGCATCGTCGAGTTCTTTTTGCGTCGGACCTTCTTTGAGGTAGTCAGCGAGGATGTCCTGCACCAGTTTGAGAGTGCCTTCGCTCAGCTCTGCGCGGGTTTGCAGGTTGATCATGAAAGGGCCACGGGCCTGCATCGGGCTGAAGTTGGAGTACACGCCGTAGGTCAGGCCGCGTTTCTCGCGCACTTCAGTCATCAGTCGCGTTCCGAAACCGCCACCGCCGAGCACCTGATTACCCAGCGAGAGAGCTGCGTAGTCCGGGTCGTCGCGGTCAATTCCCAACTGCGACAGCAGCAAGTGGGTTTGCTTGGACGGGAACTCGATGTGGGTTGCACCCGGCTTGGGTTCGGTCGGCTGCACGGTTTTTGGCAGTGCCGGGCCTTTTGGCAGTGCGGCCGATACCTGGGCGGCCATGGCTTGGGCTTCTTCGCGCGACAGGTCCCCGACGATCGCGATCACGGCGTTGCCCGCCGTATAAGCCTTGTTGTGGAAGGCTTTGAGCTGGTCGACAGTAATTGACGTCACGGTTTCTGCATTGCCGTCGCTGGCGTGCGCATACGGGTGGTTGCCGTACAGGCGCTTGAACAGCTCATCGCTGGCCAGTTTGCCGGGGTTCTGCTTCTGGAACTCAAAGCTGGCCAGCAGTTGGTTTTTGATGCGGGCAAGCGAGTCGGCGGGGAAGGTCGGTTTGCCAATCACTTCAGCGAACAGGTTTAATGCAGGGGCGCGTTTGGCCGGGTCGCTCAGGCTGCGCAGGGAAGCTACAGCCATGTCGCGATAGGCGCCATTGCCGAAGTCGGCTCCCAGACCCTCAAACCCTTGGGCGATTGCGCCGACATCTTTACCAGCAACGCCTTCATTGAGCATGGCGTTGGTCAGCAGCGCCAGCCCCGGGGTGTTGTCGTCCTGGCTGCTGCCCGCGGCGAAGGTCACGCGCAGGTCGAACATCGGCAACTGGCGCGCTTCCACAAACAGGACCTTGGCGCCTTCGGCGGTTTTCCAGGTTTGTACATTCATGGCGCGGTGGCTGGGCGCCTTGCCGTCCAGTTCGGCCAGCGACTCCAGCTTGTGCTCGGTCTTGGCGTTATCCAGCGCCGGGCTGGCCACAGACTCAGGCGGGCTGGCGAAATAGTAGCCGAGTGCGCCGACCAGAACAGCGGCGCTCAAGCCGAGCAGGGCGTAGCGGGGACCTTTACGCTCACTCATGGGTTTTCTCCTCGGGCAGTACGTGCGCAACGCTCAGACGGTCGCGAGTGAAATAGGTGCGGGCGGCTTGCTGGATGTCGGCCGGGGTCACTTTTTGCAGGTCTTGCAGCTCGGTGTCCATCAGCTTCCAGGACAAACCAACGGTTTCGAGCTGGCCGATGGACGTGGCTTGCGAGGTGATCGAGTCACGCTCGTAAACCAGCCCCGCGATCACTTGAGCGCGAACGCGTTCCAGTTCTTCAGGGGTTGGCGGCGTCTTTTTCAGGTCGTCGAGCAAACGCCACAGGCCAGCTTCGGCCTGAGCCATGGTGACCTTCTTCTGGCTGTTGGGCATGGCGCTGAGCAGGAACAGGCTGTCGCCGCGGGTGAACGCATCGTAGCTCGACGAAGCGCCGGAGACCAGTTCTTCACCGCGTTCCAGTTGAGTCGGCATGCGCGCGCTGTAGCCGCCGTCCAGCAGGGCGGAGATCAGGCGCAGGGCGTTGGCCGTGACCGGGTCTTTGGCGGTGGACACGCTCGGCACGTTGAACCCCATCATCAGGCTCGGGAGTTGGGTTTGAACATGCACCTTGAGCAGTCGCTCGCCGGGGGTCGGCAGTTCAAGCGGGGCCTTGGCGATCGGTATTTCACGCTTGACCACCGGGCCGAAATAACGCTGTGCCAGCGCTTTGACTTCGTCCGGGGTCACATCCCCGACCACCACCAGCGTGGCGTTGTTCGGTGCATACCACTCTTCGTACCACGCGCGCAGTTCGGCGACGCTCATGCGCTCCAGGTCCACCATCCAGCCGATGGTCGGGGTGTGGTAGCCGCTGGACGGGTAGGCCATGGCGCTGAACAGTTCGTACGCTTTGCTCATGGGTTGGTCATCGGTGCGAAGACGGCGCTCTTCCTTGATGACTTCGATCTCGCGTTTGAACTCTTCGGGCGGCAGACGCAGGCTGGCCATGCGGTCGGCTTCAAGTTCGAAGGCCACGCCCAGGCGGTCGCGGGCCAGAACCTGGTAATACGCGGTGTAGTCGTCACTGGTGAAAGCGTTTTCCTGGGCGCCAAGATCGCGCAGGATCAACGAAGCTTCACCGGGGCCGACCTTGTTGCTGCCTTTGAACATCATGTGTTCAAGGGCATGGGACAGGCCGGTCTTGCCGGGTGTCTCGTAACTGGAACCCACCTTGTACCAAACCTGCGACACCACTACCGGCGCGCGATGGTCTTCGCGAACGATGACTTTAAGGCCATTGTCCAGACGGAACTCATGGGTGGGTTGCGGCTCGGCTGCCAAGGCCGAAAGTGGAAGGCAAACTGTGCTGAGCAACAGGCCAGCAGCGCGGCGGGCTAGAGCATTCATTCGTTTTTAAACCTGTAGGGCTGCCCGCTTGGCCTTAGCGTCTGCGGGTGAGGAGGTGCTAGGATACTGATCCGTTTTACTGGCGGCCACGCCTATCAAGCCTTTGACGATCAGACGACGTTTGATCGGGCAGTATAGGAGCCCGCTTGGAAGTGTGGATGTATCCCGGTAAATTTCGCAATTTTGCCGATTTTCCCGATCCAGATCCGAGTAAAGACGAAGTTTCGCAGGTGTTTTTTACCCCGCGTCTAAGTTGTGTGCGAACGAGCTGACAAAAATACAGTCTTTTTCACACCGAATATTATTTGCCGGGGCGCCACAGTGGCGCTTCGCTACGATGAGATAGCCGTCCTCCATGTTTGGTTCCAACGACGACAAGAAGAACCCAGCCAAGGCTGGCGAGAAAAAAGGCCTGTTCGGATGGTTGCGCAGAAAGCCGCAGGAAGCCGTCGTTGAACAGCCAGATGCGGCCCCCGAGACCGCGCCCGAGACCTTGATCGAAGCCGCGCCGGTGAGCGTGGCGCCCACCCCTGAAGACGTGCGGGTGGTCGAGCCTGTTGTCGAGCCGAAGGCCGCTCCTGAACCCTGGCCGCCTTTGCCCGTCCCCGAAGAGCCGGTGGCATTGGTTGACGACGTGCAAGCGCCGCACACCGTGCCGCCCATTCCGGCGCCGGAAATCGAGGTGGTCGCAGAGCCTGTGATCGCAGCGCCACCCGTGGTCGAAGTGCTTGAGCAGACCGTGCCTGCCCTTGAGCCAGAGCTGGAACCCGAGCCCGTCATCGAACCTGTGGTCGAACCCGCTGTGGTTGCGTCCCCACCGGTGTCTGCCCCGGTAGTTGAAACGCCGCCCGCAGTCATTGAGGTTCCAGCCCCGAAAGCCGAACCTGCTCCTGAAGTCAAAACCGGTTTCTTTGCCCGTCTCAAGCAAGGTCTGTCGAAAACCAGCGCCAGCATCGGTGAAGGCATGGCCAGCCTGTTCCTGGGCAAAAAGGCCATCGATGATGACTTGCTGGAAGAAATTGAAACACGCTTGCTGACGGCTGATGTGGGTGTCGAAGCCACGTCGGTGATCATCAAGAACCTGACTCAAAAAGTTGCGCGCAAGCAATTGACTGACGCCGACGCGCTGTACAAGTCCTTGCAGGACGAGTTGGCGGCCATGCTCAAGCCGGTTGAACAGCCGCTGAAAATCGAATCGCAAAACAAGCCGTTTGTGATTCTGGTCGTCGGCGTTAATGGCGCGGGTAAAACCACCACCATCGGCAAACTGGCGAAGAAACTGCAACTTGAAGGCAAGAAGGTCATGCTTGCAGCGGGCGATACGTTCCGTGCCGCGGCGGTTGAACAGTTGCAAGTGTGGGGCGAGCGCAACCACATCCCGGTGATTGCACAGCACACCGGTGCCGACTCCGCCTCGGTGATCTTCGACGCCGTACAAGCGGCTAAGGCGCGCGGGATTGACGTGCTGATCGCGGACACTGCCGGGCGTCTGCACACTAAAGACAACCTGATGGAAGAACTGAAAAAAGTGCGCCGCGTGATCGGCAAGCTCGACGAAGACGCGCCGCACGAGGTGTTGTTGGTGCTCGACGCGGGCACAGGCCAGAACGCCATCAGTCAGGCCAAACAATTCAATCAGACGGTCGCGCTGACCGGTCTGGCCCTGACTAAGCTGGACGGTACGGCTAAAGGCGGCGTGATCTTCGCCCTGGCCAAGCAATTCGGTATCCCGATCCGCTTTATTGGTGTTGGTGAAGGCATCGATGATTTGCGCACTTTTGAATCCGAACCCTTTGTCCAGGCTCTGTTTGCGGAGCGGGAGCGTCCATGATTCGTTTCGAGCAGGTCGGTAAACGCTATCCAAATGGACATGTGGGCCTGCACGAGCTGAGCTTTCGGGTCCGCCGTGGCGAATTCCTTTTTGTCACGGGTCACTCCGGCGCGGGCAAAAGTACGTTACTGCGGCTTTTGCTGGCCATGGAGCGCCCCACCAGCGGCAGGTTGCTGCTGGCCGGGCAGGACCTGAGCCAGATCAGCAACGCGCAGATTCCGTTCTTGCGGCGTCAGATCGGAGTGGTGTTCCAGAACCACCAGTTGCTGTTTGATCGCACCGTTTTCAACAACGTCGCCTTGCCGTTGCAGATTCAGGGGTTGTCCAAGGCTGAAATCTTCAAGCGCGTTGATTCGGCGCTTGAGCGGGTATCGCTTTCGGATAAAACCGATCTGTACCCCGGTGACTTGTCCACGGGCCAGCAACAACGCGTGGGTATTGCCCGCGCCATCGTGCATCGCCCAGCATTGCTCCTAGCCGATGAACCCACCGGCAACCTCGACCCGCGTCTGGCGGCGGAAATCATGGGCGTATTTGAAGACATCAACCGTTTGGGCACCAGCGTATTGATTGCCAGCCACGACCTGGCACTGATCGCACGTATGCGTCATCGCATGTTGACCCTGCAGCGCGGGCGATTGATCGGCGACGGGGAGGCCGGGCAATGAGTGCAACACGCAGCCCAAAGGTATCGGAGCGCGTAGCGCCCAAGGCCGCCGAACCGCAGCCGCCGAAGAAGAAGCACGATGAAGACGACGGGCCGACGTTTGGCATGTTGTTTCACGCCTGGATCGATGCGCACCGCGCCAGTTTGCTCGACAGCTTGCGACGTTTGGGGAAGCAGCCGATCGGTAGCTTCTTTACCTGTTTGGTGATGGCCGTGGCGCTGAGCTTGCCCATGGGATTGTCGTTGTTACTTAACAACGTCGAGCGCCTGGGAGGTTCGTGGCAGCGCGCAGCACAGATTTCGTTGTACTTGCAGATGGACGCCACAGGCGATCAGGGCGCGCAACTGAGCAATCAGATAAAAGGTATGGCGGGTGTCGCGGATGCTGAATTTATCAGTCGCGAACAAGCCCTCGAAGAGTTTCAGCAGCAGTCAGGGCTGGGCGAAGCCCTTAAAGAGCTGCCGGACAACCCGTTGCCGGGTGTGGTGCTGGTGACCCCGAATGAGGTCGATAAAGCCACACTTGAAGCCCTTCGGGAGCGACTTTCGGAATTGCCGAAGGTGCAACAGGCACAACTTGATCTACTCTGGGTTGAGCGTCTGGCGGCCATCCTCAAATTGGGTGACCGGTTTGTATTTGGTTTGACGGTGCTGCTGGTCTCAGCCCTGCTGCTGGTTATCGGTAATACGATTCGGCTGCATATTGAGAACCGCAGGGTCGAGATTGAAGTCACCAAGCTGGTCGGCGGTACTGATAGCTATGTACGTAGGCCGTTTCTATACATGGGCGCGCTTTATGGCTTTGGTGCCGGTGTACTTTCGTGGGGCGTTTTGGCTTTCGGCCTGAACTGGCTCAATGACGCGGTTGTCGGGCTGGCCGGGCTTTATGGCAGCGATTTTGCCCTCGCGGGCGTGCCTGTTGCCGACGGTCTGTCGCTCTTGCTTGGCGCGGTACTGTTAGGGTATATCGGTGCATGGATTGCGGTAGCACGGCATTTACGTGAGCTTTCACCCAAGTAGTTTCATTTTTACCTGTTGACCTTTTCAGCTTATGTGGGAACTTTTTTTTGTGGTTCCCGGTCAATTTTCGCAGTGCTGAACTGCACGAGTTATGTGAGTCGGAGGTTTTTCGTATGACCACTTCTTTGCAACCTGCGTATGCGTTAGTCCCTGGTGCGAACCTTGAGGCCTACGTAAACACCGTGAACAGCATTCCACTGCTGACGCCGGAGCAGGAGCGTGAACTGGCCGAGAGTCTCTATTATGAGCAGGATCTTGAGGCGGCTCGGCAGATGGTGCTCGCCCACCTGCGTTTTGTAGTACACATTGCTCGTAGTTATTCGGGCTATGGTCTGGCACAGGCCGACCTGATCCAGGAAGGCAATGTTGGCCTGATGAAAGCGGTAAAACGCTTCAACCCTGAAATGGGTGTGCGTCTGGTGTCGTTTGCTGTGCACTGGATCAAGGCCGAAATTCACGAGTTCATCCTGCGTAACTGGCGGATCGTGAAAGTCGCGACCACCAAGGCCCAGCGTAAATTGTTCTTCAACCTGCGCAGTCAGAAAAAACGTCTGGCGTGGTTGAACAACGACGAAGTGCATCGCGTGGCCGAGAGCCTTGGCGTTGAACCTCGCGAAGTGCGTGAGATGGAAAGCCGGTTGACCGGCCATGACATGGCGTTCGACCCGGCTGCAGAAGCTGACGATGACAGTGCGTTCCAGTCGCCAGCCAACTACCTGGAAGACCACCGCTACGACCCGGCGCGTCAACTGGAAGATGCTGACTGGACCGATAACTCCACCAGCAACCTGCACGAAGCGCTGGAAGTGCTGGACGAACGCAGCCGCGACATTCTCTATCAGCGCTGGCTGGCTGAAGAGAAAGCCACGCTGCATGACCTGGCACAAAAGTACAACGTGTCTGCCGAGCGTATTCGTCAGCTTGAAAAAAGTGCGATGAACAAGCTCAAACTGTCGATTGCCGCGTAAATCGGCCGACAAAAAAACGCCCCGCTGAGTCGGGGCGTTTTTGTTTGCGCATAACGCTGAGGTGCTGCTCAAGTTGTTCGCTGATTTCCGCGCCAATGGCGTGTTTACGGCAATCGCAGGCGCATGTCAGTTAATACTCGGGCAGTTCGTGGATGACTTCGATGCGCGGCAGAGCGAGAGGCAGTAGCTTGCGCTTGCCACGGCGGTTGATGGGGGCTACGACCTCTTTTTCAGAGTCTTCATTGATAGCTTCGACGATCCTTTCTACCTCGTTGAACAGGGCCAACCGAGGTGTCGCAGGATCTGTTTGTTCGGATTTTCGCCCGAACCAACACTGGCGTAGCAGCGCCTTTCCTTCTTCCAGATTAACAATGCGCCCCCTGTTCGTTTCGCGCTCAAGCATCTGTTCGAGCAATTGCTTAAGCAGCGCAGGGTCGTCAGGAAGATCTTTGGGCATCAAAATCATGCCCTGGGTTTATACCGAATCAGGCCACGAATCGCGGCGTCAATACCTGATGAGGACGGTTACGCCAAAGGTCAAAACCGTCGAGCATCCAGTTGAGTTCCTGGACGGTCAGGACAATCGCTTCGTCCGTCACGTCAGGCGATATTTTAAAACGCTCGGACTCCAGGCGCTTGAGCCAAAGGCAGATTCCATTGCGCTCCCAGTACAAGATCTTCACGCGGTTGTGTGGTTTGTTAAGGAAGACGAAAAGCACGGGGTTGAAGACGGCGACCCTGATGTCCAACTCGACCGGGGCAGCCAGGCCGTCGATGGACTTTCGGAAGTCGAATGGCTTGGGGTACAGATACACTTTTTCGACTTTTGCGTCGGGATGCATCATGGCGAATGGGCTCCAGAAAGAAATCGGGAGCACAGCATCAGACTTTAGCTTGCGGCGTTTGAATGTGGGCATGATGGATCGCTTACGTTTTTCAATTTGCCGCGCAGATGCGGCAAATTGATTGGCGCTTCCTTAAGGTCTGTACGAGATGTTTTCAACGCCGCATATTCGAGCGCAGATACATTCCGTACAGTGCCTAGGTGTACTTCAATCTGGCAGAGCCCAAGAGGCATCAGGCACTGAAGATGATGGCGCCGGATGCGACGTATGCCGCCAGATTAACCGCATGACCTGAGCAGAAACTGGCCGGGCATTACAGTAATCGGGGCGGGCGGCGGATATTATAGGGCTACCTCGTAGAAGTTAAACGTTAGGAAAAGTCCAGTTGTCGCCACTCTTCACGCCTTGCACTTCGATGCCATCTGGATATTTCATCACGCCTGTAATCTTATTAAAGACTCGGCCATCAGGGTATGTTTTTAAACCATTAGGGGCAGATACAGCCTTGTCTGGATGCACAATAGTGTTATCTTTTTGGGCTATCGATCCGTCAGGATACGTAGTAGTACCATCATCGTTCGGTTTGCTGCCCGCAGGATGATCCAACTTCTCATCACCTGTAATCGCATCGATTATCAAGCCCGTAGCTACAGGTTCTATCAAGCCTCTCAACACTTCTTTAGCCACAGCACTCAGCCCCCGGCCTATCACCCCACCGCCAGTATGGCCTCCGCCACCCGTTGTTTTTTTACGTGTAGGCTTGGACTTAATGGAAAAGCCCTTTCGTAGCTCCTCTCTTTCATTCATATCTAAATTTTCGATTAAGACATCCACCCACTCACCATTCTCGTCGAGAACCTCCCAGTCATTGTCATCATCGCCGATAGAGTCATTGCCAAATAGTGCTGGATTGTTATTGATTCCGTTCATGTGTTTCTCCATTCAAACGGCTCCGCCGCTTGATTAAATATTTAATTACCTTAAAGGGTTGTAGTCACTCACGCGAATAATTCGTCATGTCAGTCACTACAATCAAAGACTAATAAAAGAATCATGAATAACAAGTCAAGAACCCAGTGAATCTAATAGCCTCATACTTTTACAGAAAAATCTGACGCATGCCGGGATGAAGGAAGAGGTCTCTGTTGTACCTGTAATTTTTCACCGCTAGTGGCCTGAGCGGTTAAGCAATTAACGTATTACTGATCGCCCTCAGCATTGCTTTATGCACCGGGCTGATGATGCTCTTAGCCGTTTTGTTACATTTAAAGGATTTGGCTGAGTGCTCGTTATAAGCTTCGATAAATTCAGGGATAGCCGTTTTAAAATCGGCCACGCCCCTCATCCAACCTTGCAGGGTAATGAGATCAGAGGGCGATAAAGTGAAGGGAGAAGCTGGCCGGGGGATGCGTATAACCGATACATGACATTGAGCGAATCGTATATCGTTGCCTGTCGGAAAATGAATTAACCGCTCAGGCCACCAGTCAGGGGCTACATGGCCCACGGCGCCTGGCGTGAGTTGTTCAGGGTGTCCAGATAACTGTCCCCGCCCAATTGACGCATTTGCTGGCGTATCCAGGCCGCACGCGTGCTCACATACGCAGATGGGCGACCGGCGCTCCAGTTGCGCGGGTTCGGCAATACCGCGGCCAATTGGCTGGCCTGCTGACGGCTCAACCGGGCAGCGCTCACGCCAAAATGGTTTTGTGCGGCGGCTTCGGCGCCAAACACGCCGTCATCCCACTCGGCGCTGTTGAGGTAAACCTCAAGAATCCGTTGCTTGGGCCACAGGACTTCGATCAGCCCAGTGAACCAGGCTTCCAGCCCCTTGCGCAGCCAACTGCGGCCTGACCATAGAAACAGGTTTTTGGACACTTGCTGGCTAAGGGTGCTGGCTCCGCGCAACTTGCCTCCGCGCTCGTTGTGCTCGAACGCGGCGCGAATGGCACTCACGTCAAAGCCCCAATGCTCGGCAAATTTCTGGTCCTCGCCGGCAATTACGGCGATTTTCAGGTCATTGGAGATCTCGTCCCATGGCCGCCAGCTGCGCTGCAGGTCGATGGGCTGGCCGTCGAACCACGATTCAACCTTGCGCTCTACCATCAGCGCAGTGCCCGGCGGTGGCACCCAGCGGAAAATCAGCACCAGCAATGCACTGCCGGCAGCGAACCACAGCAGGGCTTTGAGCAAACGATGAACCAGTAAACGCAGCATAGATGGCTTGGCCGAACCCGTTGAGCGGGCCATTATACAGACCCTGTGCTATTCGATGACCCTGACGGGAGTGCCCCATGCTGCGCGTTTTTCTAATGTTGGCTGCGTTCTTTGGATTCACCGGTGTGGCGCTGGGCGCCTTTGCAGCGCACGGTTTGAAAGGCCGCTTGACCGAACAATACCTGGCTATTTTTCATACAGGCGTGACCTATCAACTGGTGCACACCCTTGCACTGTTGGGCGTGGCGTTGCTGGCAACCCAGTTGCAAAGCCGCCTGGTGACGTGGGCAGGCTTCTGTTTCGCGCTGGGAATTGTGTTGTTTTCCGGGAGTTTGTACCTGCTGACGATGAGCGGTATTGCCAAGCTGGGGATCATCACCCCCATTGGCGGCGTGGCTTTTTTGGCGGGCTGGCTGTGTCTGGGACTGGCCGCCTGGCGCCTGAGCTGAGGGCGCAAGATGAATGGCTTGGGTCGACCTGACGGATCGGGCTAGAATGCTGGCCCCCTAAAAATGAAGGCAGCGTCGCGCATGCGCATTCAGTTGAACGGTGAATCTTTTGAACTGCCGGATGGCGAGACCGTCGCAGGCCTTTTGGCGCGTCGTGAATTGGCCGGACGTCGGGTGGCGGTTGAGCTGAATCTGGACATCGTCCCGCGCAGCCAGCACGCAGAAACTGTGCTCAAAGAGGGCGATCAGGTCGAAGTGGTCCACGCCATCGGTGGCGGCTAGCCCTCGGGCCGACGTTCCTTCCCCGCAGCGCCACTGATAATCCACATTCAAGAGGTTTACCGATGAGCAATGTTCGCAGCGACAAGCCGTTTACCCTGGCCGGCCGTACCTACCAGTCTCGTTTGCTGGTGGGCACGGGCAAATACCGCGACCTGGAAGAAACCCGCCTGGCCATTGAGGCCTCGGGTGCTGAAATCGTTACGGTCGCCGTGCGTCGCACCAACATCGGTCAGAACCCCGGTGAGCCGAACCTGCTCGATGTGTTGCCGCCAGACCGCTACACCATCTTGCCGAACACGGCCGGCTGCTTCGACGCCATTGAAGCGGTGCGCACCTGCCGTCTGGCCCGTGAGCTGCTCGATGGCCATAACCTGGTCAAGCTTGAAGTGCTGGCCGACCAGAAAACCCTGTTTCCCAACGTGATCGAAACCCTTAAGGCCGCTGAAGTACTGGTCAAGGAAGGTTTCGACGTGATGGTTTATACCAGTGATGACCCGATCATCGCCCGTGAGCTTGAAGCCATGGGCTGCGTGGCCGTGATGCCTCTGGCTGGCCTGATTGGCAGCGGTTTGGGCATCTGCAACCCGTATAACCTGCGGGTCATCCTTGAAGAAGCCAACATTCCGGTGCTGGTGGACGCGGGCGTGGGCACGGCCTCCGACGCGACAATCGCCATGGAAATGGGCTGCGAAGCGGTGCTGATGAATTCGGCCATCGCCAATGCCCAGCACCCGATCCTCATGGCCCAGGCCATGAAATACGCCATTGAGGCAGGTCGTCTGGCCTATCTGGCCGGTCGTATGCCGAAAAAACTCTATGCCAGCGCCTCCTCGCCGCTGGATGGTCTGATCAAGTAAGAGCCCCTGATGACTGAACCACTCGATACCCCAACCCCGGAAGAAGGCGAAGATCGCCAGCACCGTCGCATCAAGAGCTTTGTCATGCGCGCCGGGCGCATGACTGAAGGTCAGCAACGCGGCCTCGATCAAGGTGCGCCGTTGTACGTTTTGCCACTGGCTGATGCGCCGGTCGATTTTGATCAGGTCTTTGGCCGTTCTGCGCCGCGTACGCTGGAAATCGGCTTTGGCATGGGGCATTCCCTGCTGGAGATGGCGGCAGCGTCGCCGGAGCAGGATTTTATCGGGGTTGAAGTTCACCGTCCGGGCGTGGGCGCATTGCTCAATGGCGTGCTGACACAGGGCCTGACCAATCTGCGTGTGTACGATTGCGACGCCATCGAGGTCTTGACGCGCTGTGTAGCCGATAACAGCCTGGACCGTCTGTTGCTGTTCTTCCCGGACCCATGGCACAAGAGTCGCCACCACAAGCGTCGCATTGTGCAGGCATCGTTCGCAGAACTGGTGCGTTCCAAGCTCAAGGCAGGCGGTGTGTTGCACATGGCCACCGACTGGGAACCCTATGCCGAGTACATGCTGGAAGTCATGAACGTGGCACCGGGTTACCGCAATCTGGCCGAAGACGGCCGTTGCGTACCGCGCCCTCCTGAGCGCCCGGTCACCAAGTTCGAACGCCGCGGCGAACGCCTTGGGCACGGCGTGTGGGACTTGAAGTTCGAAAAACTGGCCTAAGCCGTTTTTCAATGACTGGCCTCCGTTCGGGGGCCAGTTTCTTTAGGCGACGTCCGTCGCACTGCATCACAAAACAAACCTTACGCGTTTGCTCAGCAGAATCAGCACCGGGGCGGCTGCCAGCGCCAGGGCGATGACCACGAGCGCTAGCAGGTTGCCGTACGCCATGCCGACCGCCAGTGCCCCCAAAATAAACATCGGGTGGATGTAATACACCGCCGAAGACACCTTGGCCGCAGTGTTGCGGGTGGACGCCCGAAAATACACGCACGCCAGTAGAAACAAGGCGGGGGTGAGAATGGGCAATGAAAACATGAAGTCGAAATACACCTGCGGATTGGCCCGCAGCGAGTAATTGATGTACGACTCGGTCAGCATCAGTGCCGTACCGGCCACCAGCCAGCCCCACACCCAAGGGCGTTTCACTGTTTGTGCGACCTGATGCCTGGCAAACACAAACCCCATGCACATGAACGGGAAACCCATGAACAGGAAGTTACGGGCGGCATAGTCGTTTTGATTGAAGTGTTGCAGGAAGGGGTTGGGTAGCACGTAATAAACACGCGCATATTGCAGCGTCAGGCCGATCATATAGGCGATCAGGGCCAGTGTGACCAGCCGCTGAGTCGACGTTTTACGCAGTGCATACAGCATCAGTCCACCGCCGAGCATGCCCACCAGATACCAGAGGTGGAAATAGCCGATCAGCAACGACTTGATGATCCCGAGCACGCCTTTTAGAGAGCCCAGCGTCGCAGGGTCGACGTAAAACGGGCTGTAGACCAGCATCCAGAAGAGGTACATCCACAGTCCGCGCTTGAACCACTTACCGAATGAGTGGCCTTCGTTGAGGGTGTGGAACAGGTAGTAGCCGTTGATGATAAAGAAGACGGGGACCGCGACCCGAAACAGCCCGTTGCCCAGCATGTAACCGACGGCCGTGTCATTGCCGCCGAGTACCTTGCAGTGCAGTGCAACGACACTGATCGCCAACACCACTTTCAGCGCATCAAGATTGCCATTCAAAAGCTTCGGCATGGGCAGGGCTCACGTATCAAGCGATACCCAAGCGTAGCCCACAATCTGCTGCTTTCTGCGGGGTTGCGACACCCCGGCCATCGCTGCCAGTCACGTGTTAACGACGATCAGCCACCACGCCGATCAGCACCAGCACCACAACCAGTACCGGCGCCAGGCTGTAGTTGTTGAACTGGCTCAGGCCGCGCTCGACCCACGGCGTTGCGTAGATCAATGCTGCGCCGCTACCGATCAGGCACAGCAATGCCATCAGCGGGACGCGCAAGGCACCGGCGATACTGCCCAGACGTTGCTCGACCCAGCTCTTGAAGTCAGCGCCAAATAGCACCAGCAAACAGCCAATCAATGCCAGAGAGATCTCTGAAAGGTGGCTGCGGCTCCAGCGCGATACCGTGGCAAGCAGGTCGAGTACCAAGTCCATTCGATTTCCTTAGGTCAAAAAATGCTGCAACAGGTCATTGAGAAACAGCTGGCCTCGGGCAGTCGCCGCCAGGCGTGTCGGTTCGACCTGCAATAAGCCACTTTGTTCGGCGGCGTCGCGCCCGGCGTTCAAGCTGTCGAGGGGAAGGCCCGTACGCAGCGGATAAAGGGCTGAATCAACGCCGTCTGTCAGGCGCAAGGCGTTCATTAGAAACTCAAACGGTAGCTCTTCGGCAGTCAGTATTTTCTCGCCAGCCTGAAAGTTCTTCGTTGGATTGAGGTAGTCCTTTGGCAGGCGGGTTTTCCAGGTGCGCACGATGCGGCCGTCGGGATGGCTCAACTTGCCATGGGCACCGGCGCCAATGCCGATGAAGTCGCCAAAGCTCCAGTAATTGAGGTTATGCCGCGCAGCTCGGCCGGGCTGGGCGTAGGCCGACACTTCGTACTGTGCGTAGCCGTGTTCGGCGAGCAGGGCTTGCCCCGCCTCTTGAATGTCCCACAGCGTGTCGTCTTCCGGCAGGGTTGGCGGCTGGTTCCAGAACACCGTGTTGGGCTCAAGGGTTAGCTGATACCACGACAGATGTGTCGGCTTGAGGGCAATGGCCTGGCGCAGGTCGCTCAGGGCGTCGTCCAGCGACTGATCGGGCAAGCCGTGCATCAAGTCCAGGTTGAAGTTGTCAAACCCGGCCTGACGCGCCATGCCGGCGGCCCGCACGGCTTCGTCGCCGTTATGGATACGCCCCAGCGCCTTGAGTTTTTCTTGCTGAAAACTCTGGATACCAATCGACAGTCGATTGATTCCCAGTGCGCGGTAGGCCACGAACTTTTCCTGCTCGAACGTGCCGGGATTGGCCTCGAGGGTGATCTCGATATCGCTGGCGAACGGAATGCGTGCTTCAACACCCTTGAGCAGACGCCCCAACGCCTGGGCGCTGAACAGGCTGGGAGTGCCGCCACCAAAGAAAATGGAGCTCAGCTCGCGCCCATACACCGCGTGCAGGTCCTGATCGAGATCGGCCAGCAGCGCGTCCACATACGCTTCTTCGGGCAGCACCGGGCTGGCGGTATGGGAATTGAAGTCGCAATACGGGCATTTGCGCACGCACCACGGGATGTGGATATACAGCGACAGCGGCGGCAGTTGCGTCAGTGGCGCTCGGGGCGCCTGCTGAGAAAAGCCAGCCGCTCCGAGGTAGAGCGGCTGGGGAGGTGTGTCGTGGGTCATTTCAGGCCCAGACGCTGGCGCAGCAAAGCCATGGCACGAGCCCGGTGACTGAGCTGGTTCTTTTCCGACGGGCTGAGTTCGGCGCTGGAGCAGTTGCGCTCAGGCACCCAGAACAGCGGGTCGTAGCCAAAGCCATGCTCACCGCTGGCAGCGGGCAGAATGCGCCCGTGCCACAAGCCTTCGCAGAGGATCGGCAACGGATCGTCAGCGTGGCGGACCAAGGCCAGCACGCAGACAAACTGGGCGCCTCGTTCGGCTTGAGGTACGTCTTTGAGGGCGTCGAGCAGTTTGGCGTTGTTCGCCGCATCGCCCTGGCCATCGGCATAGCGGGCAGAGTAAATGCCGGGTGCGCCGCCAAGATAGTCCACTGCCAGCCCCGAGTCGTCCGCCAGCGCAGGCAGGCCGGAAATGCGCGCTGCATTGCGGGCTTTAAGAATGGCGTTTTCAACAAACGACAAGCCGGTTTCTTCCGGCTCGACGCTGCTGAACTCTCCAATCGAGCGCAACTGCACCGACTCGCCGAGCATGGCCTGAAGTTCTTTGAGTTTGCCTGCGTTGTGACTGGCGAGTACCAGTTGCGTGAAGTTCATCATTCGATTGGTGCGACCATTTGAGTAAATTCGATTGTTTCAGCGCTCGCCCCGCCAGCTTTTACCGTCACGTTGAACGTGAAGGTTTGCGGGCCTGTGACAGGAAATTGCGCCAGATAGTTGATTTCCCCATCTTGACCGACTTGGCGGAAATTCAGGCTTTTTGACTCTTTATCACCGGTTTTAAAGGTGCCCTGCACATTGGCCGGAATATTTTTGCCTGCTTTGTTGATGGTGATGTTCAACACTGCGTTTTGCTTGCCGCGCGAAACCTCAACTTTTTTTGCAATTTCAGGCGTCAGGAAAGTAGACGGGAACGCGTTGTAATACACCGTCATGTCACCAAACGTCTGCTGCCGTTGGGCAGGATTGACGTCGGCCGCCATGGCCTGCGCGCCAAAACACATTGAAAGCACTAGTAATCCAATACGACCCATTGTCTTTCTCCTTTGAACGAACCTGTTAAACCGCGACGTTATGGTCCTGAAGGCCAGGACTGCTGACACGGTAAATGCCAATCTCGCCCAACAGGTTAGGCCATAACTTGCTCGCCCACCCGTGTCGGTGTTGTTGATCTACGGCAAGACGGTTGATGACCTGCGCTTCACGCTCACGGCACAGTGCTTCGAAGTCTTCAAAGGTGCAGAAGTGAATGTTCGGCGTGTTGTACCAGGTGTACGGCAAGAACTCGGAAACAGGCATGCGGCCTTTACTGGCCAGATACCATCGGCAGCGCCAGTGTCCGAAGTTCGGGAAGGTGATGATGCATTGACGGCCAACCCGCAGCATTTCGTCGAGGATCCGGTCGGGGTAGTGCACGGCTTGCAACGCTTGGGTCATGACCACGATGTCGAAACTGTTGCTGGCAAAGTTGCCCAGCCCTTTGTCGAGATCCTGTTCGATAACGTTGATGCCTTTTGCGACACACTCCGCAATGTTGTCCGGGTCGTTTTCCAGGCCGTAGCCGGTGACTTGCTTGTTGTCGCGCAGCCAGCTCAGTAATTCGCCATCACCGCAGCCGAGGTCGAGCACACGGCTGCCGGCGGGGATCCAGTCTTGGATGATTTCCAGGTCGGCTCTCATGGCGTTCTCACAGTTCAATACGGTTCATGTAGTTGCTGAAGGCTTGCAGGTAGCGCGGGATCGGGATCAGGAAGGCGTCATGGCCTTGCGGCGCATCGATCTCCAGGTAGCACACGTCCTTTTTGGCCGCCATCAACGCATCCACCAGCTCCCGCGAGCGGGCGGGCGAGAAGCGCCAGTCAGTGGTGAACGACATCACGCAAAAGCGTGCCTTGGCGCCAGCGAAGGTTTTGGCCAGATCGTCATCGAAGTTCGCCGCCGGGTCGAAGTAGTCCAGCGCCTTGGTCATCAGCAAATAGGTGTTGGCATCGAAACGCCCGGAGAACTCTTCGCCCTGGTAGCGCAAATAGCTCTCAACCTGAAACTCGACGCTGTGAAAGTCGTAGTTAAGGTTTTCGTTCTTCAGGCCGCGTCCGAATTTTTCGCCCATCGAGTCATCCGACAGGTACGTGATGTGACCGACCATACGCGCCAGCATCAAGCCGCGTTTGGGGATGACGCCCTGTTCCTGAAACGACCCGCCGTGGAATTCAGGGTCGGTGAGGATGGCCTGACGCGCGACTTCGTTGAACGCGATGTTTTGTGCCGAGAGCTTCGGTGCCGAGGCGATAGCCAGGCAATGGCGCAGGCGGTCGGGGTAGCTGATGCTCCACTGCAATGCCTGCATCCCGCCAAGGCTGCCACCTATGACGGCTGCCCACTGTGAAATGCCCAGGCGGTCAGACAGGCGGGCCTGGCTGTGCACCCAGTCTTCAACGGTCAACACAGGGAACGATGCGCCAAATGGGCGACCGGTTTCAGGGTCGATGCTGCTCGGGCCGGTCGAGCCGTTACAACCGCCGAGGTTGTTGAGGCTGACCACGAAGAATTTGTGGGTGTCGATGGGCTTGCCGGGACCAATACAGCTGTCCCACCAGCCAGGCTTGCGGTCGTCGACGCTGTGATACCCGGCGGCGTGATGATGGCCTGACAGCGCGTGGCAAATGAGCACGGCATTGCTGGCCGACGCATTGAGCTGGCCGTAGGTTTCGTAAATCAGGTCATAGGCTGGCAGTGAGCGGCCGCACGCAAGTGCCAGCGGTTCGCTGAAATGTGCAACTTGCGGCACAACCAGACCAACGGAATCGGGGGGAAAGGCAGCTGGCATCGACCCTGCTCTCATTTAAATGAGGCGTAAGTCTAATGAGCGGGGCAGCGAGCGGCAAGCAATGGTGCAAAACCCTTTGGCAGCGCAGCCATGCGGCCCTAAAGGCCGTTTTACAGCCTGTCGCAGCCTGCGCAAACGGGTTTGGCGTCAGAGGTCGGGACGGATCAACCCGGGAAGCACCGGCAGTTTTTTGGGGCTTTGCAGGCGTACCCGTTTCTGTCGGTTGAGCTCGCCACTGATCAGGCTGACCTGACTTTTAGAGATGCCGAACGCTTTGGCAAGAAAGGCCATCAAATGGGCGTTGGCCTTGCCTTCAACCGGCGGGGCGGTGAGACGGATTTTCAGGCGGTCACCGTGCAGGCCAGCGAACTCATCGCTGCTGGCCTTGGGTTGCAAATGACAGTCAAGAATCAGGTCGTCACCGTCCCAGCGGAAATAACTCATCAGATCAGGCCGAACAGCTCAGGCGGCATATCGACGTACATGGCCAATGGCGGGATCACGTAGCTCTGGATCAGTTGGATAACCATGAACGCGAGGATCGGCGAGATATCCAGACCGCCCAGGTTCGGCAGAAAGCGACGGAACGGGGCCAGGGCTGGCTCGGTGATCTGATTGACCAGTTCGGCGCCGGGGCTGGTGCTGCCCGGTGCCACCCACGACAGAATCACGCTGATGATCATGGCGAAGAAGAACACCTTCAGGAACAGCGCCGTCACACCGATGATCGACCACAGCAGCAGCCCGAGGATGTTGAACGGGATGTAACTCAAGGTCAGCACGATGGCGAACACCACCATTTGCACCAGAATGGCCAGCACCAGCGACGACATGTCCAGGCCGAAAATGCTTGGAATCACGCGGCGCATTGGCTTGAGCAGGGTTTGCGTGGCCTTGACGATGAACTGGCAGATCGGGTTGTAGAAGTTGGCGCGTACCAGTTGCAGGATGAATCGCAACAGCACGACCAGCAAATACAGGCTGCCCAGGGTTTGAACCACAAAAATGGCAGCGCCATTAAGTCCTGACATCATTTGCTCCTTTATTGACCCAGTTGTTCGGCCATTTCGGCCGAGCGGTGCGCGGCGGCACTCAATGCTTTTTCGACCGTGGCTTCAAAACCACTGGCCTGGAATGACTTGATTGCAGCTTCAGTGGTGCCTGCTGGCGAGGTCACGCGACGACGCAACTCGGCCGCGTCGGCATCACTGTCAACAGCCATGCAGGCGGCGCCTAGCGCTGTTTGCTCGGCCAGTTTCTCCGCGACGTCATGGCTCAGGCCCAGCTTCACGCCCGCGTTGGTCATGGCTTCAATCAACAGGAAGAAATACGCCGGGCCGCTGCCCGATACTGCCGTTACCGCATCGATCTGGGCTTCTGTCTCGACCCAGACCACAACGCCCACAGCGCTCAACAACTCGTCGGCCATCGCGCGTTGCTCTTGGGTGACGTCATCAGTGGCGTACAGACCGCTGACACCCTTGCCCAACAGGGCAGGCGTGTTGGGCATGCAGCGCACCAACGGTTGCGTGCCCAGCCACTGCAGCAGGCTGGAAGAGGTGATACCGGCAGCAATCGACACCAGCAGTTGCTTGGGTTTGAGGTGCGGTCGCAGGTCCTGGCACACAGCCTTCATGGCCTGCGGCTTGACCGCAATCACAATCACGTCAGCGTCCTGAACGGCTTGGGCGTTATCAGCGAACAATTCGATGCCGTGTTCAGCCGCTACGTTGGCGCGGGTCTCGGCGCCAGGATCGCTGGCGCGGATCTGTGCTGCGTCCAGACCTTTGGCCAGCAGGCCGCCAATCAAGCTGGAAGCCATGTTCCCGGCTCCGATAAAGGCAATACGCGTCTTGCTCATGACAGATCCTTATAAGTGTGAGGCAGACCTTTTCAGGCCTGACTGTAGTCGCGAGCGCCAAACAGTGCAGTACCGATCCGCACCCAAGTGGCACCTTGGGCAATGGCCGACTCAAGGTCGTGGCTCATGCCCATCGAAAGAGTGTCGAGCCCCATGTCCAGGCTGTGTTGCAGTTCACGGACTTTCGCAAACGCTGCGTCCTGTTCGGCGCGGTCGTCGGTAGGCTCTGGAATCGCCATCAGCCCGCGCAGCTTCAAGCGCGGCAACCCATTGATCGCTTCCGCCAGCGCGGGCAGGTCCGTCGGGGTACACCCGGACTTGCTGGCCTCGCCGCTGACGTTTACCTGAATGCAAATGTTCAACGGTGGCAGCTCATTTGGCCGCTGTTGCGACAGACGCTGAGCAATTTTAAGGCGGTCTACGGAGTGCACCCACGCAAAATGCTCAGCGATGTCACGCGTCTTGTTCGATTGAATGGGGCCGATGAAGTGCCAACACAAGGGCAGGTCAGCTAATTCGACCTGTTTGGCGCGCGCTTCCTGCAGGTAGTTTTCGCCAAAGTTGCGGAGCCCGGCGGCATATGCTTCACGCAGCGCGGCGGCGGGTTTGGTCTTGCTGACCGCCAGTAAGTGAACGCTCGTTACATCGCGTTGCACAGCCAGTGCGGCTGCGCGGATGCGCGCCTCAACCTGAGCAATGTTGTCAGCTATCGTGGACATTCAATTAAGCCCGCCGTGGTGAAAGTCTGCGGCATTCTACTGGAATTGGGAGGGGGGATGGATATCGCCGACCTGTTGGCCTTATGCGTAGAACGCGGAGCATCGGACGTGCACGTGTCTGCGGGCATGGTGCCGATGCTGCGCATAGATGGCGACATGCAGCGTTGCGAGCTGCCGAGCGTGAGTGCGCAGCGTGTACACGAACTTATCCACAGCATGATGAATGAGTCGCAGCGGGGTGCCTTTGAGGCAACCCACGAAGCTGATTTTTCATACACCGCGCTGGGGCTGGGGCGGTTTCGAGTGAATGCCTTCAGGCAACAGCATGGCCCCGCTGCGGTGATGCGCAGTATTGGCGCGACGGTGCCGAGCCTGGCATCACTGGGTTTGGAACACGTCCTGAGCCCGCTGTTCGGCCTGCCCTCCGGTTTGGTCTTGATCACCGGCGCGACGGGCTCAGGCAAAACCACCACGTTGGCCGCCATCATCGATCACCTGAACAGCACGCGTCAGCAACACATCCTTACCATTGAAGACCCGATTGAATTCATCCACGTATCGCGCCGCTGCCTGATCAACCAGCGCGAAGTGCACCGTGACACCCACAGTTTCGCCAACGCACTGCGCTCAGCACTGCGTGAAGACCCGGACGTGATTCTGCTGGGTGAAATGCGCGACCTCGACAGCATCCGCTTGGCCCTCACTGCTGCGGAAACCGGACACCTGGTGTTCGCCACGTTGCACACGCCCAGTGCGGCCAAAACCATTGACCGTATCGTCGATGTGTTTCCGGCAGAAGAAAAAGCCATGGTGCGGGCGATGTTGTCTGAATCACTGCAGGCAGTGGTCTGTCAGACGTTGCTCAAGAAAAAAGGCGGCGGGCGCATTGCGGCACACGAAATCATGCTTGGCACGCCTGCGATCAGGAACCTGATTCGGGAAAACAAAGTGGCGCAAATGACGTCCGTCATCCAGACCAGTGCAGCGGTCGGCATGCTGACTTTGGACATGAGTGTGAAACGCTTGCAGGAGAGGGGAATCATTGACCTGTAATCGTTGAAGAGCAGCCTTGCGCTGCTCTTCAACGATGCCAGTTAGCGCTGCGCAACCCGCAGGTTGGTTTGCTCTTTAGGCAATACGCGCTTGGCGACCACATAGTGGCTCTGCCAGTACGGTTTTTTCAGTGTGTCGATGGTCACCGACTTGCCGCGACGTGGCGCATGGATAAACCGGTCATTGCCCAGGTAAATGGCTACATGGTTGACCTTGCGGCTCTTGATGTTGAAAAACAGCAGGTCGCCGGGCTTCAGGTCCTTGCGGTCGACTTTCTGGCCGTGGCCGCTGGCCATGGCGCTGGAGCTGCGGGGCAGATTGACCGCCGCCACATCATTGAACGCGTATTTGACCAATCCGCTGCAATCAAAGCCTTTACTTGGGCTGCTGCCGCCCCAACGATAAGGCGTACCCAGCACGTTGACTGCACGGCTCAGCACGGTGCTGCTTTGTTTGTTGGCCGCTACCAGAGCAGGGGTCGCAATTTTGCCGGGGGCTTTGCGATGAACTTTACTGGAGGTCGGACGTGTTACGGTTTTGCTGTTAGAGGCAACAAACGGAGCACTCGCAGATGACTTTGCGGTGTAACCGGTGAAGCCTGAAGGAAGACGTTGCTCACGATTGGTGGCGTGGGCGGCCAGTGGCAGTAATAGGCAAATGGTTAGCCATGTCTTGAATAAAGGACGCATTCGGCAGGGCTCTATGTGGTTAAGCGCGCAACTTTATAACAGCTTTTAGGTCCTTTCTCAGGCCGTTTGTCGATTGGACCGGGGGGTCAAAAACCGCCAAAGCAGTGGCAAATTGTCACATGACGACTGCGCAGGCCAGATAGCACAAGGGTTTGCGCGAAATCCTGCAACAGACTTTTACCTGTTGCGAGACAGTAAAAAAGTCACAAAAAAACTGTAATTTTTTTCTATCGATACCCAAGGGGGCATCAATGAGCGGCTATCGGGACGATGTACAACACGATACCCACAGCAAGGTACTGGGTTATTTGCTGTGGATTTTCGGATTTCTGGGAGCACACCGCTTCTATTACGGCAAGCCGGTTACCGGGACCATCTGGTTCTTCACCCTGGGCTTGTTGGGCATTGGCTGGCTGATTGACCTGTTCCTGATCCCGAGCATGGACCGCGAAGCGGACCTGCGCTTTAGATCGGGTAATACCGACTACAGCGTGGCGTGGATTCTGCTGACGTTTCTGGGGGTATTCGGCCTGCACCGCATGTACATGGGTAAATGGATCACCGGAATCATCTACCTGTTCACGGGCGGGTTGTTTCTGATTGGTGTCCTGTACGATTTCTGGACATTGAATACCCAGATCTCGATCAAGAATGCCGAGCGCCGTTAAGCGCTAAAACCCTCACCCCAAGCCTCTCCCGGAGGCTGGGGTGGGGTGGAGGTGTAGGGCGACCTCTTAGCCTTCGTAGCTGATTCGACCGTCCACCAGCGTGTAGCGTACGGCGCCCGGCAGGCAATGGCCCAGGAACGGGCAGTTATCGCCTTTGGAGAGCCATTTTTCACCGGCCACGGTTGAAGCACTCGGATCGAACAGCACCAGATCGGCAGCCGACCCGACACTCAAGCGACCCGCTGGCAGGCTCAAGGCATCTGCCGGGCCTGTGCTCAAACGCGCCAACAAGGTCGGCAAGTCCAGTAAACCGTCTTCAACTAACGTCATCGCCAAAGGCAACAACAGCTCTACGCTGCTCATGCCTGGCTCGGTGGCGCCGAACGGTGCCAGCTTGGCGTCCCGTTCATGGGGTTGGTGATGGCTGGAAATGGCTTGTACCACGCCGGATTTGACTGCTTCACGCAGTCCGTCACGGTCGGCACGGGTGCGCAGCGGCGGTTGCACGTGGTAGACGCTGGAGAAGTCCACCAGCGCTTCGTCGGTCAGAATCAATTGATACAACGCCACATCGGCAGTGACCTTGAGGCCGCGCGCCTGAGCTTGCGCGATCAAAGCGACGCCGCGTGCGCTGGTCAGTTGGGTGAAGTGCGCCCGCACGCCGCTTTGTTCGACCAGCAACAGGTCGCGGGCCAGCGCTACGGTTTCGGCCGTTTCAGGTATGCCGGGCAGTCCACGGAATGCGGCCATCGGGCCATCGTGGGCCAGGCCGCCTTCAGCCAGGTCACGGTCTTGAGAGTGGAAAATCACGGTCAGGTCGAAGGTGGCGGCGTATTCCAGCGCGCGGCACAAGGTGCGCGTGTTGCTGAAGCTGGTGAGGCCATTGCCGAACGCTACGCACCCGGCATCGCGCAGGGCGATCAGTTCAGCCAGTTGCTCGCCTTCCAGCCCCTTGCTCAGCGCTCCGATGGGGAACACTTTGCAGTTGCCGGCTTCGCGGGCGCGGTCGAGGATTAGCTCGGCCACTGCCGAAGTGTCGAGCACCGGTTTGGTGCGCGGCGGGCAGCACAGGCTGGTCACACCACCGGCTGCGGCGGCACGGGTTTCGCTGGCAATCGTGCCTTTGCGGCTGTAACCCGGCTCGCGCAGGGCAACGTTCAAGTCCACTAGCCCGGGGGCCGCCACCAGGCCTTTGGCGTCTAGCGTGCGGGTCGGCGTGAAACCGGCCGGGGCTGCGCCCATGGCGACGATTTTGCCGGCTTCCAGGTGCAGGTCGGTGATCTGATCCAGCTGGCTGGCGGGGTCTATTACACGGGCGCCGAGAATGCTGAGCTTCACTGGGCGTTCTCCTGTTCGAATTGGCGCTGGGCCGTTTGCCCGCTCATGGTCATGGACAACACCGCCATGCGCACGGCGATGCCGTAGGTCACCTGATTGAGAATCACCGAGTGGGGGCCATCGGCCACCGCCGACTCAATCTCCACGCCACGGTTGATCGGGCCGGGGTGCATGACGATGCAATCGGGTTTGGCACCCGCCAGCCGGGCAGTGGTCAGGCCGAACAGGCGATAGAACTCGCCTTCGCTCGGCAGCAGGCCGCCGGACATGCGTTCGCGTTGCAGGCGCAACATGATCACCACGTCGACGTCCTTCAGGCCTTCAGTCATGTCGGTGTAAACCTTGACCCCGTATTGCTCGATGCCGACGGGCAGCAGGGTTTTCGGTGCGATAACGCGAATGTCCTGACAGCCCAACGTTTTGAGCGCGATCATGTTCGACCGCGCCACCCGCGAGTGCAGGATGTCACCGACGATGGCCACCGACAGGTTCTCAAACCCACCCTTGTGACGGCGGATGGTCAGCATGTCGAGCATGCCCTGGGTCGGGTGCGCATGACGGCCGTCGCCGCCGTTGATGATCGCGACCTGCGGGCAGACGTGTTCGGCGATGAAATGCGCCGCCCCCGAATCGCCGTGGCGCACCACGAACATGTCAGCAGCCATGGCTTCAAGGTTGCGCAAGGTATCGAGCAGGGTTTCGCCCTTGCTTGCCGAGGAGGTCGACACGTTGAGTGTGATCACGTCGGCAGACAGGCGTTGAGCAGCCATTTCAAAGGTGGTGCGGGTGCGGGTGGAGTTTTCGAAGAACACATTGCACACGGTCTTGCCGCGCAGCAACGGGACTTTTTTCACGGCCCGGGCGCCGACCTCAAGGAACGAGTCGGCGGTGTCGAGGATCTCTGTCAGCAGCTCTCGGGACAGGCCGTCGAGCGACAGAAAGTGGCGCAGCTGGCCCTGATCATTGAGCTGCAGCGGGCGCTTGGCATCTGTAGGCGTCATCGCAGTGGTCTCTTAAAGGGCTGGGTCTTGAGATAGGTCTTGAAGTTCGAGTGTCAGCGGCGCAGGGCCGGACAACTTTACCCGCTCGGTCGGCTTGAGCGACAAGGTCGCGCCCACCACATTTGGCCGGATCGGCAGCTCGGCGGCGTCCAGGTCGAGCAGGCTGACCAGGGTCACGCTGGCCGGACGACCATAGTCGAACAATTCGTTCAGTGCCGCGCGGATGGTGCGCCCGCTCATCAGCACGTCGTCGATCAGCACCAGGTGCTGGCCCTCGATCTCGAACGGCAGGTCGGACGGCCGCACTTGCGGGTGCAGCCCGTTCTGGCTGAAGTCGTCGCGGTAAAACGAGACGTCCAGCGTGCCCAGCGGTGCATCGCTGTCCATGGCGCGCAACAGTGCCTGGGCCACCCAGATGCCGCCCGTGCGGATGCCGATGTAACGCGGCTCGGTGATGTTGCGGCGGGCCAGATGGGCCTTGAGATCAAGCGCCATCTGAGAGATCAGTTCAGCGGGAACAGGCAGGATCATGGTGGCTCCTTAAAAGGCCCGCGCAGGATGCGTGCTGCGGCGGGCGCAAACAATGAGGTGCGTCAAACATGTAAACGCAATGTCAGGCTTGAGGTTCAGCCGTTTTTTTGTCGAGCCAGCCTTGCAGCACCAGTTTGGCGGCGATGGCGTCAACGGGGTTGTCGCGGTAACTGCCACGCTGGCCGCCCTGGGCCTTGCGTTCGCCCTTGGCTTCGAAGGTGGTCAGGCGTTCGTCGTGGGTAAAAACGGGGAGATTGAAACGGCCATTCAAGCGATTGGCAAATTTTTGCGCACGGGCGCAAAACTCGCTGGGGGTGCCGTCCATGTTCAACGGCATGCCCACCACCATGGCATCGGGCTGCCATTCCTTGATCAGTTTCTCGATTTCTTCCCACTTCGGGATGCCGTTCTCGGCTTTCAAATTGCACAGCTCGCGGGCTTGCCCGGTAATCATCTGGCCGACGGCGACACCGATGGAGCGGGTGCCGTAATCAAAACCCAGCAGTAAACGTAGGCTGGCCATCAGGCGTGACCTGCTTGAGTGCTTAACAAGTTGAGGTTAACTCCGAGGTGTTTGGCGGCCGCGTCAAGGCGCAACTCGCTAGAGGTGTTAAACAGAATGTGGGCAGAGTACGGGCACGTAAGCCAGGCGTTGTCTGCCAGTTCCGCTTCCAGTTGACCGGCTTCCCAGCCGGCATAGCCCAGGCAGATCAGGCTGCGTCGCGGACCGTTGCCGTCGGCGATACTGGCCAGCACATCCAGCGACGTGCTCAGCGCCAGCCCGTCTTCGAGTTCCACCGTGGCGTCGAAATTCATGCTGGCGGGATGCAGGACAAACCCTCGGTCGGTCATGACCGGCCCGCCCGCGTAAATCGGCACGTGCTCACACAGTTCGGGCACGCCACGCTCGGGGCGCAACTGCTCAAGGATGTCCTTGAGGTTCAGGTCCAGCGGCCGATTGATGGTCAGGCCCATCGCACCATTGGCCGTGTGCTCGACGATGTAGGTCAAGGAGTGAGCAAAATTCGGGTCAACCATATGCGGCATGGCGATCAGGAACTGATGCTTGAGGTAGGTCGGTGCGCGGTTTTTCATGAGCCTTAGTGTGGCGCTGACAAGTGAAACTGACAAGTTGGCTGATTGCGCCCATTTTCCGGGCTATTAATTACTGGACAACCGATCGCCCTGGGCGAATTTCCAGGTGCGAATGATTTCGAGACGGTCGATGTCGGCCAAGTCACCGCTGAACGGTGCAAACGGCGCGGCCAAGCGTACGATGCGCTGCGCCGCTTGATCCAGCAGCGGCTGGCCGGAGGATTCGAGCACCAGCACTTCATGCAGCGAGCCGTCACGATTGATCGAGACCAGCAACCGCAGCTTGCCGTAGATTTTTTCGCGGCGTGCCTGTTCCGGGTAGTTGAGGTTGCCGATGCGCTCAATCTTTTTGCGCCAGTCTTCTTTGTACCAGGCACCCTTGTCGCGCATGGTCGAAGCCGCACTCATGCGGTAAATCTTGGGCCTTTTGGCATAGAGCTGTTGCTCGTTGGCCAGCTCGGCTTCGAGGCTGGAGATCTCGCTCGACAGTTGGGAGCTGTCAAACGAAGGAATGCTTGCCTTGGGCGCGGCTTCGGTGATGACCTTTTGCGGCTCGCGCGTGGCTTTTTTCGGCTTGGGGGCGACGGTGGTGACGGCGGCCTTGGGGGCTGCCTGCTTCTGTTCGGGGCGGGCTGCAGGCGGCGGCGTGACCTTTTTGACTTCGTTGGCCTGAAACGGCGCCACTTCTGTGGTTTTGGGCACTGCTTTCTTGTCCAGCGTGCCGCTGCCTTCCTGATTGTCCTGGGCCAGAAAGTCCGCTTTCTTCGGTGCTTTCTCGCTCTTGAACGTGGACAGGGTGATTTCCAGGGTTTTGCTGATCTGTTTGGGCTCGCTCATGCTGAACCCGACGCCGAGGATCACCGCCAAATGAATCAGTGCCGCGACAAACAGCGTAAACCCCAGGCGATCAGCCGCGCGCACGCGGTTGTGCGTGAGTTCAGGGGGCAGGTCGCTTGGACGTGTCATGGCAAAAGACCAACATCGCGGGTTTCACAGGCTGCGCATGATAACGCAATGTTGGTCTGTGTCTGGCGGATAGAAATCAGCGAGTGGCCAGTTTGCGCTCGATGGCGTCCATCAACAGCGCACCGATGTTGGTGCCGAACGCGTTATCGATCTCGCGGATGCAGGTCGGGCTGGTGACGTTGATTTCGGTCAGGTGCTCACCGATCACGTCCAGGCCTACGAACAACAAGCCTTTTTCACGCAGGGTCGGGCCGACCTGTTCCGCAATCCAGCGATCCTTGTCGCTCAGCGGGCGGGCTTCGCCGCGACCACCGGCGGCCAGATTGCCGCGTGTCTCGCCTTGGGCCGGAATGCGCGCAAGGCAATAGGGCACAGGCTCGCCGTCGATCATCAGGATGCGTTTGTCGCCGTCCTTGATCCCGGGCAAATAGCCTTGCGCCATGATTTGCTGAGTGCCGTTGGCGGTGAGGGTTTCGAGAATCACCGACAGGTTCGGGTCTCCGACGCGATGACGGAAAATCGACGTGCCGCCCATGCCGTCCAGCGGCTTGAGGATCACATCACCGTGCAACGCCGCAAATTCGCGCAGGACATCGGCGCGACGGCTGACGACCGTCGGCGGTGTGCATTGGGTGAATTGCGTGGCGAACAGTTTTTCGTTGCAGTCGCGCAGGCTTTGCGGCTTGTTGACGATCAATACGCCGTCACGCTCGGCCTGTTCGAGCAAGTAGGTGGAGTACACGAACTCCATGTCGAACGGTGGGTCTTTGCGCATCAGGATCACGTCGAGATCGCTGAGGGCCGTGTCGGTTTCGGCCTCAAGCTCAAACCATTTTTCCGGGTCAGCGAACACCTTGAGCGGCTTCATGCGCGCCCGCGCCTTGCCTTCAGTGAGGTACAGGTCTTGCTGTTCCATATAGAACAGCGTCCAGCCGCGCGCCTGCGCAGCCAGCAACATGGCCAGCGAGCTGTCCTTCTTGTAGGAGATGCTCGCAATGGGGTCCATGACAATCCCGACTCGAACGCTCATGGCAAATTCCTCAAAAGTAGTTAGCGAAGACAATCCTGTGAAAGCGATCAGCAGGCAATTAAAAGTGGCGCCAGAGTGGCGCCGAGTGTGGTCTCGGTCAAGGAAAAACCGTCTTCGCCGGCAGGCTGCGGGAGGTTCGATAGATTGCATGTAGAGACTGTGCTAAAAAGGCTCGCACAGCACCTGCAGCCCTTGTCTACCAAGGACTTGGGCTACGGGATCGCAAAGTTGTAACAAAACGGGTCGCCGTGGCGATGGTAGAGCACATATGGACAAGCATTCCAGCGCCTTGAAGGTGATGGTGATTGACGATTCGAAAACCATTCGCCGCACCGCCGAAACGTTGCTCAAAAACGTCGGTTGCGAGGTGATCACTGCCGTTGATGGCTTCGATGCGCTGGCCAGGATTGTCGACCACCATCCGCACATCATTTTTGTCGACATCATGATGCCGCGCCTGGATGGCTACCAAACCTGTGCACTGATCAAAAACCACCGTGCGTTCAAGTCCACGCCCGTGATCATGCTGTCCTCCAAAGACGGCCTGTTCGATAAGGCCAAAGGACGAATCGTGGGGTCTGATCAATTTTTGACCAAGCCTTTCAGCAAGGACGAGTTGCTCAGCGCTATCAAGGCACACGTGCCCGGTTTCACGGTTGTACAAAACGCTCACTGATGTTCGGTCATCAGGCCGCTCACCTAATAAATGGGGAACACCATGGCTCGCATTCTGATCGTCGATGACTCGCCGACTGAAATGTACAAACTGAGCGGCTTGCTCGAAAAGCACGGCTATGAAGTGCTCAAGGCGGTCAATGGCGCTGATGGCGTCGCACTGGCGCGTCAGGAACACCCTGATCTGGTCCTGATGGACATCGTGATGCCGGGCCTCAATGGGTTCCAGGCCACGCGTCAATTGTCCAAAGACCCGGAAACCCAAGGGGTCCCGGTCATTGTGGTGACCACCAAGGATCAAGAGACCGACATGGTCTGGGCCACGCGTCAGGGGGCAAAAGGGTATTTGACCAAGCCGGTCGATGAGGACGCGCTGATCAAAAAAATCAAAGAAAACCTGCCAGCCTCCACGCACAAGTGATGGCTGCGCCATGCCTGACTCACTGACCGCGTTTGAACTGCTGCTCGATATTGACCAGCGCTGTCGCTCGCTGGCGGCGGGGCCTGTTGCTGAGTCAGTAGCGGCGGATACCTGGAGCGGTATCGGTTTTCGCATTGACGAGCACTGCTTTGTAGCGCCAATGGGGGAAATCGCCGAGATCCTTCATGAGCCGCGTTTCACGTTGTTGCCTGGCGTCAAGCCATGGGTCAGAGGTGTCGCCAACCTGCGTGGGCAACTGCTGCCGATCATGGACCTGTGTGGCTTTTTCGGCGTCGAGTTATCCCCGTTGCGCAAACAGCGCCGGGTGTTGGTGCTGGAGTACGAAGACATCTTTGTCGGCCTGCAAGTCGATGAAGTCCTAGGCATGCAGCACTTTGCCCTGACAGATCTGGATACCCACCCACCCGTTTCCCCCGGTTTACCTTTCGCGCCTTATGTTCAAGGGCGTTTCGCCGCCGCCCATGACTGGTGGGTATTCAGCCCGTTTGCCTTGGCGCAAGCGCCCGAGTTCCGGGCGGTCGCGGCGTGAACAGTGAGCAAGTGCTACTTCGAGCATCAACACAGCATGTCAGGGCCTGATCGATGACCACAGCTACTAACGCAAAACCAATGGAAGGGTCGCGCAGCCGTTCGCAGATCATCGTGCTATTTATCGCCCTGATCGTGTTCATCATGCTGTTGTTCGCCAACTTTGCTTACCTCAACACCCAGTCCAACTACGACAAGCAATACATTAGCCACGCGGGCGAGTTGCGCGTGCTATCGCAGCGCATTGCCAAAAACGCTACTGAGGCAGCTGCCGGTAAAGCCGCGGCGTTCCGCCTGTTGAGCGATGCGCGCAACGACTTCAGCCAGCGCTGGGGCTACCTGAAAAATGGCGACCCGGCCACCGGTCTTCCCGCTGCGCCCCCCGCCGTACACAAAGAAATGCAGGCCGTGCAGCGCGACTGGGAGCAGTTGCTGAGCAACACCAATGCTATTTTGGCCAGTGAGCAAACCGTACTCTCGCTGCACCAAGTGGCCGCAACGCTGGCCGAAACCGTGCCGCAGTTGCAGGTCGAGTCCGAAAAAGTGGTGGAGATTCTGTTGCAACGTGGCGCGCCGGCCAGTCAGGTCGCGGTGGCGCAACGTCAGTCGCTGCTGGCCGAACGGATTCTGGGCGCAGTCAATACCGTGCTGGCCGGGGACGAAACTGCAGCGCAGGCAGCCGACGCCTTCGGGCGTGACGCCAACCGTTTCGGCCAAGTGCTCAATGGCATGCTCGAAGGCAACGCGGGCATGCGCATTTCGCAGGTCGAAGACAAAGACGCCCGCGCCCGCTTGCAGGAAATCTCGGAGCTGTTTCAGTTTGTATCGGGCTCGGTGGATGAAATTCTCGAAACCTCGCCGCAGTTGTTTCAAGTGCGCGAAGCCGCGAGCAATATTTTCAGCCTGTCGCAGACCTTGCTCGACGAAGCCTCGATGCTGGCCAACGGCTTTGAAAACCTTGCCAGCGGCCGCTCGCTGGACATTATCGGCGGCTACGTACTGGGCTTGCTGGCGCTGGCGTCGATCATCCTGATCGGGTTGGTGATGGTGCGCGAAACCAATCGTCAACTGCGCGAAACCGCCGAGAAGAACGACCGCAACCAAAACGCGATCATGCGTTTGCTGGATGAAATTGCCGATCTGGCCGATGGCGACCTGACCGTCACGGCTTCAGTGACTGAAGATTTCACGGGCACTATCGCTGACTCGATTAACTACTCGATCGATCAACTGCGGGATTTGGTGGCCACCATTAACCTCACCGCCGGGCAAGTGGCGGCCGCGGTGCAAGACACCCAGGCCACTGCCATGCAACTGGCTGAAGCCTCCGAGCATCAGGCCCAACAAATTGCCGAAGCGTCGGGCGCCATTCAGCAAATGGCCCATTCCATTGATGAAGTATCGGCCAACGCGTCAGAGTCCTCGGCGGTGGCCGAACGCTCGGTGGCGATTGCCAACAAAGGCAATGAAGTGGTGCACAACACCATTCATGGCATGGACAACATCCGGGACCAGATTCAGGACACTGCCAAGCGCATCAAGCGTCTTGGCGAGTCTTCTCAGGAGATTGGCGACATTGTTAGCCTGATCGATGACATTGCCGACCAGACCAATATTCTGGCGCTGAACGCGGCGATTCAGGCGTCCATGGCCGGGGATGCCGGGCGCGGCTTTGCTGTGGTAGCCGACGAAGTTCAGCGGTTGGCTGAACGTTCATCGGCAGCCACGCGGCAAATCGAGACCCTGGTGCGGGCGATTCAGGCTGACACCAACGAAGCCGTGATCTCCATGGAACAAACCACCACCGAAGTGGTGCGCGGTGCACGTCTGGCGCAAGACGCCGGGGTGGCACTGGAAGAGATCGAAGGCGTGTCGCAAAACCTCGCGGAACTGATTCAAAGCATTTCCAATGCCGCCCAGCAGCAAACCACATCGGCAGGCCAGATTTCCTTGACCATGAACGTGATCCAGCAAATCACCAGTCAAACCTCGTCCGGCTCGACCGCCACCGCCGACAGCATTGGCAACCTGGCCAAGATGGCCAGTCAGCTGCGGCGTTCGGTGTCCGGCTTTACCTTGCCCGACACCCCTGAACCGCGTGAGCCTCAGTAGTGCGGCGCAAAATTGACGGGAGTCGTTATGGTTGACCGGCACGACTACGTAGCCCTTGAGTGGGTCAAAGACGAAATCGGCGAGACCCTCAAGCTGGCCCGCACGGCGCTCGACGGCTATGCGCTGCAGCCTTCACCCGAGGCGCTGGCACAGTGCTTTGCGTGCGTGCATCAAGTGCACGGCAGTTTGTTGATGGTCGAGTTTTATGGCGCGGCATTGCTGGCCGAAGAGATGGAACTGTTGGTGATCGCCCTGCAACAGCGGCGCGTCAGCCAGCTCGACGAAGCTGTGCGTGTGCTGCAACAGGCTTTTACCCAATTGCCGCTTTATCTGGACCGTGTGCACAGCGCCCGGCGCGACTGGCCCTTGGTGGTCTTGCCGTTGATTAACGACCTGCGCACCGCCCGTGGCCAGCCCCTGCTTTCGGAAACCAGCCTGTTCAGTCCGCCGTTGCAGGCGCTGCCGCCGCTGGAGCCCGAGGCGCTGGCCCAACTGCCGACGCAAGACCTGTCCGAGCGGGTTTCAGCATGGCGGCAAACCCTGCAAAGCGCGTTGCTGGGGTTGCTGCGTGGGCATGACGTGCCCAGTCAGCTGGAGCAACTGGCCGACGTGTTTGCGCAACTGGAAGCGCACTGCCGGGGCGCGCCCCTTAATGCCCTGTGGAAAATAGCCTCGGCGCTGGTTGAAGGCATGCTCAAGGGCAAAGTCGCCAATAGCCCTGCGCTGCGCAGCCTGCTCAGAGAAACCGATAAGCCGCTGCAACGGTTGCAGACCCAGGGCATCGAAGCGGTCAATCAGCCAGCCTCTGACAGGCTCGTCACCAGCCTGCTGTTTTACATCGCCAAGGCTGAGCGACCCACGCCGAAAATGCTCAGCCTCAAAGCCTTATATGAGCTGGACGAAGCCATGCCTGATGCGGCCATGGTCGATGCTGAGCGCGCGCGGCTTGCCGGGCCGGACCGAGATGCCATGCGCTCCGTAGTGGCAGCCTTGTGTGAGGAACTGGTGCGGGTCAAGGAGCGCCTCGATTTGTTCGTGCGCAGCGACCGCACCCACGTGTCGGAGCTCGGCAATCTGTTGGCGCCGCTGCGGCAGATAGCCGACACGCTGGCCGTTTTAGGCTTTGGCCAGCCGCGCAAGGTGATCATTGACCAACTGGCCGTGGTGCAAAGCCTGGCTCAGGGCCAGCGCGAACCCACAGACCCGGTGTTGATGGACGTCGCCGCTGCGCTGCTGTACGTCGAAGCCACGCTGGCCGGGATGGTCGGCAGCGTCGAGCCTTCGCAGCGCGAAGAAAGCCGGCTGCCCACCACCGACCTGATGCAAATCCACCAGTTGGTGATCAAGGAAGCGCGGCTGGTGTTCGACGAAGCCAAAGACTTGATCAACGATTACCTGGCCGCCGATTACGACCGTCAGCAGTTGCAGGCGGTGCCAGGCTTACTCACGCAAATTCGCGGGGCGCTGGCGATGATCCCGCTCAACCGCGCGGCCAGCCTGTTGCAAGCCTGTGATGATTACTTGTGTGAGCACTTGCTGCTGGGCCACGAGCGGCCCGATGCGCTGCAAATCGACCGCTTTGCCGACGCGCTGGTGAGCATCGAATACTACCTGGAGCGTCTGGCCCAGGACCCCGGTGCGGCAGGCGAGGCCGTGCTGGACCATGCCGAGCACAGCCTGATCGCACTGGGGTATGCCCCGGCCGAACGCAATGTCCCGCGGCTCGATGACATCCTCAGCCCCACCGAAGTGCTGGTGATGGAAGACTTGCAAGAACTGCAAGACCCGGACGTCGTGCAAAGCTTGGCGGACGTGTTGGCCAGCCCGGTGTCGGCGCTCAACCCGCCTGCGCAGCACATCCCCGGCAGCCTGTTGCCGCCCCCGGTTGACGAAGTGCCGGTGGACGAAGAGCTGCTGGAGGTCTTCCTCGAAGAAACCGATGAAGTGCTGATGGCGCTGCACGAAGCCTTGCCACAGTGGGTCGCCAACCCGGCGGACAGTACTGCACTGGGCGAGCTGCGACGCGGCTTTCATACCTTGAAAGGCAGTGGGCGCATGGTGCGCGCATTGGTGCTGGGCGAGTTGGCATGGGCAGTCGAAAACCTGCTCAACCGTGTGATCGAGCGCAGCGTGGCGCCGGGGCCGGCGATCCATCAGTTGCTGGAAGACACGCTGGAGATCCTGCCCGATTTGATTCACGCGTTTGCCGAGCGAAACCAGCGTCAGCGCGATGACGTCGACGCACTGGCCGCCCAGGCGCATCACTTGTCCAAGGGCGACCCTTCGCCGCTGTTGATCGAGCAGGACAGTCCGGCCTTTGACCCGCAATTACTTGAGATCTTTCGTCAGGAAGCGCAGACCCACCTCGACACCTTGAGCCGCTTCCTCGATCAGGCCAGCGCCCACATGCCGCTGTATGCCAGTGATGATCTGCAACGTGCGGTGCATACGCTCAAAGGCAGCGCGCACATGGCGGGCGTATTGCCCATGGCTGAACTGGCGACACCGCTGGACCATCTGGTGCGTGAGTACAAAGCCCATCATGTTGCGTTGGACCTGGACGAAATCGAGCTGCTGCTGGAAGCCGTCGGTTTGTTGCATCGTGGCTTGAAGCAATTGGACGTCGATCCGCTGGCCGAAATACAGGGCGCTCGGTCGCTGATTGAGCGCACCGAATGCTTGATTGCCGACCGCCTGGATGCGTTGCTCAATGCGCCTGGCAGTGCGCTGGCACCCCAGCGCGATCCGCAGCGCATCACGGAGTTTCTGGAGCAGGGCATGGACACCCTGTTTGATGCTGAAGACCTGCTGCGTCACTGGCGTCAGCACCCGCATGAGCGCGAAGGGCTCGACACGCTGCTGGACCTGTTGACCACCTTTGGCGAGTTGGCACATGTGCTCGACTTGCATCCGGTTGATGCGCTGTGCGAAGCCTTGCTGGATCTGTATGGGGCGGTTGAAGAAAGCAGCCTGGCCGTCAGCGATGTTTTTTTCGACGCCGCCGATCATGCTCACGAAGCGTTGATTAATATGCTCGATCAGTTGGCCGCAGGTCAGGAAATCACCCCGCAGCCGACCCTCATCCAGACCTTGAACCAGTTGCTGCAACAAGGGTTGGCGCCCGAGGCTACGGGGTTAATCCGTCGCGATGGCAGCCACAGCCTCGACATCACCGAGCTGGGGGCTGCCACCGCGCAACTGGATAAATCCGCTTACGAGGACGAGGCTGACGGGCTGGACGATGAAATTGTCGCCATTTTTCTCGAAGAAGCCGTCGACATTCTGGAGAGCGCTGGCCAAGCCTTGCAGCGCTGGTTGAGCGAGCCTGAAAGCCTGGCGCCCTTGTCCGCCTTGCAGCGAGACTTGCACACCCTAAAAGGTGGGGCGCGCATGGCAGGCGTCGTTCCTGTGGGCGACTTGGCCCATGAATTGGAACATTTGTACGAGGGCCTGCTGGATCGACGAGCCAGCGAAAGTCCGGCGCTGGCGCAATTACTGGTGCGCAGCCATCAGCACCTGGCACTCATGCTCGAACAGCTGCAACAGCAGCAACCGCTGCGCGAGCCTTTCGAGCTGATTGAGGCTATTCGCAGCTACCGTCAGCACCCCCCCGTGCTTACCGAACAGCCCATAGCTGAGCCGGACACGGCCTCAGGTGGCGATCCCGAGTTGCTGGAAATCTTCCTCGAAGAAGCCTTCGACATACTCGAAAGCTCGGGCGCTGCATTGGCACGTTGGCAAGCTGAGCCTCAGAGCACCCTTGAAGTCGAAAACCTGCTGCGCGATTTGCACACCCTCAAAGGGGGCGCACGCATGGTGGAAATCACCGCCATTGGCGACTTCGCCCATGAGCTGGAAACCCTGCTTGAAGACGTGTCCGCGGGCGTTGTAACCCCGGATGCCGAGCTGTTTGCCTTGTTGCAGGTTTGTCATGATCGCACCGCGCAGATGCTCGATGCCCTGCGCAGCGGGCAGCCGTTGCAGTCGCCGCAGGACGTGATCGAGCGTATTCGCGGCACCGAACGTTCAGTCCCGCAAGCGCCCCAGACGCTCGCGCCGAACAAGGCCGAAGCGGCTGCCACGGCGCTGACCGAAGGCGAGCGCACCGGGCTGGACACCGTCAAGGTACCGGCCGAACTGTTGGAAGACATGGTCAACCTGTCGGGCGAAAGCTCGATGATTCGCGGACGCATTGAGCAACAGATCAACGATGGTCACGTCGCGCTCAATGAGATGCAAACCACACTGGAGCGCATGCGCGATCAGCTGCGTCGACTCGACATCGAGACCCAGGGCCGTTTGCACAACCGCCCGCACAGCGAGGCCGAGGGGCTGGCCTATGACGAATTCGACCCGCTGGAAATGGACCGGCATTCGCAATTGCAGCAACTGTCGCGTGCGTTGTTCGAGTCCGCGTCTGACTTGTTTGACCTCAAGGCCACACTGGCCGCGCGCAACCAGGACGCACACAACCTGTTGCAAAAGCAGGCGCGGGTGAACACCCAGTTGCAAGAAGGCCTGATGGGCACGCGCATGGTGCCGTTCGAGCGCGTATTGCCGCGCCTCAAGCGGGTGGTGCGTCAGGTTGCCAGTGAGTTGGGCAAGCAGGTTGAATTCAGCGTCATCAATGCCGAAGCCGAGATTGACCGCAATGTGCTGGAGCGCATGGTGGCGCCGTTGGAGCACATGCTGCGCAACGCCGTCGACCACGGCCTGGAGCCCAGCGAGGTGCGTCATGCCAGCGGCAAGCCCGAGCAAGGGCTGATTACGCTTGAGCTGTCCAACGAAGGCGGCGACGTGGTGTTTGATATCCGCGACGACGGCGCCGGTGTCCCCCTTGAAGCCGTGCGCCGCAAAGCGATCCATCGCGGCCTGCTGGACCCGCTAAACAGCGTTAGCGACCGCGACGTGTTGCAGTTCATCCTGCAGCCGGGCTTCTCCACGGCCGAAAAAATCACCCAGATTTCCGGGCGCGGCGTGGGCATGGACGTGGTGCACGAAGAAGTGCGCCAGTTGGGTGGCAGCATGACCCTCGACTCGGTGGCGGGGCAGGGTGTGCACTTTCAGATCCGCTTGCCCTTCAGCGTTTCCCTCAACCGGGCCTTGATGGTGCAGTGCGCCGATGAGCAATATGCCATCGCGCTTAACACCGTTGAAGGCATCGTGCGGGTCATGCCGAGCGAGTTGGAAGGCTATTACCAGCTCAACCCGCCGCTGTATCACTACGGCGGCCAGACCTACGAACTGCGCTACCTGGGCGAGTTGTTACAGACCGTGGGCAAGCCCAAACTGGCAGGCGAAACCCATTCATTGCCCGTGCTGCTGGTGCATTGCCAGGACATGCGCGTGGCGTTGCAAGTGGATGCGCTGGCGGGCTCGCGCGAGATCGTGGTCAAGAGCCTCGGCCCACAGTTTGCCGCTGTACAGGGGTTGTCGGGGGCGACGATTCTGGGGGATGGCCGTGTAGTACTGATTTTGGATTTGCTGGCATATATACGCGCGCATCAAGTGCGTCAGCCCTTGCAGCGGGCTCAGCACGAGGCGGGCGGCAGCCTCGAATTCATCCCTGCCGTGCGCCCGCCGTTGGTGCTGGTGGTCGACGACTCGGTGACCGTGCGCAAAGTCACCAGCCGCCTGCTGGAGCGCAACGGCATGAACGTCATCACCGCCAAAGACGGGGTCGACGCGATGAGCGTGCTCGAAGAGCACACCCCGGACCTGATGCTGCTGGACATCGAAATGCCGCGCATGGACGGCTTTGAAGTGGCCACGCACGTGCGCAACGACCCACGCCTCAAAGACATGCCGATCATCATGATTACCTCGCGTACCGGGCAGAAGCACCAGAACCGCGCCATGGCCATTGGCGTCAACGACTACTTGGGCAAGCCGTATCAAGAGTCGGTGTTGCTGGAACGCATCGCCTACTGGAGCACTTTCCATGCTTGATCACCGTGTAGGCAGCCTGACGTGCCTGCTCTTGCCGCTGGCCGATCGCTACCTGTTACTGCCCAACGTCGCCATTGCCGAACTGATCGATTACCAGCGTGGCGAACCCAGCAGCGACTCCCCGCCCTGGCACCTGCGCCAGATCATCTGGCGCGACCATCCCCTGCCGCTCATCAGCTTCGAAGCCGCCTGCGGCAGCCCGCTGCTGATCGGCGACCGGGCGCGCATCGTCATCCTCAATACCCTGAGCGGCAACCCGGCGCTTAAGTACATCGCCATGGTGGTCCAAGGCATCCCGCGCTCCTACAAACTCGACAGCCAACTGAGTTTCGTCGACGTGCCACTCTGCCCGCTGGAACGTGCAGCCGTGCAAGTGGGCGAGCATGTGGCCAAGATCCCGGATTTGTGGGCGCTGGAGCAGCTTGTGCTGGAGTCGCAGTAGCTCAGCGTTATTGATACAAATAAATTGAACGTGGACGTTAATGAACAGGAGTTGTGTGGGTGAGTGATTTGCTTATGGATATATCGAGTGTTCCCTACGGCATCGATATTTTTTACTGGTTTCTAGCCATGGCGGCGGTGGCCATTCTCGTGATGAAGCTGCCAGTGGGCATGGGCTGTGGCTTGGGTTTTCTGGTCTCTGGCATTAGTGCCTTCCTCATATTGTTTCATTTGTCATTCACGCACGAGTTCGCAGGCAATGCCGAGGCGAACTCGAAAGATCACGCAACGAATTTGATTGAAACGGTATCGCGCGAAAGCGTCAGGTGCCATGCGGACAGCGCCGCATGTGAAGGGTTACAGGTAGCAAAGGCTGAAGTGGTCACGTTGATTGAAGGCAAGCGACAGGATGCCTTTGAGTCCATGGTATTCACGCTATTGACCAACTTCACCATCATGACTTTGGGGGGCGTCGCGGCGGGTTTAGTGACCACTGTCATGTTGCGTCGCACCCGCGCGGACGAGGATGAAGCAGAAGAGTCAGCCATGCGGGTGAACAGTCGCGGATTCATACTCGGGCTGTTCAAGCTGCTGTTGGTGATGGTCTCAGCTGCGTTGTTGGCGCTGTACGTAAAGCAGTACTTTGACGCGCAGGGTGTTGCGAGCCCTAATCAGGCCGCTTTTCATCAACTGTGGTCTGCAGGGTGGGTGTCACTGGCGGGTTATGCAGGGGCTTATTTCTTTTACAACGGCAAACCTTATGGGCGCGTTGTCATGTACATCGTGTTCTTGTTCATTGCGTGCGCGCTGGGTTTATATCTGAACGGGATAAAACACGTCCCTCTGGTCGTGAGTGGGGGGGTTGGATGGCCGACATTGTTCATTGTTGGCGTACCGCTTATCACGGCAGTGTGGTTGATGGCGGCGGCCAGACAACAGAAGAAGCTCGCGACCCTTTAAAGCCGTAAAGGAAGCATGTGCGTGGAAAGTTGAGTCCTTAGCTTCCAAACCAGTACGCCCCTGACTGAGCGCTCAGCAATCCTAGCCCTACGCCCGTGGCGATCAACCAAAGGGGGTTGAGCTTGCTGAACACCACCACGAGGGCACTGACTGTTGTCAGCAACAGGCTGAGGCGATTGAGCTCAAGACTGCCGATCAAAATGTAACTGGCTGCCAGTATCAACCCGATCGAAACAGGCACGAGTGCGCGCTTGGTCATGAGCACCCAAGGTGTATCGGCATGATGCTCCAGCCAGCCTGCGCCAAACCATGTCAATGCAGAGCACGGCAGCAATTTGGCGATCAATGTCGCCAACGCTCCGGGTACGCCCGCCACGTGTTGCCCGATGAATACCAGAAACATCCCGTTCGGGCCCGGCAGTGCTTGAGACAGGGCAAAAAACGACACGAACTGAGCGTCGTTCAGCCATCGCATCTCGGCCACCGTGTAACGGTGAATATCCCCCAGTGCCACGGTGTTACCGCCGATGGCCATCAGCGACCACAACCCGCACTGGAGCATCAGGTGAAACAGTACCGGCTGCATGATTGCTCCTCAGGCGTTGCGGTCAATCAGGCGCCAGACCATCGAGACCGTAATGCTGATCAACAGCACGGTCCATAACGGCACCACCAGCACGCCCATCAATATGAAGGTCAAAACGAACACGGTGTAATTGGCAGTAGCAGGTGGCATGGCCTTGAGCAGACGCAATGCAGTGCCGAGCATCAACCCTGTGGCAATGGGTGAAATGGCGCCAAACACGTGCTGGACGGTTTGATGTTGCCACCATGAGGCATACGCCAGGCCCGCCGAAACAGCGATGAGCGAAGGGAAGCAATACAGCCCCACCACAGCAAGGCAGGCCCCCTGCAACCCGTGCTGCTTTCGCGCATAGATAATTGCCACGTTGCAGACATTAGGGCCAGGGAAGAACTGCCCGATGGCCAGTAGTTCATTGAAGGTTTTTTCATTCACCCAGCCACGCCGATCAACCATCATCTGCCGCGCCCACGGCAAAACCCCGCCAAACCCTAAAAGCCCAACCCATGCGAAGTTGTAAAAAAGTTGCCAGCGTGTGGGCTTAACAGGCGCGATGTGATCCAGGTGCTGTGGCATAGCAATCTCCCCGAAAAGACAGGGTTAAACCGTTATCTGGTTGTAGTGAGCAAGACGTTCCTGAAAGGTTTTGATGTCAGGAGAGATTGCCCAGCCTTGATACCCGCCGCGAAGCGAGCCCGCCTTAATAGAGCCGTATGCGTATGCGTATGCGTGGCTTTTCGGCAACGGCCTGCTCACAGCAGTGGCCAACCATTGACGGAGTAAATGTCTTTGCTGTGAAGGCTTGCTCCCGTCCCGAAATGCTGCACGTGCATGGCAGACGACATGATTGTTAAGGCATTGAAGGTCGCCCGGTTGTAAGTCCATTTCGACATTGAGGTCAGCATCTCCCGCTATACGCTGGAAATGGTCCAGTGCTTTGAGTGTGAGCGGGTTAATTTTTGGTGTGTGGCTTAATTCTTGCGTTGCCAGGATCCGTTTTCTGTAGAAACGGCAGCTGAATGCGTCCGGCATCCTCGTAAATACGGGGCACATGAAGAATCCGGGCTCACCGATTTCGGTTTTGCTGACATCGATGAAGGGGAGGGGTAAAGAGAGGGCTCTGCATTCAAGGGGGTATTGGGTTGAGAGGTGATGATGAATGGTCAGACTGCTTACCACTTTAGAACGGCCGCCCTCAGCGGCTTTTGAAAGGCAGAGCAGCGTTACCAAGTCGCAAGCATCGACATGGAATTCCATTTCACTGGATGTGTTATGGCCTCGTATGTTCTGTGGAGACAGATTGTCTTTGTTTCGAACCTCAACTAATAGCGCTTCAGTTTCATTTTGAATTAACGGTACGCCCCTATGCAGACCGATGCCCCATGCTAATAAACGAGCAAGTGGTAGCGGTTTGTTCGCCACGGGTATGCCTCTTATAAGAAACAGGCCGCAGCCATGTTCGCATTCGACCAGAGCGTGTTGCAGAACAGTGTGTAGGGTCGGTAAGGGGAAGTCTGCCGGTGTGCATTGCAAGGGGCCTTTGTGTGTAGCAATCAAGTGTCGGAGTGCTCGCTCCCGTTCCGCGATTTGATGCTGAGTCAGCTCGTAAAGCCATTTGTGCGAAATGGCCAGTAGGCTTTTTCGGTTCCAGTGAGGTGATGTCCATGTAGGCGTCAGCTTCATGAGATCTCCCGCAGGCTGTTATTTTTGGTGGGCCTGTTGAGTGATTCTGGGCGTGCATGCCGGGAGGCTATGTCAGGTTGGATGGGTGATTTGTGTGTGAAAAGGGCGGATTTTGTGTGGGTAAGGTCTGAAGGGTTTGACTTACAGGTCTTAGGATTAGAGGGGAGGAATGCTGTCTTCCTCGACGAACGGCGCATTGCCCTTTAAGTTCGCAACCTTGACCCTTATCTCGTATCCAAGTGACACCGTCGCACGATCGGCTATTGAGGATGTTGCAGATGTATCACGGAGAAAAGCTCAATGCCTGGACTCACTTGCTGGGGGCCGTGGCCGCCGCAGTGGGCAGTGTTTGGTTGTTGGTCATGGCGTGCCTTGACGGCAGCCCGCAGAAGATTGTCAGCGCGGCGATTTACGGGGTCACGCTGGTGTTGCTGTACAGCGTGTCGACCGTTTATCACAGCGTGCGCGGGCGGTCCAAGGTGATCATGCAGAAGTTTGATCACCTGTCGATTTACCTGTTGATCGCCGGGAGTTACACGCCGTTTTGCCTTGTGACGTTGCACGGGCCATGGGGCTGGTCGTTGTTCGGGATCGTGTGGGGCATGGCGGTGATTGGCATGCTGCAAGAGATCAAACCGCGCTCCGAAGCACGTATTTTGTCGATTGTGATTTACGCCGTGATGGGCTGGATCGTGCTGGTGGCGGTCAAGCCGCTGATCGCCGCGCTCGGCACGGCCGGGTTCATCTGGCTGGCCACGGGCGGTGTGATGTACACCGTGGGGATTATCTTTTTTGCCCTGGATCACCGCCTGCGCCATGCCCACGGCATTTGGCATTTGTTTGTGATCGCAGGCAGTTTGCTGCACTTTGTGGCAATCGCCCATTACGTGATTTAACCAGCAAAGCCACCCGCTGGGGCGCGTTGCCCCTGCGGGTGGTGCGATCAGCTTTTCTGCGGTTTTTGGTTATCGCTGCGAATTTGCGCATGGCTGATCAAGGCAAAGATAAAACTGCCGCCAATGATGTTGCCCGCCAGGGTAGGGCCGGCAAAGATCAGCCAGAAGTCCTTCCAGGGCAGCTCGCCTGCAAACACCAGGTACGACACTTCCGCCGTGCCGACGACGATGTGGGTGAAGTCGCCCAGCGCCATCAGGTAGGTGATGAGGACGATGATCCACATCTTGGCGCTTTCCATCGAGGGGATCATCCACACCATGGTTGCGATCATCCAGCCCGAAATAATGCCTTTGGCGAACATTTGGCGGGTGTCGTTTTCCATGACCTTGCGCCCGATTTCCAGGAAGGCGTTGTCGGTCTGGGTGTCGAAAATCGGCAAGTGCAGCATGGCGTAGGCCACCAGCAGGGTACCGAGCAGGTTGCCCACCAGCACCACGGCCCATAACCGGAACAGGCGCCCGAAATTGCTCAGCGTCGGTTTGCTCATGATGGGCAATACGGCGGTGAGGGTGTTTTCGGTAAATAGTTGCTGACGGGCCAGAATCACCGCCAGAAAGCCTGCGCAGTAGCCGAAACTGGCAATCACTTTGAAGGCTTCGCCGCTGGGCAGTCGCGAGTTGAGCAACCCCATGGCCATGAGCGACAGGCCCATGGTGAGCCCGGCAGCCAGTGCCGACCAGAACAGGGCAGCGACGCTGCGCTCCAGTTCCTGATCACCCTGCAAACGGATGATTTCATGCAGCACTGCCGCGCGCGGGGGCTGGTTTTTGGTGACGTCGTGCTCTTCTTCAGCCGACAGGTTCGGGGTGTTGCCAGTGCTTTTTGTGTCCATGGGGCTTCATGACCGTTGGCGTATGTAAGCGTACGACACGCACGGCATGAAGCTGTTCACTCAAACCCGTAATCGCTGCTCGGTTGGCACGTACAGCGGTGGCATCAGGCCTGGTTTTCATCCTGGAACTGATCTTTGACGTATTTGATTTCGGTGCGTCCGTGGGGGGCGGGCAGGCCGTCTTCACCCAGGTTGACGAACACCATCTTGTCGACGGTGAGGATGCTCTTGCGCGTGATCTTGTTGCGCACTTCGCAGGTGAGGGTGATGGAGGTGCGGCCGAATTCGGTAGCGGTGATGCCCAACTCGATGATGTCGCCTTGGCGCGAGGCGCTGACGAAGTTGATCTCGGAGATGTATTTAGTCACTACGCGCTGATTACCCAACTGAACGATGGCATAGATCGCGGCTTCTTCGTCGATCCAGCGCAGTAAGCTGCCACCGAACAGGGTGCCATTGGGGTTGAGGTCTTCGGGTTTAACCCATTTGCGGGTGTGGAAATTCATGTTCACTCCTGACCGTCTGCCGTTAGATGCCGCGCATGATGTCAGACCATGGCGCCCAGCTCTATTAAGCTTCGACTATGGTCTCGATTAAGCAAATGAAAAAGCCTTGGATAAAGCCTTGGGATCATCTGCCCGGATGGCTATAATCACCCCCGCTTCACAACGGTCATTGTCACCCAGTACCGTTCCCGCCACCTGTCCGAGGGGCGCTGCAGCAGGTCTTACCTGTCAGGCTCGGATGGGGCGTTGTTTGTTCAGGGCTCCCTGGGCAGGCACTCAACGCACAACGGCGCCCATTCGCGATTAAACGAATGGAGGCTCTCTATGAGCGCTGTAAACACGCCTGCAGGTTTTACCGACTACAAAGTCGCTGACATGTCCCTTGCCCCATGGGGCCGTCGTGAAACCTTTATCGCCGAGTCCGAAATGCCGGCGCTGATGGGCCTGCGTCGCAAGTATGCCGCTGAACAACCGCTCAAGGGCGCGAAGATTCTGGGCTGCATCCACATGACCATCCAGACCGCCGTACTGATCGAAACCCTGGTTGCCCTGGGTGCCGAAGTGCGTTGGTCGTCGTGCAACATCTTCTCGACTCAGGACCAGGCCGCTGCCGCTATCGCTGCTGCCGGCATTCCGGTTTTCGCCTGGAAAGGCGAAACCGAGCAAGAGTACGAGTGGTGCCTTGAGCAAACCATCCTTAAAGATGGCCAGCCTTGGGATGCCAACATGATCCTGGACGACGGCGGCGACCTGACCGAGCTGCTGCACAAGAAATACCCGGACATGCTGAAGAAGATCCACGGCGTGACCGAAGAAACCACCACCGGCGTACACCGTCTGCTGGACATGCTGGCCAAGGGCGAGCTGATGATCCCGGCGATCAACGTGAACGACTCGGTGACCAAAAGCAAAAACGACAACAAGTACGGCTGCCGTCACAGCCTGAACGATGCGATCAAGCGCGCCACTGACCACTTGCTGTCCGGCAAGCAAGCCTTGGTGATCGGCTACGGTGACGTGGGCAAGGGTTCGGCCCAGTCCCTGCGTCAGGAAGGCATGATCGTTAAAGTGTCCGAAGTTGACCCGATCTGCGCCATGCAAGCGTGCATGGACGGCTACGAAGTGGTTTCGCCGTTCCTCAATGGCCAGAACGACGGCACTGCTGCCAGCATCGACGCTGCGCTGCTGGGCAAGATCGACCTGATCGTGACCACCACCGGTAACGTCAACGTGTGCGACAAAAACATGCTGGCTGCGCTGAAAAAACGCGCCGTAGTGTGCAATATCGGTCACTTCGACAACGAAATTGACACCGCTTTCATGCGCAAGAACTGGGCATGGGAAGAAGTGAAGCCACAGGTACACAAGATTCACCGTACCGGCCCTAACGATTTCGATCCACAGAACGACGACTACCTGATCCTGCTGGCTGAAGGCCGTCTGGTGAACCTGGGCAACGCCACAGGTCACCCGAGCCGCATCATGGACGGTTCGTTCGCCAACCAGGTGCTGGCGCAGATCTTCCTGTTTGCTCAGAAGTACGCTGACATGCCGGCCGAACTGCAAGCCGAGCGTCTGACAGTCGAAGTGCTGCCCAAGAAGCTCGACGAAGAAGTGGCACTGGAAATGGTTCGCGGTTTTGGTGGCGTGGTCACCCAGTTGACCAAACAACAAGCTGATTACATCGGCGTGACCGTCGAAGGCCCGTTCAAGCCAGACGCTTACCGTTACTGATTAAAGAAAGGCGGCCAGGCTTGTACTGACCGCCTTTTTTTTGTGTGTGAGTTCAGCGTCAGGGGTTGCCGCTCGCCCCCTGCGCGTACGCAAGGGTATTCCCATGTCTCAAGACCGTCGTTTCAGCTTCGAGTTCTTCCCGACCAAGACCGATGCTGGACATGAAAAGCTGATGAACACGGCTCGCCATCTGGCGACCTTTAACCCGGATTTTTTCTCCTGCACTTACGGTGCCGGTGGCTCTACCCGTGACCGCACGATCAATACCGTGCTGCAACTGGAGAGCGAAGTACACGTGCCTGCGGCGCCACACCTGTCGTGTGTGGGCGACAGCAAAAGCGATCTGCGCGGCCTGCTGGAGCAGTACAAAGCGGCGGGCATCAAGCGCATTGTCGCGCTGCGTGGCGACCTGCCTTCGGGCATGGGCATGGCCAGCGGCGAACTGCGCTACGCCAATGATCTGGTGAGTTTCATCCGTGAAGAAACCGGCAGCCACTTCCACATTGAAGTCGCCGCTTACCCGGAAATGCACCCGCAGGCGCGCAACTTCGAAGACGATATCAACAACTTCGTGCGCAAAGCCCACGCGGGTGCTGACAGCGCAATCACCCAGTACTTCTTCAACGCCGACAGCTACTTCCGGTTTGTTGAGCGCGTACAGGCCGCTGGCGTCACGATTCCGGTCGTGCCGGGCATTATGCCGATCACTAACTACAGCAAATTGGCGCGCTTCTCTGACGCCTGTGGCGCTGAAATCCCACGCTGGATTCGCAAGCAGCTCGAAGCCTATGGCGACGATGTGCAAAGCATTCAAGCGTTTGGTGAGCAAGTGATCAGCGAGATGTGCGAACGCCTGCTCGACGGCGGCGCACCGGGACTGCACTTCTACACCTTGAACCAGTCCGAACCGAGCCTGGCCATCTGGAACAACCTGAAGTTACCGCGCTGATTCACCTGCCTGTAACCGCTGCCGCACGCTGCAGGTGCGAGAGCGGTTACAGGATGGGTGCGCTTGATGAGTACAAAACCGTTGAGCAGCATGAAATCGGCGCGCTGTGAATGCTCTGTTATACTCCGGGCTTTCCGCCAGGCTTACGCCCGGCCGCTCGTCCTTGTACAAGGCATTCAACCCCGCTACTGCGCAGCATCTGCCAGCGCGAGCGGTGCGAATGGACCTTCAGGACCGAAGCAGGACCGGACGGGATTGCGTCTCCTATAAACGCCATTCACGCCAGGCAAGACTATCCCTTTGGGCAAAGCCCTAACTAGAACAGGATTACTCATGTCCTTTGCTTCCCTCGGTCTCTCCGAGGCTTTAGTCCGCGCCATTGAAGCAGCGGGCTATACCGAGCCTACTCCGGTGCAACAGCGGGCCATTCCCGCCGTGTTGCAAGGTCGCGACCTGATGGTTGCGGCTCAGACAGGTACTGGTAAAACCGGCGGCTTCGCTCTTCCGATTCTGGAAAAGCTGTTTCCCAATGGCCACCCAGACAAATCCCAGCGTCACGGTCCACGCCAACCACGCGTATTGGTCCTGACGCCTACCCGCGAACTTGCTGCACAGGTCCACGAGAGCTTCAAGCTTTATGCCCGTGACCTTAAGTTCGTCAGCGCCTGCATCTTCGGCGGCGTTGGCATGAACCCGCAGGTTCAAGCCATGTCCCGCGGTGTCGACGTACTGGTGGCGTGCCCCGGTCGTTTGCTCGACCTGGCTGGCCAAGGCAGTGTTGACCTGTCCCACGTTGAAATCCTGGTGCTCGACGAAGCTGACCGGATGCTCGACATGGGCTTTGTTCATGACGTGAAAAAAGTCCTCGCACGTCTGCCGACCAAGCGTCAAAACCTGCTGTTTTCGGCGACGTTCTCCAAAGACATCACCGATCTGGCCGGCAAGCTGCTGCGCAACCCTGAGCGTATTGAAGTCACTCCGCCGAACACCACGGTCGAGCGTATCGAACAGCGCGTTTTCCGCCTGCCTGCCAGCCACAAGCGTGCCTTGCTGGCGCACTTGATCACGGCCGGTGCATGGGAACAGGTGTTGGTCTTCACCCGTACCAAGCACGGTGCCAACCGTCTGGCTGAATACCTGGACAAGCATGGCCTGAGCGCAGTCGCGATTCACGGCAACAAGAGCCAGAACGCGCGCACCAAAGCCCTGGCCGACTTCAAGGCAGGCACCGTTCGTATTCTGGTTGCGACCGATATCGCGGCACGCGGCCTGGACATCGATCAGTTGCCGCACGTGGTCAACTTCGAGCTGCCAAACGTTGATGAAGATTACGTTCACCGCATCGGACGTACCGGCCGTGCCGGTCGCTCGGGCGAAGCGATCTCGATGGTTGCGCCGGACGAAGAAAAACTGCTGAAAAGCATCGAACGCATGACCAAGCAGAAAATCGCCGACGGCGACCTGATGGGTTTCGATGCCAGCACGATTGAAGCTGAAAAGCCTGAAGTCCGTGAACGTCCGGATGTGCGTAACCCGCGCAACCCACCGCGTGGCCCTCGCGGCGACGGTCCTAATGGCGGCGGTGGCGGCCGTAAGGACAAAGGCAAGGACAAGGGTAAAGAGAAGCCTGCCGCAGCCCGTGGCGAACGCCCGGCCCGCGAGCACAAACCGCGTGAAGGCACACCGGCGCGTGAACCGCGTCAGCAAGCGGCCCCTTCGATCCCGCGCCCGGACGCCAACCGTGCGCCGGACGAGTTCCGTGACGACGATGTGGACAACTTTGGTAACCGCGCTGATTACGTCAGCCCGTACCAGAACAAAAACAACCAGAGCCGTGGTCGTCGTCCGGGCGCTCCGGCGCAAGGCACGGGCGCTGCTCCGGCCGGTCGCACCGGTGGTCGCCAGAACGGTCCCCGCACCGGCACAGGCGCCAGCACCGGCACGCCGCCTGCCAAGCGCAGTGGTCCGCGCAACGGCGCTCCGCGTGACGGTCAGGCCCGTCGCGAGAACCGTCCGGCCCGTGATGATCGCCAGGAGCCAGCCGTTAAAGGCCCTCGCGAGAATCAGCCGAAGATCATGCACAAAGAGTCGAAAAGCGACCGCTTCCCGACACCGGAGCAGCTCGATCAACTCCCGAACCGTCCTCGCGGTGAGAAGCCAGCCTTGCTGACCCGCAATCGCTGAGTGACTGCCGAATAAAAAACGCCCTCCATCGCACGATCGGGGGCGTTTTTTTGTGCTGCTAAAAGTGCCTTCGCCCCCGCCTTTTCCTGTTTATGCGAGCGAATTCATTCAGCCTTCTTGCCCTCCAGACAAGGATCAGGGTGAAGACACCCTTAAATCCCTGGCACAAAAAAACGCCCCGACTCTCGCAAGTCGGGGCGTTTTTCTCAGCCGTGTGAACGGGCTATTACTTGTTCTTTGTACCTTCCAGCGAGATGTCGAGGTTCAGGGTCTGAGACGTAGGGCCCGGGCCTTTGATGCCGAAATCGTTCAGGTTCAGGGTCGTGGTGGCGTTGAAGCCAGCACGTTCGCCGCCCCATGGATCCTTGCCCTCGCCGTTGAACGTTGCCTTGAACGTTACGGGCTTGGTCACGCCGTGCAGGGTCAGGTCACCGGTGACGTCAGCTGTTTTTTCGCCAGTCGGAACGACTTTGGTCGAAACGAACTTGGCATCCGGGTACTTGCTCACGTCCAGGAAATCTTTGCTGGCGATGTGCTTGTCGCGCTCAGCGTGGTTCGACCACAGGCTGGCTGTTTTCAGGGTCACGTTGATTTTGCTGTCAGCAGGCTTGGCAGCATCCCACGAGAATGTGCCCTCCCAGTCTTTGAACGTCCCGTGAATGAAGCTGTAGCCCAGGTGGCTGATTTTCCAGTCGATAAAGGCGTGCTGACCTTCTTTGTCGATGGTGTAGTCAGCAGCCATTGCCTGGCCAGCGGACAACAGCGCTGTACCCAGTGCCAAAGCGGCGAGAGTCTTTTTCAACATGCGTTCTATTCCTTTTGAGTTGAGGTTGAACATCAGGCTTTGCGTCCCAGCATACGAGTCAGGGTCGCATCACGATCGATAAAGTGGTGCTTGAGAGCGACTAGACCATGTAATCCGGCAAAGATCACCACGGTCCACGCCAGGTACAAATGCACGACACCGGCAACATCCGCCTGATCAGGCAGATTTGTAATCAGTGCCGGTACTTCAAACAGACCGAATACCGGGATGCCAACGCCTTCGGCGGTAGAAATCAGGTAACCGGCGATCATTACGGCAAACAAACTTAGATACAAAAAGCCATGGCCGAGCGTGGCGCCAATGCGTGTGGCACGGCTGTAAGTGGTCAGTGCTGGTGGTGCCGGGCTGATCCAGCGCCACACCACGCGAATGACCATCAAGGCCAGGAGCGTCAAACCGATGCTTTTGTGCAGGTCGGGGGCTTCCTTGCGCCACGGGCTGTAATAGTCGAGCCCGACCATCCATAAGCCGAGTGCAAATAAGCCGAACACGGCCAGGGCAACAAACCAATGCAAGAAAACACTGACCGCACCGTAGCGAGAAGAAGAGTTGCGTAGCTGCATTGCCAACATCCTGTAGGAACTTGGGCCTAAGACTAATCGTTTACCTATCGAATGAAAGCGCATTTTTTCGCTGGAAGGTATCGATAAATACGATCTGTAGCCTGTGAGGAAGGCATTAAGAAAACATTAACGATGATTCATGACTCCACTGCGACGGCGTTCGTCAGCACACCATAGAAGCGATACGTGTTGTTGCAAGCGCAATGACTTGTTACGAACTCGCGCATTGCATAGGCTTGCGCGATTGTTTGCCCGCACACGCCGGGAGCCAGCGCCAGGAGAGTGGAAATGGGCCTGAATAATCAGTGGATGCAGCGCGATTTAGCCGTTTTATGGCATCCCTGCACCCAAATGAAAGATCACGAGCAATTACCGTTGATCCCGATCAAGCGCGGTGAAGGCGTGTGGCTCGAAGACTTCGAAGGCAAGCGTTATCTGGATGCTGTGAGTTCCTGGTGGGTCAATGTGTTCGGGCACGCCAACCCTCGCATCAACCAACGCATCAAGGATCAAGTCGATCAACTGGAGCACGTAATTCTGGCCGGGTTCAGCCATCAGCCAGTGATCGAGCTGTCGGAGCGACTGGTGCAGATGACGCCAGAAGGCCTGACGCGCTGTTTCTATGCCGACAATGGTTCGTCCTGCATAGAAGTTGCGCTGAAGATGAGCTTTCACTACTGGCTCAACCGCGGCCAGCCAAACAAAAAGCGTTTCGTGACCCTGACGAACAGTTATCACGGCGAGACCATGGCAGCGATGTCGGTGGGCGATGTGCCGCTGTTTACTGAAACCTACAAGGCGCTGCTGCTTGACACCATCAAGGTGCCCAGCCCCGATTGCTATTTGCGTCCGGACGGCATGAGCTGGGAAGAACACTCGCGCGTGATGTTCATGGCCATGGAACAGACACTGGCCGAGCACCACGCCACCGTGGCAGCCGTCATTGTCGAACCGCTGATTCAGGGGGCGGGCGGCATGCGCATGTACCACCCGGTGTACCTCACGTTATTGCGTGAAGCGTGCGACCGTTATGGCGTGCACTTGATTCACGACGAAATCGCGGTGGGCTTCGGTCGCACCGGCACGATGTTCGCGTGTGAGCAGGCAGGCATCACCCCGGACTTCCTGTGCTTGTCCAAGGCATTGACGGGCGGTTACTTGCCACTGGCTGCCTGTGTGACCACGGATGAGGTCTACAGCGCCTTCTACGACGACTATCCGACCCTGCGCGCTTTCCTTCATTCCCACAGCTACACCGGCAACCCGCTGGCGTGTGCGGCGGCATTGGCCACGTTGGATATCTTCGAACAAGACAACGTTATCGAGAACAACAAAGCCCTGGCACAGCGTATGGCCAGTTCGACGGCGCATCTGGCGGACCATCCGCATGTCTCGGAAGTGCGTCAGACCGGTATGGTTCTGGCCATCGAAATGGTCCAGGACAAGGCCAGTAAAACGGCATACCCGTGGCAGGAGCGTCGTGGGTTAAAAGTGTTCCAGCATGCGTTGGAGCGTGGCGCGTTGTTGCGTCCGCTGGGCAGCGTGGTGTATTTCTTGCCGCCTTACGTGATAACCCCGGAGCAAATCGACTTTCTGGCCGACGTAGCCAGCGAAGGCATCGACATCGCGACCCGCAGTGATATCCGCGTGGCTGTGCCGGCGAATTTCCATCCGGACTTCCGCGACCCGGGCTAGGGTTATTTTCTTCGGGCGCGCACGTTCGCGCCTGAAGCGCACACTTTTCAGAGAAAACACATGAGATTGTCCCGTTTCTTTATCGATGCCCCATTGAGCCTCGGTGAGCATGAATTGCCTGAAGCCCAGGCGCATTACATTGGCCGCGTGCTGCGCATGGCCGAGGGCGATGCCCTGCAAGTGTTCGACGGCTCGGGTCACGAGTTCCTGGGGCGTTTGCTGGAAGTCGGTAAAAAGCGCGTGCGCGTGGTGCTGGAAGAGACCTTCGCCGGGCAAGTCGAGTCGCCGCTGGCGATTCACCTTGGCCAAGGGTTGTCCCGTGGTGAGCGCATGGACTGGGCGATTCAGAAAGCCACGGAACTGGGGGTCAACGAGATCACGCCGATCATGAGCGAACGCTGCGAAGTGCGGCTCAAGGACGAACGTGCAGACAAACGTCTGGCTCACTGGCGTCAGGTGGCTATCAGTGCGTGCGAGCAATGTGGGCGTTCGCGGGTGCCGGTGATTCATCCGCCCGTGCTGCTTAATGACTGGATTAACAACACGCACGCCGACCTCAAGCTGGTGTTGCACCCGGTGTCCGAGCCGCTGGCCAGCCATGCCAAGCCTTCGCGCCTGGCGTTTCTGATCGGTCCGGAAGGCGGGTTGACCGACAATGAAGTCGATCAGGCCCAGGCGGCGGGTTATCAACCGGCGCGCCTTGGCCCTCGGGTATTGCGTACCGAAACCGCCCCGGTGGTGGCGCTGGCCGTGGCTCAGCAGTTGTGGGGCGATTTCTGACGCTGACGCGTTGAGCAGTTACATCGACACGAAGAAGAAGCTGACGATCAGCCCCATGCCGATGAACCACACCAGTGAACGCAACATGGCCCAATCTGCCAGGTAACAAATGATGTACAGCAAGCGGCTGGTGATAAACAGCACGGCCAGTACATCAATCGTGACGGGTTGGGCGTTACCGACGATGTCAGCAATGATCACGGCAGCGGCAAACGCCGGGGTGACTTCGAAGCTGTTGAGTTGCGCGCTGTGAGCACGTTTGGCGAAACCGTCGAGGGTGTCGAGAAACGCGCGCGGGTCATGGTTTTGCCGGGGCCCGAATTTGCCGCCGCTGAACTTGGCCACCGCGGTACACACGTACGGCAGACACAAGGCAATCAGTACACACCAGAAGGCAACCGTCATTGGAATTTCCTTTTTAGAGTTTCATCACGAGCATGCCGATCAGCACCAGCCCACACGCTAAGAGTCTGGGGCCGCCAAAAGGTTCTTTGAGGTAGCGCATGCCGAACAGCACCACCAGCATCACGCTGACCTCACGCAAGGCCGCCGCCTCGGCAATCGAGCCCAGCTGCATCGCCCACAGCACCAGTGCATAACTGGTCAGCACGCAAACCCCGACGGCCAACCCCAACCGCCATTGCGTGCGCCAGAACAGCGTGAACGCGGCACGTTTGCGGGTGATGGCCAGCAGTGGGAACGGCCACGCGCTGATGAGCGTCAGCCACACCAGATAATCCAGCGGGTGCGGCCAGCGGCGTAACGCCTGACCATCAAGAAAGGTATAGCAGCCAATGCACAGGCCGATGAGCGCGACCACCGGCAGCATCGACCACGGCAGACGATCACCGCCGCCGCCTTGCCACAGCAGGCAGGCCATACCGCACGGTATCAGGAGAATGCCGATAATTTGCTGGCCGGTCAGCACTTCACCGGCAAAAATCAGGGTCAGTGTCAGCACCACCAAGGGCGAAAGGCCGCGCATCAGCGGGTACACCAGCCCAAGGTCCCCGACCCGGTAGGCGCGGATCAGCAGCACGCGGTACAGCAGTTCGAAGAGGGCAGACGCCAGAATCCACGGCCAGAGAGCCAGCGGCGGGAACGACACAAAGCCCACCAGCGCGGCGACCACCAGCAGTGCCACCGTGTCCATGCAGGCGATGACCAGCAGACGCTCGCCGCTGAACTTAATCAGGGTATTCCAGACCGCGTGCAACACAGCAGCGATCAACACCAACGACGTTGCCAGCACCCCGTGCTCCTTATGTGGTTGGACGATGGCTGTTTATACGTCAAACGTGCGTCGGCGCGCGCAGCGTTTGCGTGAACAAACGAATAATCGGGTGCCCCTTTGGTGGCTCCCAGGCGCTAGCTGACGGAGCATCATTAAGGACCCTAAACCCTGCAGGTGTTGCAACAAAGGACTCACGCCGTGGTCAATGCTGGCCAGGCGTTGCGTCGGTTTGTCACGCTCGGCAATGTGCCGCTCACGCCAGCTTTTGCATCAAACCAACGCCCGGCCTGACCGGAAACCCCTTCACTCCCGCCACCACAGGAACTCGGATGCTTGAGCTTGTTGCTGCGTTTATCTGTCTGACGTCGTTGCTGACGTATGTGAATTACCGTTTTATCGGCCTGCCGCCCACGATTGGCGTGATGGTCACCGCCCTTTTATTTTCTTTGCTGTTGCAGGGTTTGAGCGTACTCGGCTACCCGGGGCTCGAAGACCGCGTGCAACAGTTGATCGGCCAGATTGATTTTGGCGATCTGCTCATGAACTGGATGCTGGGCTTTCTGCTGTTTGCAGGCGCTTTGCACGTTAACTTCAACGACGTGCGCAGCTACCGCTGGCCCATTGGCTTGCTGGCCACGGTGGGGGTTTTGATCGCCACCACGGTGATCGGCAGCCTGGCGTACTGGATTTTTGGCCTCTTTGGCTGGCACATCAGCTTCCTGTACTGCCTGCTGTTCGGCGCGCTGATATCCCCCACCGACCCGATTGCGGTGCTCGGCGTGCTGCGGACCGCCAACGCATCAAAGCCTCTGAAAACCACCATCGTGGGCGAGAGTCTTTTCAATGATGGCACCGCGGTTGTGGTGTTCACTGTGTTGCTTGGCATTGTCCAACTGGGCGAAACCCCGAGCGTCAGCGCCACGGCCATGATGTTCGCCCACGAAGCCATTGGCGGCGTGGTGTTCGGCGGGCTGATCGGTTATCTGGTGTACCGGATGATCAAAAGCATCGAGCAGTACCAGATCGAAGTCATGCTGACCCTCGCGCTGGTGATCGGCGGCTCGGCCATGGCCAGTGAGCTGCATGTGTCGGCGCCGATTGCGATGGTGGTGGCCGGCCTGATCATCGGCAATCTGGGTCGAAACAAAGCGATGAACGAGATGACCCGCCGTTACATGGACGGTTTCTGGGAGTTGCTGGATGACATGCTCAACGCGTTGCTGTTTGCGCTGATCGGCATGGAATTGTTGCTGCTGCCGTTCTCGTGGCTGCATTTGCTGGCTGCCAGTGCGTTGGCCGTGGCGATTCTGCTGTCACGCCTGCTGACCGTTGCCCCGGCCATTATGTTACTGCGCCGCTGGCGCGCCGTGCCCCGTGGCACCATCCGCATCCTGACGTGGGGCGGCCTGCGTGGCGGGGTTTCGGTTGCCCTGGCACTGGCGTTGCCACTCGGCCCGGAACGTGACCTGATCCTGAGCATCACTTACATCGTGGTGCTGTCGTCGATCCTGTTCCAGGGCCTGACCATTGGCAAACTGGTGAGGCACGTGACCCAAGATGCGCCTGCCCCGGCTGAGGCCGACAGGGCGCATTAAACCTGCGTGACCTTGTCTGCCGGTCACCGCTGCGTACCTGATGCGCGGCGGTGAATGCGCTTCGACGGCCTCGCTCGCCTGCAGCCTCGTCCACCCACAGCAATTATGTGCGACTAATCCTGCATCCTTGTGGGTGCTTCCCTACACGTTGACTACACTCAAACTCGTTTGGCTGAAGGTGCTTTCGGCAATGGCTTGAGTGCGCCTGTTCGTTCGGGTTTTCCTTACACACCCAATGTGCATATAACGGAAAGGGGAAAGGGATGAGTACATCTGCGGGTTATGCGTCACCCTCGGCAACGCCCAGGCGTCACGTGGGTGCTTATATTCTGATCGTCGCCGCGCTGGTTGCGCTGGTCATCACCGCGTGGCGTTTTTTCACGCCGCTGTCTGGTATTGATGGCTCGGGTGGCGCGATGACGGCGATGTTCGCTGAGCTGGTGATGGTTGTATTGGGGCTGTTACTGCTCAAGAGCCATGCGGGCGGGCTGCGAGGCTTTCTCCTGTTTTTGAGTTGGGCGGGGATTGTCGGGACCTTCATTGCAGCACTGTTTTTGCACGGGTGGTGGACTGCCGCCGTGCTGGCAGTGGGCGCAGTGGGTGTCGTGATTGAAACCTTCACCCCGGCCACCAGGAGCGCGTGACATGAATACAATGAAAAAACACCTTTTGAGCGCCCCGGCCCTGTGCATGCTGGCGGGACTTTCAACGGCCCAGGCTGAGACCTACACCGTACCTGCGCCGCTGCTCGCGCCGTCGAGCGTGTCGGCGGAAAGCGCGAAAATTCCGATCCCGAACGGCAAGGAATGGGACAGCTTTCACGGCCAGCTCAGCGCACAGAAGTACTCCCCCCTCACGCAAATCAATAAAGACAACGTCGGCAACCTGACCAAAGTCTGGCAGTACTTCACCGGGGACATGTCCACCGGCACGGGCAAAATCCCGCCGTCCGTCTGGTCGGCCACGCCGATCTTCGCCAATGACACCTTGTACATCGGCACGCCGTTTTACCGAATCATTGCCCTTGAACCCGAGACCGGGAAAGAAAAGTGGGTATTTGATACCAAGTCGCCTCTGGTGGCCGAGACCCAGCCTGCGCTGAAGTCCCGGGGCGTGGCTTATTGGCAAGAGAAAACCCCGCAAGCGGGCGTGGCCTGCCAGAAAGTCGTGTACCTGGGCAACATGACTGCACAACTGTATGCGGTGGATGCCGACACCGGTAAGCCGTGCGAAAGCTTCGGCAAAAACGGCGTGGTGGACATCAACCAGTGGAACACCCTTAACGCCAAATGGCCGCTGTCGGTGCTGCAACCGCCAACTGTGATTGGCGACAAGCTGATCGTGGGCTGGGCCGGGAAAGACTGGGAATACGAGGTAGAGTCGCCAGGTTCGTTGTTTGCACTGAACGCCCGCACCGGTGAACTGGAATGGGAGTTCAAGCCGATCCCGGAGGAGGAAGCGGGCAAAACCGGCACTGCCAATATCTGGACTGCCATGTCTTACGACCCGGCACTGGGCTTGCTGTACATCCCGGTGTCATCGCCGTCGCCCAACTACTGGGGTGGCAACCGCACCAAGCCGATTCCGCTGGGTACGTCTACCACAGCGCTGGATATCAACACCGGTAAAGTCGTCTGGTCGCGTCAGTGGGTTCACCATGACTTGTGGGATTACGACATCAACTCGGCACCGACGTTGATGGACATTACAGTCAATGGCAAACCGGTGGCCGCGTTGGTGCAGGCGACCAAGATGGGCTTCCTGTTCACGGTTGACCGGCGCACGGGTGAAGACGTGTGGCCGATCGAGGAACGTCCGGTGCCACAGGGCGATGCCGATGGCGAAGTGTACTCACCGACCCAACCATTCCCGACCAAGCCTGCGCCGCTAATGGACCAGTCCAAGAAACCGGCAATCTGGAAAGTCGCGGACATCGTTGGCTTGGGCCAGTGCTCGAAGATGTGGGACGGCCTGGAATACAACGGCATGTACTCGCCGCCCGCGACCAAAGGCAATGGCGTGCTCGCGTACCCGGACAGTGCGGGCGGGGTGCAGTGGGGCGGGGTTGCGTTTGACCCGGTTAACCAAGTGGCCATCGTGAACACCTCGCACATCGTGCAGATGATCAAGCTGTGGGACCGTGCGGCGTACGACAAACAGCCCAAGGAAGCCGGCAACGAAAACGGTTTCTACCCGCAAATCGGCGCGCCGTATGGCATGTCGCTGCTGAACGCGCAGAACTGGGCAGGCATGCCGTGCTGGGCGCCGCCGTTCGGTGAAATCGTGGCCCTGGACATGCGCACCGGTGACGTGAAATGGCGTCGTCCGATGGGCGCGGTTCAGCAGTGGGGCTGGTACATGCCTGAAGACATGGGTTCACCCACCATTGGTGGCCCGGCAGTGACGGCGGGCGGGGTGATTTTCATCGGTGCTTCGATGGACGCCAAAGTCCGTGCCTACGCGCTGGATGACGGCAAGGAGTTGTGGTCCGACATTGTCATGGCTCCTGCGGTGGCCAACCCGGCGGTCTACGAATACAAAGGCCGTCAGTACGTTGCCTTTGTGGCCGGTGGCAACTCGATCCTCAAGGATCAAGTGGGCGATCAGGTGGTGGTGTACGCCTTGCCGAAGTAATGCTGCGTACGCGGTAGCTGCCGTCAAGCTGTGAGAGGGTTGAGGTTTAAACGCTCGCAGCTTGCGGCAGGGACTGCGGTTACAGCGACAAACGCTGCAACTGTTCGTTGGCGTGTTGCGCGAACAATTGCAGCAACCCCTCCAGCGTATGCGGACCCGGTTCGTCGGCACGGGTCAGTGCATACAGCGTAATGGGCAACGCAGGCGTCAGCGGCCGTATTCGTGTGCTGTCGCGTGAAGCCCCCAGTGCGGTGAACGGGTCAATCACAGCCAATCCCGCCCCTGATTCCACCATTGCGCTGGCCAATGAATAGGTCTGCACCGCGAGCCTGATACGTGGCGGCGGTTCGACGGCTTGCAGGTAACGTTCAAACCGCGCAAACAACGGGTCGGCGCTGCTCAAGCCAATCAACGGCGCATTCGCCAATTCATCCAGTTTCAGCGGCAAGCCGAGGTCTGTTTCGGGCCAGTAGCCCCGTGGGGCCAGTGCCACCAGCACACCGTGGGCCAGCGCTTGCGCCTTGAGGCCAGGATGCTCGGGTTGCTTGAAGGTCAGGGCAACGTCGAGCTCGCGCATCAGCAGGTTTTGCACCAGTTCTCGGGTATGAGCGCTGGCCAGCTCGCAGTGGATATCGGGATAGCGTTGCGTCCATTCGCGGATCACGGGCGGCATCAGCGATAGCGCCAGTGCCGGGGTACTGCCAATACGCAAGCGATGACCAGGCTCACGGCGCAGGCTTTCGGCCAGTCGCTGCACGCCTTGCAGGCTTTCGGTGACTTTATCGACCTCGCGCTCCAGCAGTAGCGCCTCAGGCGTGGGCTGGAGTTTGCCGCGTACCCGCAGGAACAGGGCAAATCCCAGTTGCAATTCGGCATGCTGTAAGACTTTGCTCACCGCCGGTTGCGAGACGTGCAGCAACTGGGCAGCGGCGCTGACCGAGCCGGTTTGGCGGATGGCCTGAAAGACCTCGATATGTCGCAAACGCATGGCAGTAGTCCATAACCTTTGTTTATGGGATGAGCATCTTTATTCATTATTCATGCCCTGTCATCTGCCCCTAATCTGAAGGCCGCATAACTTTGGGTTAAGGACTGACATGGCACAGCAGGTTTGCATCATCGGTGGCGGCGTCATCGGGCTGGCAACAGCGTATGCGCTGGTGCGCGAAGGTTTTGACGTCACGCTGATCGAAGCCCAGACCCGCCTCGGTAGTCAGACCAGCTTCGCCAATGGCGGGCAGCTGTCGTATCGCTATGTGGCGCCCCTGGCCGATGCCGGGGTGCCCTGGCAAGCCATGGGCTGGATGCTGCGCGCCGATTCACCTCTCAAACTTCGCCCCCGCATGGACCCGGCTCAATGGCGTTGGCTGGCTTCGTTCGTCGGTGCTTGCCGCGGCTCCGTCAATCAGCGCAACGGTGCGCATCTGTTGCGTCTGGCGCTGCTCAGTCAGGCCACATTGCAGCAATGGCGCGAAGACGATCACCTTGACGGCTTTGAATGGCGACGCAATGGCAAGCTCGTGGCCTTTCGGGAGCCCGCGCACTTCCACAAAGCCCGGCAAAACGTTACCCACAGTTCCTTTCAACAGGCGCTGTCAGCCAGCGAGTGCGTAGCGCTGGAGCCGGGTTTGCTAGGCGCTCCGTTTGTCGGCGGCATTTACACCCCGGACGAAGAGGTGGGCGACTGCCATCTGTTTTGTCAGCAGTTGGTGGCGCGCTTGCAAGCCTCTGGCCGCTGCACGTTTATGCTGGGCAAAACCGTGACGCGTCTCGTGCACCATCAGGGTGCCGTGACGGCGGTCGAGATGGGCCATGACGTACTGCCGGTCAGTCAACTGGTGCTGGCGGCGGGCCATAACAGCCCCGCCTTGCGCCTGCCCGGTCTGGAGTTGCCGCTGTACCCGCTCAAGGGCTACAGCCTGACCCTGCCGCTGGCCGATGTGAAAAAAGCCCCGCAGGTGAGCATCACCGACTACGACCGCAAGATTGTGTACGCCCGCATTGGCGAGCAGTTGCGGATCGCGGCGATGGTCGACATTGTCGGATTTGACGCAGCGCTGGACCCCAAGCGCCTGGCTCAAATGCGCCAGTTGGCGCACAGCACCTTCCCCGAAGCAGGCAATTATGACGACGCCATCGAGTGGGCTGGCATGCGCCCTGCAACGCCGACCGGTGTGCCGATTCTGGGGGCCAGCGCTTATCGCAACTTGTGGCTCAACCTGGGGCATGGCGCACTGGGCTTCACGCTGGCCTGTGGCAGTGGCCGGTTGCTGACCGAGTTGATCACACAGCGCCAACCTTCCATCGACATGCAAGGCCTTGCGCCCCATGCCGCTTGAATCTGTACCTACAACAAGGAACCACCCGATGACGATTCACCGAATTAACAGCAATGACCGTTTGAGCGCCGCCGCGACGTTTGAGGCGCTGGTGTTTTTGTCCGGGCAAGTTCCCACGCAAACTCAAGACATTGCCGCGCAAACCGAAGAAATACTCAGCAAAATCGATGCTCTGCTAGCCGAAACAGGCAGTGACAAAGACCACATCCTAAACGCCACGATCTACTTGCAAAACATCCAGCGTGATTTTGCGGCCATGAATGCGGTGTGGTCGGCCTGGCTGTCGGCTGGCAAGGCGCCGACCCGTACCACGCTGCAAGCCGAGCTGGCGCGGCCCGAAGTGCGGGTGGAAATCAGCGTGATTGCTGTACGTCGTTAATCTGTTTTAAAGGGGAAATAAGAAGATGAAAAAACTCACCTTGATCAGTTGCACGCTGGGCCTGTTGATCAGCCAGGCAGTCTGCGCCAATGACGTGCCGTTGCAGGGCACTATGAAAAAGATTTCGGATTCGGGGCGCATCACCCTCGGCTATCGGGACGCTTCGGTGCCCTTCTCTTATGTTGGCGACAACTCGGGTAAGCCCATGGGGTACTCCGTGGAGCTGGCGAATAAAATCGTCGAAAACGTGCAAAAGAAGCTGGGCGACAAGCCCTTGAACATCAAATACAACCTGGTGACGTCGCAAACCCGCATCCCGCTGGTGCAAAACGGCACAGTGGATCTGGAGTGCGGTTCAACCGGCGTGACTGCCGAGCGTCAGAAGCAGGTCGCGTTTTCCTACGGGTTTATCTACGTCAAAGGCCAGTTGTTGACCGCCAAGGACAGTGGCATCAAGGGGTTTGATGATCTGCGCGAGAAAAACGTAGTGACCACTGCGGGCACCACCAATGAGCGTTTCATTAAAAGCTACAGCGCCGATCACAAAATGGGCATGAACGTCATCAGCGCCAAGGACCATGGCGAAGCGTTCAAAATGCTGGAGACCGGGCGCGCCGTGGCGTTTTACATGGACGACGCGCTGCTCTATGGCGAACGCGCGAAGGCCCGTGACCCGCATAACTGGGTGGTAGTGGGTGACGAGCAATCGCGTGAAATCTACAGCTGCATGGTGCGCAAGGACGACCCGCAGTTTTTGGCTGTGGTGAACCAGACCCTGGCCGACCTGTACAGCTCGGGTGAAATCACCGGGATTTACCAGCGCTGGTTTGAGCAACCGATCCCGCCCAATGGCCTGAACCTTGAGTTCCCGATGACGGCAGAACTCAAGCAAATCATCGCCAAGCCGGTGAGCGATCCGGTGGAGTAAGGCCTTTACGTCGCTGTCGAGTGGCGCCCGTGAGTGCTCGCCAGCGACTACAAAGGGTGGCGTGGGGCCTGTTTTATTCAGGCAGTGCCGCGCCTTTAGGCCACAGCAGCCAGATATTGCCCTTTTGCTTCATGTCACCGGCCAACTTGCCGGCTTCCGAGCCTGTACCGACGAAGAAGTCGGCGCGAACTTCGCCCGCAATCGCTCCGCCCGTGTCCTGAGCCGCTACCGGGCGTACGATCGGTTGACCGTCGGCTTGAGTCGTCGACAGCCAGAGCAGACTGCCCAATGGAATCACCTTGCGGTCAACGGCTACGCTGTAGCCTGCGGTCAGTGGCACATTCAACGAGCCGCGCGGGCCTTCGTTGCTGTCGGGGTTCTGGGTGAAAAACACATAACTGGGGTTGCTCGCCAGCAGTTCGCTGACACGCTCAGGGTGTGCCATCGCCCAGGCGTGAATGGTGCCCATGGTTACGTCTTCTTTTTTCAACTCGCCCTGTTCCACCAGCCAGCGGCCAATCGGCTTGTACGGATGACCATTCTGGTCGGCGTAGCCGATGCGAAGTTGACGGCCGTCATCCAGTTGCACGCGGCCAGAACCCTGAATTTGCAAAAATTGCAGGTCCATCGGGTCGGTCAACCACGCGATGACAGGCGCGTTCAGGCCTTGGGCATTGATCGTGGCTGCCGTGTCGTAGGGTTTAATGACACGGCCTTCAAGGCGCCCGCGCAGACGCTTGCCCTTGAGTTCCGGGTAGAGGCTGTCGAGGTTGACCACGATCAGGTCGGACGGCACGCCATACACCGGCACCTTGGCCACCTCGTTGGCCGTCAGGCTGCCGGGGTAGACGGGTTCGTAATAACCGGTAATCAGGCCATCGCTGCTGCCTTGCGCGGAACGCAGGCTGTAGACATCGAGGTGGGTTTGCAGAAAATTGCTGATCTCGGCCACGCTCGGGCTGGCCGGTAACTGGGCGGCCTCGCTGCAGATTCCCCCCCAGTTGGCGTCGGCCTTGAGCCGGGTGCATGCACTGCGCCAAGAGGCGAAGCCGCCCTGCAGATCAGCGCCGGTCACCTCTGGCAACGCACTCCAGTCCGCTTTGCTGTACGTGGTGTGCGGGGCTTCAGGTTGTTTGGCATCCTGATCGGTGCCGTTGCAGCCGGCCAGCAACATAACAACGGGCAGCGCCCACACCAGTGGCTTTAAAAGACGACTCATCTGCGATGTTCCTTTACGGTTGCCGAGGTTCAAGAACCGTCCAGGCAATCCTTATATTCAATAGGGGTATTGGTCTTTACAGGTGACACGAGGATACTGGCGACCGAATTTCGTGATGTGAAGCGACCATGACTCTGAAACGATTGACTGTTGTACTGCTGGCCTGTCTGACGCTGTCGGCGTGTGGCGGGGTTGATCCCAATTCGCCGCTGGGCCAGCGTAAAGCGATTTTCAAGCAAATGCTCAAGACCAGTGAAGACCTGGGGGGCATGTTGCGTGGGCGAATTCCGTTCGATGGCCCGCGTTTTACCGAGGGGGCGGTCAAACTCGATGCGTTGGCCCATGAGCCGTGGAAACATTTCCCGAAGGTCAAAGAGTCTGACCAAACCAGCGCAACCGATGATGTGTGGCAGAAACAGGCTCGTTTTCAGGACTTGGCCCGTCAATTGGAAGCCGCCACGGGTGAGTTGGTGATTGCCAGTCAGGTTCAGCCATACAAGGCCAGCAGCCTTGCGCCAGCTGTGCAGAAAGTCGAAGACACGTGCAGCGCGTGTCACAAGGAATTCCGTAACCACTGATCATGCCTTCAATCAACAGCCCCTCTCCCTGAGGGAGAGGGTTGCCGTGACAGGGCCGAAGGCTTACTTGTCGAGTTGGTCCAGTGCTTCCTGCAGTTCTTTGCGCGACTCAGCCAGCTTGTCTTTACGCTTGTTGATCTTCTCCGGGTCGCCTTTCTTCATGGCCTTGTCCAGATCGGCCTGACGCTGGCTGACTTCGTGCTTGGCCTCAAGAACCTTGTTCTCACGTTCTTTCTTAAGGCTAGCGTCAGTGCAATTGGCTTTGACTTCACTCAGGGCTTTTTCCAGACCGGCGATCTGGCCGCTGTTGTTGTGAGCCCGCGCGTACTCAAGCTGAGTCTCGATGTTTTTGACCTTGGCAGCGCAACCAGTCAGTTCAGGCGCTGGATCAGCGGCCATGAGCGGGGCAGCCATCAGGCCGCAAACAGTGAACAGGGCGAGCGGTGAAAGAAATTTCATAAATAGCTCCATAACAAAAAGTAACAATACACACAGTTCAAAGATGCGAAACGCAGCATGGGTCCGGCAACGGACTGAAGCACAGGCTAGTCGAACCCCGCCACTTCAGCAGCCCGTAATGCATCCCCTATCGCCCGTACATTCGGGTCTTGCAGGAACGCACTCAATTGTTCGGCACGACGCGGACCGATGCCCGGTTCTGCTAACCACGCTTCAGTGTCACGTGCCACCAGCGCCTGCCATGACTGACCCAAAGGTGCGTCACCCGTGGGCGGTAGACCGATTGCTTTGACCCAGCGTTCGAACGATTGTTGTCGGGCGGCCTGCAAACTGGTCAATAAACGTACGCTGCTGCGCTCGCCGAAGCCCGCAATGTTAACAAGCCGGGAAGCATCCAGGGTCAACCAATCCGTCAGGCTGTTGATTTGTCCGCTCTGGATCAACGTTTTCCAGGTTCCGGGGCCGACAGACGGCAGGGCCAACCCATTCTTTCGGCTTAACCCGTTCAGGCGCGCCAAAAATTGGCTTTCGCAGCCCGGCGTGGGTTGCCAGCAGCTCAGGGTGTGGAAGTTGTGGGGGTTGGGGGCGTTCACTTCAAGGCGCTCCGGCGCGCGCAACGCGACACTGTCCAGGCGTGGGATGGTCATGCCTGCGAGACTGATCGCCACATGGTCGCCGGGACGAATATCAAGCTGTTGCCAACGTTTCAGGGAGCCGACGCTGATGCGTTTGATTCGCCGGTCGTCGAGCGTCACGGGGGTTAGTTCAAGCATGGGCGTAATGCGCCCGGTGCGCCCGATGTTGAACGCGACACTGCGTACTTCACTGACGGCTTGTGCGTGAGGGTATTTCCAGGCGACGGCCCAGTTCGGCGGTTTTGCCTGCCAGCGCCTGGCGTCCGGGCGTTCGCTCTGGCGCAACACCACACCATCTGTGGCAAACGGCAACGCTGTGGTGTACCAGTGCTGGCGCCAATCCCGTGCTTGTTCGAAGCGTTCCACGGGCTGGCTGTAGGTTTGGCTGTCGACAAACCCCAGATCGCTCAGGTGCTGTAAACGCTCGGTTAGCGTGGCGGGGCCGTCGGGCCAGTCCCAGACAAATAAACCGATGCGCTCGGCGTGTTCAGGCGTGAGCGCATGGCGCGCCATCAACCCTGCAACCAGGCTGCGCGCATTGAGGCTGCCAGAGGTCGCTTGCACATGATCAGGCAGGCGCCAATAAAGCTCGCCTTGCAGCACCCGGTCCACCGGTTGCGGCAAGGTACGAGGAATTGCGTCAAGGGTAAGGGCCGAGGCAGTCCAGTCCTGACCTTTCTCCCCGTCCCCCCGGCTGATCACTTGCTCCAGTTGTCCCTGTCGATAGGTCAGCGTCACGGCCACGCCGTCTACCTTGGGCTGTACCCACACACCCTGGCGGCTGTTTATCCAGCCTTTGACGGCTTGTTCACTGCGCAGTTTGGCCAGTCCGGTGTGGGCTACCGGGTGCTGGATTTTTCCGCGGGCTGTGTGCAGGGGGTGACGGGAAGGGGGCGCGTTCAGGCAGCGCCGCCAGTGTTCCAGTCGTGCGCGGGACTGGTCGTAAACAGCGTCCGTAACCAGAGAAATCCCTTGGCGGTGGTAGCTGTCGTCCCAGATACGCAGTTGCTGTTCGAGGCTGTCGAATGCCTGTTGGGCGCGGGGCTGCGGCCACGAGGGACAGGTCTGCGCGTAGGTGTTGAAGGTGAAGCAGGCGAGTGCAAGCCCGCTAAAAAGACGAAGTGTGGCCAGCATCATGAGCGTCCTTGCCCGGGAAGAATGCTTAAGGCTAGTGCAGGCTGGTTGCCGTGCAGCGCGGGAGAATTACCGGGTGTTTCTGGGTGGGTATGCGCCCGTCAGCGAATACAAAAAAGCCCCGGACAGTCGCCTGTCCGGGGCTTTTGGATGCAGCAGGCTTACTTACACGCCAGCAGCAGCGCGCAGCTCTTCAGCGCGGTCAGTGCGCTCCCACGTGAACGTGGTGAAGGTGTCGTCGCCAACTGTTTTGGTTTGCGGCGTGCGGCCGAAGTGGCCGTAAGCTGCGGTTTCCTGGTACATCGGGTGCAGCAGGTCGAGCATTTTGGTGATCGCGTAAGGACGCAGGTCGAACACGTCACGTACCAGCTTGATGATTTTCTCGTCAGAAATTTTGCCAGTGCCGAAGGTGTTCAACGAAATCGAAGTCGGTTGAGCGACGCCGATTGCGTAGGAAACCTGGATCTCGCAACGCTCAGCCAAGCCGGCTGCCACGATGTTCTTGGCCACATAACGACCGGCGTAAGCCGCCGAACGGTCAACCTTGGACGGGTCTTTACCCGAGAATGCGCCACCGCCGTGACGGGCCATGCCGCCGTAGGTGTCAACGATGATCTTGCGACCGGTCAGGCCACAGTCGCCCACCGGGCCGCCGATGATGAACTGGCCAGTCGGGTTGATGTGGAACTGGGTGTCTTTGTGCAGCAGTTCGGCAGGCAGCACGTGCTTGACGATCAGCTCCATTACGCCTTCGCGCAGATCGGCAGCGCTGACATCCGGGTTGTGCTGGGTCGACAGCACGATAGCGTCGATGCCCACTACCTTGCCATTGTCGTAACGGCAAGTAACCTGGGATTTCGCGTCCGGGCGCAACCAAGGCAGCAGGCCGGATTTACGGGCTTCGGCCTGACGTTGAACCAACTGGTGCGAGAAGGTGATCGGTGCTGGCATCAGCACGTCAGTTTCGTTGCTGGCATAGCCAAACATCAGGCCCTGGTCGCCAGCGCCCTGATCTTCAGGCTTGGCGCGGTCAACACCCTGGTTGATGTCAGGGGACTGCTTGCCGATGATGTTCATCACGCCGCAGGTTGCGCCGTCGAAGCCGACGTCAGAGCTGGTGTAGCCGATGTCGGTGATCACGTCACGAACGATCTGCTCCAGATCAACCCAGGCCGACGTGGTGACTTCGCCCGCGATGATCGCTACGCCGGTTTTCACCAGAGTCTCGCACGCCACACGGGCGAACTTGTCTTCAGCAATGATGGCGTCCAGCACCGCGTCAGAAATCTGGTCGGCGATTTTGTCCGGATGCCCTTCAGACACGGACTCGGAGGTGAAAATGGAGTATTCGCTCATCTCGACGGTTTCCTAATATTTACCGATGGTGAGTGTCGCCAGAAGGTCGCTGAAAGTGGCGGACCTGAATCTGGAAACCATTACGTAAGCCTACATAGAGGCTTTCCCCGGGAACGAGTCCCGCAGCGGTGGCCCAACGGGCCAGATCATCTTGTTCAAAACCTAGCCACAAATCGCCGCACGCCTCGCGGGCCCACGCCTGATTATGGCTACACAACTCTGTTACCAGCAGGCTACCGCCAGGTTGCAGCAAGGTGGCCAGTTGCTTAACTGCTTCAGCCGGTGCGGCGAAATGGTGCAGGACCATGTTCACAACCACGCAATCGACTTGAATCTGCGAACCGTTGAGCGCGTCGGCCAGGATCAGGCTGACGTTGTTCAGTGATTCGCGCTCACACACCTGACGTGCCAGTTCAAGCATCGCCGGGCTGTTGTCCAGTGCCGTGACCTGATGAAAGCGCCGAGCCAGGTCAGGCAAAAAGCTGCCATCGCCGGGGCCAACCTCCAACGCAGTAGCTGGCGCAGTGAAGCTCAACTTGTCGAGCAATGCCAATACGCTGTCCCGGTACTGCGGCAAGCCTGCAATCAGGTCTTGCTGGGCGCGAAATTTCTCGGCAATGCGCGAGAAAAAGTCTTGGCTAGCGGCAGCGCGTTGCCCGTGTACAGCGCTGATACGTGCCTGTACGTCAGCGGGCAGGGTCAGGTTGTCGACCTCTTCCAGCAGCGCGGCGTGCAACTTGCCGCCCAATTGTTCGGTGTGAGGCAGGGCGCGGCGATAAAAGATCGCGTTGCCTTCGCGCCGTGTGGCAACCAGCCCGGCCTGCGACAGCACCTTGAGGTGATGGCTCATGCCGGATTGGCCGGTGGCGAATATCTGTGTCAGCTCCAGCACACCAAATGAATCGTTGGCTAACGCGCGCAGCACATTCAGTCGCAGCGGGTCGCCTCCAGCCTTGCACAGGGCGGAGAGCTCATCGCAATCGTCATGGCGAATTGAAGGCACGCGTAAGTTCATGGGGTCGCAGTCTAGTTACCCCGTTCTGTCGTCGCAAGGCCAATATCAAAACATTTTGATATTGGTCGATAACTGGCACGTTTGTCGGACCGGTTAAGTGTAATGACGAGCGCCGCGGTCCAAACCTCAACAGATTGAACGGTTAAGCACAGGAAAAACGGCTCAAGTGACTATCTGTCATTGCCCGAGGGCGCTGCCTGAGGGAAAATGCTCGCCTTTTTTCCGATTCGTTTTTATTTATCAATTCCCAGGAGAACAGCGATGCCCAGCCGTCGTGAGCGTGCCAACGCCATTCGTGCACTCAGCATGGATGCCGTGCAAAAAGCCAACAGCGGCCACCCGGGTGCCCCGATGGGCATGGCGGATATCGCCGAAGTACTGTGGCGCGATTATCTGAAGCACAACCCGAGCAACCCGTCATTCGCTGACCGTGACCGCTTCGTGCTGTCCAACGGCCACGGTTCGATGCTGATCTACTCGTTGCTGCACCTGACCGGCTACGACCTGTCGATCGACGACCTGAAAAACTTCCGTCAGCTGCACAGCCGCACTCCGGGTCACCCGGAGCTGGGCTACACGCCGGGCGTTGAGACCACCACCGGCCCGTTGGGTCAGGGTCTGGCCAATGCCGTGGGTTTTGCCCTGGCAGAAAAAGTCATGGGCGCACAGTTCAACCGTCCTGGTCACACTGTTGTCGATCACCACACCTATGTGTTCCTGGGTGATGGCTGCATGATGGAAGGCATTTCCCACGAAGTCGGCTCGCTGGCCGGTACGTTGGGCTTGGGCAAACTGATTGCCTTCTATGACGACAACGGCATCTCCATCGATGGCGAAGTCGAAGGCTGGTTCACCGACGACACGCCCAAGCGTTTCGAAGCCTACAACTGGCAAGTGATCCGTAACGTCAACGGTCACGATCCGGAAGAGATCAAGACCGCGATTGAAACCGCACGCAAAAGCGACCAGCCAACGCTGATCTGCTGCAAAACCACGATCGGTTTCGGTTCGCCGAACAAGCAGGGCAAAGAAGATTGCCACGGTGCTCCGCTGGGCAACGATGAAATCGCCCTGACCCGCAAGGCACTGGACTGGAACTTCGGCCCGTTTGAAATCCCGGCCGAGATCTACGCCGAATGGGACGCCAAGCAAGCCGGTGCTGCCGTTGAGTCCGAGTGGGACCAGCGTTTCGCCGCCTATGCAGCCGAGTTCCCGGAGCTGGCGGCCGAGCTGTCCCGTCGCCTGAGCGGCGAATTGCCCGCTGACTTCGATGCTAAGGCCACTGCCTACATCAATGAAGTCGCGGCCAAAGGCGAAACCATCGCCAGCCGTAAAGCCAGCCAGAACACCCTGAACGCATTTGGTCCGTTGCTGCCTGAACTGCTGGGCGGTTCGGCCGACCTGGCCGGTTCCAACCTGACCCTGTGGAAAGGCTGCAAAGGTGTGTCGGCAGAAGATGCCAGCGGTAACTACGTGTACTACGGCGTACGCGAGTTCGGCATGAGCGCCATCATGAACGGCGTGGCCCTGCACGGCGGTCTGGTGCCTTACGGCGCAACCTTCCTGATGTTCATGGAATACGCCCGCAACGCCATCCGCATGTCGGCCCTGATGAAGCAGCGCGTGATCTACGTGTTCACCCACGACTCCATCGGTCTGGGTGAAGACGGCCCGACGCACCAGCCTATCGAGCAACTGACCAGCCTGCGCACCACGCCGAACCTGGACACCTGGCGCCCAGCCGATGCGGTGGAATCCGCAGCGGCCTGGAAGTTCGCACTGGAGCGTAAGGACGGCCCGTCGGCGCTGATCTTCTCGCGTCAGAACCTCAACCACCAAACCCGTGATGCCGCGCAAATTGCCGACATCAACCGCGGTGGTTACGTGCTCAAGGACTGCGCAGGCGAGCCTGAGCTGATCCTGATCTCGGCGGGTTCGGAAGTCGGCCTGGCGGTTCAGGCGTACGAGAAGCTGACCGAGCAAGGCCGCAAGGTACGTGTTGTTTCGATGCCGTGCACCAGCGTGTATGAAGCGCAGGACGCAGGCTACAAACAGTCGGTTCTGCCGTTGCAGGTCAGCGCGCGGATCGCCATTGAAGCCTCCCACGCAGACTACTGGTACAAGTACGTCGGCCTGGAAGGTCGTGTGATCGGCATGACCACCTACGGCGAGTCGGCGCCTGCGCCTGCCTTGTTCGAAGAGTTTGGTTTCACCCTGGAAAACATCCTGGGTCAGGCTGACGAACTGCTGGAAGACTAAAGCTACACGCGGCGGCCTCTGGCCGCCGCGATCCCCTTAGTCGCTGCCGCAGGCACCCTTTTCCTTGAAGGGCCCGCGGTCCTGATCGCAGTCTTCGGCGGCGACGACAGGTTTTGAATAAGAGAACCCCATGCCTCAACCGCGTCCTTACAAAGTTGCACTCAACGGCTACGGCCGCATTGGTCGTTGCGTCTTGCGTGCGTTGTTTGAGCGGGGAGCTGCTGCCGGGTTTGAAATTGTTGCCCTGAATGATTTGGCCGATATGGCCAGCCTCGAATATTTGACGCGCTTCGACTCCACGCATGGCCGGTTTCCCGGCGAGATACGGATCGAAGGCGACTGCCTGCACATCAATGGCGACTGCGTGAAAGTGTTCCGCAGTGCCACCCCTGAAGGAATTGACTGGGCCGCGCTGGGCGTTGATCTGGTTCTGGAATGCTCCGGTGCCTACAACACCCGTACGGACGGCCAGCGTTTTCTCGACGCCGGAGCCCCCGCTGTCCTGTTTTCGCAACCGATGGCCAGCGAGGCAGATGCCGACGCCACCATCGTGTACGGCGTGAACCAGCACACCCTGACCGGCACCGAGCGGCTGATCTCCAATGCGTCCTGCACCACCAACTGCGGCGTGCCGCTGTTGCGTCTGCTGGATCAGGCGTTCGGTCTGGAGTACGTGTCGATTACCACCATTCACTCGGCGATGAACGATCAGCCGGTGATCGATGCGTACCATGACGAAGACCTTCGTCGTACACGTTCGGCGTTTCAGTCAGTGATTCCGGTGTCCACCGGTCTGGCGAAAGGCATTGAACGTTTGCTGCCGGAACTTGCGGGCCGAATTCAAGCCAAAGCCGTACGGGTTCCGACCTTGAATGTGTCGTGCCTTGATATCACCTTGATTACCGCGCGCGACACCAACGCGGTGGAAGTGAACCGCATGTTGCGCGAAGCCGCCACCAGCGGTCCGCTTAAAGGCCTGTTGGCGTACACCGAATTGCCCCATGCCAGCTGTGATTTCAACCATGACCCGCATTCAGCGATTGTCGATGCAAGCCAGACCCGTGTGTCCGGCCCCCGGTTGGTCAACTTGCTGGCCTGGTTCGACAACGAATGGGGCTTTGCCAATCGAATGATCGATGTGGCAGAGCACTATCTGCATGTAACTCACCCAAAAACCGTTCTCTAACATTAGAAACTCAGGAACTGCGACCCATGACCGTGTTGAAGATGACCGACCTCGATCTGCAAGGTAAGCGCGTACTGATCCGCGAAGACCTCAACGTCCCAGTCAAGGACGGTGTTGTCACCAGCGATGCGCGCATCCTTGCTTCGCTGCCGACCATCAAGCTGGCGTTGGAGAAAGGCGCGGCGGTCATGGTCTGCTCGCACCTGGGCCGCCCGACTGAAGGCGAATTTTCGGCCGAAAACAGCCTCAAGCCCGTGGCTGATTACCTGAGCAAGGCGCTGGGCCGTGAAGTGCCACTGGTCAGCGACTACCTCAATGGCGTTGACGTGAAAGCCGGCGACATCGTGCTGTTTGAGAACGTGCGCTTCAACAAGGGCGAAAAGAAGAACGCTGATGAACTGGCCAAGCAATACGCGGCCTTGTGCGACGTGTTTGTGATGGACGCTTTCGGCACTGCGCACCGCGCCGAAGGTTCGACCCACGGCGTGGCCAAGTTCGCCAAGGTTGCGGCTGCAGGACCGTTGCTGGCTGCCGAACTGGAAGCCCTGGGCAAAGCGCTGGGCGCCCCGGCCAAACCCATGGCTGCGATTGTCGCGGGCTCCAAGGTGTCGACCAAGCTGGATGTGCTCAACAGCCTGAGCCAGATCTGCGACCTGCTGATCGTGGGCGGCGGCATTGCCAACACGTTCCTCGCCGCAGCGGGCCACCCGGTGGGCAAGTCGCTGTACGAACCCGACCTGCTGGACACCGCGCGCGCCATCGCCGCCAAGGTCAATGTGCCGCTGCCGACCGACGTGGTCGTGGCCAAGGAATTTGCCGAAAGCGCTGAAGCCATCGTCAAGCTGATTGCTGACGTGGCAGAAGACGACATGATTCTGGACATCGGCCCGCAGACGGCAGCGCACTTTGCCGAGCTGCTGAAGTCATCCAAAACCATTTTGTGGAACGGCCCGGTGGGCGTGTTCGAATTTGACCAGTTTGGCAATGGCACCCAAGTGCTGGCCCACGCCATCGCTGACAGTGCTGCGTTCTCGATTGCCGGTGGGGGCGACACGCTGGCCGCCATCGACAAGTACGGTGTTGCTGACAAGATTTCTTATATCTCGACCGGTGGCGGCGCATTCCTGGAGTTCGTTGAAGGCAAGGTATTGCCTGCCGTGGAAGTCCTGGAAAGCCGCGCGAAAGCCTGAACGTGAATCAGGCCCTGAAAGGAAGCATGGACATGCTCAAGTTGTTACCGCTGTTGATGATTGCAGGCTTGGTGGCCGGTTGTTCCGGCTCGAACAAGCCAGCGCCTGAAGCGGCCACGCCTGAAGAGAGCGGCTGCTACCAGGCTGACTGGCAGGCGCAGAGCGTGCCATTGGTCAATAAACGATCAGGGCCTGAGGCACTTGAGAAATACGAGTCACCCACGCCTTCTAAAGAGCGCGGGTGCCCGTAACGCTTTGACCTGTAGGCGTTGCCGGTTCAGTGATGGGCTTTGAACAGACTGCGGCAACGACGACAGACGATGCTACTTACTCGCAGGCCGGTTACCCCCGATCTGCAAAAACTTGAATAGCAGCCGCCGCTCCGGCAGGCTTGCACGATTAACGACCCTCGTCCGGGAGAGACACGCACAATGGCACTTATCAGCATGCGCCAGATGCTGGACCACGCCGCCGAATTCGGCTATGGCGTTCCAGCTTTTAACGTCAACAACCTTGAGCAGATGCGCGCCATTATGGAAGCCGCTGACAAGACTGACTCCCCGGTGATCGTTCAGGCTTCGGCCGGTGCGCGCAAATACGCAGGTGCTCCGTTCCTGCGTCACCTGATCCTGGCCGCTATCGAAGAATTCCCGCATATCCCGGTGTGCATGCACCAGGACCACGGCACCAGCCCTGACGTGTGCCAGCGTTCGATCCAGCTGGGCTTCAGCTCGGTGATGATGGACGGCTCGCTAGGCGAAGACGGCAAGACCCCGACTGACTACGACTACAACGTGCGCGTTACTCAGCAAACCGTTGCGCTGGCTCACGCTTGCGGTGTGTCGGTAGAAGGCGAGCTGGGCTGCCTGGGTTCGCTGGAAACCGGTATGGCTGGTGAAGAAGACGGCATCGGCGCTGAAGGCGTTCTGGACCACAGCCAAATGCTGACCGATCCTGAAGAAGCCGCTGACTTTGTAAAACGCACTCAAGTGGACGCCCTGGCGATTGCCATCGGTACTTCCCACGGCGCGTACAAATTCACCAAGCCACCCACTGGCGACGTGCTGGCGATTGACCGGATCAAAGAAATCCACAAACGCATTCCGAACACTCACCTGGTGATGCACGGTTCGTCCTCGGTGCCGCAAGAGTGGCTGAAAATCATCAACGAATACGGCGGCGACATCAAAGAAACCTACGGCGTGCCGGTTGAAGAAATCGTTGAAGGCATCAAGCACGGCGTACGCAAAGTCAATATCGACACCGACCTGCGTCTGGCATCGACTGGCGCCATGCGCCGCCTGATGGCTACCAACCCGAGCGAGTTTGACCCGCGCAAATTCTTCGGCGCTACCGTGACGGCGATGCGTGATGTCTGCATCGCCCGTTACGAAGCCTTCGGCACCGCCGGTAATGCTTCGAAGATCAAGCCGATCTCTCTGGAAGCCATGTACCAGCGTTACCTGAAGGGTGAGCTGAACGCCAAGGTCAACTAAGACCTGCGCGACATGAAAAGTCCGCAGCGATGCGGGCTTTTTTGTAGGCGCTGACAGCCCATCGTGTGCAGGCGCGGGTGAGGTGGCTATAACGACTCAGGATCGACGCCATTGCCCCTGAGCAGTGCATCCACCAGCGAGCGGGTCATCTCGACAGAGTGCAGCATCGACCAGATCAGCCCGCGTTCGATGCCGCTGGCGCGTTCGGTGATCTCGTCCGAAACCTCTTCGGCGCTTTTAAGCATCATCGACATATGCTTCAGGGCCTCCAGCGCCCGCACATCACTGCGTACGGCGAAAGGCGAGGCCGGGCTGACCTCGGCGGCCTGGGTCGGGTTGAGTTCGTCCAGCGGGGCAGGCGTAGCGTTGAGGTCTTCAAGCAGGCGCCGAGTTGTTTCATCGTGCAGGTGATCGTCGCGCTTTTTCTTCATGTCGATTCCACTGGAAGCATCAATTGGGCCAGGCCGCTCGGCGACTCCAGAAGATAGCCCTGCGACTTTCAGTGCCGCAAGCAATGCCTGAGGGGATACCGCCATCTCAGAAGTGCCCTTCATTTACATAAGCAAATATCCCACTTTCGACCGAGGATGAGTCCGTTGATTCGCATCATTTAGACATCATCTGGCCTACCCCGACGTGACCAAAAGCCATGACTGTAGAGCCGCATTGCAGCTCAACGTTTTGCTCAAAGCGCGTTGTGGTCGATGTCCAGCTTGCTGAACGTGACTTGTCCACCTTCCTTGCTGTTGCCCGTGTTGTCTTGCACGTACACCCCTGCCTTGAAGTACAACGGTTTGTCGCGCCACGTGGCGCTGATGGGGGTGCTCCACACCTTATTGGCGCCTTTGACGTTCAAGGTGCCGTCGGGCGTCAAATTGATCACATAGGTGAAGCTTTTTTGCAGGGGCACATTCTCGGCTACGGTCACGGTTTTGATGGTGGTGTCGTTGGGGCGTATGCGCACCTTGGCCACCAGATTGCCGCTGAGTTTGCTGGTTTTGTATTGATACTCAAACTTGAGCATGGGCTGCTGGCTTTGAAACGCGTGGATTTGACCGATCACGATCTTGCCCGAGGAGGGCACTTGATTGACGGTCAATGTAGCGTTCAAAAAATGGTTGGCGCTGGGGTAGAGCCAATTGCGCAGGGAGCCATCGGCGCGAGTCTCACGTAATTCGCTGCGCGGGTAAATGGCGTTGACGGTGGTGCTTCCGGTCACGGGCGCCCAGAAAAAAAGCGTGCCGGAGTCGGAGTGGAAATACATATTTTTGAAGCCCTTGAGCAGGCGCGGTGTCTCGATGGTGGTAGGGGGATTACCGACGGGAACACTCAGGTTCCAGGTTGCCAGATCGATCATGTTTCGGGCCTTGAGCTGAGGCACTTACAGGCATCAAACGCGTTGATGGCGTCTGGACCAGGGCTTTGAGGGATGGTCTTTATAGGACGATCGGTAGTGCCAGTAAATAACCAGGTGTTTAATTGACGTCAAAAAATAGGCCGCGGTTGTAAGGCCTGCCTTACACAAAGGGACTAATGGCTATACCGTTAGTCGGTTCAGTACAACTATGTGTAATTGTGTGACGGTGGGTCGCTTCTGCTTTGTGATACTCAGGTTTAGAGTTGGATCCCGATTTTTGTCCGGTTTTCTCCTGAGTTCAGGACAGTCATAAAGAGAAGCAGCATGGAATGCGTGCCCGAGAAACCAGTCGAGACTGGTTCAGTGCTTTTGGTAGTGGATGATTACCCTGAAAATCTGATCAGCATGCAGGCGCTGTTGCAGCGTGCGGATTGGCACATTCTGACGGCAACGTCAGGTGTAGAAGCCCTGGAGTTGTTGCTCAGTAACGAGGTCGATCTGGTGCTGTTGGATGTGCACATGCCAGGCATGGACGGGTTTGAAGTTGCCCGACTGATGCGCGGCAGCCAACGCACGCGGCTCACCCCGATTATTTTTCTCACGGGCAATGCACAATCCCGGGACGCGGTACTCGAGGGCTACGCGTGCGGCGCCGTCGATTACTTGCTCAAGCCCTTCGATTCTCAAATCCTCAAACCCAAAGTGCAGGCGCTGCTGGAACATCAAAGCAATGCCCGGGCGCTACGCCGCTTGAGCCGTGATCTGGAAATAGCCCAGGCGTTCAATGCTTCGGTACTGGAAAATGCCGCCGAAGGCATTCTGGTGGTCAACGAAGACGGGCGTATCCGATTCGCCAACCCGGCCATTTCCCGCTTGCTCAAGGTCTCCGTAGCGGGTCTGGAAGGCGTGCCCCTGCTGGATTTCCTGCAAAAACCCCACGTACCCGAGTGGTATGAGTCTGCGATCTATCATGGTTACCGGCGCGGCGAAACCTATCGCGTGCATGATGCAATCCTGCGCTCGGCCCAAGGCCAACTGCTGCCTGTCACCCTGTCCTGTGCGCCGTTGTCGGGGCAACAGCACGCGATGGTGGTGACGGTGCTGGACATGTCGGAAGTGTGCCATTTGCATCAGCAACTCGAACTGCAAGCCATCACGGATTCATTGACGGGACTCTTGAACCGTCGCGGTTTTCAGCGTTCCGTTGAGGGCGTGCTGATGCGTGACGCTGCGGACACTCAATTGCGTGCGCTGCTGTATCTGGATCTGGACGGTTTCAAGCGTATCAACGACTCGCTGGGGCATGAAGTCGGGGACCGTGCGCTGAGTTGGGTCTCCGAACAGCTGGAGCAGTGCGCCCGGCCCGGCGATGTTTTGGGGCGCATCGGCGGGGATGAGTTCACCCTGTTGCTGAACGTCACTGAGGCGCAGGAAGCTGCGCAGATTGCCCGGCAACTGATCGACATGATTGCGGTACGCCAGCAAATACAAGGGCTGGATGTCAGCCTTGGGGTCAGTATTGGCATTGCGCTGTCCCCCGGGTGTGGCACGAGCCTTGAAACCCTGATGCGCGCAGCCGATGCGGCAATGTACGAAGCCAAGCGGGCAGGGCGTCAGCAGTACCGCTTTTATGATGCGTTAATCAGCGCCCAGCCCTTGCTGAGCCCTGTTCACTGGAAGTAAGGGCCGATGCGCCGCTACACTGGCGCACTTTTTACGCGTCGCGCGGGCCCCATGACTGCTCTCAAATACCTCCAGGCATACCCTCAGACCTTGCAGGATCAAGTACGGCATTTGATCGAGCGTGATCAGTTAGGTGCGTACTTGAACGAGCGTTATCCCCGCAAACATGCAGTGCAGAGTGACAAAGCCCTGTACGTGTACGCGCTTGAACTCAAGCAGGAGCACCTGCGTAACGCGCCGTCTTTTGACAAAGTGCTGTTCGACAACCGCCTCGACCTGACCCACCGCGCCCTAGGCTTGCACACCACCATTTCACGGGTGCAGGGCGGCAAACTCAAGGCCAAGAAAGAGCTGCGCGTGGCTTCACTGTTTAAAGATGCCGCGCCCGAGTTCCTGAAGATGATCGTGGTGCATGAGCTGGCCCACTTGAAGGAGTCGGACCATAACAAGGCGTTTTACAAATTGTGTGAGTACATGCTGCCCGACTATCACCAGCTGGAATTCGACCTGCGGGTGTACCTGACGTGGCGTGACCTGCAGAGTAAAACCTGACTTTACCGGTAGCCGCGAACAGGTTCGCGCAACCGAAAATCCACCGTGTGACCGGAGTGATGAATGGACGTCAGTAAAACCAAAAGCAGCTTTTACCGGCGCCTGTATGTGGCCTGGTTGATTGATACCCAACAGGCCAGCAACGTTCCGGCGCTCACGGAGGTGACCGGCATGCCCCGTCGTACGGCGCAGGACACAATAGCGGCGCTGGCTGATCTGGACATCCTGTGCGAATTCGAACAAGAGGACGGCGCCCGCAATCACGCCGGGCGCTACGTGGTCCGCAGCTGGGGCCCGATTAATAAACAGTGGGTCGCCGGGCATGTGGATCAGATCAAGCAGGTGTTGGGTTACCCCTGATCGTCGGCGTCCAGGCGCATGCCGATATGCGGGATGTTGTCTTCCAGGTATTGCTCGCCTGCGACGTAAAAGCCGTGCTTTGCATAAAGCGATTGCAAGTGCGCCTGGGCTGACAAAAAGACAGGTTCCTGCGGCCAGTTTTCTTTGATGTTAAGCAGGGCCTGGTCCATCAAGTCATGGCCCAGGCTATGTCCACGTGCCTGAGGTGCCACGATGACCCGGCCAATCACCACATCCCCGGCATGGGAGTCTGGGTCGAGCAAGCGTGCATAGGCCACCAGTTGATCGTTTTGCCAGCCCATCAGGTGCAGCGTGTCACCTTCCAGATCCTGTCCGTCGATGTCCAGATAGGCACATTCCTGTTCAACGATGAACACTTCGCAGCGCAGCTTCAAAATGGCGTACAGCTGTTCTTTACCCAAGTCGGAGTGGTGTTTGCAGATCCAGTCAGTGGTCACGGTGTTGTCCTGAACAAGTGGCGGTCGCCAGATACTAGGCGTGATGGCAAAGCAGGCCAAGCGTAAAAGTGTCAGCAGATAAGGCTTTTTAATATCAACCTTTTGCGATTGGGGGTTATCTTTAGGTGGTCAGGTCTCTCATACCCTGACGCTGATCAGGATGAACCCCAATAATTGGCAGCTAAATAATAGTGGGTAGCCCTATAAGGATCTTGCATGTCTCGCTTGCGTCGGGCTTTGATTGTGTCTGGATTGACCTTATGGGCTCATCACGCCAGCGCCGAGACGCTGCGTCTGGTTGGCGATCTCTGGCCGCCTTTTACCGATGGCACGCTGATCAATGGTGGGCTGGCCACTGATCTGGTCAGCACGGCCCTCTCGCGGGCAGGTTATCCCAGCAGGTTTGAGCAAGTGCCTTGGGCGCGAGCGTTGCAGGGGATACAAAACGGTCGTTACGACGTACTGGTCAACGCCTGGTTCAAGGAGGACCGTCTGAAAATCGGGCAGTTTTCGGCGCCGTACCTGCAAAACCGCCTGCGTTTTATCCGGCGCAAAGACTCTCCCGTCAATTACGACACGCTGGCGCAGTTGACTGGCTATGCCATCGCCTACGTGCCCGGTTACGCCTACACCCCCGAGTTCGACAACAACACCCACCTCAACAAAGTCCCTGTGCATAACTTTGCGATGGCTGTGCGCATGTTGGTGGCGGGCCGAGTCAGCCTGACACTGGAGGACGAGTACGTGGCGCGCTATCGGCTGGCGCGTGAGTCAACGCGGGTGCGCAATGCGGTGGAGTTTATGCCCAAGGCATTGAGCGAAAACCAGCTGCATATTTTGGTCAGCCTGCAGAACCCCGATCACGCCAAAATCGTTGCGGATTTCGACCGTGAAATCACCGCCATGAAAGCCGACGGCAGCTTTGAGCGTCTGATCAAGGCGCATGGCATGTAACCCGGCATGATCGCCAGAGGCCGCCAAACGCCTTTACGGGGTTTTGATTAAATGCGCGGCCAATGTGCGCAATGGCCCGAGCTGGCGGCAGATCAGTGCCAGTTGGGTTTGCACCAGGCGCTGACTTTCGTCGATGTCATCGGGCATCTGCTCCAATGCACTGGCCAGCGCTTCCTCGTCATCGCTTTGCACCGCCACGGGCTGACGGTTGGCCAGACCTTGGGCGATCAGGTCAATGCTGTCGGCAATCGTGCGCCCGGCACCTTCGATCAACTGTTCACGCATCTCGGCCGGCAACTGCGTGTCGCGGTGCGCGCCCAGCCCTGACAAATAGCTGAGCAACGTGTGGGACAACACCAGAAAGCGGAAGCCCATGTCCGCATCCTTACGGAAGTGCCCCGGCTCCATCAGCATGTTGGCCAGTGTGGTCGACAGCGCGGCATCTGCGTTGTGGGCATTGCGTCGTGCCAGCCGATAGGCCAGATCGTCGCTTTTGCCCTGCGCATATTGCTGCAAGATCTGGCGCAGGTATTGGCTGTTGCAGCTCAGGGTGTTAGCCAGCACTTTATTCAGGCGCCGCCCTTGCCAGTCTGGCAGGAACAGGAACACGGCGGCGGCTGCAATCACGCTGCCCACCAGCGTGTCGAACAGGCGCGGCAGGAACAACCCGTAGCCGTCGCCCACCTGATTGAAGCAAAACAGCACCATCAAGGTGATGGCCGCGGTGCTCAAGGTGTAGCGCGTGGTGCGGTAGATAAAGAACACCACCCCTGCTGCGACTGCGAACATCGACTGAATCAGCGGATTGGGGAACAGATCAAACAGTGCCCAGCCCACCGCCAGGCCAATGGCCGTACCGATGATGCGCTGGCTGAACTTGCGGCGCGTGGCGCCATAGCTGGGCGAACACACAAACAGCGTGGTCAGGATGATCCAGTAGCCTTGGGTCGGGTGAATCCAGTGCACCATGGCAAAACCGATGCACAGCGCCAACGGCAGGCGCAGGGCGTGACGAAAAATCAGCGACGTGGGCGTGAGGTTCTGGCGCAGACGCGACCACACATCCTTCAGGTTGCGCGGCGAGCGGTCCAGTAAGCTGCTGTCGGTGGCATCCGCAAGGGTGTCGGGGTTGCTGGCGTCACTCAGCAAGCGGTCGAGGGTCCCGAGGTTGGCGGCCAGCGCCCGCAATGACCGTAACAGCCCGCGCCAGGCCGGATTGCTCTGGATGCGCAAGTGTTCGAGGGACGCGTGCAAGTCGCTGAGCGCTTCGGCAAAACTGTCGTCATAGACAAAGGGCTGGCGCAACTTGATCGACTCGGACAAGCGCTGGCAAGCGCTCCCTTGTTGGCGCAACAGGCGTTGGCAGCGGAACATCACGTCACTGTGGAAGAACGTTTCGGCCAGCGCGTTGTAGGGATAGTGCGAAGAACTGGCGCGCTCGTGAATGTCTTGGGCCAGGAAATACAGCTTCAAGTAACGGCTGAGCGTGGAACCCGGCCGCGAGTTACCGACGCGGTGCAGGATGATTTCCTTGGCTGTGTTGAGCGCGGCCACCACCTTGCCGTTCTGGCGCGCCAGCTCAAGGCGCCCGGCCTCCACGTCCAGCGTGCGGATCGGTTCGAACAACGACGACTTCAGCTTGAGATACAGCCCCAATTCCCAGAACAGCCGCGCCAGACTTTGCTGCACCGGCTGATTGGAAAACAGTGCCTGCCACAACACCGACAGCACCCCGTACCAAGCGGCGCCCGCAACCAACAGCAGCGGCTCATGCCAAAAATCGGTGACTTCACCGCCGCGCTGGTCGACACCGATCATCGTGTACACCGCGAGGATCAGCGTGGCCGACGCGATGGCGCCATAGCGCTCGCCCAGCGCCCCCAGCATGGTCAGGCCAAAACTGGACAGCGCCAACGCGCACACCATCAAGAGCGGGTAGGGGAATAACAGTTCGACCGTGGTTGCAGAGGCGGTGAAACATACCAGCGTCACCAGCAAGGCATTCAGGCGCCCCTGCCAGCTGTCATCGGTTTCGGACAGGGCGCTGGCGATGATCCCGAGAAACAGCGGGATCAGCAGCTTCATCTCGTTCTGATACCAGCAAAAGGCCATGCTGCCGGTCAGGGCGATAAACACCCGGACGCTGTAACTGAACTTGTCTTGCGCCCACAAGCGCCGCAGAGAGTGTCGAAAGGTTTTCGATGACATTGAAGTGGCATTGCCTTGCGAGTCGTTTCGCTAAATTGAGCCAGTTATGACGACAGTGCAATGACACTGTTCACATCGGCCCCAAAATAATGGGGCCGTCATCGCGGTCTTCAACCGCAGAGGGTTAAACGTACTGCGCAGCGGCGTAACCCGAGGCCCAGGCCCATTGGAAATTGAAGCCGCCCAGGTGGCCGCTGACATCCAGCACTTCGCCCACGAAATACAGACCAGGGCTTTTCAGCGACTCCATGGTTTTGGACGACACTTCCCGCGTGTCCACCCCGCCCAGGGTCACTTCGGCAGTGCGATAGCCTTCAGTGCCGGCCGGTACGACCTTCCAGCACGCGAGTTTGTCCGCCACCTCTGCCAACTCGCCCGGCGTGTACTGCTTCATGGGTTTGGACACAAACCAGTGCTCGGCCAGCAGGTTGGCCATTTTCTTGGTGAAGATCTCACCCAGCAGGGTTTTCAGCTCTGTGTTCGGTCGTTCAGCCTGTTGGGTGTGCAGCCAGTCGAGGGCATCGAGGTCGGGCAGCAGGTTGATTTCCACCGTGTCGCCAGGGTTCCAGAACGATGAGATCTGCAAAATCGCCGGGCCGCTCAAGCCGCGGTGAGTGAACAGGATGTTCTCGCGGAAACTCTGGTCATTGCAGCTCACCAGGCAATCCACCGAGGTGCCTGACAGTTCGGTGCAGATCGCTTTCAACTGGTCGGTGATGGTGAACGGTACCAACCCGGCGCGGGTCGGCAGCAGGGTATGCCCGAATTGCTTGGCCACTTGATAGCCAAAGCCGGTCGCACCGAGGGTCGGGATCGACAACCCGCCTGTGGCGATCACCAGGGATTGGCACTGCAACACATCGAGGGTGGTATTGAGGGTGTAACCGGATTCGGTTTTCTCGATCTTCTCGACGGACGTGTCCAGGTGCAGGCTGACACCCGCTTGCTGGCACTCGTCGAGGAGCAGCTCAAGGATGTCGCTGGACTTGTTGTCGCAGAACAGTTGGCCAAGTTTTTTCTCGTGATACGGCACGCCATGCTTGGCCACCATCGCGATGAAATCCCACTGGGTATAACGGGCCAGTGCCGACTTGCAGAAGTGCGGGTTCTGCGACAGGAAATTGTTAGGTTCGGTGTACATGTTGGTGAAGTTGCAGCGTCCACCGCCGGACATGAGGATTTTCTTGCCCGCCTTGTTGGCGTGGTCGATCAACATCACTTTGCGCCCACGTCCGGCAGCGGTCAGCGCGCACATCAAGCCTGCGGCGCCAGCGCCAATGATTACAACGTCGGTAGAACGCACAGCGCAGTCCTCATTAAAAGCTACCTTCCCCCCCAACTCTCTCGGAGGGAGAGAGCGCTAGAGAGGGGGGTGGTTTGGAATTCTGAATCAATCTGCCCCCTCCGCCCTCAGGGAGAGGGTTGGGAAGAGGGGGGTTAAGGCGTTTTACAGCACCCGCACGCGCAGCGAACGGCCTTTGATTTTGCCGTCGCTCAGGCGCTGAGCGGCCTGCTTGGCGATGGTGCGATCAACCGCGACGTAGGCCTGGAAGTCGAAAATCGCAATTTTCCCGACCTGAGCGCCCGGAATCCCGGCCTCGCCCGTCAGCGCACCAAGAATGTCGCCCGGACGCACTTTGTCTTTGCGCCCGGCACCGATGCACAACGTGCTCATGGCGGGCAGCAGCGGCGCGCCACCTTGCGAGGTGAGGGTGTCCAGGGTTTCCCAGTTCAGCGGGGCCTTCTGCAATTGTTCGATGGCTTGGGCGCGGTGCGCTTCGGACGGTGCAACCAGACTGATGGCGATGCCTTTTTCACCGGCACGGCCGGTACGGCCCACACGGTGAATGTGGATTTCGGAATCGCGCGCCAGTTCGACGTTGATCACCATGTCCAGTGCGTCAATGTCCAGACCACGGGCGGCCACGTCAGTGGCAACCAGTACCGAGGTCGAACGGTTGGCGAACATTGCCAGCACCTGATCGCGGTCGCGCTGTTCCAGATCGCCGTGCAGGCCGACGGCAGAAATGCCTTTGGAGGTCAGGTGATCCACGGTTTCCTGAACCTGCTGCTTGGTGAAGCAGAAGGCCACGCACGATTGCGGGCGGAAATGGCCCAGCACCTTGGTCACGGCGCTCATGCGTTCTTCAGGGGAGATCTCATAGAAGCGCTGTTCGATCTGGCTGTCAGTGTGCAGCGCCTCGGCTTTGACCTGCTGCGGGTTGCGCATGAACTTGGACGACAGTTGCTTGATGCCGACCGGGTACGTGGCCGAAAACAGCAAGGTCTGACGGCGCTCCGGGGTTTGCACAATGATGTCTTCGATGGCGTCGTAAAAGCCCATGTCGAGCATCCGGTCGGCTTCGTCGAGTACCAGCGTGTTCAGGCCGTCGAGCACCAGCGAACCTTTGCGCAAGTGTTGCTGGATGCGGCCCGGGGTGCCGACGATGATGTGCGCGCCGTGCTCCAGCGAACCGATCTGCGGCCCGAAGGACACGCCACCACACAGGGTCAGCACTTTGATGTTGTCTTCAGCGCGGGCCAGACGGCGAATTTCTTTCGCGACCTGGTCGGCCAGTTCACGGGTCGGGCAAATCACCAGCGCCTGACAGCCGAAGAAGCGCGGATTGATCGGGTTCAGCAGGCCGATACCAAAGGCGGCGGTCTTGCCGCTGCCGGTCTTGGCCTGAGCGATCAGGTCCATGCCTTTGAGGATCACCGGCAAGCTCTGCGCCTGAATCGGCGTCATCTGGGCATAACCGAGGGAGTCGAGGTTAGCCAGCATGGCGGCGGACAAGGGCAAAGTATTAAAAGCGGTGGCGATGGTGGTCACGGGACTGGCCTGCAAAACAAAATGTCGCGCAGTGTAACAGCCCAAGGCCCTTCGCCTGAAGATTCTGGACGAGTTGTCGCCCAGAATCCGCGGCAACCCTCAGTGGTCCAGCTCGTGCTCCGAGTGGGCTTTGGGTTTACGGCCATCCTGAGGTGACAGTTGCAGGAAGATCGCCGCGGCCAGCATGGCCATGATGCCCACGGTCAGGAAGGTCAGCTGGAACGCCCCCAGCACCGTGTCCACCCCATCCCCGCCGCCATCGCCGGTGAAGCCGCCGAGCAGTGCACCGGCACAGGCCACGCCCAGGCTGAGCGACAACTGCGCCACCACCGACAGCAAGCTGTTGCCACTGCTGGCGCTGGCGTCGTCGAGGTCGATCAGGGTCACGGTGTTCATGGCAGTGAACTGCAAGGAGTTGATGGCCCCGAGCACGGCCAGCATCGACAGCAACAGCGGGTACGGCGTGTGTGCAGTCACCAAGCCCATGCTGGCCAGCATAATGCCCAGCGCGAAGGTGTTGAAGGTCAGCACCTTGCGATAGCCGAGGCGCTCGATCAGTGGCCGCGCCACCCACTTGGCCAGCATTGCGGCACCTGCCAGCGGCAGCATGCTCATCCCGGCTTGTGAAGGCGAATACCCCAGTGCCACTTGCAACAGCAACGGCACCAGAAACGGCAGCGCGCCACTGCCCAGACGGGCGAACAGGTTGCCGAGGATGCCCACGGCAAACGTCTTGGTCTTGAACAGCCTTGGGGAAAACAACGGATTGGCGATATTACCGGCGCGCAGCCAATACGCCGCCAGGCACGCCATGCCCGCAAACAGCAGCAACATCACCCGCAAGTGCGGCATGTGCAGTTCGCCCAGCCCTTCCATGGCAATGGTGATGAACACCATCGCCGCGCCAAACAGCAAAAAGCCCAGGCCGTCGAAACGGGTGCGTTCGTCGCCGCGCAAGTCTGGAATGAAATGCCAGACCGCCCAGCAACCAAATGCGCCGACCGGCAGGTTAATCAGAAAGATCCAGTGCCAGCTCAGGTACTGCACCATCCAGCCGCCCATGGTCGGGCCGATCAAGGGGCCGAGCAGGCCGGGGATGGTGATGAACCCCATGATCCGCACCAGCTCCGAGCGTGGATACGCCTTGAGCACCACGAGCCGCCCCACCGGCAACATCAAGGCGCCGCCCAGCCCTTGAATCACGCGGGCGCCGATCAGTTGGTCGAGGGTGCCGGACAGCGCGCACAGCAAGGAGCCGAGGCTGAACAGGAGGATGGCGCTGAAGAAGATTTTCTTGGTGCCGAAGCGGTCGGCAATCCAGCCGGAAGCCGGGATCAGCAAGGCCACCGTGAGCATGTAAGCGACGATCACGCCCTGCATGCGCAAGGGGTTCTCGTCCAGGTCGCGGGCCATGTCCGGCAACGCCGTGTTGAGGATCGTGCCATCGAGTGACTGCATGAAAAACGCGATGGCGACCACCCACGGCAACCAGCGCAATGTTTCAGGACTGAGAACCGGGCGTGCGGGCATAAGACCTCGTCGTGTGAAAAGTCAGCGGTGTCGCCGTTGCCGCAGGCTGCAGGGGGCCAGCGGCAACGATTGCGCGAGCGTTACAACGTCAACGTGATTTTTTTGACCAGCGCGCCGGGCAACAGGTTCGATGCAGTCTGGCGCTGGTCATACGTGCTGGCCGACAACAGCAACTCGCGTTCCACCGTCAGCGCTTCCAACTGCGACCCCAGCAGACTATAGACGCTGTCATCAAAACGCATGGTGTTCACCGGGGCCATGATCTGGCCGTCTTCGACCCAGAACGTCGCGAAGCGGGTCATGCCGGTCATGCGAGCGGCAGGTTGGTCAGAGTAGTTCAAGTACCACAGGTTACTGATGTACAGCCCGGTGCCCAGTTGCGTGAGGATATCGGCCTGCTCCAGTGTGCCCGGCGCCATTGCCAGCGCACTCGGGGACTCGCCCGGTAACGCGCCGTTGACCTGCAAGCCATATTCGGCGGCGCTGCGAGACCCTACCAGTTGCTGATTGGCCATGCCGTTGGTGACCATTGACAGGTCCTGGCGCGGATACCCTTCCCCGGAAAACGCCGGGCTCAGGGACTGGCTGACCTGTTCGTCCAACGCCACCAGCGGGCTTAGACGGGCGTCACCCGCGTAAAGCTTTTGCAGTGGGCTGGCCTTACTGGCCAAGGCTTGCGCCGAAAACCCGCCCCAGCTCAGCATGCTCATGACTTCTTCCAGTGCAGCCGGGGCCAGGTAGGCGCGGTATGCGCCGGGGGCCAACACGTGCGCCGGGCGGCCGAGAAACGCCAGTTGCTCGCGGGCCAGCTGCATGCGCCGGGCAAAGCGTTGGCTGTCCCATTGGGCGCCGGCGTAACTGGCTTTCACGGCCTGGCCGTTGCTGTGGAACAGGCTCCAGTCGAAATTGAAGCTGTTGGCCTGATGCCAGCCAAACGCATCTTCAGAGCTGGCATAGCCGTAGCTGATCGGCCCGCTGGCGTAAAAGCCCACCAGATCGACGCCTTGCGACGCGCTGCGAATGTCGTCCAGCACCTGGGCGGTGTCCGGCAAAGGCGGGCTTTGCACATTGCGGCTGCGCCATGACTCGGCGTTGAGCAGCAAATACGGGTCTACCGGCAGCAGCGGCAGGGTCTCGCGAAGTTGCTGCACGGCGAGGGCCAGACGCGACTGGTCAAGGTCAGCGTCGCCGCTGAGGGTCAGGCTGATATCGGCATGACGGCCTTCGTTGATCAACTTGAGGCTCAGGCTGGCCTGCTGAACCTGCCCGGCCTGTCGCACTTTGCCCTTGTTGAAACGAATGAATTCCGAGGTTTCGGCGTTGTAGTTCAAGGTGAACCGCTCAGGGCCGCGCAAAGCCGCCCGCAACCCGTTGACCAGCCCTTCAAAATGCCCGATTTCACGCATTGATTGGTCCATCAGGCATCCCCTCCAAACACATCGATATCACTGAATACACACGCTGGCGACGCATGCCCGACGCGGATGACCTGGTTCGGTTCGCCTTTGCCGCAGTTGGGTGTGCCGAGCACTTTAAACGTGCTGGCGTCACCGACTGCGCTGAGGCTGCGCCAGAACTGTTCGGAAATGCCCCGGTAGTTGGGGTTTTTCACCACACCCTTGAGTTCACCGTTTTCGATCAACTGGCCCCACTCGCAGCCGAACTGGAATTTGTTGCGGGCATCGTCAATCGACCACGAGCGGTTGGTGGCCATGAGAATGCCGCGCTCAATGCCGCCAATCAGTTGCGCCATGCTGTGGTCGCCGGGCTCCACGTTGAGGTTGGCCATGCGGTCAATCGGCGGTCGGTTCCAGCTGCACGCCCGGCTGTTGGCCACGCCCTCCAGCCCGGAACGGAACTGCGACAGCGCGCCGCCCAACGGGCGCAGCAACAGCCCTTCACGGATCAGGAATTCTTTATGCGCCGGGGTGCCGTCGTCATCGTGGCTGTAGCTGGCAAGTTGCTCCGGGATGTTGGGGTCGAACGTCACGTTCAATAGCGTCGAGCCGTATTGCAACTGCCCGAAGTCGCTGGTTTTGACGAAGCTGGTGCCCGCGTAATTGCGCTCGTCGCCGAGGATGCGGTCCAGTTCCAGAGGGTGTCCGATGGATTCGTGGATTTGCAGGATCATTTGGTCCGGCATCAGCAGCAGGTCGCGCTTGCCCTGCGGCGCATTGGGTGCCAGCAGCAGTTGCAAGGCTTGATCCGCCACCGTGGGCGCAGCGCCCACCAGCCCGCTGCGGCCGATGACATCGGCGCCGCCCTGCTGGCCAAAGTTCTCACGGCCCAGGCTGCGGGTCTGGCTGTCGTGGCCGTCGAACGCCGTGACCGACATCCCCGGATAGACAAAACGCTGGGCCTGGCGCAAGTCGGCACCCGCGCTGTTGAGGTAGATCTGCTCGACGTGGTTGAGCCCCAGGCTGACGTCCCAGCTCACCAGCCGTTCGTCCTTGGGCACCGCGGCGGACTCGGCGCCCAGCAGCGCGTAGCAATCGCTGAGTGACGGGAAGGGCTGATGGATGTCAGGCGAGCAGTATTCGGCCTGCTCGCTGGAGACCGGCTCCAGGCTCAGGTCCAGCAACGCATGGCGGGCAATCAGGCGCGCCTGTTGTTCGGCACGCTCCAGTGCAGCCTGCAAACCGGCCAGGGTCAGGTCGTTGGTGGCCGCATACGCCTCCACCCCGTTGACCCGCGCCGTGAGCATCGCGCCTTGGTCCTGCTTGAAATAAGGAGGTTCTGCGACATTCTTGCGTACCGACAGAAATTGCCCGGACTCGCGCACGTAACGTAACGAATAGAACTCGGCCCGGGTGTGCAATGCGGCAAAGCATCGCTTGAGCTGAGGGTAGAAATCGAACATACACAGATCTCCTTACTGACAGCAGCGCTTTAAACCGGGCAGCCCTTGGCGCGCAGGATGGCGTCGAAACGGTCAGGGTCCAGGGTGCCTTCTTCAATGGCTTTGAGCGTGGCTTGCTCACGTGCCAGCAGGTCATGGCAGCGGATCAGCAATTCAGGCAGTTCGCTGCGCGAAGCGGCAACGACACCGTCGCCGTCACCGATCATCAGGTCGCCAGGCATGACCAGCATCCCGGCGCAGGAGATCGGCACGTTGATTTCGCCACCGCCGTCGGTGCTTGGGCCACGGTGCACGCCGCCAATCGCGTAGGCAGGCAATTCGCCGGTTTGCCACTCGTCCAGATCGCGCAGGGCGCCATTGATGACCACGCCGACGATGCCTGCCTTAAGGGCCATGGCCCGCATGATGCCGCCGAACACGGCGCGGGTCAGGTCAGCACTGCCGTCGATCACCAGCACATCGCCGGGACGCGCCATTTGCATGGCCTTGAGGATCATCAGGTTGTCGCCTGGACGCACGCGTACCGTCAGCGCGCTGCCCAGCATTGGGCGGTTGCCGTGGAAAGACTTGAGGCCCAGACCGCCGACATTGCGGCCCAGACAATCGCTAACAGCGGCCGCGGGGATCTTGCTGAACTCGGTCAGCCATTTTGGATCGAGAGGTTCTGCGTTTGGATTAATCAGGAAGCCGGTTGGCCATTTGCTCGAAGAGACAACATCAAACATAGAAAACCTCTTGGCCAGGCAGGTGCTGGCATGTCGTGTGGGGCGGGGGGGTGAGGCGCGAAACGAGGCATTAGAGTAGGCCTGCGTTGAGGCCGGGGCAAGCGGGGGAAGATGAAACACGTGCTTGAATAAAGCCGGTCCCCGCTGGCACAGGCTGCGCCAGCGGGGACCGGTTCAGTGTTGCTTACTGCGCAGTACGGCTCACGTCACGCAGCGGCTTGCCACGCACCGGCGCGTCGCCTGCGACGTAGTAATCGGCGGTGCTGCGTGGCAACGGTTTACGACCACGGATCTTGTCAGCGATTTTCTCGGCGATCATGATCGTCGGCGCGTTCAGGTTACCGGTGGTGATCAGCGGCATGATCGACGCATCGACAACACGCAGCCCTTGCATGCCGTGCACGCGGCCTTCGCCATCTACAACAGCCATCTCGTCGGTGCCCATCTTGCACGAACACGACGGGTGGAACGCGGTTTCGGCATGCTCGCGGATAAACGTGTCCAGCTCTTCGTCCGTCTGCTTGTCGATACCGGGGCTGATTTCGCGGCCACGGTAAGCGTCCAGTGCAGGCTGCTGCATGATTTCACGGGTCAGGCGGATGCCGTCGCGGAACTCCTGCCAGTCCTGCTCGGTGGACATGTAGTTGAACAGGATGCTCGGGTACTCGCGCGGGTCCTTGGACTTCACGTTGATCCGGCCACGGCTTGGCGAGCGCATCGAGCCCATGTGTGCCTGGAAACCGTGCTCTTTCACGCCATTGCTGCCGTTGTAGTTAATCGCGACCGGCAGGAAGTGGTACTGAATGTTCGGCCATTCGAAATGTTCGCGGGTACGGATAAAACCACCGGCTTCGAACTGGTTGCTCGCGCCAATGCCTTTACCCATGAACAGCCACTCGGCGCCGATGGCCGGCTGGTTCCACCACAACAACGACGGGTACAACGAAACCGGCTGCGTGCACGCGTATTGCAGGTACAGCTCAAGGTGGTCTTGCAAGTTGCGGCCAACGCCCGGCAGGTCATGCACCACCGGAATGTCGAGGCTGTTCAGCAGCTCGGCAGGGCCGACACCGGAACGTTGCAACACTGTCGGCGAACCGATGGCGCCGCTGCACAGCAGTACTTCTTTGCGTGCCTTGGCTTCAATGCGTGTATCGCTGTCGCCCACCATGTAGGACACGCCCACCGCACGCTTGCCTTCAAACAGAATTTTGTCGGTCAGGGCGTGGGTGACGATTTTCAAAGTGGAACGCTGCTTGGCCGTGTCCAGATACCCGCGGGCGGTGCTGGCGCGACGACCGTTCGGCGTCACGGTACGGTCCATCGGGCCGAAACCTTCCTGCTGGTAGCCGTTCAAGTCCTCGGTGCGCGGGTAGCCCGCTTGTACACCGGCTTCCACCATGGCGTGGAACAGCACGTTGTTGCCCGCTTTAGGCGTGGTCACGCTCACCGGGCCGTCGCCACCGTGGTAGTCGTTCGGGCCGATGTCACGGGTTTCTGCCTTGCGGAAATACGGCAGGCAATCCAGGTAGCTCCAGTCTTCGAGGCCAGGGTTTTTCGCCCAGCCGTCGTAGTCCATCGCGTTACCACGGATGTAGCACATGCCATTGATCAGCGACGAACCGCCCAACCCTTTGCCACGGCCACATTCCATGCGGCGACCGTCCATGTGCGGTTCCGGATCGGTTTCGAACGCCCAGTTGTAGCGACGGCCTTGCAGTGGGTACGCCAATGCCGCAGGCATCTGGGTACGGAAGTCGAAACGGTAGTCCGGGCCGCCTGCTTCAAGCAGCAGCACGGTGACGCCTTGGTCTTCAGTCAGACGGGTCGCCAGGGTATTACCGGCAGAGCCGGCACCAATGATGATGTAATCGAATTCTTGGGACATAAAATGCACCCTCTTTGAAATAGATAAACCGTAGTCGCTGCCGAAGGCTGCGAAGGGTTGCCAGGCAACCCGTTATGCAGAGGCCGTGGTGGCGTGCGCGCAGCCTTACGTCGGGCTTAGAACACCGAAACGTAATCGCCCAGCTCGACCTGTACCGATTTGATCTGGGTGTACTGGGCCAGCGAGCTGATGCCGTTTTCACGGCCGATGCCCGACTGCTTGTAGCCACCGACCGGCATTTTTGCGTCGGACTCGCCCCAGGCGTTGATCCAGCAAATACCGGCTTCCAGTTGATGGATCACGCGGTGAGCGCGGTTCAGGTCTTTGGTCACCAAACCGGCTGCCAGACCGAACTCAGTGTCGTTGGCGCGACGGATCACTTCGTCTTCCGTGTCGTAGGTCAGGATGCTCATCACCGGGCCGAAGATTTCTTCTTTAACGATGGTCATCTCGTCGGTGCAGTCGGTGAACACGGTCGGGGCCACATAGGCGCCCTTGCCCAGCGCGCCTTCGGTCAGACGCTCACCGCCGCACAGCAGGCGGGCGCCTTCTTCTTTGCCTTTGGCAATGTAGCCGAGCACGCTTTCCATGTGAGCAAAGCTGACCAGCGGGCCGAAGTTGGTGTTTTCGTCTTCCGGGTTGCCGATGCGGATGCGCGCAACGCGCTCTAGGATTTTGGCTTCAAACGCGGCTTTCAATGCGGTCGGTACAAACACGCGGGTGCCGTTGGTGCAGACCTGACCCGAGCTGTAGAAGTTAGCCATCATCGCGGTGTCTGCCGCGCGGTCCAGATCGGCGTCGTCAAAAATGATCAGCGGCGACTTGCCGCCCAGTTCCATGGTCACTTCCTTCAAGGAAGAGCTGGTGGCGCTGGAGGTGACTTTTTTGCCCGTGTCGGTGCCGCCGGTGAACGAGATTTTCTCGATGCGCGGGTGCTCGGTCAGCCAGGTGCCAACTTCGCGGCCGCTACCGGTCAGGACGTTGAAAACACCGTCCGGCAAGCCGGCTTCGGTGAAGATTTCAGCCAGTTTCAGGGTGGTCAGCGACGTCACTTCGCTTGGCTTGAAAATCATGGCGTTGCCCGCAGCCAGTGCCGGTGCCGATTTCCACAGTGCGATCTGGATCGGGTAGTTCCACGCGCCGATACCGGCGACAACGCCCAGCGGCTCGCGACGGGTGTAAACGAACGACGTATCGCGCAGCGGGATTTGCTCGCCTTCAATCGCCGGGGCCAGGCCCGCGTAGTATTCCAGTACGTCGGCGCCGGTCACGATGTCCACGTAACGGGTTTCGGAGTACGACTTGCCGGTGTCCAGGGTTTCCAGTGCGGCCAGTTCATCGTTGCGCTCGCGCAGGATGTCCACGGCGCGACGCAGGATGCGCGAACGCTCCATAGAGGTCATGGCCGCCCAGATTTTCTGGCCTTTTTCAGCGCTGACAACGGCGCGTTCAACGTCTTCTTTGGTCGCACGCTGCACCTGGGCGAGGACTTCACCGTTGGCCGGGTTGATGGCATCGAAGGTTGCATCGCTGCTGGCGTCGGTGTAGCCGCCGTCGATGTAGAGTTTTTGCAGTTCGAAACGGGCCATAAAATCCTCGCAAGTGCATAAGTGGTTGGCGTTAATCGTGAAGCTGGATGCCATCTGACTGGGGCAACTCAACGTCACGACAGTTCAAGGGTTAAGCAGCATTGAGGCCTAACTCACCTGTTTCGCCAGTTGTAGATCCATGTATTCGTAGCAGATGCGCTGTGCCTGCTCGGTGTCGAAAGCGTCTCCCGACAGGGCACCACGCAACCATAGTCCATCGATGAGCGCCGCCAGACCGCGCGCTGCCGAGCGGGCTTCAGCCAGCGGCAACACACGACGGAACTGACAGCACAGATTGGAGTACAGGCGGTGATCGTTGATCCGCTGCAATCTGTGCAACGACGGTTGATGCATGCTGGCGGCCCAGAAGGCCAGCCAGGTTTTCATTGCCGGGCCACTGACTTGGCTGGCGTCGAAGTTGCCTTCAACGATCACCTGCAAGTGAGCCCTGGGGCTGTCGTCATCCAGCGCTTGGCGGCGCTCGGAGACGTTGTCGATCAAGACGTTCATCAAGTACCGCATGGTGGCGGCAATCAGACCGTTCTTGTCTCGAAAGTAGTGGCTGATGATGCCGTTCGACACACCGGCCAAACGGGCTATCAGCGCAATGCTGGCATCCGCCATACCAACCTGATCGACGGCCTGTAACGTGGCTTCAATCAACTGCTGACGGCGTATGGGTTGCATACCGACCTTGGGCATTTTTGCTCATCTCCTTGGGCCGGCGGACAGTGCAGGAACGCTCACTGAACGACGGCCAGTCTATTTTGTTTTGATTGAACGTTCAATCAACAAAGAATACTATCTGCGACAATTCGTCGCGATTAATGCCAGTTTCCTACGCATGAATGGCGCAATTCGGCACAGCAAACATCACCGAAACCCCTGATTTTGTAGGAGTACGCTCGCTCGCTACGGTCTTGACCGATAGACGCGCCAGAGGCACAGGCGCGGCGCTCTTGAGATTTCGCCAGCCAGCGCGCTGCGACAAAGGTTGTCTTCACAGGGGCCGGTTTTTTTGCGGTGTCTTTATATCACCCGACCGTTGGTCGCTATCTAAGCGAATAGTCGGGTGGTGCGTTGCTGATAGTTCTTCTCTCGCACTGCCTGGAGCATCCGTGCAATGAGTTCTGCCTCTCTTATAAAGACCCCACCGCAAAAGGTGACGGTCAACGGTTGGGTGTTTTACACCTCCACTGCCTTGATACTGTTGTTGACTGCCATTTTGATCGCCGCCCCTGAAGATGCCGGCCGTATTTTGGGTGTCGCCCAAGAGTGGCTGTCGCGTACCTTCGGGTGGTACTACATGGTGGTGATCGCCGCTTACCTGATTTTTGTGGTCGGGCTGGCATTCTCGTCGTACGGCAAATTGAAACTGGGGACCAAGCAAGACACCCCGGATTTCAGCTATGGCGCCTGGGCCGGGATGTTGTTCTCGTCGGGTATCGGCATCTCCTTGCTGTACTTCGGCGCCTCCGAGCCGCTGGACCACTACTTCAACCCGCCCGAAGGCGTGTCGGGCAGCCACGAAGCGGCGCGTCAGGCGCTGCAACTGACATTCCTGCACTGGGGCCTGCACGGCTGGGCGATCTACGCATTGGTCGGGTTGGCCGTGGCGTACTTTGCCTACCGCCATAACCAGCCGCTGGCGTTGCGCTCGGCGTTGTACCCGTTGATGGGCGAGCGTTGGGTAAAAGGCGCTGCGGGCCACGCGGTAGACGGCTTCGGCATGTTTGTGACGCTGCTCGGTCTGGTGACCAACCTGGGCATTGGTTCGATGCAAGTGTCGTCCGGGCTGGAAAACCTGTTCGGCATGGAACACAGCAACACCAACCTGCTGATCGTCATTATCGTGATGAGCACCGTGGCCACCATCGCGGCGGTTTCCGGGGTTGAAAACGGCATCCGCCGCCTGTCCAACCTGAACATCGTGCTGTTCAGTGGCTTGCTGATTTTTGTGCTGTTGTTCGGCCCGACCCTGCACCTGCTCAACGGCTTCGTGCAGAACACCGGTGATTACCTCAACGGGTTGATCATGAAAACGTTCGACCTGTACGTGTACGCAGGCGACAACACCAAAACCGAAGGCTGGCTGGGCCTGTGGACCCTGTTCTATTGGGCGTGGTGGATTTCCTGGGCCCCATTTGTCGGCATGTTCATTGCGCGTATCTCCCGTGGCCGCACCGTGCGCGAGCTGGTGGCCGGCGTGCTGTTGATCCCGCTGGGCTTCACCCTGGCATGGCTGTCGATCTTCGGTAACTCGGCGCTGGATCTGGTGGTCAACCAGGGCGCGGTGGAACTGGGGAAAACCGCGCTGGAACAGCCGTCGATGGCGATTTACCAACTGCTTGAGCATTACCCGGCGTCGAAAATCGTGATCGGTGTGTCGATCTTTGTCGGCTTTGTGTTGTTTCTGACACCCGCCGACTCGGGGGCCGTGATGATGGCCAACCTGTCGTGCAAAGGCGGCGACGTCGACGAAGACGCCCCGCACTGGCTGCGTATCTTCTGGTCGGTGGTCATCACGCTGGTGACCATCGGCCTGTTGTTCGCCGGTAACTTTGCGGCCATGCAAACCATGGTGGTATTGGCGGGCCTGCCGTTCTCGGTGGTATTGATCCTGTTCATGTTTGGCCTGCACAAAGCGATGCGTCAGGACACTCAAATGGAACTGGAACAGGCCGAATTGGCGGCGCGCGGACGTCGTGGTTTCTTCAGCGAGCGTTTGACCGCCCAGGAGCTGCAACCGACACAAGCCGTGGTTCAGCGCTTCATGGACAAACACGTGACGCCAGCGTTGGAAGAAGCAGCGGTGCATTTGCGCAGTCAGGGCTTGGACGTGCAGACCCTGCTGGGCAAAGCCAAGCGCTGCATGGGCGTGCGGGTTGAAATGGACGAGGGTAACCCGTTTGTTTACGAAGTCAGCCTGGACGGCTACCTGGCCGCGCCCAGTGAGTCGGAGCAGAACGCGGCGAACAATGAAGAAGTGCGCAGCCGTTACTACCGTGCCGAAGTGTATTTGCATAACGGCAGCCAGGAGTACGACCTGATGGGCTTCACGGACGAGCAAATCACCCGTGACGTGCTCGACCAGTTCGAAAGTCATCGCCAACTCCTTGGCCGGGTGTATAGCTGAGTTGAACGGCGTGCTGGGCAAGGGCGACGCTGCTGGCCTTTGCCCTCACCTGTGAATAGGCCCTGACTGTGCCCCTCTGCCTTTCGCGGAGGGGGACAAAGGCCCGCGTCTAGCCTAAATGCTTGCCTAACAGCGCGTGATACAACTCCGTATCCCCCAAAATCCCCACCACCTGCTGATTGTCATGCAGCACCAGTTTGTTGCCTGTCTGGTAACGAATCTGCAACGCATCACGCATGCCGATGTTGCTGTCCACCAGCGTTGGGCCGCGTCCCAGGCCTTCCACCGCCTGACCGTGCTGCCACTGCTGCAAATTCAGTGACGTCGCCCCCTGGCGTACACCCTTGATGGTGTTGCCCTGCGCCAGGTCAATCCAGGAATCATCCCCCGGATCGATGCACACCGAACCATTGACCCGTTTGCAGTTGTCTAGCGAACGCATCAGGCTGCGCCCGCACAACACATTCAACGGGTTGGTGTGGGCGACGAAGGTACGCACGTAATCATCCGCCGGGTTAAGGACGATCTCTTCGGGCTTGCTGTACTGGATGATGCGCCCGTCTTTCATGATTGCGATGCGGCTGCCCAGCTTCAGTGCTTCATCCAGGTCATGGCTGACAAACACAATGGTCTTGCTCAGCTTGCGTTGCAGCGCCAGCAGTTCGTCCTGCAAACCCTGGCGGATCAACGGGTCGAGCGCCGAAAACGGTTCATCCATCAGCAAAATGTCGGCGTCCATGGCCAGTGCGCGCGCCAGCCCGACCCGCTGCTGCATGCCGCCGCTCAGCTCATCCGGTTTTTTATTGCGCCATTGGGTCAGGCCCACCAGCTCCAGCTTTTCATCCACCAACGTGCGCCGCTCCTTTTCAGGGCGACCCTGCATCTCAAGCCCGAAACTGATGTTCTCGCGCACCGTCAGCCACGGCATCAACGCAAACTTCTGAAACACCATGGCAATCCGTTGGGTGCGCATCATCTTCAGCTCGGCCGGGCTGCACGAGGCGATGTCGATTTGCTTGCCTTCATGCTCCACGTACAAATGGCCACGGCTCACGGTGTTCAGGCCATTGATACAACGCAGCAAGCTGGATTTCCCCGAACCGGACAACCCCATCAACACGCAGATCTCACCCTTGTCGATGTCCAGGCTGGCCTTTTCGACGCCCACAATCTGCCCGGTTTTTTTCAGGATCTGGTCACGGGTCATCCCCTGATCCAGCAAACCCAGCGCCTCGCGCGGGTCTTTGGCGAAAATCACGTCTACGTTATCGAAGCGAATAATGCTCATGCGTCGGCTCCTTTCTTGGCGTCCGGCTGCTTGCAGATCCGGTCGAGCATGATGGCCAGCAACACAATCGCCAGCCCGGCTTCAAAGCCCAGGGCGATGTCGGCGGTGTTGAGCGCGTTGACCACCGGTTTGCCCAGGCCGTCGGCCCCGACCAGCGCGGCGATGACCACCATCGACAACGACAACATGATGCATTGCGTGATGCCTGCGGCGATGCTCGGCATGGCGTGGGGCAGTTCTATACGGGTAAGCAGTTGGCGTCGCGAGCAGCCAAAGGCTTTGCCCGCGTCTAGCAGTTCATGCGGCACATCGCGGATGCCCAGGTACGTCAGGCGGATCGGCGCCGCAATCGCGAACACAACGGTTGAAATCAGCCCCGGCACCACCCCGAGCCCAAACAGGGTCAGGGTTGGGATCAAGTAAACGAACGTAGGAACGGTCTGCATCAGATCCAGTACCGGCCGCATGAAGGTGTAAAACATGGGCTTGTGCGCCGCGAGAATCCCTAGCGGCACGCCAATGATGACGCACACAAACGTGGCGAACAGCACCTGCGCCAAGGTCTCCATGGTCTCCTGCCAATAACCGAGGTTCAGGATCAGCAGAAACGACAACGCCACAAACACCGTCAGTGCCCATTTGCGCTGGATGACATGCGCCAGCAGGGCGATCAGCCCGATAAAGACAAAAGGGTTGAACCAGGTCAGCGTAAACGTCACGCCGTGGATCATCGTTTCCAGCGACGTCGCAATGGCATCGAAGGTGTTGGCGCCATGTTGCGTCAACCAGTCGACAAAGCCCGCAATGTACTGGCCTAAAGGGATTTTTTGATCGATCAGCATGGTAGTGAACGTCCGCATGCAGGGGGAATGGAAACGGCGCCCGGCAAACCCGCTGCCCGGCGCCCGCAGTTACGGCGCAAGGCTGGCTTTCACGGCCTCCAGACCCGGTTTGCCATCAATCGTTATCACGCCCGCCAACCACGTATCGAGCACCTGCGGGTTCTGTTTGAGCCACGCCTTGGCGGCCACATTCGGCTTGATCTTTTCATCCAGCACCTTGCCCATCAGGGTGCTTTCCATGTCCAGGGTGAACGCCAGATTCTTCAGCAATTGACCGACGTTGCTGCACTCCTCGGTGTAGCCCTTGCGCGTGTTGGTGTAGATGGTGGCCTGCCCATAATTGGGGCCAAAAAATTCGTCACCGCCGGTGAGGTATTTCATCTTGAAGCGAGTGTTCATCGGATGCGGTTCCCAGCCCAGAAACACCACATCAGTGCCCCGGCGCTGTGCGCGGTCAACTTGCGACAGCATTCCGGCCTCACTCGACTCCACCACCTTGAACCCGGCGTCTTTGAGGCCGAAGGCGTTCTTGTCGATCATGGTCTGGATCATGCGATTGCCGTCGTTGCCGGGCTCGATCCCGTAAATCTTGCCGTCCAGCTCACGCTTGAACTTCGGCAGGTCGGCAAAGTCCTTCAATCCCTTGTTGTAGAGCGCTTCGGGGACGGCGAGGGTGTACTTGGCGTTCTCCAGATTGGCGCGCACGGTGTCCACCGTCCCAGCATCGCGATACGGCTTGATGTCGTTCTCCATGGTCGGCATCCAGTTGCCCAAAAATACGTCCATGTTCTTGCCGTCCGCCAGCGACTTGTAGGTGACCGGCACCGAAATCATCGTGGTTTTAGTCTTGTAACCGAGTGCGTCCAGCAACGTGCTGGCAACGGCGGTGGTGACGGTGATGTCTGTCCAGCCGACATCAGAGAAGTTAACCGTGGCGCATTGCGCAGGTTCGCCAGCGTGGGTGATGACCGGCAGACTCAACAGTGCAGCCAACAACACTGATCGGGCGTGGTTCATGGTTCGACTCCTGGCGTTCGTGGGACGGTTTCGATCGTGAAACCGTACGTATCAGTTGCGGTTGGGCAATGCCGGGCTGAGCGGGCATCGTGCAATCGAGTCGAGAACGATCATGTAACAGTCAAATTCAAACGCCTACAGGGTGCGTCGCATCCAGTACAGGGAGGGTCGTATCTGGTGCCTGCGAGGTCGTATCTGGAAACTTATCGAGTCAAAATCGCGTGTTCAGCCCCGCGCCTGCGTTTAAAACGGCGAGGGCGCTGGCGAGCGCATGGTCACGGCGCCCACCCATGGCGCGGCGGGGATGGCCAGCACTGTATTTCACTGGATCGGGTAATCCGCACCCTGCGCTACACCGGCGCCGACATGCATGACAAATACAAAGAACTTCACGCGGCGGGCTGGCGGTGAGCGCGGTGGAGTGTTGATGGCTTTTGCGATCGTTGGATGGGGTGCGCCCGCGATCAACGCAACACACCTGGCGAGATTCTGGCAGTTCTGCCAGTTGGTGATGACTTCAAATAGGCGCAACGTATTTTCATGACCTTATTGGAGGCTTTGATCATGCGTATTAACCACTACGGCTACGATCCACTTGACCGTCTCATTGTAGCCGCAGGCCATCGGCGCTTTTATAACCTGTCCCGATTAGCGACCGAGATTCAAGGTGTGCTGCAGCGCAGCGTATTTCAGGAGGGCGATCAATTAATGGCTGAACGGCGGTCTACAGGCGCTGTGGTTCATACCACGCTATTGACCACGGACCTACAGCGCTCGGTATTACAGGCGGCAACGTCCAACTGCCAACAGTCCTTTGCCTATAACGCCTATGGCCATCAATCGACGCAAAGCGGGTTATTCAGTTTGCTCGGGTTTAATGGTGAACGGGCTGACCCGGTGACCGGTCATTATGTATTGGGTAATGGATATCGTGCGTTTAATCCGGTGTTGATGCGCTTTAATAGCCCGGACAGTTTGAGCCCAATGGGGGCGGGCGGTATTAATGCGTATGCATATTGCATGGGGGACCCCATTAATCATGTGGACCCGTCTGGGCATATTCCAAAGTCGATAAAATGGTTGCTACGCAAAGCAGGGATTATGAAGCCTAGTGTTCGCCGGAAGAACTCGTTATACGAGAATGGTATTCCCAAACCGACGGATGACCCTAAAGGGATAAAGGAAATATTAAGTGGCCAGAAGCGTAAGTGGGGTCGGCTCTATCCTGGGTATTCGAAAGAGCAAGCACGGTTGGCTGATGAATATCATTTTTTAAATAAGTATATGGATTTGATTGCTCAAAGGGTGAAAAAATATCCTGATTATAAAGTCGATCTGGACTTTCAGTTGAGGGATAATAATAAAAAGAAGAAATTAGAAGAAGACTTTTCAAAGTTACTCCCCCCGAACCATGATCTAACAAAGCCCGCCGCGAAAGCATCCGAGATTAGAACGGCTCGTTAATAAAACGTGATGACTTAACGCGCCTGTCGCCAAGCAGGCGCGTGCGACTTAGTGCGTCACCAGGCTGTCCAGCGATTTATCGACATACGCCTTGGCCAGCTCCGCCAAGTGCACGATCGACAACACCACATCGCGCTGCGCCCCGTTCAAACCATTCCCCGCCTCGCTCGCCGTTGCTCCCATGCAGCGCAACAAGTCTGACGCCTGGGCCAAAGCCGCTTCTAAATTGACGCTGGACGAGATGGCATACGTGGAACTGCCCGCACTGCAAGCAGGCTTATGGTCGGTGAGGTAGTAGTCGAGCGCGCGATTGGCGGCCGCACGGTCCAGTGACTCGGGCGTGCACTGAGCTGCATCCTGCAGCGTGAAAGAGGGAGGGTCGGGAACAATTTTTTTCATGAACAACTCCGTGTGCATCAGTGGAGCTGTCACCGTTCGCTACTAAACGAATGGGTGGCAGCCGTACGCAGGTTAGTAGACCGGAGCACACGGAAACCGGCGCGCCCGAAGGCGCCCTGCGCACGGCCACCATAAAGCGGAGGCTGAAAAAAAGCGCCTCGCGGAGGTGGCGCATTGCGCCGTGTGTTATTCGGGCTACTAAACCCGGTCGCTGATTAGGCAGCGACCGGGCGAGACTAGACCCCGAATGTGAGCGGCGCAAGCGAGCGGGATTTTCTCGGAAGTTTCCTCGGAATGAAAGGGAGGCGTCGTACGAAATGCCTGATTTCAACAGCCAGTCACCCCCGCCAACCTGTCAAAGTTGCCAGTAGTCAACGTGGGCGAGCGAGCGCAAGCTGATGGTCTCCCTGCGCCGAGCCTAAGCCCATGGCAACCTACCCTTACCACTACGACCCCCTTGATCGCCTGATCCAAACGGCGGGTATTCAACGCTTCTACAATCAATCGCGAATGACGACGGAGATTAAGGGCACGCAGCGTTATAGCGTGTTCCAACAGGACGGGCGGTTACTGGCTCAACAGCGACGTGACCGTACGAAAGATGAGTGCCACTTATTGGGCACGGATTTACAGCAATCGGTGTTGCACGCAGTGGGTGCCGATAAACATCACTCGATGGCTTATAACCCTTACGGCCATCGCCCGGTAGAGAATGGCTTAATCAGTTTATTAGGGTTTAATGGCGAGCGTGCTGACCCCGTGACCGGGCATTATTTATTGGGTAATGGGTATCGGGCCTTTAATCCGGTATTGATGCGGTTTAATAGTCCTGACAGTTGGAGCCCATTTGGACGAGGCGGGATTAATGCCTATGTTTATTGCTTGAATGACCCCATTAATCGGCGTGATACAGATGGCCGTGTGTCATTCAAAATTGTGGTGTTGCTGGTCAAAGCCGCTGGACGTTTTAGAAGACGGTTGAGTCCTGTACGCCAATTAGTTAAGCCATCGCTTGAAAATTTACCTGATGTGCCGATGAAAAAAATTCTCAGTATGCTCTCCGGAACAACACTCTCTGATCTCTCCATTGCCTCTAAAACAATGCACGCCAGAGTTGCTGGGAATCAATCTGTGTTAAGGGGTGTAAGCTCTTTAGAGCGGCTTAGGAATATTTCGCTAGGTAGAGTTCAAGGTTTTTTACCCTCTCAAGTCAACAGTGATTCTGAATGCGTAAGTCGCATTTATAGCCGGTCGAGCAACACGGCCGCCGATTTCAGGCTCCAGGTGGATTTTGAAGAGGCACGCGCAGATGCAAATTTACTTTACTTGAGAGGTGTAGAAGCCAGGAAGAAGAAGTTGAAGGTTGCGCAAAAGAAAATTCGCTATGGGGAAGATGTGCAAAGCGATACAAGTTATGACAGTGATGATTCTTATCGTTAAAAGATCAGTGGTGAGTGAAGGTCGCATTGAGTGTCCATGTGTATATCTGTTCGGTTGTCCAGTTATATGATTTGTGATTATGGAAGCTGTTCCAGTCATAGGGAGGGATGATGTTTTTTATCGCTGGGTAAGGTGTTGTTTTCATCATGGTCTGAATCTCTGTTAAAGGGATATGTTCCGCCGTTGTTAAAGTTCCTAGGCTCTGTACGAAAAGTAATGTCGCAAACACCGCATGGCACAGGCCAATGAGACCATCGCCGCAAAATTTTTCGCGGGCTTGTCGAACCGTGTAACGATGCGGCGGTTCTCCTTCAACATTGCCCTTATCGGCCAGTAGCCATCGACAGCGTTTGCGGGGGAGACCGCGCAGGCTTGGGGCATAAGCCCTATCCAGCAGCGGTTGAGCATAGGCGATATCGCTGGCCTGCACGCATGAAAGTAGAAAGCGTAGGGGGACGCCATTGGCATCACACAGCATGTGAATTTGGTTGTCAGTCCACCACGGCTGCGTCGCGGAGTTAGTACCGTTTGGCCATCGTGGGCTCCTGCCTTTGATGGTCGCAGACTTTACGGAATCTCAACGCCCGTGGAATTCAAATGGGTTTTAGCTAATTTCGAACAGAGCCTAGGGCAGCCTTTTTACAGCGTACCTCACTCTCTTTCAGTGCACATTTCTCATCTGCACGTTGGGTGAAAAGGTGCCTTCCTGCCTGTTTCACGAACGTGCTACCGATGTGCTCTATACAGCGCCCTTGCTGTATGCCGAAGACAGTAGCGATCTATTAAACCTGATGGCTGCCGACCAGTGTCAGACTGGGATGTTTCCAGCGCCCACCTGACATAACTGCCAGTAGTCAATGTTGGCGAGCTAGCACAATCTAACGGTATTTCTGCACCGAGTCTTAGCCAATGGCCACGTTTCATTACCACTACGACCCCCTCGATCGCCTGATCCAAACGGCGGGTATTCAACGCTTCTACAATCAATCGCGAATGACGACGGAGATTAAGGGCACGCAGCGTTATAGCGTGTTCCAACAGGACGGGCGGTTACTGGCTCAACAGCGACGTGACCGTACGAAAGATGAGTGCCACTTATTGGGCACGGATTTACAGCAATCGGTGTTGCACGCAGTGGGTGCCGATAAACATCACTCGATGGCTTATAACCCTTACGGCCATCGCCCGGTAGAGAATGGCTTAATCAGTTTATTAGGGTTTAATGGCGAGCGTGCTGACCCCGTGACCGGGCATTATTTATTGGGTAATGGGTATCGGGCCTTTAATCCGGTATTGATGCGCTTTAATAGCCCGGACAGTTGGAGCCCATTTGGAAGAGGCGGGATTAATAGTTACGGGTATTGTGGGGGGGAACCCATTAATAGAGTAGATCGTAATGGGCATTTTTTTGGCTTGGGTTCCCTGATTAAAAACCTGACGTTTGCCCTGGACAAGAGGGTTTTCAGGATAATGGGAGCTAAAGTGAAACGGGCTTTTAATGTGCAGAAGTTAGCCGAGGGAATGTATCAGTATGAATATCCGTCTAAGCGGGGCGCTACGTTGGTAGTACAAGCGCATGGGGATAAACTTCCGAACGGTGATACAGCTATGTTTTCAGGTAAGAACCATTTCGGTGCTGAGGATCTGGTTAGGAAGTTGGAGGGACGTGGAGTTGATTTTCGGAAGTTCGATGAGGTTGAGTTGATAAGTTGTCACTTGGCGGAGGGTGCATTTCCTCAGCAAATGGCTAATTTAACAGGGCTGCCTGTCAAAGCTTACAAAGGCATGATCTGGTCTTCAGATGTTGGTCTAGCTTTAAAAAGTGCGGGCTTTAAAGGCGATGTCGGCTCGAAAATCACGGTCAACCGTGTTAAGAAAGCTGGCTTGATTACACTCGTACCTGAAAGTGAGCTGAATTATCACCGCGAAGTGTTCTTTCCCCAAGCATCTGCCTCTTCACGAATACGCGACTCTTGAGCCGCAGGGGGGCGGTGTGCATGGTTTAAGGGCACCCGGCCCTGTTTCAGCGCACATCCCTCACCTGCATTTTGGATGGCAGGGCTTGGTCTTTGGTGTTTCCCGCAAGTGCTACCGATTTGCTCAAGACCACAGTTCGCGTCGCGCGGCGTCTGTTCACCCCGTTTGCGTCACCGCCCACCCAGCCCCGTTGCGACGTCGTTTTCAGGCTTTATTGAATGCCCATTCAAGTTTAGGCATGGCATTTGCGTTGTCTTCGCCAAGCCCCCAGCCAAGTGGGCAATAACAAGAGCCTGCGCCTGGGCCATTCTCTGCATTAGTGTGAGGAGATACTGCGATGACGTCGTTCAACTCCGGGGCTCAACCCCAGAACCGTGCGCCTCAATCCATCGGCTTTTTGTTGCTGGACAATTTCACGCTCATTTCCCTGGCCTCCGCGATAGAGCCCTTGCGCATGGCCAATCAGTTATCGGGCCGCGAGTTGTACCGTTGGTCCACGCTCACTGCCGATGGCAGTCAGGTGTGGGCCAGTGACGGCCTGCAGGTGACCCCCGATGCCAGCATGCACAAGGCCCCGGCGCTGGACATGGTGATTGTGTGCGGCGGTATCGGTATTCAACGCACTGTTACCCGCGAACACGTTTCATGGCTGCAAGGCCAGGCGCGTCAATCCCGCCGTTTGGGCGCGGTGTGCACCGGCAGTTGGGCCCTGGCGTATGCCGGTTTGCTCGACGGTTTTGATTGCAGCGTGCACTGGGAGTGCCTGGCGTCCATGCAGGAAGCCTTCCCGCGGGTGTCGATGAGCACCCGTTTGTTCACCCTGGACCGTTGCCGGTTTACCAGCTCGGGCGGGACGGCGCCGCTGGACATGATGCTGCACTTGATCAGCCGCGATCATGGGCGCGAGTTGTCAGCGGCGATTTCCGAGATGTTTGTGTACGAGCGTATTCGTAACGAGCAAGACCATCAGCGCGTGCCGCTCAAGCACATGCTCGGTACCAATCAGCCCAAATTGCAGGAAATCGTGGCGTTGATGGAGGCCAACCTTGAGGAGCCCATCGACCTTGACGAGCTGGCTGAGTACGTGACCGTGTCTCGCCGCCAACTGGAGCGGTTGTTCCAGAAATACCTGCACTGCTCGCCGTCGCGTTATTACCTCAAACTGCGGCTGGTGCGGGCCCGGCAACTGCTCAAGCAAACGCCGATGTCGATTATCGAAGTGGCGGCAGTGTGCGGGTTTGTGTCGACACCGCACTTTTCGAAATGTTACCGCGAGTATTTTGGCATCCCGCCACGCGACGAGCGCGTTGGCTCTAACACGGCGCAACAGACCACGCTGGTGCCGATCCCGCAGTCGTTGCTGCTCAGCCCGCTGGCGGGGCCGATGTCGGCGTTGAATCAGGCGCGCAACGAATCGACCTTCGCCAGTGTGAGGGTGTAGCGCACAGGTCGAACCCGGCGGCGATCAGGTGCGTTTGAAACGCACCAGCCCCGGTAGCAGTTGTTGGTCGATGGCCTGGCGCACCGCTGGCAAGAGTGTGGCGTTGCCGGTGTAGAGCTTTTCGACCATCTGCTTGAGTGCCTGCGCGCCGGTTTCACTCAAACCGCACACCGCGCTGTTGCAGGCGTGTTCCGCGCTGCCCGACACCTCAAACCCCAGCGAGCGCAGCTGGTTGACCAGGTCCACTTCATCAATCAAGTCCGCGTGCATCATGTTTTTATCCTTCTGCGAGGCATGAACGTGAAGGGATTCTGGTCGCGCCTTAAGCGATGGGCAAGCGCACGCTGACTGGATGTCTGATTTGCCTAAAAGCAGGTCGTTTTCAGGCCTTCAACAAGGCGGCGCACGCCGTTTTGTAAGCGTCATGTTGATATTTGTTGAGCGACGCAGGCAGTTCGAACGCGTGCTTTTTGAATTGCGCGGTCAAGGTTTGCGGCGAGAGCAATTGCACGTCGCAGTTGTCCAGCAACTGGATGATGCCCTCGATCTTGAACGTGGTCGGGCCACCGGCAAACTCGCCTTTTTTACTGCGTTTTTTGATCGCGATGCGTGTGATGCCGTGGGCGCTGACAAACGCAGCAAGCTGGGCCGCGAAGGCTTTGACCTGAGCGGCGTCTTCATCGTTGTCGAGGGCGATTTTTTTGGTGCTGAGGGGCATGTGTTCCACCCCGTTCTGGCTTTTATGGGCCAAGGCGAAGATGGCTTCGCTGCCTTTGATATCGATGCCGCAAATAGTCATAAGAAACCTGGTCAGTAAACAAAGGAGCAGATGGTCAGAACTGGTAGTTCTGACAGTAGAAACACGGCGGGCGGTGATGGATAAGTAGTGGCTCAGAGCGACGCACTGCATCGCTTGCTCTGATTTAAAGCCCGATTTATGTCTAATTATAGGAAGCATGAATATGAGCACTAAACAATTGTCCGCCCCTCAAGTATTTGCCCCTGCCGGTAGCACACCGCTCACTGAAATTTCGATCTCAACCTACAGAACGGAAGTGATCATAGTTATTAACGGTCTGCCAGGAGGAACGACCGTCACAACGGACTTTAAAGTTGAAGGTACTGGGGCTAAACACGATAAAGGAACTGCTGTGGCTAACCAGCCACTTAGGATTCCCCTGCAAGCAGCATCGTATAAGCTGCATGAGAATAAGGATGCAGAAATAACTTACACGATCGATGGTAGCGGAGACATTTCACCTCCGTTGAAAATCAAGATCGTCAAGTAATAAAGTCAGCATTTAAGGCAAGCCTTCGCACGGTCGCCAAGGCTTGCCTTTTCAGTGTCATGCCCCTCACTCCTGGCCAATCGACTCCAAGAACTCAGAGCGGTCGTCGCTGACGGCTGCAATGCAGTCGTTTTGGGCAATGTTGAACGCCTCGGTGCCGGCCGTGGCAGGGAACACCACGACGGCGCAATCGGCGTCACGCTGGTGCAACCACAGCGACTGGGCGGTTTTGATTTTGCTGGTGATGTTGTTGAGTTGGGTCGGGTTGCTGCCATACAGCGAGGTCATGCGGGCTTGCAGGGCTTCGTAGTTGTCGGTCAGCAACTGCTCGGCGGCGTTGCGGCTGAACACCGAACACGCCAGGGTTTGCCGGTCGTTTTCGACCGCATCACAGGGGTTGTAGTCGGCATCATCGGCCGCGTATACGCCGCTGGTGATCAACGCCAAGGCCAGGAGAATCGATTTCATTGCGCCTTCCTAATCCAGAGTTGGGACCGATTCTGGCTGAACCGCCTCTCAAATAACAGTCAGGCAGCATAGGCCATTAAGCGGCGGCTATGCGCTTTGTCGTGGCTTGACGCTTTCTGCAATCGCGCTGTCGCTTTTGCACCCGGCCGTTTTTGACCCCCGGCCTATGCTGGCCCCACAGCGCCGGCAGACGATTCGGCGCCGCAATCGCCACCGAGGGGACGCCTGATGAGCCCAGCCGAGTTGCACGCCGACAGCATCGTTATCGACGGGCTGATCATTGCCAAATGGAACCGCGAACTGTTCGAAGACATGCGCAAGGGCGGCCTGACCGCTGCCAATTGCACGGTGTCGGTGTGGGAGGGGTTTCAGGCCACGATCAATAACATCGTCGCCAGCCAGACACTGATCCGCGAAAACAGTGACCTGGTGATCCCCGTCAAGACCACGGCCGACATTCGCCGCGCTAAAGAGCAGGGCAAGACCGGGATTATTTTTGGCTTCCAGAACGCCCATGCGTTTGAAGACCAATTGGGCTATATCGAGATTTTCAAACAGCTCGGGGTGGGCGTGGTGCAGCTGTGCTACAACACGCAGAACCTGGTGGGCACCGGTTGCTACGAGCGTGACGGCGGGCTCTCGGGTTTCGGTCACGAGGTCGTGGCTGAAATGAACCGCGCCGGGATCATGTGCGACCTGTCCCACGTGGGTGCCAAAACCTCGGAAGAGGTCATCCTCGCCTCCACCAAACCGGTCTGTTACTCGCACTGCTTGCCATCCGGCCTTAAAGAACACCCGCGAAACAAATCCGATGCCGAGCTCACATTCATTGCCGACCATGGGGGCTTTGTCGGCGTGACCATGTTCGCGCCGTTTTTGGCCAAGGGCATCGACTCGACCATCGACGATTACGCCGAGGCCATCGAGTACACCCTCAACCTCGTGGGCGAAGACGCCATCGGTATTGGCACCGACTTCACCCAGGGCCACGGGCAGGATTTTTTCGAAATGCTGACCCATGACAAAGGCTACGCACGGCGTCTGACCCGCTTCGGCGAGATCATCAACCCGCTGGGTATCCGTACGGTGGGCGAGTTCCCCAACCTCACTGAAACACTGCTCAAGCGCGGCCACAGCGAGCGCCTGGTGCGCAAGATCATGGGCGAAAACTGGGTCAACGTGCTCAAGGACGTGTGGGGCGAGTGACGACCGCAGGCACGCGCTGCGCTCATTTGCGCCAGCGCCAGGCAACTCAGTGAATCAATTTCTGGAGTGGTACCTATGGCTAAAATCGCCCCGCAACTGCCCATCGAAGTCGACAGCGAAACCGGCGTCTGGACCTCCGATGCCTTGCCGATGCTGTATGTGCCGCGGCACTTTTTCGTCAACAACCACCGGGGCATCGAGGACGTGCTGGGGGCCGATGCGTACGCCGAGATCCTCTACAAGGCCGGTTACACATCTGCCTGGCATTGGTGCGAGAAAGAAGCCGAATGCCACGGCCTTGAAGGTGTTGCGGTGTTCGAACATTACATGAAACGCCTGTCGCAGCGCGGCTGGGGGTTGTTCAACATCCAGGCCATTGACCTCGACGCAGGGACGGCCACGGTGACGCTCGAACACTCGTGCTTCGTGTACGTCTACGGCAAGGTCGGGCGCAAGGTCGACTACATGTTCACCGGCTGGTTTGCGGGGGCGATGGACCAGATTCTGCAAGCCCGTGGCAGCCCGTTGCGCACCGTTGCCGAGCAGGTTTATAGCGGATCGCAAGAAGGCCACGACCACGGCCTGTTTACCGTCAAGCCGTTGTAAGTCGAGGATCGGGATATGGCGTTTGAAGCGATGTTTGAGCCGATTCAAATCGGTAAATTGACCATCCGTAACCGTGTGCTCAGCACGGCCCATGCCGAGGTGTATGCCACCGACGGCGGCATGACCACCGAGCGCTACGTGCAGTACTACGAAGAAAAGGCCAAGGGCGGCATCGGGCTGGCCATTTGTGGCGGCTCATCGGTGGTGGCCATCGACAGTCCTCAAGAGTGGTGGAGTTCGGTCAACCTGAGCACCGACCGGATCATCCCGCACTTCCAGAACCTGGCCGATGCGATGCACAAGCACGGCGCCAAAATCATGATTCAGATTACCCACATGGGCCGTCGCTCGCGTTGGGATGGCTTCAACTGGCCTACCCTGATGTCGCCGTCGGGCGTGCGCGAGCCCGTGCACCGCGCCACCTGCAAAACCATCGAGCCCGAAGAGATCTGGCGCATCATCGGCAATTACGCCAGCGCTGCGGGCCGCGCCAAGGCGGGCGGGCTGGATGGCGTGGAACTGTCGGCGGTGCACCAGCACATGATCGACCAGTTCTGGAGCCCGCGCGTGAACAAGCGCACTGACGAGTGGGGGGGCAGTTTTGAAAACCGCATGCGTTTTGGCCTGGAAGTGCTCAAAGCGGTACGTGCCGAAGTCGGCCCGGATTTCTGCGTAGGCATTCGCCTGTGCGGCGACGAGTTTCACCCCGATGGCCTGAGCCACGAGGACATGAAGCAGATTGCCAAGTATTACGACGACACCGGCATGCTCGACTTCATCGGCGTGGTCGGCTCGGGCTGCGACACCCACAACACACTGGCCAACGTCATCCCGAACATGAGCTACCCGCCGGAGCCGTTTCTGCACTTGGCGGCAGGCATTAAGGAAGTGGTCAAGGCGCCTGTGCTGCACGCTCAAAACATCAAAGACCCGACCCAGGCCACGCGCATTCTGGAAGGCGGTTATGTGGACATGGTCGGCATGACCCGTGCCCACATCGCTGACCCGCACCTGATCGCGAAAATCAAAATGGGCCAGGTCGATCAGATCAAGCAATGCGTGGGCGCCAACTATTGCATCGACCGTCAGTATCAGGGACTGGACGTGCTGTGCATTCAGAACGCCGCCACCTCCCGCGAATACATGGGCGTGCCGCACATCATCCAGAAGTCCACCGGCCCTAAACGCAAGGTGGTGATCGTGGGTGCGGGCCCAGCGGGCATGGAAGCGGCGCGTGTCGCGGCCGAGCGCGGGCACAACGTGACCCTGTTTGAAAAGCGCGAGGCCATGGGCGGGCAAATCAGCCTGGCCGCCAAAGCCCCGCAGCGGGACCAGATGGCGGGCATCACGCGTTGGTTTCAGTTGGAACTGGCGCGCCTGAACGTTGATGTGCGGCTGGGAACAGCGGCCGATGAGGCAACGATTTTAGACCTGCGCCCCGACATCGTGGTGCTGGCCGTGGGCGGGCACGCCTATGTGGAACAGAGCGAACAGTGGGGCGCCGCCCAAGGGCTGGTGGTCAGCAGTTGGGACATCCTTGATGGCAAGGTGGCGCCGGGTAAAAACGTGCTGGTGTACGACACCATTTGCGAATTCACGGGCATGTCCGTGGCCGACTTTCTGGCCGAGAAAGGCGCGCAGGTCGAGATCGTCACCGACGACATCAAACCCGGCGTGGCCATCGGCGGCACCTCCTTCCCGACCTATTACCGCAGCCTGTATCCCAAAGAAGTGATCATGACTGGCGACATGATGCTCGAGCAGGTGTACCGCGAAGGCGACAAGCTGATAGCCGTGCTGGAAAACGAATACACCGGGGCCAGGGAAGAGCGCGTGTTGGACCAAGTGGTGGTGGAAAACGGCGTGCGCCCGGACGAAGCGCTGTATTACGCACTCAAGCCCGGGTCGCGTAATAAAGGGCAGATTGACGTTGACGCGTTGTTCGCGATCCAGCCCCAGCCGTGCCTGAGCGAGGCGGGTGACGGGTACAGGTTGTTCCGCATTGGCGACTGTGTGGCGCAGCGCAATGTGCATGCGGCGATCTATGACGCGCTCAGGTTGTGCAAGGACTTCTGAAGGGGCACCCGGCCCGCTTCTGCCATCGGGAAAGGGCCGGGTTAAAGCATGTGTTTAAACCGAATGTTGATGGGAGCCACCCATGCTGAACATCCTTGTTCCCCTCCTGATAGTGGCGGCACTGTGCCTGGCCCTTCTCGGCGCGCGACGGCGAATCAACCTCTGGCGTCAAGGCCGCCCCTCCCGCGTTGACCTGCCTGGCGGCTTGCTGGCCATGCCCAAGCGCTACATGAATGACCTGCACCACGTCGTGGCCCGCGACAAGTACATGGCCAACACCCACGTCGCCACGGCGGGCGGTTTTGTGCTGGCGGCCGTGTTGGCAATTCTGGTTCATGGGGTGGGCGTGCATCAGCGTGTCCTCGCCTATGCCCTGCTGGGTGCCACGGCCCTCATGTTTGTGGGGGCGCTGTTTGTCTTCAAGCGTCGCCTCAACCCGCCGAGCCGTCTGTCCAAGGGCCCGTGGATGCGCCTGCCGAAAAGTCTGCTGGTATTTGCCGCGAGTTTTTTCACCCTGACCTTGCCCGTGGCGGGTGTTGTGCCCGAAGGCGCTGGCGGCTGGATGCTGGCGGCGCTTTTGTGTGTGGGCGTGGCGTGGGGCGTGGGCGAATTGTTCTGTGGCATGACGTGGGGCGGGCCGATGAAGCATGCGTTTGCCGGGGCATTGCACCTGGCGTGGCACCGGCGCCCCGAGCGATTTGGCGGCGGGCGTTCCACCGGTTTGAAAGCCCTGGACCTGACCGACCGCCGCGCCCCTTTGGGCGTAGAAAAGCCTGCTGACTTCACCTGGAATCAGCTCCTGGGGTTTGACGCCTGCGTGCAATGCGGCAAATGCGAGGCCGCGTGTCCGGCCTTTGCCGCAGGCCAGCCGCTGAACCCGAAAAAGTTGATTCAAGACATGGTGGTGGGCATGGCGGGGGGCACCGATGCTCACTTTGCGGGCAGCCCTTACCCCGGCAAGCCCCTCGGCGTACACGGTGGCAATGCGCATCAGCCCATCGTCAACGGCCTGGTGGACGCTGACACCCTGTGGTCTTGCACCACCTGCCGGGCCTGCGTCGAGGAGTGCCCGATGATGATCGAGCACGTGGACGCCATCATCGACCTGCGACGTTTTCTCACGCTGGAAAAAGGAGCCACACCCAATAAAGGCGCGCAGGTGCTGGACAACCTGATCGCCACGGACAACCCCGGCGGTTTCGCACCGGGCGGGCGCATGCATTGGGCCGCCGATTTGAACCTGCCGCTGATGCGCGACAAGGGGGCGGCACACGTGCTGTTTTGGGTCGGTGACGGCGCGTTCGACATGCGCAACCAGCGCACCCTGCGGGCCTTTGTCGCCGTGCTGAACGCCGCTGGCGTCGATTTCGCAGTGCTGGGGCTTGAAGAGCGCGACAGCGGTGACGTGGCCCGGCGTCTGGGCGATGAAGCCACGTTTCAAACATTGGCCGCGCGCAATATCCAGACCCTGGCGCAGTACACCTTCAGCCGCATCGTCACCTGCGACCCCCACAGCTTTCACGTGTTGAAAAACGAGTACGGCGCCTTGGGCGGTGACTATCAGGTGCAGCATCACAGCACCTACATGGCCGAGTTGATCGCGGGCGGTCGGCTTGAGCTCAAACCGGACACCGGAGGCCGCGTGACCTATCACGACCCGTGTTACCTGGGTCGCTATAACGGCGAGTACGACGCCCCGCGTCAGGTGTTGCGTGCGCTGGGGCTGGAGGTGCAGGAGATGCAACGCTCCGGGTTCCGCTCCCGCTGTTGCGGCGGCGGTGGCGGGGCGCCGATTACCGACATCCCCGGCAAGCAGCGCATCCCTGACATGCGCATGGACGACATCCGAGAAACCGGCGTCGAACGGGTGGCCGTGGGCTGCCCGCAATGCACGGCCATGCTCGAAGGCGTGGTAGCGCCGCGCCCGCAGATCAAAGACCTAGCCGAACTGGTGGCCGATGCATTGGTGGCATCCGCCACCGCGCCCGGCGCCACAACCCACAATCTCCCGCAGGTGATCGCATGAGTGACGTGCTTCGTCGTGACCCGCATGCCGAGTGGATCGCCCGCAATCGCCTGCACCCGCTGCATGCCACCTTACAACCCGCCCTTGAGCGCTGGAGGGGGCCTAATGGCGTGCTGCGAAAAAACGTCCACGGTGTGGGGTTTATCGGCCCGCAGGGGCTTAAGCGCATTGATCGAAGCGGTGGCCAGCAAGGCGGATCGACCCGGCGTGTGGCCAGTGCGCAGGTTCAACGGCCGCTGCATCAGGTGCCGAGCCCTGCGTTCTACATCGCCGTCGTGCCCGACCTGCCGGGTGGTCGCCTGAGCGCGCATGATCGCGACGTGCTCGGCATGGCTCATGACCTGGCAGGCAGCGAAGGCGCGGTATTGGCCGTGGTATTCGGTGAACACAAAGAGCGTGCTTTTGGTGACGCCGGGGTAGACCGATTACTGGTGCTCGCTCATCAAGGTTATGCACCGGAACAGCAGGTGGTGGGGTTGCAGGCTGTGGATAACCAATTTTCGCCTCGCCATTGGTTGTTGCCCGACAGCCGCGAAGGCGGCGGTGAGCGCGGACGCCGGTTAGCCGCCCGTATCGGCGAGCGGCCAGCCACCCGGGTGTGGCAGCTCAAGGACGGGCTGTGCATCGGCCGCGCGGGCGCAGGCGTTCACGACCTGCAACAACCCGTGCCCCGCGTGATTCTGGCGGCGGCCGAATGCGCCGAGGCGGTGAGCGACACCCGCCACGAAGCCCTGGCGGTCGAGTTATCCACACCCCCTGTCGCCAGCTTGCCGCGAATAGAAGACCTGGGGCCGGTTGACGTGGATCCGGCGGCGATACCGATGGCTGAAGCGCCGTTCATTCTCAGTGGTGGCAATGGGGTTAAAGACTGGGGGCTTTTCCACAGGACCGCTGCGGCATTGGGCGCCACTGAAGGGGCTTCCCGGGTGGCCGTGGACGCGGGCTTCATGGCGCGAGAGCGGCAGGTAGGTGCCAGCGGCACCTGGGTGACGGCCCGCGTGTATGTGGCGGTCGGGATCAGTGGTGCCATTCAGCACCTGCAAGGCATGGGCGCCTGCGACAAAGTCGTGGCGATCAACCTCGACCCCGCCTGCGACATGATTAAACGCGCCGACCTCTCGGTGATTGGCGATGCGGCCGCGATGCTTGAGGCGTTGATTGCCGCTGTGGATAAGTGGCGGCAGACGCATGCGCGTGATGCGGCGTAAGCGCACCCTGACCCCAACCCTCTGCCGGAGGAGGTGGGGCTTTGATTTGGAGAGTGATTGATGAGCATCCCCACCGTTGTATTGGTGTCAATCGGGATACACCCTGCGTCACAGCGCGCCCGCCGTGCCGAACAGGATGCCCGCGCCGTTGAAATGGGACTGCAACTGGCCGGGGATAACGTGCATGTCCTGCACGCCGGCAACCCCCATGAGCCCGTATTGCGTGCCTACCTGGGCATGGGGCTGGCGCAACTGCATGTATTGGAGCAATCCCCACACGCCGATGCCGTGCCCGTGCTGCGCGATTATCTGCGGGAAGCGGGTGTGCAACTGGTTCTTGCCGGCAACCAGGCAGAAACCGGCGAGGGTTCCGGCATGCTCCCGTACCTGCTGGCCGAGCAACTGGGCTGGCCTCTGGTGGCCGGGGTGGCGCAGATCGAATCTATCCACAATGGCGTGGCCAGCGTGTTGCAAGCCTTGCCCCGTGGGCAGCGGCGCCGCCTGGCAGTGCGGTTGCCCTTTATGGCCACTGTGGATAACACCGCCCCCAGTGGTCGCCAAAGTGCTTACGGCCCGGCCACACGGGGTGAAATCCAGGCTCAAGTGGTAGAAGGCGTTGACGATCAGTTATCCACAACAGCCACGTTATCCCCTGCCAAGCCCCGGCCCAAGCGCCTCAAGGTCATCAAGGCCAAAAGCGGCGCCGACCGAATGAAAGCCGCGACAGCCAAGGCCGCAGGCGGCAGCGGGCGCGTCCTCACAGGGGTGAGCGCTGAAGAAGGCGCGCAGGCGATTTTGACCTTGCTGATCGAAGAAGGCGTGGTGCGCTAAGACTTGCCCACAAAGTCTGTTAGCGCTTATGTGGATAACGTGTTCGCTATCCTCTGTAAGCCTTATAAAACGTGGCATGCAGGGTTTTGGTCAAAAAACAGCCAAATACCTCTTTTATCGACCTAACCGTGGCTAAAGCCTTGAATATGGGCGGTTTCAAGGGCTTTTCCACAACCCGGGACACAGTGCATAAGTTGCGCACAATCTCTGTTGGCGGATGTGTGGATAACATGTTCGCTTTACGCTACAAGGCACGCAGAGTAAGGCTTCCAATGGTTTGTACGAAAATTGACCAATCGGCTGGTTTAGCCCTGTTTATCCACTTACCCACCATTGCTGTGGGTGTGCCTGTGGATAAGGTGTTCGTGAAGCGCTGTAGCCCTTTGTACGCGGGCTGTGGGTACGGCTGGTTAAAATTTGACCGCCCCTTCTGAAATATCCCGTTATACATTGAGCGCTACCGCTGGTTGAGGCGCGCCGGGTAGCAGGTCTACAAAGCGTGCTCCTTTCAGGCGTGAGGCCTACCCACATGACTGTTGTATTTCGACCGGCTCGACATGACGACGCGCACGAGATTGCACGTTTCTTCCAGATAACCTCCGAAGGGGGCGCGGATTACATCTGGAGCCTGATCGCAGAGCCGGGGGCGGACTTGCTGGCGGTGGGGACGGCTCGTTATGCGCGTGAGGGGGTGAACTTTTCGTATGAGAACTGCCTGATCGCGGAACATCAGGGGCGCGTGATCGGCATGATGCACAGCTACGTGATGCGCCACGACCCGCACGCCGAGCCGGTGACAGACCCCGTGCTGGCGCCTTATGCCGACATGGAAATACCGGACACGCTCTATATCTCAAGCCTGGGGCTGGACGAAGGCTGGCGTAACAAGGGGTTGGGGGCGAACTTTCTTCAAGCGGCTCAAGCGCGGTGCGATGAGCTGGGGCTGGCGGGCTTGAGCCTGATCAGTTACGCCGTCAATACCGGGGCGCTCCGATTTTATGAGCACCACGGTTTTCACACCGTTAAATCTTGCCAGGTAACGCCTCACCCGCTGATTCGGGTAACAGGAGAGGCGTATCTGATGAGTAGGCCGGTTGCCGGGGCGTCCAGCCGGTAGCCTCGGCGGCTGGTACGCACAGGCTGTCGACGGGTCGCGTTATTGCACGTTCACCTCTTTGAGGTACGGCGCGGGGGCGGCCCCGAGGTTGTGGAGCATCCGTTCGCTGTACCAGTCCACAAAGTTGATCACGCCAAATTCGTATGTTTTGGAATACGGCCCCGGTTGGTAAGCGGTGGAATTGATCCCGCGCTGATTTTCTTCGGCCAGTCGCCTGTCCTGGTCGTTGGTGGCGTCCCACACCTTGCGCATGCGCTCCACGTCGTAGTCCACGCCTTCTACTGCATCTTTGTGCACCAGCCATTTGGTCGTGACCACGGTCTCCTGCGCACTGATTGGCCATACGGTGAACACGATGATGTGGTCGCCCATGCAGTGGTTCCACGAATGCGGCAGGTGCAGGATGCGCATTGAACCCAGGTCCGGGTTTTTGATGCGCCCCATGAGTTTTGCACAGCCTTGTTTGCCATCCATCGTCATGGACACCGTGCCCTTGAGCAGCGGCATGCGCACGATGCGGTTGCGCAGGCCAAAACGTTGGTGGGCATGCGGGATGTGCTCGGCCTCCCACACGGCGGCAGACGCGGCGACGTGATCCTTGAACGCCTGATCGGCACGCGGGTCGGTGACGTCGTCCCATTCCAGCAAGGTTTTGAGCAGCTCCGGGTGCGAGGCATTGCAGTGATAACACTCGCGGTTGTTTTCCAGCACCAGTTTCCAGTTGGCTTTTTCCACCAGCGTGGTCTGGATCGCCACTTTGGTGTTTTCCATGGCGTAGGGTTCCATGTAGTGCTCGAGGGTGGCGAGGAACTCATCAATGGCGGGCGGGTGTTCGGCCAGGCTGATGAAGATGTAACCGCCCGCCGTTTTCACGTTCACCGGTTTGAGGCCGTACTGCTTCATGTCGAAGTCAGCGCCCATCTCCGTGCCGGCAAACAGCAGGCGCCCGTCCAGCTCATACGTCCACTGGTGGTAATGGCACACCAGCTTGGCGACTTTGCCTTTTTCAGTGGTGCACAGCCTGGAACCCCGGTGGCGGCACACGTTGTGAAAAGCATGCACCTGACCTTCTGCGCCGCGTATCACGATGATCGGGTTGTTGCCCACTTGCAGGGTCACAAAGTTGCCCTTGGCCGGGATCTCACAGGTCATGCCTGCGATCAGCCATTCCTTCTGGAAAATCTCCTGCATGTCGAGGGCGAACAAACGCTCGTCGTTGTAGAACGGCTGGGGCAGGGAAAACGTCCGTTCGCGGGTTTGCAACATCTCGGCGGTGGCCTTGCGTGCGGGTTCCAGTGGATCGCCCAGGCTCAGGGTTGCGGTGACGTCCATCGTGTGGTCCTCATGGCCATGGGGTGCGGCCTTCAAGTGGCGGGTCAAGGGTGCGACGCAAGGTGAAGCCAATGGCGCTGAGTGTGCGTTTCAAGCGTCCTGCGGCCCTGTCTGTGAGCGACATGGCCCAACCTGTTCCCGACGCCCGGGCGCCCGTTTTCTGGGGCTGGTCGCGATAAGCATGTGAATGTCGCGAATAGATAAATGGCCGTCACGGCGCATGCGCAGAATCGCCAGCAAGAGGCCGGCAGTCGGCCGTGGAGACGCGCATGTCCAACAGCTTTCTGAACCCGGTAACCACCCAGACCTGGGCCAACGGTCGCCACACCGTTCGCTGCGTTAAAGTGATTCAGGAAACCTGGGACGTGCGCACATTCTGTTTTATGGCGGACCAGCCGATCCTGTTCTTTTTCAAGCCGGGGCAGTTCGTGACGCTGGAACTGGACATCGACGGCGAGCAAGTCATGCGCTCGTACACCATCTCCAGTTCGCCGTCGGTGCCGTACAGCTTTTCCGTCACCATCAAGCGCGTGCCGGGCGGGCGGGTTTCCAACTGGCTGCATGACACCTTGCAGGAGGGGCAGGAGCTGGCGGTGCATGGCCCGGTTGGGCTGTTCAACGCCATTGATGCGCCGAGCCCCAAGGTGCTGTACCTCAGCGGTGGCGTGGGCATTACACCGGTGATGTCGATGGCGCGCTGGTTTTACGACACCAATGCCAATGTCGACATGGTGTTTATCCACAGCGCCCGCTCCCCCAAAGACATCATTTACCACCGCGAGCTGGAGCACATGGCCTCGCGCATCGATAACTTCAGCTTGCACCTGATCTGCGAAAAGCACGGGCTGGGCGAACCCTGGGCGGGGTATCGCGGGTATTTGAATCACAAAATGCTGGAACTCATGGCCCCGGATTTTTTGGAGCGTGAAGTGTTTTGTTGCGGCCCCACGCCGTACATGACAGCGGTCAAACGGTTGCTCGAAGCCAACGGGTTTGACATGAACCGTTACCACGAAGAGTCATTTGGCGCGACGCCGCCGCAGGTGCGGGCCGATGCCGAAGAGCAGGCCGGGCAGGCGGCCGATGCACCCGAACTGGATGCGGCCGAACTGAATCAGGTGGAGTTCACGGCGTCGGGCAAGAGCATCCGCGTGGGCCCGGCAGAAACCGTGCATGCAGCAGCGGCCAAGTTGGGGTTGATGATTCCCAAGGCCTGCGGGATGGGCATTTGCGGAACATGCAAAGTGTTGAAGCTGGGCGGCGAGGTGGAGATGGAGCACAACGGCGGGATTACAGAAGACGATGTGGCCGAAGGCTACATCTTGTCGTGTTGCAGTGTGCCCAAAGGGGATGTGCGGATTGAGTTTTAGCGTGAGCGTTTGCCCTTACCCCGACCCTCTCCCGGTGGGAGAGGGCGAGCAGCTTGTGAGGTTTGGTTTACAAACTGAAACGCGACACCATGCTGTTGAGGTCCACCGCCAAACGCGACAACTCATTGCTCGCTGAGTTGGTCTGGCTGGCACCGGTCGCGGATTGCACCGACAGGTCGCGGATGTTGACCAGGTTGCGGTCCACTTCGCGGGCCACTTGGGCCTGTTCTTCGGCCGCACTGGCGATGACCAGGTTGCGCTCGTTGATTTCCACTACGGCCGTGTTGATGGTGTCCAGCGCCAGGCCCGCGCCTTTGGCAATGTTGAGCGTCGATTCGGCGCGTTCGGTGCTGTTGCGCATCGAGTCCACGGCCTGTTCGGTGCCGCCCTGAATGCTGCCGATCATGCGTTCGATTTCGCTGGTCGACTGCTGCGTACGGTGTGCCAGTGCGCGCACTTCGTCCGCCACGACCGCGAACCCGCGACCCGCTTCACCGGCGCGAGCCGCTTCGATGGCAGCGTTCAAGGCCAGCAGGTTGGTCTGATCGGCCAAACCGCGAATCACGTCCAGCACTTTGCCAATGTCACGCGATTCGGCGGCAAGGTTGCCAATCAGGGTGGCGGTGCTCTGCACATCGCCGCTCATGCGTTCGATGGCGCTGACGGTCTCTTGCACCAGGTCGCGGCCATCACCGGCCGATGCAGTGGCACTTTGCGAGGCTTCGGAGGTGCTGACGGCGTTACGTGCAACTTCTTCCACGGCGCTGGTCATTTCATTGACAGCGGTCGCGGCCTGTTCGATCTCGTTGTTCTGCTGGGTCAGGCCTTTGGCGCTTTCGGCCGTTACGCAGTTCAGCTCTTCAGCCGCAGAAGCCAATTGCGTGGCTGAGCCTGAAATCTGCTGCAGGGTATCGCGCAGTTTGCCTTGCATCTTGGCCATGGCGTGTAACAAACGACCCGCCTCATCGTTACCATCCGCTTTGATCGAGCGTGTGAGGTTGCCTTCGGCAATGGCCTCGGCCGCCTCCAGTGCCTGAGCGATTGGCTGGGTGATGCTGCGGGTCAGGAGCAGGGCGCACACGATGGTCAGGACTGTGGCCAGTAACAGCAAGAACACCACCAGCTTGATCGCGGCTGAATACATGTCGCTGGCATGCTGGTTGGCTTCAGTGATTTGTTGGCCATTAATGCGCATCAGGTTGTTGAGTTCTTTGTTGATCGCTTCGGAGTTTTCCAGCAGTTCAGTGTTGAGCAGTTCGCGCAATTGATCGACCTGGTCATTGCGCGAGTAGCTGCGCATGCGGTCTTGCAATTGCCCGTACTGAACCATCAGCTGTTTGTAACGATCGTACACAGCTTGTTCTTGAGGGCTGCTGATGTACTTCTCGTATTGCGTTTCGGCCACGCGGATCTCTTGATTGCGCAGGTCCAGCAGTTCCATGGTTTTTTGCTGTACCTCGGGCTCGCGGTTGATCAGCAAGCGGTACGACAACACACGCAGGCGCAATGCCAGTTGGGTGAACTCGTCCAGGTTCTGGATGCTCGGCACGCTATTGGTGCTGATGTCCTCGGCTGCAGAGCGGATCTGGCCCATCTGGAGCAGTGCGCCAGCCCCCAGAATCAGCATCAGCGTGCCGATCAGCGCAAACCCTAAAAAGGCGCGCGGAGCGATATTCATATTGCGTAAAGACATGATGTTTCCTGAGGGATGAGGCGCGGTCCGTGCGACGTCAATGCGGGGTGTATATGACCTATCGGTCATAAGACTAAAGTCTTGAATGCCGTCCGTGAAAATGTTGCGCCACAGGCTTTGCCGACCGGGGGCGGGAACCTAGTTGGCCTGCCACAGTCTTTAGGGGGCTAAATGAACGGCGCCCCTAGCTAAATCGGGCTTTGCGGCCTGAATAACCCTGGCTTAGAGGGTGACTTTTCTTTATCGTACGCGCCCTCTGAAACTGCTTGAGATCTTCCCCATGATTGAGTCATCCCTTAGCAAACTGGAACAACTGGTCAGCGACCTGGTTCAGCAAAAGCAAGAACTGCTGGACGCCAACACTCAACTGAGTGCTGAACTGGCCCAGGCCAAAGACGAAAACGAAAGCCTGCAACTGAGCCTGATGGAACAGGAAGAGAAGCAGGGCGCCACCGCAGCACGCATTCAGGCCCTGGTTGAGCGCGCGAGCGTGAGCCCTGTCAACGCATGAGCGTGGACAGAGACGGTGTAAATGTCGTCTCGATTCTGGGTAACGACTACACGATCAAGGCACCGGAAGGGGAGCAACAAACCCTGATGGCCGCCACCGTGATGTTGAAAGCCGCCCTGGCCGAAACGAAAAGAAAGTACCCGAGCCTGATCGGGGACAAACTGTTGGTGCTGGCAGCTTTAAATCTGTGTTCGCAACAGATTGAACTGCAACTGAGCCACAAACAGGAACTCGACCGTTATCAAGAGCAAGTCAGCGCCACGGTCGACGTGATAGAGCGAACACTCGGGCAATCCTGATTAATTCGCCATGCTGTGCAGCGTCGTTGCCCAGGCACGAGGCTGCGATCGACTGCACAGCAATCGCACCCCCCGCTAAGGCCGTCGGTATGAAGAGGCGCACGCCCCCCTCACACCGCTAACAGGGCTTAGCCCGCCATCACTTCGCGAATATCCGCCGCCAGTTCCCGTACCCGGGCTTCTTCGGTGTCCCACGAGCACATGAAACGGGCGCCGCCTTTGCCGATGAAGGTGTAGAAGCGCCAGCCCTTGGCGGTCAGCGCTGCCACGGCCGGTTCCGAGAGTTGCAGGAACACGCCATTGGCCTGCACCGGAAACATTAGCTCAACCCCGTCAATGTCACTCACCAGCTCGCACAGTAACTGCGCGCAGTGGTTGGCGTGTTTTGCGTGTTTGAGCCATGCGCCGTTTTCCAGCAAACCGACCCACGGCGCCGACAAAAAGCGCATTTTCGAGGCCAGTTGCCCGGCTTGTTTGCAGCGGTAATCGAAGTCCACTGCCAGATCGTGGTCGAAAAACAGGATCGCTTCGCCCACCGCCATGCCGTTTTTGGTCCCGCCAAAGCACAACACGTCCACGCCGGCTTTCCACGACAGCTCGGCAGGGGAGCAGCCCAGGTAGGCACAGGCATTGGAGAAACGCGCGCCGTCCATGTGCAGCAGCAGCCCCAGCTCTTTGCAGGTGGCGCTGATGGCGCGCACTTCGTCAGGGGTGTACACGCTGCCCACTTCGGTGGCCTGGGTGATGGTCACGACGCGGGGTTTGGGGTAGTGGATGTCTTTGCGTTTAAGGGCGATCTCGCGGATCGACTCGGGGGTGATCTTGCCGTTTTCGGTGCGCGCGATTAGCAGTTTGGAACCGTTGGAGAAGAACTCCGGGGCGCCGCATTCGTCGGTCTCGACGTGGGCGGTTTCGGAGCAGATCACGCTGTGGAAGCTCTGGCACAACGCCGACAGTGCCAGTGAGTTGGCCGCCGTACCGTTGAAGGCGAAGTAGACCTCGCAGTCGGTTTCAAACAATTTGCGAAAGTCATCGGCTGCGCGCAGGGTCCATTGGTCGTCGCCGTAAGCGCGCTGATGGCCGTGATTGGCTTTTTCCATTGCAGACCAGACTTCAGGGCAGATACCGGAGTAGTTGTCGCTGGCGAATTGTTGGCTCTTATCAGTCATTTTCCGGTTCCAGGGTCGAAGTAATCGTGCACTTTAGCCAAGAATCCTGCGGGTGCACAGACACCGCTTAAGTGGCGGAAATCTCTTACACGAAAACCGGCGAAAGGCCGCTCTGCACTGTAGGGGCCGGGTGGCCGTGCGACATGCGTCACGGCCGCGAGCGCGAATCTCGCAGGCATGTCGTAAACGCACCATTGCGTGGCGTGCGTGGGCATTTGATCGCTGTGCGCCAGCCCTACCATCGGTCTCAAAGGGCAAGCCCTCACCCAGACCAAGGGCGCGCTGGCGCCGGGAGAACGCGATGTTCAGCAAGCAGGATCAAATTCAGGGATACGACGACGCTTTATTAGCGGCCATGAATGCCGAGGACCAGCGTCAGGAAGATCACATCGAACTCATCGCGTCCGAAAACTACACCAGCCAGCGTGTCATGCAGGCCCAGGGCAGCGGCCTGACCAACAAGTATGCCGAGGGTTATCCCGGCAAGCGTTACTACGGCGGCTGCCAGCATGTGGATAACGTCGAGCAACTGGCCATAGATCGCGCCAAACAGTTATTCGGCGCCGATTACGCCAACGTGCAGCCGCACTCGGGCAGCCAGGCCAACGCAGCGGTGTACCTGGCGTTGCTCAATGCAGGCGACACGGTGCTGGGCATGAGCCTGGCCCATGGTGGCCACCTGACGCACGGTGCCAGCGTGAGTTTCTCCGGCAAGCTCTACAACGCGGTGCAATACGGCATCAATACCGAAACGGGCTTGATCGACTACGACGAAGTGGAGCGGCTGGCGGTTGAGCATCAGCCAAAAATGGTCATTGCCGGTTTTTCTGCCTACTCCAAAACCCTGGATTTCCCACGCTTTCGTCAGATAGCCGACAAGGTAGGCGCCTATTTGTTTGTCGACATGGCCCACGTCGCCGGTCTGGTGGCCGCCGGCGTGTACCCCAACCCGGTGCCGTACGCCGATGTGGTGACCACCACCACCCACAAAACCCTGCGCGGGCCGCGGGGCGGGCTGATTCTGGCCAAGGCCAATGAGACGCTTGAGAAAAAGCTCAATTCGGCTGTGTTCCCCGGTGGTCAGGGCGGCCCGCTGATGCACGTGATTGCCGCCAAGGCCGTGTGCTTCAAAGAAGCACTGGAGCCGGGTTTCAAAACCTATCAACAGCACGTGATCGACAACGCTCAGGCGATGGCCGATGTGTTTATCAAACGCGGCTATGACGTGGTCTCCGGCGGTACGGACAACCATTTGTTTCTGGTCAGCCTGATCCGCCAGGGCCTGACCGGCAAGGATGCCGATGCCGCGCTGGGCCGCGCCCATATCACGGTCAACAAGAACGCCGTGCCCAATGATCCGCAGTCGCCCTTTGTCACCTCGGGCCTGCGCATCGGCACCCCGGCGGTGACCACACGCGGTTTCAAGGTGGCGCAATGCACGGAGCTGGCGGGCTGGATCTGCGACATCCTCGATCACCTCGGGGATGCCGATATTGAGGCGGACGTGGCACAGCAAGTGACGGCGCTGTGCAAAGACTTCCCGGTTTATCGCTGAGCGCGGTTTTGGAGTAAATCCTATGCAACGGTATTCAGGCTTCGGCCTTTTCAAGCACTCCCTCAGCCACCACGAAAACTGGCAGAAGATGTGGCGCACCCCCACGCCGAAAAAGGTGTACGACGTGGTCATCGTCGGTGGCGGCGGGCACGGTCTGGCCACGGCGTACTACTTGGCCAAGCAACACGGCATCACCAACGTGGCGGTGGTTGAAAAAGGCTGGCTGGGGGGCGGCAATACGGCGCGTAACACCACCATCGTGCGCTCCAACTATTTGTGGGACGAGTCGGCGCATTTGTATGAGCACGCGATGAAACTGTGGGAAGGCCTGTCCCAGGACCTCAACTACAACGTCATGTTCTCGCAACGGGGTGTGTACAACTTGTGTCACACCTTGCAAGACATGCGCGACTCGGAACGCCGGGTCAGTGCCAACCGCCTTAACGGGGTGGACGGTGAACTGCTTAACACGCAGCAAGTGGCCGATGAAATCCCGTACCTGGATTGCTCCAAAAACACCCGTTACCCGGTGCTGGGTGCCACGGTGCAGCGTCGCGGCGGGGTGGCACGTCACGATGCGGTGGCCTGGGGGTTTGCCCGGGCGGCCGATGCGCTGGGTGTGGACTTGATCCAGCAGACGGAAGTGCTGGGCTTTCGCAAGGAAAACGGCGTGTGTATCGGCGTCGAAACCAGCAAAGGCTTTATCGGTGCCAAACGCGTGGGCGTGGTCACGGCTGGCAACTCGGGGCACATGGCGCGTCAGGCCGGGTTCCGCCTGCCGATTGAGTCGCATCCGCTGCAAGCGCTGGTGTCCGAACCGATCAAGCCAATCATCGACAGCGTCATCATGTCCAACGCCGTGCACGGCTACATCAGCCAGTCCGACAAGGGCGACCTGGTGATCGGCGCGGGCATCGACGGCTGGGTCGGTTATGGCCAGCGCGGTTCCTATCCGGTGATCGAACACACGATTCAGGCGATTGTGGAAATGTTTCCCGTGTTGTCCCGCGTGCGCATGAACCGCCAGTGGGGCGGCATCGTCGACACGACGCCCGACGCATGCCCGATCATCTCCAAAACCCCGGTGCCCAACCTGTTTTTCAATTGCGGCTGGGGCACGGGCGGGTTCAAGGCCACGCCTGGCTCAGGCAACGTGTTTGCCGCCAGCCTGGCCAAGGGCGAGATGCACCCGCTTGCTGCCCCGTTTTCCCTCGAGCGTTTCCACAACGGCGCGCTGATTGACGAACACGGCGCTGCTGCCGTCGCTCACTAACAGGAGAAAAACCTATGTTACATATCTTCTGTCCCCATTGCGGCGAGTTGCGCTCTGAAGAGGAATTCCACGCGTCCGGGCAGGCGCATATCCCGCGCCCGCTCGACCCCAATCGCTGCACCGATGCCGAGTGGGGCGATTACCTGTTCTTTCGCGACAACCCGCGCGGGCTGCACCACGAACTGTGGAACCACGTGGCCGGTTGCCGTCAGTTTTTCAACGCGACCCGTAACACCGTGACGTACGAAATTCTTGAAACGTATCGCATCGGCAGCCAGCCACAGTTCACTGAACAGTCGCCTGCGCCCGCCCCGACAACGGCCCCCCGCGAGCTGGGAGAAAAGGTATGAGTCAGACCCATCGCTTGGCCCATGGCGGCCGCGTCAATCGCAGCAACGTGCTGACCTTTACCTTCAACGGGCAAACCTATAAAGGCTACGAAGGCGACAGCCTGGCCGCTGCGCTGCTGGCCAATGGGGTGCACATCATCGGCCGTAGCTTCAAATACGCGCGGCCACGGGGCATTTATGCCGCAGGCGCCGAAGAGCCGAATGCCGTGCTGCAAATCGGCGCCACTGAGGCCACGCAAATCCCCAACGTGCGCGCCACGCAGCAAGCGTTGTATTCAGGGTTGGTCGCTACCAGCACCAATGGTTGGCCCAACGTGAACACCGACATGATGGGCATTCTGGGCAAGGTCGGCGGCACGCTGATGCCGCCAGGGTTCTACTACAAAACCTTCATGTACCCGAAGTCGTTCTGGATGACCTACGAGAAGTACATTCGCAAAGCGGCCGGGCTCGGCCGTTCACCGACGCAAAACGACCCCGACACCTACGACTACATGAACCGCCACTGCGACGTGTTGATTGTCGGCGCCGGGCCTGCGGGGCTGGCGGCCGCATTGGCGGCGGCGCGCAGTGGCGCCCGGGTGATCGTGGCCGATGAGCAGGAAGAGTTCGGCGGCAGCTTGCTCGACAGCCGTGAAAGCCTCGATGGCAAACCGGCCATGGACTGGGTCGCCAGCGTGGTGGCCGAGCTTGGCGGCATGCCGGACGTGGTGCTGTTGCCGCGCGCCACGGTCAATGGCTACCACGATCACAACTTCCTGACGATTCATGAGCGCCTGACCGATCACCTGTGCGACCGTGCGCCGATTGGCCAGGTACGCCAGCGCATTCACCGGGTGCGGGCTAAGCGCGTGGTGCTGGCCACGGGGGCCTGCGAACGGCCGCTGGTGTATGGCAATAACGACGTGCCGGGCAACATGCTGGCCGGTGCCGTGTCCACCTACGTGCGTCGCTACGGCGTGGCGCCGGGGCGCAAATTGTTGCTGAGTACCAACAACGACCATGCCTATCGCGTGGCGCTGGACTGGCTCGACGCCAGCCTGCCGGTGGTGGCCATTGCCGATGCCCGCAGTAACCCGCGTGGTGCGCTGGTGGAAGAAGCGCGTGCCAAAGGCATCCGTATTCTGACTGGCAGCGCCGTGATTGAAGCGCGGGGCAGCAAACACGTCACCGGCGCCCGCGTGGCGGCGATCGACCTCACCGCCCACAGCGTCACCAGCCCCGGCGAGATGCTCGATTGCGACCTGATTGCCAGCTCAGGCGGCTACAGCCCGGTGGTGCACTTGGCGTCGCACTTGGGCGGCAAACCGATCTGGCGCGAAGACATCCTCGGGTTTGTGCCCGGTGACGCACCGCAAAAACGCGTGTGCGTGGGCGGCATCAATGGCGTCTACCGCTTGGGCGACAGCCTGGCCGATGGCTTTGAAGGGGGCGTGCGGGCGGCCAGTGAAGCCGGGTTCAAGGCCGTTGAAGGCATATTGCCCAAAGCCCTCCTGACCTACGAAGAACCCACACTGGCGTTGTTTCACGTGCCCCACGAAAAAGGCACGGCACGGGCGCCGAAACAATTTGTCGACCTGCAAAACGACGTCACGGCGGCGGCCATCGAATTGGCCACCCGCGAAGGGTTTGAGTCGGTCGAACATGTCAAACGCTACACCGCGCTGGGTTTTGGCACCGACCAGGGCAAGCTCGGCAACGTCAACGGGCTGGCCATCGCGGCGCGTTCGCTGAACGTCAGCATCCCGCAAATGGGCACTACCATGTTTCGCCCCAACTACACGCCCGTAACCTTCGGTGCGGTGGCGGGGCGTCACTGCGGGCACATTTTCGAGCCCGTGCGCTACACCGCGTTGCAGGCGTGGCACGTCAAACAGGGCGCAGCCTTTGAAGACGTCGGGCAGTGGAAACGGCCGTGGTACTTCCCGCGGCCCGGCGAAGATCTGCACGCCGCGGTCAAGCGCGAGTGCCAGGCCGTGCGCGACAGCGTCGGTCTGCTGGATGCCTCGACACTTGGCAAAATCGACATTCAGGGGCCAGACGCGCGGGAGTTCCTCAACCGCATCTACACCAACGCCTGGACCAAACTGGACGTGGGCAAGGCGCGCTACGGGCTGATGTGCAAAGAAGACGGCATGGTCTTCGACGACGGCGTGACCGCTTGCCTGGCGGACAACCACTTTGTGATGACCACCACCACGGGCGGCGCGGCGCGTGTGCTGCAATGGCTGGAGTTGTACCAACAGACCGAATGGCCAGAGCTGAAGGTGTACCTCACCTCGGTCACTGACCATTACGCGACCCTTACCTTGTCCGGCCCCAACAGCCGCAAGCTGCTGAGTGAGGTGACCGACATCGACCTGGACCGCGACGCCTTCCCGTTCATGAGCTGGAAAGAAGGCCAGGTGGCAGGCGTACCGGCGCGGGTATTCCGTATTTCGTTTACCGGCGAGCTGTCGTACGAGGTGAACATCCAGGCCGACTACGCCATGGGCGTGCTGGAAAAAATCGTCGAGGCGGGCAAACAGTACAACCTGACCCCCTACGGCACAGAAACCATGCACGTATTGCGTGCCGAGAAGGGCTTCATCATCGTCGGCCAGGACACGGACGGCTCGATGACCCCCGACGACCTCAACATGGGCTGGTGCGTGGGCCGTAACAAGCCGTTCTCATGGATCGGCTGGCGCGGCATGAACCGCGAAGACTGCGTGCGCGACGCACGCAAACAACTGGTAGGGCTCAAGCCGGTCGACCCAACCCAATGGCTGCCTGAAGGGGCGCAGCTGGTGTTCGACCCCAAACAGGCCATTCCCATGAGCATGGTTGGCCATGTGACCTCCAGTTACACCTGCGGCTCGCTGGGGTACTCATTCGCCATGGGCGTGGTCAAGGACGGCCTCAAGCGCATGGGCGAACGGGTCTTTGCCCCGTTGGCCGATGGCAGCGTGATCGAAGCAGAAATCGTGTCTTCGGTGTTTTTCGACCCCAAAGGCGAACGGCAGAATATTTGATGGGTGATCTCATGACGAGCGCAAACGTATACCAACAGCGTCCGGATTCGGGCGCCAAAGCCGAGTCATCCTTGCATCACGCCCGGTTGTCGGCACTCATCGGCAAGGGGCGGCAGAACCCCGGTGTCACCGTGCGCGAGAAAAAACTGCTGGGCCACCTGACCCTGCGGGGCGATGCCCGGGACCCGGCGTTCAGCGAGGGCGTGCACAAAGCGCTGGGCATTGAACTGCCAGTCGCGTTGAGCCTGGTGGCCAAAGGCGAAACGTCCCTGCAATGGATGGGCCCGGACGAATGGCTGCTGATCGTGCCCGGCGGTGAAGAATTCAGCGTCGAGCAGGCTTTGCGTGAGGCCCTCGCGGGGCAGCACATTGCGGTGGTGAACGTCAGCGGCGGGCAGCAACTGCTGGAGCTTCGCGGGCCGCACGTACGCGAGGTGCTGATGAAGTCCACCAGCTACGACGTCCACCCTGACAACTTCCCGGTGGGCAAGGCGGTGGGCACGGTGTTTGCGAAGTCGCAGCTGGTGATCCGGCATACGGGCGAAGACACGTGGGAGCTGCTCATCCGCCGCAGTTTTTCGGACTATTGGTGGCTATGGTTGCAGGATGCCGCGGCGCAATATGGGCTGAGTGTTGAGGCCTGAGTCACGGCTGGCCCCCACCCTGGCCCTCTCGCGCAGGGCCAGGGTGGTTGTTGTCACATTAAAACAATAAGGATTCCCCATGAGCCGCGCCCCTGACACCTGGATCCTCACCGCCGATTGCCCCAGCAAACTGGGTACCGTCGACGCCGTGACCCGTCACCTGTTTGAACACCAGTGTTACGTCACCGAGCACCATTCCTTCGACGATCAACGTTCCGGCCGGTTCTTCATACGGGTTGAATTCCGCCAGCCCGATGACTTTGACGAATGCAGTTTTCGCGGCGGGTTGGCGGATCGTGGCCAAGCCTTCGGCATGGCCTTCGAACTCACCCCGCCGCATTACCGCCCCAAAGTGCTGATTATGGTGTCCAAGTCCGACCACTGCCTGAACGACTTGCTGTACCGCCAGCGCATCGGGCAATTGTCGATGGACGTGGTGGCCGTGGTTTCCAACCACCCGGACCTGGAGCCGCTGGCCCAATGGCACGGTATCCCATATCACCATTTTGCCCTCGACCCCGACGACAAACCCGCGCAAGAAGCCCGCGTGTGGCAAGTGATCGAAGACACCGGCGCCGAACTGGTGATTCTTGCGCGCTACATGCAAGTGCTCTCGCCCGAGTTGTGCCGCAAGCTCGATGGCAAGGCGATCAACATTCACCACTCGTTACTGCCGGGGTTCAAAGGCGCCAAACCGTATCATCAGGCCTACGAAAAGGGCGTGAAACTGGTGGGCGCCACTGCGCACTACATCAACAACGACCTCGATGAGGGCCCGATCATCGCTCAGGGCGTCGAGGCCGTGGACCACAGTTACTACCCCGAAGACCTGATTGCCAAAGGCCGCGACATTGAGGCCCAGACATTGGCCCGGGGTGTGGGCTATCACATTGAACGGCGCGTTTTCCTAAATGGAGGTCGTACCGTGGTGCTGTGACGTGCCAGTGCCAACTAAGCTGCAAGCAGATCGGCTTGCGGCTGGCCGGTCACCCCATTCAATAACAACAAGGGTGAACACGATGGCTGACAATCGCGGTGTGGTGTACCTGGGCAATGGCCAGGTAGAAGTGCAATCCATTCCTTTCCCCAAGATGCAAAACCCTCAAGGCAAACCGATTCACCATGGCGTGATCCTGCGTGTGGTGTCGACCAACATTTGCGGCTCTGACCAGCACATGGTGCGCGGCCGTACCACGGCGCAAACCGGGCTGGTACTGGGGCACGAAATTACCGGCGAGGTGATTGAAGCCGGGCGTGACGTGGAGCATTTGAAGGTCGGGGATTTGGTGTCGGTGCCGTTTAACGTGGCGTGCGGGCGGTGCCGCAGTTGCAAAGAGCAGAACACCGGCGTGTGCCTGACCGTCAACCCGGCCCGTCCCGGCGGTGCTTATGGTTACGTGGACATGGGCGACTGGGTCGGCGGTCAGGCTGAATATGTATTGGTCCCTTATGCGGATTTCAACCTGCTCAAACTCCCGAACCGCGACGCCGCGATGGAGAAAATCCGCGACCTGACCTGCCTCTCCGACATCCTGCCCACCGGTTACCACGGCGCCGTCACGGCGGGCGTCGGCCCCGGCAGCACGGTCTACATTGCGGGCGCAGGGCCGGTTGGGCTCGCCGCTGCGGCATCCGCGCGCCTGCTGGGCGCTGCCGTGGTGATTGTCGGGGACGTGAACCCGATTCGCTTGGCCCACGCCAAGGCGCAGGGCTTTGAAATTGCCGACCTGTCCATGGACACCCCGTTGCATGAACAGATCGCAGCGTTGCTGGGCGAGCCTGAAGTGGATTGCGCGGTTGATGCGGTGGGCTTTGAAGCCCGAGGGCATGGGCATGACGGCGTCAAACACGAAGCCCCGGCCACCGTGCTGAACTCACTGATGGGGGTGGTGCGGGTGGCGGGCAAAATCGGTATTCCGGGCCTGTACGTCACCGAAGACCCGGGTGCTGTGGATGCCGCCGCGAAAATGGGCAGCCTGAGCATTCGCTTTGGACTGGGCTGGGCCAAGTCCCACAGCTTTCACACCGGGCAAACACCGGTGATGAAATACAACCGCCAATTGATGCAAGCTATCATGTGGGACCGGATCAAAATTGCCGACATCGTCGGGGTCGAAGTGATTAGCCTGGACGATGCACCTCGCGGCTACGGGGAGTTTGATGCGGGCGTGCCGAAGAAGTTTGTGATTGATCCGCATCGGTTGTTCGGTAATAGCTAATGCTGCTTAAAATAAGCGCTATCTTTGTGAAAGGCATAGCGCTTATTTAATATTGATGTACGGCATGGGTCCATGCCATTACCGTAGTGTGTGATCTATAATTTGGTTATCGCCTTAAGTTGTCCCTCGCTGTCCTAAGTGCGTTCTGGTTATGCCTGAGTTGCCCTCTCGTGAGCCCGTTTGATGAATGAGCTAAGAAGAGTAATGGGGCGGGTCTTACTATAGGTTCTTCTATTCGAAGCGCTTGCCTAAGGGCGGGTCCAAGCGCATCTTGGAGGTTATTTCTGCGAGCCTGTAGGATGATGTTAGTAGTGTCTCCGAAAGGTAGATTATTGGCGGACCAATAATCTGGCGCGAGGTCGAGTCTTTGGATGTTAGACGTTGGATTGGAAGTGATTCTATAACTCATGGCTGACGCTTCATATCTCGGAGGAGGCGTTTCGAAATTTAGGGTGCGAGATGTTTTAATCTTATGGCTTTCGTAGGAAGGCGGAGATGAGGGAAGGTTGCTGGATACGGCGCTCGTTTCATTATTAGGTAGGCGGTTATTAGTGAGTACTGTTGGTAAGTTATCAGCTACCGAGGCTTTAAATGTTCTTTCTCGTAAGCCTAGTTTGTTACCAATGCCTTTGCCTATGCGGTTAAGAAGTTTAAAAATACTGGCATGGCCTGTTGGGTCGACTTCGTTAAGCGGCTTATTACTATACGCATACGCATTAATCCCCCCCTCGCCAAACGGGCTCCAACTGTCCGGGCTATTGAACCGCATTAACACCGGGTTATAGGCTCGATAACCCTTACCCAACAAATAATGGCCAGTCACGGCTTCCGGGTGCTCGCCGTTGAAACCCAGTAGCCGGGTGATGCCACTTTCGGCCGAGTGATGACCAAAGGGGGTATAGGCGCACGCCTGTGTGCCTGCCGCGCTGACATGGTGCAGCACCGAGGTTTGCAGATCGGTGGCCAGCAGGGTCGTAGCCTGCGCTTCTTGCACGGCTAAAGGTTGTGCGTCGAACGCCATGAAGCGGCGGGCATTTGTTCCTTCAATTTCAGTGGCAATGCGCTCGTTTTGATAAAACCGGCGCGTGGTGTTGCTGATTATCAGGCGATTCAGTGGGTCGTACTGGTAATTGCCTTGAGGGGCGTGGGGGGGCTTTTTCATCGTTGTTCCCGAATGAGTGGTTGAACACGCTTTGAGCATCCACACGCTTTCGGGAGTAGCATAGCTGGCAGAAGTAATAGGTCGGCGGAGGGCCCGCGCACCTTCAAACGCAACCGTGTTTGGCGTTTTAGCCGTGCCAGGTTGTACGGATTTATCCCAGCCCGTGGACGAGGCCTCATGAGGGGGCGTCGAAGAAGTTTGTGATGAACCCACATGAGTTGTTGAGGGTATTTGATTGAATGGACCCCAAGGATACAAATCGTATCCTTGGGGTTGATAAGTCACAGGGGACTTAAAAAACGAACTTTTCGGACAGTTTAAGGTGCAATTCTGATGTTGCGATTTTCTATGACTATTTCTAAATTATTTTGTGCATCACGCAAAAGTTTAATGGCTTTATTTCTCTGTGCGCTTGCGTTATTAAGAATATTGCGATTCATGTTCATTTGGTTTCTGGCTTGGGCCGCGCCAGCATAGCCTTGTTGCATATTTTTTACGGCTGCACGTCGTGGTTGATTTATAAAGTCACCGCTGTACGGTGTATAGCCAGCACGTACATTGAGTTTTTCGAATTGTTTGGTTATTTTCTCTGCGCGCTTGAAGTTGGTGGTGGCTTGTTTTACTAGCGCATTGTTAGATAATGAAGAGGGTTTAGTGTCGAGGTTCATGGGCGCACCCAATGCATCGATCGACCCTAAAGTTTTTAAGTAAAGCGATGTGGTTTGCGCATTTGTTACTTTTGTAGTTCTGATTATCTTAAACGCTCTTAGAACGGGCTTTGCCCATTGCCATATGTGCCCAGTGGGATCTTGCATCATTACAGGGTCTGTACAATACGCATACGCATTAACCCCCCCCTCCCCAAACGGGCTCCAACTGTCCGGGCTGTTGAAGCGCATTAATACAGGGTTATAAGCCCGATAACCGTTGCCTAACAAATAATGCCCAGTCACGGCTTCCGGGTGTTCGCCATTGAAAGCCAGTAGCCGGGTGATGCCATTTTCGGTCGGGTGATGGCCATAGGGGGTATAGGCACACGCCTGTGTGCCTGCCGCGCTGAGGTGTTGCAGCACTGATGTTTGCAGGTCGGTGGCCAGCAGGGTGGTGGCTTGCCCTTGTTGCACGGCCAGGGGTTGAGCGTCGAACTCCACAAAGCGACGGGTATTGGTTCCTTCAATTTCAGTGGCAATGCGCTCGTCTTGATAAAACCGACGCGTGGTGTTGCTGCTGCTCAGGCGATCCAGTGCATCGTACTGGTAACCGCCTGGTAGGGAGCGAGGGGGCTTTTTCATCGTTGTTCCCGAATGAGTGGTTGAACACGCTTTGAGCATCCACACGCTTTCAGGGGTTGTATAGCTGGCAGAAATGCTAGGTTTGCAGCGCCCATAGCCGGGCACTGCGTGAGTCGCGGCCCGTACTGACTCAGGTTGAGACGTGCAAACGCCGGCCCAGCACGTCGAGCAGGTCGCAGCCGTCGCGCAGTAAGAGGGCGCACGCGTGGGCCAACTGTTTGAGGTCGATGCTGTCAGTCTGGTGGGGGTCGAGCCGCTCAAGGCTTTCAAGCACTTGGGTGGCGGCCAGAATGCGCGCGGCGGCGTTGGCGTGCAGTACGTCGGGCGGGCTTTGGGCGTCTATTAGCAGGCTGGGGATCAGGCAGTCGATGGCGGTCAGCGGGATGTAGCGGTTCATGGGCAATGCTCTTTGTGTGTTTGATTTAACCCCACCTAATCGTCGCCAAACGAATAGGTGGCAGCTGCGCGCAGGTTGGCGAACCGGAAACACACCACCGGCAGACCCGAAGGTCTCCCACGCGCAGCTGCCATAAAGCAGCATTGCGGGTGCAAAAAGTCCTGCAAGTAAACAAGAGTTTTCGCATGGTGGTAAACAGGTCGCCAAACCTGGTCGTCATTGGGACGACGAGCGGACTATAAGCCGCTGGCCCGCCACCGGCAAACCTCAATTGCTGTAGGCATTGGTACTTTTCCATTAAGCTTGCCAACCGTTGAACCGGCCACAGGCATTGGGAACAACGGCCTTGGGTAGGGGTCTTACACACAGTTTCACTGCTCCGCCGGGAGTGGTCTTTGGCTTTTAAGAGGTGGATGCAATGAAGAAGTTGAGCGGCGTAGCACTGGCAACATTGATGACCGTGGCCGCGAGCCCGGTGTTTGCAGGAGGCTTTAGCCTGAACGATGCCGCGGGCATTTTGAATCAGGTTCAGGGCGGCAACAGCGCAAAGTCCGACCAGACCGTTCAGGCCCTGGCCCTGCTGACTAAAGCCCAGCAGATGGGTGTTAAGCCTGAGCAGGCAGCAGGTGGCGTGGGTGCGATGTTGAGCCTGGCCAAAAACCAGCTCACCCCCAATGATTACGCGGCCTTGACGCAGCAAGTGCCGGGCATCAACAAAGTCACCGGGGCCGGTGCCTTGACCCAACTGAGCCAGTTCAGCGCCAAGAACCCGCAGCTTCAGGCCCTCGTCGGCCAGATCAACCCGGTCAGCAATGATGCCAAAGTGGCCGTGAGCAACGTGACGAATCAATCGCAGCTCAACAGCGCGTTCGAAGCGCTGGGCATGAACAGCAGCCTGATTCAGCAATTCGCGCCGTTGATCACCCAGTACCTTGGCCAACAGGGCGTATCCAGCCCGCTGTTGACCACGCTGAGTACGCTGTGGGGTATCTAAAGGTCAGCTGCGCTCGGCACGCAAGGTGCTGATGCGCTGGTCCTTCTTGATCCAGAGCTGGTTGACCCAGCTCTGGACAACCTCGCGAAACACCGGGTCGTTTTCGTAATCCCCCTGCCACAAGGCCGGGTCCAGCTCACGGGTCTGGATGTCGACAATCACCTTGGGCACCTGCCCGCTGATCAAGTCCCAAAACCCCGGAATTTTGGCCTGTGGGTACACCACGGTCACATCGAGTACGGCATCCAGCTGTTCACCCATCGCCGCCAGCACAAACGCCACGCCGCCCGCCTTGGGCTTGAGCAGGTAGGTATAGGGCGAGTGTTGCAGGGCGCTTTTGGCCGGGGTGAAGCGGGTGCCTTCCAGGTAATTGACCACCGTCACCGGCTGGCGCTTGAACAGCTCGCAGGCGGCGCGGGTGATCTTCAGGTCTTGGCCTTTAAGTTCGGGGTGTTTGGCCAGGAACGCTTTGGAATAGCGCTTCATGAACGGGTAATCGAGCGCCCACCAGGCCAGTCCCAGAAACGGCACCCAGATCAGTTCCTTCTTTAAAAAGAATTTGAAGAACGGCGTGCGGCGATTCAGGCCCTGCATTAACGCCGGGATATCAACCCATGATTGATGGTTGCTGATCACCAGATAGGAGGTGTTGCGGCTCAAACCCTCGGCGCCACGGATGTCCCAGTGCGTTGGCAGGCACAAGGCGAAAATGCGTTTGTCGATTTCGGACCACGTCTCGGCGATCCACATGACCGCCCGCGAGTTGTAATCGCGCAAACGCCCCGGCGAGATGAGCTTGAGCAACGCAAACAGCATCAGCGGACCAAACAGAATCAGGGTGTTGCACAGCAACAGGAGCGTGACCAGACAGCCGGTGAGCAGGCGGCGCATAAGCAACTCTTGACGATTTGAGGGTCGCCAATGATAAGCAGCACGCCGCAGAACGCCAAATTGGAGTGTGGACAAATGTTTCACACACGATGAAATAGGCTGCGCCCACACCCGAAAACGTGTAGCCGTTAACGGGCTGCGCGAGATCGCAAACCTCTATGCTCAATGACTGCCAGCCCGTTGCCTGCGGGAACCCAGGCGCAAACCGGGGTCTAACCCGCAACCTCCACAGGAAACCGCCACTATGAAATCCGTTTTCGTTTTGTTGTCCGTACTGGCTTTGCCGGTGATGGCTGCCGAGCCCACGCTCTACGGGCGCTATGAATACATCAAGCTCCCGGAAATCGGTGAAACCTTGCAGGCCAAGATGGACACGGGCGCGCTGACGGCGTCGTTGTCGGCCAAGAACATCGAAACGTTCACCCGCGATGGCGAGCCATGGGTGCGTTTCCAACTCGCCACCAAAGGCGCGAGTGGCAAGGTGTACGAGCACAAAGTGGCGCGCATCAGCAAAATCAAAAGCCGCGCTGATGAGGACGACGACAAGGAAGAGCCCGCGAGCGCCAAGCGCCCGGTGGTCGACCTTGAAATGTGCCTGGGTAACGTCAAGCGCACCGTGGAGGTCAACCTGACCGACCGCAGCAGTTTCAACTACCCGCTGCTGATCGGCGCCAAGGCACTCAGGGAATTTGGCGCGGCGGTCAACCCGGCGCGTCGGTATACGGCCGATAAGCCGGACTGTTAAACCGATGTCGAGCATTACTGGCGAATGCTCGACGCTAGGCCCTCTGTTTTAACGGTGGGATTGTCAGGCGAAGGTGGGATATTTAGGGTCAATTTTCGTTCTTGTTTTGTTTTTTTAGCGGTGAGCTGAAGAACGATTTCTCTTTTTCTATCTAAATTATTGGACTCGACAAACTCAATCAGTAGTGGTTTGTTTTTCCTGATAAACGTATGAAGTTTTAAGTTTTGTTTTTGGCTTCGCGGAAAAATCCTCAGGTCTTTTGTCAGTTCAAGTTGGCTTTTATCAATCCTGGTGGTGAAAGATGTCACTGCTTTGTTCTCTGGAATAGCATCCAGGCTGTTGGCAAATACCCACGTGCGGGGCGGTTTCTTTGCTAAACGCTGCGTAATAATCGTAAACGCCCGGTTCAGCATCAGCACGCTGATATTACCGTCGGGATCGATACGGTTTATAGGGTCGCCCAAGCAATACGCATACGCATTAATCCCGCCTTTGCCAAACGGGCTCCAACGGTCGGGGCTGTTAAAGCGCATCAATATCGGGTTAAACGCCCGGTAGCCGTTGCCCAGCAAGTAATGCCCGGTTAGCGGGTCCGGGCGTTCACCATTAAAGCCGGGCACCCTGTGTGTGCCGGGCGTTAAGGGCTGATGCCCATATGGTGTAAAAGTCACTGATGCCTGTTGGCTGTGGTTCAGAACCGACAGTGTTGAACGTTTAGTGTCCCCGGCGATCAGTGACGTCGTGAGTCCCTCACCCTGATGGACTCTATAAGCCAGTACCGCCTCTTCACACTCAAAGACTTGCGCACGGGTATCGCCTCTGATTTCAGTGGCCACACGTTCACGACAATAAAACAGGTGAGTGGCTGGGTCTTCAGCAGTGCCGGTACTCACATGACGGTCTAGCGGGTCAAAGGCGTACTGGTGCAGTTGCAGGGGCTTTTGCGCTGACATGGCATTTACCGTATTGCTTGCTCAATGAACAGGCAGTGTTAGCGGCTCAATGCCGTGAGCGGTACTGATAGAACGGCTAGGTTTGTGTGCCGTTGGTCGCCAAGCGATAGGGGTAGCGCACCGGTCAACGCTTAAGCAACCCGCGCACGCTGAGCCACACCGGTATGCCCAGGCCGATCCAGCTCAGGACATCCCACGCCCCGTCGTCCAGCAACGCGCTGAACAGGCCCATGGCGCTGAGCACGCCGATGGTCAGCGGCACGGAGAACACTTTCCAGAAATTCGACTGGCGCGGCTTCATCGGGCGTTCTCCTTCGCGGCGTTGCGGCGCACCCACCACAGGTACAAGCCGCTGCCCAGGACGATGATGGTCAGCAGGTCGAGGGCCGCCCAGAGTATTTTCATCGGCATACCGCCGTAGTCCCCGAAGTGCAACGGTTGGGACATGCCCATGGCGTCCATGTACCACGGGCGCGTACCCACCGCCGTCACCTTCAGGGTGCTGGCGTCGATCAACACCGGCGTGAGCAAGTGGGAGGTCAGGTGCGTGCTGCCTTTCATGAATACCGCGTAATGGTGCTCGCTGGAGAAACGCGTGCCGGGGAAGGCGATGAAGTCCGGGCGCATGCCGGGGGCGGCGGTGGCGGCGATGTCCAGCAGGTGCGTGGCCGGGGCCAGTTGGGTCAAGGGCGGCGCGTCGCGGTAAGGCTGGACCATGGCCGTGAGGCTTTCGGTGCGCCAGGCGGCAATGATTAAGTCGGCGCAGGCGCTTATTACACCCGTGACGCCGACCACCAAGGCCCAGGTCAGCGTCACGACGCCAATCAGGTTGTGCAGGTCGAGCCAGCGCAGGCGCGTGGATTTTTCGGTGCGCACTGTGGCGAAGGTGTGGCGGCGCATGAACGGCAGGTACAACACAGCGCCCGAGACAATCGCCAGCACGAACACAACCCCCATGAACGCCAGCAACAGCTTGCCCGGCAGCCCGGCAAACATGTCCACGTGCAGGCGCAGCATGACCATCATGATCCCACCATTGGCCGACGGCATTTCCAGAGCTTCGCCGGTACGGGCGTCGAGCATGAAGGTGTGCGAGGAATTGGGCTCGGTGCCCGCCGTGGCAGCCATGATGGCGATCACCGCGTTGGGTTCATCGTCTTCACTGCCGAAGTACTGCATGACCTCGCCGGGCCGGTGTGCCTCGGCGGCCTTGACCAGCTGTTGCAGGTTCAGGCGCGGGGTATCGGCGGGCATCTCCCGCAGTTGCGGGCTATTGCCCAACAGGTGATCGATTTCGTGATGAAAAATCAGCGGCAAACCGGTCAGCGCCAGCAACAGCAAAAATGCGGTGCAAATCAGGCTGGTCCACGTGTGGATAAAGGACCAGCGACGGATGGTTTTGCTTTTCATGACATTCCAAAAATGACGCAGGCTGCGAGGGGTCGCCGGGCAGCCCGTTTATCGAGACTTCAGCCCGGTGAGGGCGGGCGAGGTGATTAGAACTCCAGCTGCGCCGAGAACTGTACGGTACGCGGATCACCCAGGTAGTGGCTGTTGAGCCAGTAGTCTTTGTTGGCCAGGTTGCTGACGTTCATGCGCAAGGTCAGGTCGTTCTGCGAGACTTTCATGCGGTAGCGCGCGCCGGCGTCAAACGTGGTGAACGAGGGCAATTGGTAGTCATTGGCTTCGTCGGTGTATTGCTTGCCGGTGTAGAACGCACCGCCGGTCAGCGCCAGGCCGGGCACCGCGTTGATGTCGTATTCGGCGTAGACCTTGGCCAGTTGCTTGGCCACGTCGACCGGTGCATTGCCGTCGTTGGCCTTGACGTTGGCGTCTTTGATTTTCGGGTCCAGCAGGGTGAAGCCGCCGACCACGGTCAGTTCGGGCGTGACCTTACCCGTCACGCTGAACTCCAGGCCGTTGTTCACCTGTTTGCCGCTTTCGCTGTAGACCATCGACTCATTCAGAAAGCCATTGGGCTTTTCGATGTTGAACAGCGCAAGGGTGAGCAAGGTTTCGCCCACCGTCGCTTTGGCGCCCACTTCGTATTGCTTGCTGACTTGCGGCGCGAAAATTTCGCCCACGTTGATGGCGTTGTACGGCGCCGTGCCGCCCGCCTGCAACCCCTCGATGTACGTGGCGTAAGTGGTCAGCCAGGGCACGGGCTTGTAGATCAACGACACGCTGGGGGAGGTTTTCGTGGCGTCGTAACGGGTTTTCTTGTCCGTGGCGGAGTACACGAAGTCATTGGCGTAGGACTTTATCTGGGTGCGGGTGACCCCCAGGATGCTCGACCATTGATCGTTGAAGGTGATGATGTCGCCGATCAGGACGTTGTTGGTCTCGGTCGTGTTGGCCAACCGCTGTTTGCCATGCCCGATGGAATACGAAGGTTTGCCCACTTGCTCGGCGGTTCCGAACGGCAGGGGGCCGCCGCCGACATCGGCATACTGAATGCCTGCTGGCGGGATGTGATCCTCGTACATGCGCACGCGGGCGTTGTTGCCTTGATAACCGAGGGTCATCTGGTGGCCGATAGCGCCCGTGTTGAAGGCGGCGTCGAGGAACAGATACCCGGAGTTTTCCTGGTGCTCGATGGGCGCGAAGGCGTACAGCGGCTGGGTGTAAACACCGGCGCTGGACACGGTCGGCCCGGTGTAGGTGTTTTCTTCGGTGAATTGTTGCGCGGCGAAGGCGGCTCGCAGGGTGAAGGTGTCGTTCAAGCGCCATTTGGCGCGAACGCCGCCCTTGTCGGTTTCGTTGTCCGAGAACGACCAGCGCTGGCTGTACAGTTTGTCGTTATCCAGCACCGAGGCCCGTGGGCGCAGCGCTTGATCGCTGAAATACCAGTAACTGGTCAAACCGCGCACTTGGGTCTTTTTATGCGAGGCGTCGAACTGGATTTGCAGGTCGTCGCTGACGTTCCAGTCCACAGCGAGGCTGATCAACTCGCGGCGACGTTTCTGCATGTCGATGGCGGTTTCGCCATCTTGGGTCAGCAGGTTCAAGCGATAGGCGAACTGGCCTTCGTCGTCGAGCTTGCCGCCGAAATCGCCGTGCATGTAATAGTTATCCCCGCCCGCATTGCCCAGTGTCACGCTGCGGTACGTGTGGTAGGTGGGGCGCTTGAGCACGTAGTTGACCAGGCCACCGGGCGACGCAGGCCCGTACAGAAACCCGGTAAGGCCGGTGACGACCTCCAGTTGTTCGGTTTCTTCGAGGAAGTTACCGGCGTCGGCCAGGGTCGAAAACCGCAGGCCGTCGTTGGCAATGCTCAAGTTGCCCGGTGCGCTGAACCCCCGGATGTTCACGGCACTGGCATAACCCGCCCCTGTGGGAGAAAACACCTGGGTGAAGGGGTTGCGTTTAAACACGTCATCCAGCGAAGTGGCTTGCGTATTTTTCAGAAAGTCCTGAGACGTCACGCTCATGGAATAGGGCGCGTCTTGCAGTTTCATCCCGCCCAACGCGCCGACATTGTTGACGTTTTCACTGACATAACCTGCCGCCTCGGACCCTTCGGCCACGGCCGTGGCGTTGATGTTCACATCGCCCAGGGTCAGGGTGCCTTCTTCAATAGGGAGCAGGGTGTACGCGCCGCTGCCAGTTTGTTGCAACTGCAACCCGCTGCCTTGCAACGCCTCGCGCAACGCCGTGGTCGGCTCAAACTGGCCGTTGACGGGCGCCGAGGTTTTGCCTGCCAACAAGGACGCGTCGATGGCCAGCGTGATCCCGGCCTGACTGGCGATCTGGTTCAGGGTCGAGGCCAGCGGCCCGGCGGGCAGGTTGTAACTGCGGGCGGTGGTGCTGTATTCGGCAGCCATCAGCACGCTGCTGGTCAACGGAACACTGAACGCAATAGCGACGGCTAGCAGGCTGGGGCGCAATAACGTGTCGAGGGTACGGGACATTCGGCAAATTCCTGAATGGAAATGTTTCTCAATGCCTGTATGCCGAACGAGCGTTAAAAAGTGATAGGGCTCAATTGAAAATAATCTGCATTAAGTTTGAGCGCGTTGGTAAAGCTGGCGCGGGCTGTTAACCGGCCTGCGCCAGCACGTGCGCTTATCGCTGGCGCGTGAGGTCGGCCCGCAGGTCAAGCGCGTTTTGGGTCAGTGGCGCATAGGTCTGCGCACCGGGCAGGATTTTGCTGACGCAACGGGCCATGTAGCCGTTGCTGCCCAAATCGATGAAGACCGGGTTTGGGATGGCACGTGCCAACGCGTTCAGGGTATTGGGCAGGTGGCAGGGTTTTATCGTGTTGTCTGAAAACCCTTCGACCAGATCATCCTGCGGGGTGTAGGCACGTTGCTGCACGGTTGAGTAGAGCGCCAGCTTGAGCGGCGTCTGGGGAATGCCTGGCATGCTGCGCAACGCCGCCTGTTTGATTGCGGTGTGCTGCGGGTGGTGCGAGGCATAGCCGATGCCCAGTTCGCGCGGGGGCGGCGTACCCGCCGGGGTGGCATCAATCATGGCTTGCAATGCGTCGTGGGGGCCGCTGACCACCGTGTGGGTCGGGGAATTTACGGTGGCCAGACTCAGCTCGGGATGGTTGATTTGGCGCAGCACGGCGAGGGTGTGTGCTTCGCTGGCGTTTACCAGCAACATGTCGCCCTGATTCAGCACCGCGTAGTACGCGTCATTCAACGCGCAGGCCGTGCGGGCGCCGTTGGTAACGGTTACGTTGCCAGCACATTCCCGAGCGGCGATTTCTCCGAAGCTTTCTCCGAGCGCGGCATCCGGTTCAATACCGGCGTGGCGCAAAACGCGGGTCATGGCTACGGCACTGGTGTACAGAGCAAGCTGCTTGAGCCCGTAAGGCAGTACGGTGCCGGTGTCCGGGCTGAGCAACACCTCGCGCACCATGCCGGGGGCGATGGCGTGACCCCGTTGGTGACGCTCTTCGACCACGCCGTCGACGGCTGCTATCACCTCATCGATGGTTTGTCGGGTCTCGTCACTGACGCTGTACAACGCTTGCAGGCTCCCCTGCGGGCTCCCCCCTTGGCCGGGGTACAAAAAAACGATGGAGTGACTGCGCAACTCAGGTAATAGCGGCATGGATCCTTCCTCGGCTAGTAAATGTGTTCGCTGCGAACAGCGCGCACGAGCTTAGCCTCGGGGCAGAAACCTGCAGGATCAATCGGCTATAGAGCGATAACCGGTAGCGCTGTGCCGATCACTGGGCCTCAGGCTTGCCGCTGACCGTGACCCACCACGGGGTGTGTTGGGTGATGTGCACCGGGAGGGTGGGCAGCAATGCATTGAGCGCCAATTCAATGTTGTTGAGCGGGAATGTGCCGGTAATGCGCAGGTCAGCGACGTCCGGGTCAACGCCCAGGTGGCCGCGGCGGTAGCGGTTAAGCTCGCGCACCATGTCGGCCAGGCGCACGTTGTCGAGCACCAGCATGCCGCGGGTCCAGGCGTCTGCGCCGGGAGCCAGCGCAACTCGCTGGCCCAGCCCGTCGCGGTGCATCAGCACTTGCTGGCCTTCGTTATAAACGGTTTCGTCCGGGGTGCTTTCGGGGTGCGCGGCGACCCGCGATTGCAGGACGCTGAGGCGGGTGCCGTCGTCTTCGCGCTTGACCAGAAACCGGGTGCCCAAAGCGCGCAGGCTGCCATCGCGGGTTTTGACGATAAACGGGCGGGCATCGTTGTGGCCGGTTTGCACCATGATTTCGCCTTCATGTAGCACGATCAGGCGTGTGCGTTCGTCAAACCGTACGTCCACGGCGCTGTGGGTGTTGAGGTTGAGCAGGGTGCCTTCGGCAAGTGTTACCATGCGCTGTTCGCCGGTGGCGGTGCGCTGATCGGCCATCCAGTAGTCCATCGGCAGGTAATTTTTACCGGCGAGTACAGTCAGTCCGATTACCAGTGCAAGGCTGGCCAGCCCGCTGCCGACTTTGCGCAGGCGTCGGTGGGCGGTGTGCCGTGCGTTGAGCAAGGCATTGCGGGCCGGGATGCTGGCTGTGCTGAAGCGATGGTCGAGCATGCCCAGTTGCAGCCACGCGCGGGCGTGTTCTTCGCTGGCGGCGTACCACTTGGCGAATTCGGCCTGTTCAACGTCGCTGCCGTTGCCGCAGTCCAGGCACAACTGCCAGGCAATGGCAGCGTCGAGCACGCGAGCGGACACCGGTTTGCTGTTGGCCTGACTCATGTCGGTTCGCCATACAGTGCGATGTAGCACTGGCGAATGCCTTGGGCCAGGTACTGGCGCACCCGAGGCACCGACACGCCCAGACGGTCAGCGATTTCGGCGTGGGTCAGGCCGTCGAGGCGGCTGTAAAGAAAGGCTGCGCGGGACTTGCTCGACAGCTTGCCCAGCAAGCGATCAATGGCCTTGAGGTCTTCGAGGATCAATTGTTGTTCTTCAGGCGAGGGCTGCTCGGCTTCGGGTATCAGCATTAATTCGTTGAGGTAAGCCTGTTCCAGCGCGGCGCGCCGGAAATAGTCGAACAACAGGCCTTTGGCAATGGCGGCCAAAAAAGCGCGGGGTTCACGGGGCGGTTGCAGTTCGGTTCGGCCGAGCAGGCGCACGAAGGTGTCCTGGCTCAAGTCTTCGGCCCGTTGCGGACAGGCCACATTGCGCCTCAACCACGCCAGCAACCAGCTGCGATGGTCGCGATACAGCGCTCCAACCAGCTCACTGTGGGGATTTTGGACTGACGACAAAGGCATCACCGACTGCGCGTTTTAACTAACGATAATTATTCGCGATTGTGTCAGAGCCAAAAGCCATGCGCAATTGACGCTCATCGGATGGCGGGGAGTGGGCGGTGGTCGCCGTCGCTGCCGGGGCGCAGCGACACCGCAACCGGTTAAAAGCTGTGCATCTGGTTGCGCCGTTGCCACTGATTCAGTCGCTGTTGCAGAGCCAGGGGGCTGTCGAGGTGTTGGGCGCGGGCCCGGCTGAACAGGATCAGCGCCAGTTCGGCAGTGGCCAGCGCGTCGGCACTGGCGTTGTGGCGGTCTTCAACCTGCAAGTTGAAGTGCCTGACCCAGTGGTCCAGCCCCGCGTCACGCAAGTCGGCTTGTGGGCACAGCATAGGTGCCAGTGCCGCGACGTCCATGAACGGGTGTTGCAAGCGATACCCCAGGCTGTCTTTTAAGGCCCGCCCCAGCATGTGCTGGTCAAACGGGGCATGGAACGCCAGCAGCGGGCTGTCCCCCACAAAGGCCATGAAGTCGAGCAGCGCATCGGCGGGGTCGCAGCCGGCGGCAATCGCCTCCGGCCCCAAACCATGCAGTAACACGCTGGGGCTCAGCGGGTTGTGGGTGCGCAGCAACGTGCGCTCAAACGCTTGGCCCAGATCAATGGCGCCATCCTCAATCACCATCGCGCCAATCGACAGCACTTGGTCACGGTTGAGGTTCAGGCCGCTGGTCTCCAGATCGACCACTACCCAGCGCTGGCTGCGCAATGAGGTCTCGCCCAACCCTGGCGAGGGGGGCAATTGCAGCAGACGTTCTTGCTGTTCAAGGCTCAACACCGGGGTTTTGCGCGGCAGCAACCACGAGAACAGGCTCATAGCTGATACCGCAGCGCCAGGCTGCTTTGCAGTCGTTGGGCCTGACGCAGCGCTTCGCGCAGGATGCGGCGGTCGAGCTGGTTGAGGCGGTCCGGGTCGACGCGGTTGGAGTACGGTCGATTTTCCCGCGTTTGCAACTGGTGCTGTTGCATGCGCGTTTGCTGGATGAAGTGATACGCCTCTTCGTATGCCGCGCCGTCCAGCGCTTCAATGACGCCGAGCGCCACCAGTTGGCGCAAACGCTCCAGGGTGTTGATGGCCTCCACGCCATGGGCCAGCGCCAGTAACCGGGCGCCGTCCACAAAGGGCGTCAGGCCTTGCACTTTAAGGTCAAGGGTGGCTTTGTCACTGCCTTTGCGCTCGAGTACAAACTCACGGAAACGCCCCACGGGCGGACGATGGCGCAAGGCATTGTCGGCCATCATGCGTTGGAACAGGCGATTGTCAGCCACTTGCTCAAGTATCCCGCGGCGCAACTGCTGGCAGCCGCTTTCGTCGCCCCACACCACGCGCAGGTCGAAGTAGATGCTCGACGCTAGCAGATTTTCGGGGGTCGCTTCGCGGATGAAGGCTGCGAAGCGGCGCGCCCATTCGGCTCGGGATAAGCACAGGTCGGGGTTGCCCGCCATGATGTTGCCTTTGCACAGGGTGAAGCCACAGGCTGCCAGGTGCGTGTTGATGAGCTGGGCGATGGGCAGCAAGCGCTGACGAATCTCGGCCGCCTGCGCCGCATCGGCCGCGTCGAACAGGATGCCGTTGTCCTGATCGGTGTGCAGTGTCTGCTCGCGACGGCCCTCGCTGCCGAAGCACAACCAGGTAAAGGGCACGCCGGGATCGCCCTTCTCGGCCAGCACCAGCTCGATCACGCGGCACACGGTGTGGTCGTTGAGCAGGGTGATGATGTGGGTGATTTGAGTCGACGACGCGCCGTGGGCCAGCATGCGCTCCACTAACTGACCGATCTCGCCGCGCAGGCTGATCAGGTTGTCCAGCCGTGGGGCATGGCGAATGGTGCGCGCCAAGTGCACCAGGTCCACCCGTTGCAGGGAGAACAAGTCGCGCTCGGACACCACGCCGCACAGGCGCTGGTCTTTGACCAGGCACACGTGGGCAATGTGACGTTCGGTCATGGCGATCGCCGCATCGAACGCGCTGTGGTCGGGGGACAAGTAGAACGGCCCCGGTGTCATGTGCAGTTCGATGGCGTGTTCGAAATCCTGGGTGCCGGCGGCCACCACCTGGCGTAAATCGCGCAGGGTGAAAATCCCCAGCGGCGCCTTGCGTTCGTCCACCACCACGATGCTGCCCACTTGTTGCTCATGCATCAGCCGCACGGCTTCGCGCAGGGCTGTTGCAGGCAGGCACGTGACGGGATGGCGCATGGCCAGTTCGCCCAGCCGGGTATTGAGCGAATATTGCGTGCCGAGGGTTTCAACGGCCTTTTGCTGAACTTGTTGATTAACCTTGTCCAGCAAGCTGCTGACCCCGCGCAGGGCGAAGTCACGAAACTCTTCGGACAGGGCGAACAGTTTGATAAAGGCGGGCTTGTTTAATTGCAGACAGAAGGTGTCTTCGGCGGCACGGTGCTCAGTGCGGGTGGCCCGCTCGCCCAGCAGGGCCGCGAGGGGGAAGCACTCGCCTGCGGTGATTTCAAACGTGGTCTCGGCTTCTTGACGGCCGACATGCGTGCGCTCGCCCACCACGCGCCCTTGCTTGACGATGTAGAAATGCTCAACCGGACCATCAGCGGGTCGAATGATGCTTTCGCCAGGCCCATAGAAGCGCAATTGGCACTGCTCGACCAGAAACGCCAGGTGGGCATTTTCCATTTGGTTGAAGGGCGGGAATCGCTGCAAAAACTGCATGGTGCCGTGAATGTTCTGCAACACCGCGGTTTTTCCTGCCTGGAGAAACGCATCCGATTTACTCATTGACCGTTACCGCATGTCTGACCGTTGTTGTTATGCCGGGGTACAGCCCCCTGTCGTCTTGATGTGTCTCATGCTCGGTTGTCTTCGGCCACGTGCCCATTGGACGTAAGTCTATGGCAGGGCAGGCCGGGATAATGGCCTATTGGCATATTTGAATCACTTCACAGAAATCAGGTCAGTAAATTGTGTTGCAAGGGTTGGAAATGCCGTGTGGCGAGCGCACATTGAGGCTGAGACTGACGAAAAGCTGACAGCCCCAGTAGGATATTTGACTGTTTAGCCCCGTTTGAGAACCGTATGACCGAACACGACATATTGAGCGACGCCGAACGGGAAGCCCTGATTGAGGTGATGAAAGCGCCTGCTCGCGCTCAGCCGACACAGCGGGTATTGGTTGTCGAAGACGATCAGCTGGCCTGCGATCTGCTGTGCGAATTGTTACAGATGCATGGCATACCATCGGTCAAGGCGGGCACTTCCGAAGATGCCCTGAAGGCACTGATGGCCGATAAAACCATTGGCTTGATCCTCACCGATTTACGCCTGCCTCAAGATGACGGTTTGCACTTGATCCGTACGGTGCGCAATTCACAGTGGGCCAATCTGCCGGTGATTATCATGTCCGGCGATGCCGGTGTACGCGACACCATTGCCGCGATGCACCTTAGCGTGCTGGATTTTTTGCTCAAACCCTTCGACACCGGGCACCTGATCAAACTGATCAAGCGTGAGTTGCGCATAGATTAGCAGGCCATAAAAAACCCCGGCTCAAAGGGCCGGGGTTGTTTATCACACGCAGCTAACGCTTAGTTACAGACCATTTTTAGCCTTGAACTCGCGGCGACGACGATGCAGCACGGGCTCGGTGTAGCCGTTGGGCTGTTTTGTGCCTTCGATCACCAGTTCGACCGCCGCCTGGAAGGCGATGTTGCTGTCAAAGTCCGGGGCCAGCGGGCGGTACAGGGGGTCGTTGGCGTTTTGGCGGTCCACCACGGGTGCCATGCGCTTGAGGCTGGCCATGACCTGTGCCTCGTTCACAATGCCGTGACGCAGCCAGTTGGCGATGTGCTGGCTCGAAATTCGCAGCGTCGCGCGGTCTTCCATCAGGCCGATGTCATTGATGTCCGGCACCTTCGAACAGCCCACGCCCTGATCGATCCAGCGCACCACGTAACCCAGGATGCCTTGCGCGTTGTTGTCCAGTTCGTTCTGGATCTGCTCGGGCGTCCACTGCGGGTTCACGGCCAGCGGGATGGTCAGAATGTCGTCCACCGACGCTTTGGCGCGCTTGGCCAGTTCGGCCTGGCGGGCGAACACGTCGACCTTGTGGTAGTGCAACGCGTGCAGCGCAGCGGCCGTCGGCGACGGCACCCAGGCGGTGTTGGCGCCCGCCAGCGGGTGAGCGATTTTCTGCTCGAGCATCGCGGCCATCAGGTCCGGCATGGCCCACATGCCTTTACCGATTTGGGCACGGCCTTGCAGGCCAGTGCTCAAGCCGACATCGACGTTGTTGTTCTCGTAGGCCGAAATCCACTTCTCGGCTTTCATGTCGGCCTTGCGCACCATCGGGCCGGCTTCCATCGACGTGTGAATTTCGTCGCCGGTGCGGTCCAGGAAGCCGGTGTTGATGAACACCACGCGCTCGCTGGCAGCCTTGATGCAGGCTTTGAGGTTGACCGTAGTGCGGCGCTCCTCGTCCATGATCCCGACTTTAAGGGTATTGCGCGGCAGGTTCAGTACGTCTTCGATGCGCCCGAACAGCTCGTTGGTAAACGCCGCTTCTTCAGCCCCGTGCATTTTCGGTTTCACGATGTAAACCGAACCCGTGCGGCTGTTGCGGCGCGAGGTATTGCCATTGAGGCTGTGGATCGCCGCGAGGCTGGTAATCAGGCCGTCGAGGATGCCTTCCGGCACCTCGTTGCCATCTTTGTCGAGGATCGCGTCGATGGTCATCAAGTGACCCACGTTGCGCACGAACAGCAGCGAACGGCCGTGCAGGTTCACCGAACCGCCATTGGGTGCGGTGTACTCACGGTCAGGGTTCATGGTGCGGGTGAAGGTCTGGCCGCCCTTGGACACTTGCTCGCTGAGATCGCCCTTCATCAGGCCCAGCCAGTTACGGTAGATCACCACTTTGTCGTCAGCATCGACGGCGGCCACGGAATCTTCGCAGTCCATGATGGTGGTCAGCGCGGCCTCCATCAGCACGTCTTTGACGCCAGCGGCGTCGGTCTGGCCGACAGGGCTTGAGGCGTCGATCTGGATTTCAAAGTGCAGACCGTTGTGTTTGAGCAGCACGGCGGTCGGTGCGGCGGCTTCGCCGTGGTAGCCGATCAGTTGCGCTGCGTCGCGCAGGCCGCTGCTGGCGCCGCCCTTGAGGGCCACCTGCAGGGCGCCGTTGACCACGGCATAACCCAGCGAGTCGACGTGGGAGCCGTTGGCCAGCGGCGCGGCCTCGTCGAGGAAGGCGCGGGCGAAGGCAATCACCTTGTCGCCGCGTACCTTGTTGTAGCCTTTGCCTTTTTCAGCACCATCGGCTTCGCTGATGGCATCGGTGCCGTACAGCGCGTCATACAGCGAACCCCAACGGGCGTTCGACGCGTTGAGGGCAAAGCGCGCATTCATTACGGGCACCACCAACTGCGGGCCGGCCATGCGGGCGATTTCGTCATCGACGTTTTGCGTCGTTGCCTGGAAATCCGCGGCTTCTGGCTGCAGATACCCAATGTCTTGGAGGAAGGCTTTATAAGCCACGGCGTCATGGGCCTTGCCAGCCTGAGCCTGGTGCCAGGCGTCGATCCGCGCCTGCAAATCATCGCGTTTGGCGAGCAGTGCTTTGTTCTTGGGTGCCAGGTCGTGAATAACCTTGTCGGCACCGGCCCAGAACTGGTCGGCATTCAGACCGGTACCGGGGATAGCTTCGTTGTTTACGAAGTCGAACAGGACTTTGGCGACCTGCAGGCCACCGACGTGAACGTGTTCAGTCATTGCTTGCCTCACTCATTTTTATTTAAAGCCTGGAGCGCTTCTTAAAACACCGCGTGGCTCATGCTTGCGGGGTTGTACGGGGTATTGCAGACGCTTTGGCGGACCGTGTTACGAATTATGTAGTGGTCGCCGGGGCATACTACATGATCAATTGCAGATGTGAAAATCAGACTAATCACGTCGTTCCACGACCATTTTTACGGGTTTGGTCATGTAGAAGAACAGGATGTTCTCAAGAAACACACAGGTTGTTCCAGATAATTCTAAAAACAGTACACAATTTAATGCGCTGGCGCTGTTTTCGTGCCGCTGAGTTCACTGCCCGGATGCTGAAAGAGCCGGTGCGCAGCCCACTGTAGCCGGCCACGCGGATTGCGCAGGGTTGCCTATACTCAATCGACATCTTTTCAGAGTGTTGGCGCCATGAACCATCTCGTGATTACGGTCTTTGCCCCGGACAAACCGGGTCAGGTCGAGCGCATCGCCCAGTGCATTGCTGAACATGGCGGCAATTGGCTGGAGAGCCGTATGTCGCGCATGGCCGGACAGTTCGCCGGGATCTTGCGTGTCGGAGTCAGTGCTGAAACGTACGAAGCGCTGGTGGATGCGCTCATGGCGCTGGAAGCGGAAGGTATTCGGGTGTTGGTGGCGGAAAGCGGGATTGAGCAGGCCTGCACCTGGAAGCCCATCGCCATGGACTTGGTCGGCAACGACCGCCCGGGGATCGTGCGTGATATCACGAAGGTGCTAACTGAGCATGACGTCAGTCTGGAGCGACTGGTGACTGAGGTGCGCCCGGCGCCCATGAGCAATGAACCGTTGTTTCATGCCGAAGCCATTCTGGCGGTGCCGCTGACGCTGTCGCTGGAGGTGCTGCAACAACGTTTGGAAACCCTCGCCGATGAACTACTGGTTGAGTTGAAGTTACGCACAGAGGAATAAGGCGAAAGGTTATCCCATGAAACGCTGCACCTGCCTGTGGATAACCGTTGGAAACATCGTTGCAGGCCATAGGCGGTATGGCCTGCAACGAAGTGTACGTTTTTTGATCAGGCGCGGCGGCGCAGGTTGACCCACGCATCGATGCTGTACACCAGCAACCCCGCCCAAATGAACATGAACGCGATCAGGGTACTTTCAGACAAGTGCTCGCCGTACAGTGTGACAGCCAGAATCAGCACCAGCGTGGGTGCCAAGTACTGCATGAAACCCAACGTGGTGTAGGGCAAATGCCGTGCCGCTGCGTTGAAACACACCAGCGGGATTAGCGTTGCCGGGCCTGCGGCCACCAGCAGCCAGGCTTCTGAGCTGGCCCAGAATTCGGCGTGCGCGCTGTTGGCTTCGGGGTGCATCAGCAGCCAGCCAATGGCAATCGGCACCAGAATCCAGGTTTCAACCACCAGGCCGGGCAATGCCTTGACCGGCGCCTGTTTGCGGATCAGCCCATAAAAGCCAAAGGTCAACGCCAGGGCCAGCGACACCCAGGGCAGGCTGCCCACTTGCCACACTTGCTGTGCCACGCCGACTGCCGCCAACCCTACGGCGATCCACTGCAACCGACGCAGACGCTCGCCCAGTAACAACATGCCCAACAGCACGTTGACCAGCGGGTTGATGTAATACCCGAGGCTGGCTTCCAGCATCCGATCATTGTTGACCGCCCACACGTAGGTCAGCCAGTTGGCTGCAATCAGCAAGCCGCTGACGGTCAGCACAGCAAGGCGCTTGGGGTTGTCGCGCAGTTCTTGCCACCACCCGGGATGCTTCCACACCAGCAACAGCAACGAACCGAACAGAGCGGACCAGAGCACGCGGTTGACGATGATTTCTGCGGCGGGAACGCTGGCCAGCAGCTTGAAGTAGATGGGGAACAGGCCCCAGATGATGTAGGCGCTAAGGCCCAGAATGTACCCGTGGCGCGGGTTGGCGGCTTGCATGCGAAATCCTTGCGTGAACAACTGTCAGACACTGTGAGGGCAAGAGTGTAAGCAGGTTTTACCAAGGTGTCGTGTGAAAGGCAGGGGCAGACAGGATTTTGCTACCGCCGCCCGAGGCTGCGAAAACCTTCTCAGTCCGGGGCGGCGGCAACGCAGTGTCAGGGCGGTTAAAACAACTTCAGCGGTTCTTCATTCAATGCTGACAATTGCTCGCGCAAGGCCAGCACCTGATCGCCCCAATAGCGTTCGGTGCCAAACCACGGAAAGCTATGGGGGAACGCCGGATCGTCCCAGCGCCTTGCCAGCCAGGCGCTGTAATGCATCAGGCGCAGGGCGCGCAGCGGCTCGATCAACGCCAGTTCACGCGGGTTGAAATCATGGAATTCGCTGTAGCCGTCCATCAATTCGGACAACTGCCCCACGCATTCCTGACGATCCCCGGCGAGCATCATCCACAGGTCCTGCACCGCAGGCCCCATGCGACAGTCATCCAGGTCGACAATGTGGAACACCTCGTCGCGGCACATCATGTTGCCGGGGTGGCAATCGCCGTGCATGCGGATGTTGGTGTGGGGCGTGGCGGCGTATACATCTTCGACGCGCTTGAGCAGATCACGTGCCACGGACTCGTAGGCCGGGAGCAAACTGCGGGGTATGAAGTTGCCTTCAAGCAAGGTTGTCAGGGAGTCATGGCCAAAGTTCTTCACACCCAGTGCTTCGCGGTGTTCGAACGGTTTGGTTGCCCCGACCGCGTGCAGGCGGCCGAGCAATTGCCCGAGGCGATAAAGTTGATCGAGGTTGCCCGGCTCTGGCGCACGGCCGCCGCGGCGGGGGAACAGGGTGAAGCGGAAACCGGCGTGTTCGAACAGGCTTTCGCCGTTGTGAATCAACGGTGCGACCACTGGCACGTCACAGTCGGCCAGTTCAAAAGTGAAACGGTGTTCTTCGAGAATGGCTTCGTTGGTCCAGCGCTGTGGGCGGTAGAACTTGGCGATCAGCGGTTCCGAGCCTTCAATGCCAACTTGATACACGCGGTTTTCATAACTGTTGAGCGCGAGCACGCGGGCGTCGCTGAGAAAACCGATGCTTTCAACGGCATCGAGCACCAGATCGGGGGTAAGTGTTGCAAACGGATGAGACATGCTGACTCCTGCGCGCAGCAGGCTGCCGCGTCCGGCCCCGCATGTTAGCGCAGACAGCTGAACAGGGGGCGATAGATATCCATTGCCCCCCGGGTGTTTTCCTCACGCGCCGACAATGCCACCGTCTTCGCGGCTGATGGCCATTACCGAGGAGCGCGGCGTGCCGTTGGGCAGGTGCTCGGGGAAGGTGGAGCCGCCATTTTCGCCCGGATGCTGAATGCCCACGAACAGGGTTTTCTGATCCGGGGCAAAGCTGATCCCCGTCACTTCGCAGCCAACCGGGCCGACCATGAAACGGCGAATTTCACCCGTGTTCGGGTCGGCGCACAGCATCTGGTTGTTGCCCATGCCGGCAAAGTCGCCGGTATTGCTGACGTCGCCGTCGGTCAGGATCCAGAGCCTTCCCGCGTCGTCAAAGCCCATGCCGTCCGGGCTATTGAACATGTTTTGCGGGGTGATGTTGGCCGACCCGCCCTTGGGCTGCTGAGGGTGCACGGCCGGGTTGCCTGCGACAACGAACAAATCCCAGTCAAAATGGGCAGCGCCATGGTCATTGCCCTGTTCGCTCCAGCGCAGGATTTGCCCGTACACATTCTTCTCGCGCGGGTTGGGGCCGCCGACGGGCTGACCGTCTTCTCCGCGTTTAACGTTGTTGGTCAGGGTGCAATACACCTGGCCGTCCTTGGGGCTGACGACGATCCACTCCGGCCGATCCATGCGCGTGGCGCCGACCGCGCTGGCGGCCAGGCGGGCATGGATGAGCACTTCAGCCTGATTGGCGAAACAGCTGCCCGCGTTGATACCGTTTTTGCCGTGGCTCAGTTCGATCCATTGGCCTTTGCCCTTGGGCCGGTCGGGTTGGCTGTCGCCATTGTCAAACCGTGCGACATACAACGTGCCGTGGTCCAGCAAGTCGCGATTGGCCTTGGGGTTTTGGTGGTCAATCTTGTCGCGGCTGATGAATTTGTAAATGAACTCCCCGCGCTCATCGTCGCCCATGTACACCACGGCATGGCCGTCGCGGGTTTCAGCCAGCGCGGCGTTCTCGTGTTTGAAACGGCCCAGTGCCGTGCGCTTGACCGGCGTTGAGTGCGGGTCGAACGGGTCGATTTCCACCACCCAGCCGTGACGGTTCAGTTCGTTGGGGTTGTACGCCAGGTCGAAGCGCGGGTCGTGCAGGTGCCAATTGATGTCTTTACTGGCTGCGACCACGCCGTAGCGCTTTTGCGCAGCGTTAAAGGTTTGATTCGGATCGGTGCTGCCAAAGCAGTCAGTGAAGTTTTCTTCGCACGTCAAATACGTGCCCCACGGGGTTTTACCGTTGGCGCAGTTCTGAAACGTGCCCAACGCCCGGGTACCGGTGCTGTCGGCCTGGGTGCGGAGCAACGCATGACCGGCGGCGGGACCGCTCAGGCGAATGGGCGTATTGCCGTGAATGCGCCGGTTGAATGGCGAACCTTGAACAAATTGCCAGCGGTCGCCCGTGCGCTGAATTTCAATCACCGACACGCCTTCACTGGCCTGCGCTTTGTGCGCATCTTCGGCCGAGGTCGGCTGTCCGCCGTGGGGGTAGAGGTAGCGATAGTTGGTGTATTCGTTGTTGATGGCCATCAGTGCGCGGTTGGGGTCGTCGGGGAATGCAAACAGGCTCATGCCGTCATTGTTATCGCCCAATTGCACTTCCTGCTGCGCCGCCGTGCCGGTGCCGTCGGGCTTGAAGGCCGGGCCACCCGCTTGCAACGGTTGGCCCCAACTGATCAGTACCGAGGCGCGATAGCCGGGCGGCAAGGTGATGGCGTCGGTGGTAGCTGCGTCGATACTGTTGAAACCCAGTAACGGGCTGGACGCTGCGCGAACCCCGTCTGCCAGCACGCTGCGGCTCAGCAGGCTACCGCCCAGAAACATTGCCGCGCCACACAAGGCGCCCGCACTTATGAAACCCCGACGGCTGAGGCCGATGATCTGTTCAAGGTCGGTGGTTTGGTCTTCTTGTAATAGGTTCATGGCAGGCTGCCCTCGCAACGGTTTTGGCAGCCACCTTAATCAGAGGGTGTGACAGGGATGTTTCAAATGACTGCGATCGATGCGCTAAAGCGGCGTCCCCAACAGCACCAGCGTCGGCGCGAACTGCACCAGTGCTTCACTGCCCACAACCAATCCGAGTGTTTCGAGGTGTTGCGCTTCGCTCAGCGCACACAGTGTCTGGCCATTGGGCAAGCTGATGCGCACTTCGCTTGGCCCGTCGTTGGCGTGGAAAATCTGTTCGATCCTGCCGTGTAACCGGTTATGGCCCGCAACCGCTGCGTCGGGCTTTATTAGCTGCAACCAACCTGCCTTGATCAAGGCCACCACCTGCGTACCGGGTTCAAGTTCCAAACGCTGCGTGCTGTCGCGAGTGATGTCGGCCTGCAGGCTCAGTCCGCCGCCGAGTTGCAGATCAATCTGGTCGTAATGGCCGTGTCCGCGAATCGTTTTCACGGTGCCGTGCAACTGGTTGCGGGCGCTGGTTCGCAACATCAGGCGGCCTAGCAGCTCGAGGTCTTGCGCTTCTTCCGCGGCTTCGAGTACTTGGCTTTGCAACACTTGCAGGCGTTGATAAAGCCGCAGCACACGCTCGCCCGCCACCGACAACCGGGCGCCGCCACCGCCCTTGCCACCCACGCTGCGCTCTACCAATGGGGTTTGCGCCAGATTGTTGAGTTCGTCAATGGCGTCCCATGCAGCCTTGTAACTCATACCGGCGCTTTTGGCGGCTCGGGTGATCGAACCCTGCTCGGCAATGTGCTGCAACAGCGCTATGCGCTGGGGGCGGCGAACGATGTGCTGCGTAAGCAATGTCGGCAAATGCATGACGATTGATTCAATTGGCAGGTGGGCTTGGCAAAGTGCCCACTTGCCGGGGCGTCGTCAAGTCGGCCCGTCCGGCTTTGGCGTGCGTGCCAGGCAGTACACATCCACCCGTTTCGCCCCGGCCTTGAGCAACATAACGGCGAGGCTTTGGGCCGTGGCACCGGTGGTCACCACGTCATCCACTAGGGCCACGTGCAACCCGCGTACTTGGGCGTCAGGCGCCAGCGCGAAGGCGTTGAGCAGGTTGCGTTTACGGGTTTTAGCGTTAAGCCCTTGCTGTGCCGGGGTGTCCAGGGTGCGCAGCAGCCAGTGCGCCTGGCAGGGAATATCAAGGCGTTCATTGAGCCACTTGCCCAGCATGCCGGACTGGTTGTAACCGCGTTGCCGCTGCCGGGCCGTGGACAGGGGAACGGGCAGCAGGATGTCAGGGCGCGGGCGTGAATGTTGGTAAGCATCCAGCAGTGATTTGCCGAGAAGTTCTGCCAACAGGCGGCCAAACGGCCAGCGACTGTTGTGCTTGAAACGCAGGATCAGGCTGTCCACCGGGAAGTCGTAGGTCCACGGGGCATGTACGTATTCAAAAGCTGGCGGGTGTTTAAGGCAATTCCCACAGGTCAGGCCAGGCATAGACAGCGGCAGGGCGCATCGCTGGCACGGGGTTTTCAGCCACGGGAGTTCATGTTTGCAGGGCCCGCACACTGCTTCACCGGCAGTGGAGCGCTCATCGCACAGCAAACAGGTCTGTACATTAAATGACCAGATGTAAACCTCCGTATTTATCTTGATTGACAGCGTATGTCACATCCTTAAACATACCGGCCATCCGTGCCGTGCCTGAAGAACGTGCTTCAGGCCTAAACCAAAGCATAAACAAGAGAGACGCCGATGAGCGCCAGCACCTTTAACACCATGCGTCATGATTGGTCTTTAGCCGAAGTGCGGGCGTTGTTTACCCAGCCGTTCAATGACCTGATGTTTACGGCGCAAGGTGTTCACCGCGCGCATTTCGACGCTAACCGGGTACAGGTGTCGACGCTGCTTTCGATCAAAACCGGCGCCTGCCCGGAAGATTGCAAATATTGTCCGCAGTCGGGCCACTACAACACCGGGCTGGCGAAAGAGAAATTGATGCAGGTTCAGGCCGTGCTGGAGGAGGCGGCAAAAGCCAAGGCCATTGGCGCCACGCGTTTTTGCATGGGCGCCGCCTGGAAGCACCCGTCGGCCAAAGACATGCCCTATGTGTTGAAAATGGTTGAAGGCGTGAAGGCGCTGGGCCTGGAAACCTGCATGACGCTGGGCAAGCTCGATCAGGAGCAAACCGCAGCCCTGGCCCACGCCGGGCTCGACTATTACAACCACAACCTCGATACCTCACCGGAGTTCTACACCAGCATCATCACCACCCGCACTTACAGTGAGCGCTTGCAAACCCTGAGTTATGTGCGCGATGCGGGCATGAAAATTTGCTCGGGCGGCATTCTGGGCATGGGGGAGTCGCTCGATGACCGGGCCAATTTGCTGATTCAACTGGCCAACTTGCCGGAGCACCCGGAATCGGTGCCGATCAACATGTTGGTAAAAGTGGCGGGGACACCGATGGAAAATGCTGACGATGTTGACCCGTTCGACTTCATCCGCATGTTGGCCGTGGCGCGCATCATGATGCCCAAGAGCCATGTACGGTTGTCCGCCGGGCGCGAGGCCATGAACGAACAAATGCAGGCACTGGCATTTTTGGCCGGGGCCAACTCGATTTTTTACGGCGACAAACTGCTCACCACGTCCAACCCGCAAGCGGACAAGGACATGCAGTTGTTCAGTCGCCTGGGCATCCTCCCCGAGGCCCGTGAAGATCATGCTGACGAAGTGCATCAGGCGGCTATCGAGCACGCCCTGATGGATCAGAAATCCAGCGAGCAGTTCTACAACGCTGCGGTTTAACGCCATCCACCGCAACGGTCGGCGCTGGCGCAGGCTGAGATCGGGTCTGTGACGGTACGGCGGTGGCCGCCGCTCAGCTTTTCGCAGCCTGCAACAGTGGCTACAAGGGGGCTTGCTCAGCATGTCTTTTGATTTATCTGACCGTCTGGCTGCGCGCCGGGCGAAAAACCTCTATCGCCATCGCCCTTTGCTTGAAAGCCCCCAAGGCCCACGCGTGGTGGTAGACGGGCAGCCGTTACTGGCCTTTTGCAACAACGACTACCTGGGCCTTGCCAATCACCCGCAGGTTATCGAAGCCTGGCAACAAGGCGCTTCGCGTTGGGGAGTCGGCGGCGGGGCATCGCATTTGGTGATCGGTCATAGCCGTGCGCACCACGCACTCGAAGAAGCGCTGGCCGAGTTCACCGGTCGTCCGCGTGCGTTGCTGTTCAGTAATGGCTACATGGCCAACATGGGGGCCGTCACAGCGCTGGTCGGGCAGGGCGATACCGTGCTGGAAGACCGCCTCAACCATGCGTCATTGCTGGATGCGGGGCTGTTGAGCGGGGCGCGCTTTAACCGTTACCTGCACAACGATGCCGCCAGTTTGGGCAAGCGCCTGGAGAAAGCTGTCGGCGATACATTGGTGGTCACGGACGGCGTGTTCAGCATGGACGGCAATCTGGCCGACCTGCCCGCGCTGGCCCGCGAAGCCAAGGCCAAAGGTGCCTGGCTGATGGTCGATGATGCCCATGGCTTCGGGCCGCTGGGGGCAACCGGCGGCGGGATTGTCGAGCATTTCGGCTTGGGGCTGGACGATGTTCCCGTGCTGATCGGAACCCTTGGCAAAGCCTTCGGCACCAGCGGTGCATTTGTGGCGGGCAGTGAGGCGTTGATCGAAAGCCTGATTCAGTTCGCCCGTCCTTACATCTACACCACCAGTCAGCCGCCTGCGCTGGCGTGCGCGACGTTAAAGAGCCTCGAACTGCTGCGCAGTGAACACTGGCGACGTGAGCACGTGAACCTGTTGATTCGTCAGTTCCGTCAAGGGGCCGAGCAGATTGGCCTGCAACTGATGGACAGCCTTACGCCAATTCAACCCATCCTTATCGGTGACAGCGCGAAGGCCGTGCAGGTATCGCAGCAATTGCGTGCGCGCGGCTTGCTGGTGACCGCCATCCGCCCGCCGACCGTGCCCGTTGGCGGTGCGCGTTTGCGTGTCACCTTGTCGGCCGCGCACACAGAAGCCCACGTGCAGCTACTGTTAGACGCATTAAACGACTGCTGCCCAACCGTGGAGCCGGACCATGCGTGACCGCTTGATTTTGTTGCCGGGCTGGGGGCTGGGTGTGTCGCCGCTGGAGCCTTTGGCGGCCGCCTTGCAAGGGCTGAACGAGCACCTGCGGGTCGAGATTGAACCCTTGCCTGTGCTTGCGTCCGCGCAATTGGACGACTGGCTCGATGAACTCGATGCTGCTGTGCCTCAAGACGTCTGGCTGGGGGGGTGGTCGTTGGGCGGTATGCTCGCCAGTGAGTTGGCTGCGCGCAGAGCAGAACGTTGTTGCGGGTTGGTGACGCTGGCCAGTAATCCGCGTTTTGTCAGCACCGAAGAATGGCCAGGTGCCATGCCACCGGCCACGTTTGACGCGTTTATCAACGGATTTCGTGAAGCGCCGAACACAACGTTGAAGCGTTTCTCTTTGTTGTGCAGTGACGGCAAGGCCATGGCCAGCCTGCTGCTCAACGGAGCACCGAACGCGCAGCCGGACACCTTGCTGGCGGGGCTCGAGTTGCTCGCTACGCTGGACACGCGCCAGGCGCTTAAAGCGTTTAACGGGCCGCAGTTTCACGTTTTCGCCGGGCAAGACGGGCTGGTGCCCGCGCAAGCGGCCAGCGATTTGCTGGCGTTATTGCCCGATGTCCAAGTGGGTCTGATGGAACAGGCCTGTCACGCGTTTCTTCTGCAAGCACCCCACGAACTGGCGGCGGCGATTCAGAGTTTTTTAAACGAGTTGGGTGATGACTGATCTGAGTGTGGGCAACCTGCCGGACAAACGTCTGGTTGCGGTTTCGTTTTCGCGTGCAGCAGCCTCTTATGACAGCGTGGCTGACCTTCAGCGTGCGGTCGGTCATGAATTGGTCGGGCGATTACCCCCTCATTTGAACCCTCGGCGCTGGCTGGATGTGGGCAGTGGCACCGGCTATTTCAGTCGCGTGCTGGGTCAGCAGTTTGCGGGCAGTGAAGGTGTGGCACTGGATATCGCGCAGGGCATGTTGACGTATGCGCGGCCGTTGGGTGGAGCGCAGTACTTCATTGCCGGGGACGCTGAATGTTTGCCGTTGCAAGGCAACAGTTGCGACGTGATTTTTTCCAGTCTGGCGTTGCAGTGGTGCGAGCATTTTGACGTTGTGCTCAAGGAGGCGCAGCGCGTGCTCAGACCGGGCGGGGTGTTTGCCTTTGCCAGCCTGTGTGTCGGTACGTTGAGCGAATTGCGGGACAGCTGGCAGGCGGTTGACGGGCAAGTCCACGTGAACCGTTTTCGAGCGTTCAGCCAATACCAGCGTCTCTGCGCCGACAGTGGTTTTCAGGTGCACAGCTTGCAGACTCAGCCCCATGTGCTGCACTACCCTCAGGTGCGCAATCTGACCCATGAACTCAAAGCCCTGGGCGCCCATAACCTCAATCCGGGTCGGCCTGAAGGCTTGACCGGCAGGGCGCGGCTTCAGGCACTGATGGCGGCTTACGAACAATTCCGTCAGCCCCAAGGGCTTCCGGCGACGTATCAGGTGGTCTACGGCATTTTGGAGAAAGCGCGATGAGTCCTGCTTATTTCATAACCGGTACGGACACCGATGTGGGCAAAACCACGGTCGCGGCAGGCCTGTTACAGGCAGCGCGCGCGGCGGGTTTAAGCACAGCAGCGGGTAAGCCGGTGGCCTCCGGGTGCGAGGCTACGCCTGAGGGGTTGCGCAACGCAGACGCGCAGGCGCTGATGGCGCAATGCACCGTTGCATTGAGCTATGAGGAGATCAACCCGGTCGCGTTTGAACCCGCCATCGCGCCGCACATCGCGGCCCGCGAGGCGGGCGTGGCGTTGACGGTGCAGGCCTTATTGAAACCGATGCAGCGCATCCTCAATCAGCAAGCCGATTTCACCCTGATAGAAGGCGCGGGCGGTTGGCGCGTGCCGTTGTCGGGGCAGGACAGTTTGTCGGATGTGGCTCGGGGGCTGGGGTTGCCGGTGATTCTGGTGGTGGGTGTGAGGCTGGGGTGCATCAGCCATGCCTTGCTCACGGCCGAAGCCATTGCTCAGGATGGCCTGCAACTGGCTGGCTGGGTGGCCAATATCATTGACCCGAAAACCTCACGTCTTGAAGAGAACCTCGCTACCTTGGCCGAGCGTTTGCCTGCGCCCTGCCTGGGACGCGTGCCGAAGCTCAAGTCACCTACCGCCGAGGCAGTCGCGCAATACCTGCAGCTGGACCTGCTCGACTGAGCCTGACCCTATTGCTGTGGCCTATCGACTGGCCAGTAGCCATGAGCTTTTTTGACGGGCCTTTTGCCATCGGGTCTGCTTGAATAAAGGTCGATTACCTCCTCAAAGGATCATGCCGCCATGGAAATCTCAGGAAGCTCTGCGTTTTACGCGGGTCTGAGCACCGTTCAGGCCGGGCAGAACCGGGTTGATCAAGCCGCCGGGCAGATTGCCAATGCCACGGTTGATCGCTCGCTGGGTAGCCAATCCTCCGATACTCAGGTCAACCGCATGCGCGCCGTTGATCGTAGCCAGCTTTCTGATATTGCCAGTGATGTGGCTGATTTAAGCGTAGGCAAAGCACAAGTCGAACTCGGCGCCAAAGTGGTACGCACGGCTGACGAAATGGTTGGCACGTTGATCGATACCTACGCCTGATTTTGCGGGTGCTGATATAGGCGCAGCTGCGGGCTGTGTCGACGTCTGCCCCGGATCATCCTCAAGGCTGCTTTAAGCAGCCAGACGCCACCCCGGCATTGTTGCGCTCATCTGTTTTATGGCTTTTTTCAAAGGCAGGTTGCTGTGTGTCCGTCGGGACGAACGGCGTATTGCGCCTGCTTGACAATAAATGGGCGTAAACGTATGTTTCAAACACCTGTTTGACCGCAATAACAAATTCTACGCGGTTGTTCATTCCCGGATTCATCAGCAGAGGTTTATCGCTATGCCTGATTACAAGGCCCCCTTGCGTGATATTCGCTTCGTACGTGACGAACTGCTCGGTTACGAAGCGCACTATCAGAGCCTGCCGGCTTGCCAGGACGCTACGCCTGACATGGTTGACGCCATTCTTGAAGAAGGCGCCAAGTTTTGTGAGCAGGTGCTGGCACCTCTGAACCGTGTGGGTGACACCGAAGGCTGCACCTGGAGCGAGTCCGGCGTTAAAACCCCGACTGGCTTCAAAGAAGCCTACAAACAATTTGTGGAAGGCGGCTGGCCAAGCCTGGCCCATGACGTCGCGCACGGTGGCCAGGGTCTGCCTGAGTCGCTGGGTCTGGCGGTCAGTGAAATGGTCGGTGAAGCCAACTGGTCGTGGGGCATGTACCCCGGCCTGTCCCACGGTGCGATGAACACCATCTCTGAGCACGGCACTCCCGAGCAGCAAGAGACGTACCTGAGCAAGCTGGTGACCGGCGAATGGACCGGCACCATGTGCCTGACCGAACCGCACTGCGGCACCGATCTGGGCATGTTGCGCACCAAGGCCGAGCCTCAGGCTGATGGTTCCTACAAAGTTTCCGGCACCAAGATTTTCATCTCGGCCGGTGAACATGACATGGCCGACAACATCGTCCACATCGTACTGGCGCGTCTGCCGGACGCACCGTCTGGCACGAAGGGTATTTCGCTGTTTATCGTGCCCAAGTTTGTGCCCAATGCAGATGGCACCATTGGTGAGCGCAACGCAGTGAGCTGTGGCTCCCTTGAGCACAAAATGGGCATCCACGGTAACGCCACGTGCGTGATGAACTTTGACGGCGCCACCGGCTTCCTGATCGGTCCGCCGAACAAAGGCCTGAACTGCATGTTCACCTTCATGAACACCGCTCGCCTGGGGACTGCGCTGCAAGGCCTTGCCCACGCCGAAATCGGTTTCCAGGGCGGCTTGAAATACGCCCGTGATCGCCTGCAAATGCGTTCGCTGACCGGTCCTAAATTCCCGGAAAAAGCCGCTGACCCGATCATCGTCCACCCGGACGTACGTCGCATGCTGTTGACCATGAAGGCATTCGCCGAAGGCAACCGCGCGATGGTCTACTTCACTGCCAAACAAGTCGACATCGTGAAATACGGCGTTGATGAAGAAGAGAAGAAGAAGGCCGACGCCCTGCTGGCGTTCATGACGCCGATTGCAAAAGCGTTCATGACCGAAGTGGGTTTTGAAGCCGCCAACCACGGCGTTCAAATTTACGGCGGCCACGGTTTCATCTCTGAATGGGGCATGGAGCAAAACGTTCGCGACAGCCGTATTTCGATGCTGTACGAAGGCACCACCGGCATTCAGGCACTCGACCTGCTGGGCCGCAAAGTGCTGATGACCCAAGGCGAAGCCCTCAAAGGCTTCACCAAGATCGTGCACAAGTTCTGCCAGAACAACGAAGGTAACGAAGGCGTTCAGGAGTTCATCGCACCTTTGGCTGCGCTGAACAAAGAATGGGGCGAACTGACCATGAAGGTCGGCATGGCAGCCATGAAGGACCGTGAAGAAGTGGGCGCGGCTTCGGTCGACTACCTGATGTATTCGGGTTATGCCTGCCTGGCGTACTTCTGGGCTGACATGGCGCGTCTGGCTGCTGAGAAACTGGCTGCCGGCACGTCGGAAGAGGCGTTCTACACAGCTAAATTGCAGACTGCCCGTTTCTACTTCCAGCGCATCCTGCCACGCACTCGCACTCATGTTGCGGCCATGCTGTCGGGCGCTGCCAACCTGATGGACATGAAAGAAGAAGACTTCGACCTGGGCTACTAAGCCCCGCCGGGTCGCAGTCTGAAAGCCGCTTCTCCTTTGGGGGAAGCGGCTTTTTTCGTTGTGGGCCGAGCCTGCACCACGCTCGGCAATGACGAGGAGATGCCGGACGCGTCCTGCAACATTTAAACCCGACAAATCCCCTAAGGCTTTTACGTTGACGGCCGTTAAAACCTATGGCCGAGGCGAACGGGACGTCACCAGGTGTGCTTAACTGCGGTAAAAGCAGGCACAATGCCACTACTTGGTTGTTCAGGTCGGAGCTTTACTTTTGTCGCGTCCTTCTGCTGCACGTTTCAGTCATTTTTTACCGTCTCTTCTGCTGCTCACAGCGGGCCTTGCGGCTGCGTATGTCAAACACCTCAATGTGTTTTTCACCTCACTGTTTAACGTGCTCCCCACCCTTGTGTTGTTATTGGGCGGTGCTTACTGCGCGGTCTACCGGCGTCAGCGCGAACTGTTTTTAATGCTGACGGTGTACATCGCCTATTTCCTGCTTGATACCCAGACCGATTACTACCGTGACAACGGGCATGTGCGCACAGATGCCGCCGTGGTGTTCCATTTGTGCTCACTGTTATTGCCGCTGTTGTACAGCCTGTACGCGGCCTGGGAAGAGCGCACCCACCTGTTTCAAGACTTGGTGGCGCGATTTGCGGTGCTGTTGGCCGTGGGCAGTGTCGCCCTGGGGCTGGAGCAAAGTTACCCACAGGTCCTGCTGAACTGGCTGGCCGAAATTCGCTGGCCCGCGCTGCATGGCAGCTGGATGAGCCTGATCCAGTTGTCTTACCCGGTGTTTTTTATCGGTTTTGTGTTGCTGGGCTGGCAGTACTGGCGCAATCCCCGACCGTTGCATGCTGCGCAATTGGTGGGGTTGCTAGGGTTGTTCTGGATGTTGCCGCAAACCTTCATCTTGCCGTTCACGCTCAACATCATGTGCAGTCAGGTGATGTTGATGATTGCGGCCGCGGTGGCGCATGAGGCGTATCAAATGGCGTTCCGTGACGAATTGACCGGCTTGCCGGGGCGTCGGGCTCTGAACGAACGCTTGCAACGGCTGGGGCGTAATTACGTACTGGCCATGAGCGACGTCGATCATTTTAAGAAATTCAACGACACCCACGGTCACGATGTCGGCGATCAGGTCTTGCGTCTGGTCGCCAGCAAGCTGTCCAAGGTCGGCGGCGGGGGGCGTGCCTATCGCTACGGCGGTGAAGAGTTCGCGCTGGTTTTCGCAGGCAAAACGCTGGACGAGTGCATGCCGCATCTCGATGAGTTGCGCGAGTCCATCGCCAGCTACAACATTCAATTACGTAATCAGGAAAGCCGCCCGCAAGATGACCAACAAGGCCGCCAGCGCCGTGCAGGCACGCGGGCCAGCAGTGTGTCGGTCACCGTGAGTATCGGCGTCGCCGAGCGCATGCCAGAGCAGCGTACGGCGGAAGAGGTGCTCAAAGCGGCGGACAAGGCGCTCTACAGTGCGAAAAGTGCTGGCCGCAACTGCGTCATTGCCTACGGCCAAACCCGCCGGGGTGCGGTCAGGACCAGCGAAGTCCCGGCTTGATGTGACTATTTTTATGCATATAGTCACTAGGCGACCCTATGTATCGCTCTCGTTGTTAAGTTAGACTGGGCCACTTCTGTACGTGGCCCGTCCGGGCTTTCACCGTTAGCGATTACGAGGTTTGCCATGGCTGATTACAAAGCGCCCCTGCGCGATATGCGCTTCGTCCTCAATGAAGTGTTCGATGTCGCCTCCCTGTGGGCAAAACTGCCGGCACTGGCAGAGACCGTAGACGCAGAAACGGTTGAAGCCATTCTTGAAGAAGCAGGCAAGGTGACAGCCAAAAGCATTGCGCCCTTGAGCCGTGGCGGTGATGAAGAGGGTTGTCATTGGAACGACACTGTCGTAACCACGCCAGCTGGCTTTGTCGACGCGTATAAAACCTACGCCGAGGGCGGTTGGGTAGGCGTCGGCGGGGATCCCGAGTTCGGCGGCATGGGCATGCCCAAGGCGGTGTCGGCTCAAGTCGAAGAGATGATTAACTCCTCCAGCCTCGCATTTGGCTTGTACCCGATGCTGACGGCCGGTGCGTGCGTGTCGATTAATGCCCATGCCAGCGACGAGCTGAAAGCCACTTACCTGCCGAATATGTACGCTGGCGTATGGGCCGGCTCCATGTGCCTGACCGAGCCCCATGCCGGTACTGACTTGGGGATTATCCGGACTAAAGCTGAGCCACAGGCTGACGGCGCTTACACCATCAGCGGGACTAAAATTTTCATCACCGGCGGCGAACACGACCTGACCGAAAACATTATCCATTTGGTACTGGCCAAGCTGCCGGATGCACCGGCGGGGCCCAAAGGCATTTCGCTGTTTCTGGTGCCGAAATTCATGGTTAATGCCGATGGCAGCCTGGGTCAGCGCAATACGGTCACCTGCGGCTCTATCGAACACAAAATGGGCATTCAGGCCTCGGCCACGTGCGTGATGAACTTCGATGAGGCTGTCGGCTACCTGGTGGGCGAGCCCAACCGTGGCCTGGCGGCCATGTTCACCATGATGAATTACGAGCGTCTGGGGGTCGGTATTCAGGGGCTGGCGTCGGGCGAACGCTCGTACCAGAACGCTGTGGAATACGCACGCGACCGCCTGCAAGGTCGCGCTGCCACTGGCGCTCAAGCCAAAGACAAAGCCGCAGACCCGATCATCGTCCACGCCGACGTGCGTCGCATGCTGCTGACCATGAAAGCGTCGAACGAAGGTGGACGTGCCTTTTCCACCTACGTGGCCAATCAGCTGGACATTGCCAAGTTCAGCGATGACCCGGGCGCCCGTGAACGGGCCGATGCCCTGGTGGCATTGCTGACGCCGGTGGCCAAAGCGTTCATCACTGATCTGGGGCTCGAAACCACGGTCCACGGCCAGCAAGTGTTTGGCGGTCACGGTTACATCCGTGAATGGGGTCAGGAGCAATTGGTGCGTGATGTACGCATCACTCAAATCTACGAAGGCACCAACGGCATCCAGGCGCTGGACTTGATGGGTCGCAAGATCGTGGGTAACAACGGCGCCTATTACCGCTTGTACGCGGATGAAATTCGTCAGTTCATCGCTTCGGCCTGTGGCGATCTGAATGCGTTCACGGCGCCTTTGGCGTCAGCTTTGGACACACTTGATGCGTTGACTGCCTGGGTTCTTGAACGTGCGAAATCCAATCCGAACGAGATTGGCGCGGCTTCGGTCGAGTACCTGCAAGTTTTTGGTTACACAACGTATGCCTACATGTGGGCGCTGATGGCCAAAGCAGCACAGGGCAAGGAATCCGAAGACGCCTTCTACGTCAGCAAGATGGGCACTGCGCGCTTCTATTTCGAGCGTTTGCTGCCACGTATTCATTCGCTGAGCGCGTCGGTCAAGGCCGGTAGCGAGTCGCTGTACGTGCTGGATGAAGCACATTTTTAAGCTGTTTAGGTGTATGTAAGCATTTGCTTACATAACGCGCTGCCAATCGTCCATATCGCTAAATTGGATCCAGCGGTAATCTACTTCACATGGACGTCGAGCAGGAAGCTCAAAGCAACAACAGGGACACGTAGGATTCTGCCAGGATGGCGGAGTGAAAAGGATGTCAGGGAAACAGTCTGCAAAACCCCGCTTCGGCGGGGTTTTCTTTTTTGTGCCGCAGAAAGGTGTTTACACCGCGTAGGAGCAAGCGTTCTAGCGGATCTAAACACGTCAGAGCGGCGTTTCTTCCTGCTGGATCACATCCTCAAGCAGCGTGCGCAGCAACCCCAATGTGGCTTGCTGACGTTGCACATCGCGACACACCAACCCCACTTTCAAAGGCACCCGCGGTTCGCTGAGCGGTTTCCACAATAGCGCCTTGTCATCGTGCTCATGACGCGAGCGTCCCGGCAGCACCGTGGCCAATTTGGTGTGCGGCAAACTGTCGAGAATGCCGGCCATGTTGTTGAGCTCCGCCTGTACCTGAGGGCGGCGGCCCAGATTGGCCAATTGGCTCTGCCAGATTTGGCGCACCTGAAACTCTTCTCCTAACAGCAGCATTGGTAACTCTGCCGCTTGAGTCAGTGAGACTTTCTTGAATTCACGCAGCGGGTGATCTGCCGGGATGACAAGTTGCAGCTCATCTTCGTACAACAGCATGCCGTGCAACCCCGGCTGACGCGGCGGCAGGTAGCTGATGCCGATGTCGAGCGAGCCGTTGAGCAGGCGACGCTCGATCTCCAGCCCTGTCAATTCGTAAATCTGCACCACCAAGTGCGGTTGCGCCTGGCGCACGCGCTCCAACATCTGCGGCACCAGACTGGTGTGTACCGTTTGCAGTACACCAATCGCAATCGTGCGCAGGGCCTGGCCCTGAAAATTGCGCAAGGCCTCTTTGGCCCGCTGCAACCCGTCGAGCAGCGGCAGCGCGTGGTTATACAGGGTGTGCGCCGCCAGCGTGGGCAACAGGCGTTTGCTGCTGCGTTCGAACAGGCTTACATCAAGGTTGTGTTCGAGTTGGCGGATCTGTTGCGAGAGGGCCGGCTGCGAGATGGAAAGACGTTCGGCAGCACGCCCCACATGGCCTTCTTCATACACCGCGACGAAATAACGCAGTTGCTTGAAATCCATAAGTATTACTTATCGAAAATGCTTAAAAAACGAAATGGCCCTAAAGCCGCCAGGCGCCTAGTCTACGCCCATTCCAAAGGGCTCGTAGCGTCACAGAGCCAGAGAAAGTGCAAGGGTGTAGCGTTACTTTGCATAGGCAAGGCAGAAAACCCCGCAGAGGGATTTACCCTGACTAAACCCAGCACCCGGTTGCAAATCGAAACGGCTTATGGTCACAAGGTCAGCGTGCATGAACCTGTTTAACCTGCGTCGCCAATCCCCCAGCCTTGATGAGCTGGCGATTGAGCCTCAGTCTTTGCCTATGAATCACGGTGTCTCCCGCGAATGTTTAATGCCCAGCGTAGAGCGGCCAGCGCAAGTTTTTGTGCGTGGCCAGGGGTCATGGATGTGGGACAGCGACAGTCGGGCTTACCTGGATTTTACCCAGGGCGGGGCTGCCAACAGTCTGGGCCACAGCCCGGCCGCGTTGACCCGGGCGATCGCAGAACAGGCGCAGTCATTGATGAACCCCGGTTCCGGGTTCTTCAATCGCGGCATGCTGAACCTGGCTGAGCGCTTGTGCCACAGCACCGGCAGCGATCAGGTGCATTTTCTGAACACCGGGGCCGAGGCCAATGAAGGCGCGATCAAGCTGGCGCGTAAATGGGGCCAGCTGCATCGTGGCGGCGCGTACCGGATTATTACGGCGACCGGCAGTTGTCACGGCCGTAGCTTTGGCGCGATGTCAGCGTCGGGCAGCGGCACGTTTGATAACCGCTTCGAGCCGCAACTGCCGGGGTTCATCAATGTGCCGTTCAACGATTTACCCGCGTTGCACGCCGCAGTCGATGCTCAAACCGTGGCCATCATGCTGGAACCGGTGCAGAGCGAAGCGGGGGTGATCCCGGCAACCGAGCATTACCTCAAAGGCGTGGAACGGCTGTGTCGGGAGTTGGGCATTTTGCTGATTCTCGATGAAGTCCAAACCGGCATTGGGCGCTGCGGCACCCTGCTGGCGGAACAGAATTACGGCATTCGTGCAGATGTCATCACGCTGGGTAAAGGCCTTGGTGGCGGCGTGCCACTGGCGGCATTGCTGGCACGAGGCAAAGCATGTTGCCTGGAAGCTGACGAGCTGGGCGGCACGCATCACGGCAATGCGCTGATGACAGCGGCCGGCAGCGCAGTGCTGGAAACCGTATTGGAAAAAGGCTTTTTGCAACAGGTTCGCGACGCAGGGCAACACTTGCACGAGGGACTGGGGCGCTTGGCCAATCGTTATGCGCAGGGAGAACTGCGTGGGCAAGGCCTGATGTGGGGCCTGACACTGTCCGATGATTCGGCAGATGAAGTCGTAAAAGCGGCGTTGTATGAAGGTTTGCTAATCACGGCCCCGCAACCCGATTGTCTGCGGTTCACACCGGCGCTGTGCGTCAGCAAAGGCAATATTGATGAAATGCTGCTGCGTCTGGCCCGTGCTTTTTCCAGGGTCAGGACTGCGCAGTTGCAGTGTCGGCGTGCCGTGTTGGTGTAACGGCTGACTTACCGGCGCACACAGAATTTAAAGAACCGTCTCGCGGTATAACGCATCGCCCCGTGCCTGTTTCGTTCGGCACGGGGCGTTTTTTTGTCCGTAGAAACGTACTGAGTGAACCTTTTGACAGCGCTCAGAGTCGATTAATCGTAGGGCTTGATTGAGCCCATCATTGATTGGGGACTGAACACATGGACATCATTCGCATCATCATCGCCATCCTGCTGCCGCCGCTGGGTGTGTTTTTACAAGTCGGTTTCGGCGGAGCTTTCTGGCTGAATATTCTGTTGACGCTGTTGGGTTATTTCCCGGGTGTGATCCATGCGGTGTACATCATCGCCAAGCGATAACGTTCCCCTCGCCCTGATCTCCAACAGTTGCCAAGCAGTCGAAGCTGCGCCAGTCGCAGCTTCGTTTTCCGGCGGTGACTTCAGCGGTTCAGTCAGGGGTTGATTGCATCACTTCCTGATAAAACAGCCATTCCTGCTCCAGGGCGTGGGCCTGATTACTGGCTTTGCGGAACCCGTGGCGCTCGTCCGGGTAGTAATACGCTTTGGCAGGAATACCGTTCTTTTGCAGGGCGCTTAACATGTCGCGGGTTTGTTGCGGCACGACGACCGCGTCCAGTTCACCTTGAAAGAAAATGACGGGTACGCGGATGTTGGCAGCGTGCAGCAAAGGCGTGCGCGCTGCGTAGCGTTCGGCATCCCGGTCGGGATCGCCAATCAGCCAGTCCATGTAATCGCCTTCGAACTTATGGGTATCGCGCGCCAGTGCAACGGGATCGCTGACGCCATACAGGCTGGCGCCCGCGCGGAACACATTCTTGAACGCCAGTGCACAGAGCGTGGTGTAACCGCCAGCACTCCCACCGCGAATGAAAGCGTTGTGACGATCAATCAGCCCTTGATCGGCAAGATAACTGACCACGGCACAGGCGTCTTCCACATCCACTTCGCCCCATTTCAGATGCAGTGTTTGCCGGTACTCGCGGCCATAACCGGTACTGCCACGGTAGTTGAGGTCAGCGACTGCAAAGCCGCGTTGCGTCCAGTATTGAATGCGCGGGTCGAGCATTGGATAGCACGCCGATGTCGGGCCGCCATGGATAAACACCACCAGCGGCGGCTGTTTTTCGCCGTGCATGGCCGGGTAGAAAAAGCCGTGGGCGTCGCCACCCGACGAGGGGTAGCGCAACGTTTGCGGGCGGCTGACGCGGTCAGCCGGCAACGGTGCTACGCCGCCGGCCAGCACGGTGACGTGTCGGCTGTTGCGGGCGATACGAATGATGGCCGAGGGACTGACCGGTGAGGCAGCGATGCAATAGATCGCCTGCTCATCCAGCGCCAGACTGCGGAAACGGCTGTATGGCCCCGTGAATTCTTCAAGGCTGGCGTCAGAGGTGCGTATGCCCAAGCGTCCGAACCCTGCCTGTGTCCATGTGGCGACGTAGGCATTGTCATTCAGCGGCAGCCAGGTGCTGCCGCCCAACTGCCAGGGTGCCGGCGCGTGGTCGGCAGACTCGCCCGGTAATTTATTCAGGCCGCCCGCCGATTCGATCCACGGTTGCCAATAACCCTCGCGGTCTGTCAGGCAGTACAGGCGGTTATGCTGATCGAAACGCGGTTGTTGCAGCGACTCTTCGCCCGCATCGCCCGCAACGCACCGTGGCGTTTGCCAGCGGTGTTCCGGACTGCGCTGCGCGACCATCAAGCGCGTTGAGGTCCATGGCTGATGCGGACGGCTCCACTCGATCCACGCCAAACGCCGGCCATCAGGGCTCAACGTTGGTGCCGCATAGAAATCAGCGTTTTCGGCCAGTACGTGGCGCGCTGACGAGGCAGGGTCAATGCTGACCAAACGATGCCGGTCCTTGTCCTCTTCAACCGCCAGCACTTGCCCGTCAGCAAACTGCACATCGCCATAGCGGCAGGTGCCTTGCGTCAAGGCGCGAGGTGCTGTGCCCTCCAGCGCTTGCACGTACACCTGTTGATCGGACTCATTGACGAACACAATGCCGTCATCGCTCAGGCAAAACGACCCGCCGCCGTACTCGTACACGCGGCTGCGCACGCTGAAGCCGTCCGGCGTCAGGCAGTGCGCCTGACCGTCGCGCCAATGCCAGATGCGGCAGGCTGCATCCTGTGGGCGGTATTCGTTCCAGAACAGGCCGTGGGGGCCGAGTTTCAGTTCGGCAAAATCCACACCGGCGGCGACGGCGAGGTCGGCGCTGAAGGGTTCAGCCTTTGGCGATGAGTCGTGAGTTTCGGTCATTTCTGAAGGCCAGTTGCTCAATGGTTTGGGTGGCGTGTTCGGCTTCTTCGCGCGCCTTGAGAATCAGGTCGTGGTGCGGCGACTTGCTGCACACCGGGTCGGCGTTACTGGCGTCCCCCGTGAGCATGAAGGCCTGACAGCGACAGCCACCGAAGTCTTTTTCCTTCTCATCGCAGGAGCGGCAGGGTTCGGGCATCCAGTCATAGCCGCGAAAGCGGTTGAACCCAAACGAGTCGTACCAGATGTGCTGCATGCTGTGGTCACGCACGTTGGGGAATTCAACCGGCATTTGACGTGCACCATGACAGGGAAGAGCGGTGCCGTCCGGGGTCACAGTCAGAAAGATGCTGCCCCAGCCATTCATGCACGCTTTGGGGCGCTCTTCGTAATAGTCCGGTGTGACGAAAATCAGCTTGCAGGGATGGCCTTCGGCTTCCAGTTTGGCGCGGTATTCGTTGGTGATGCGTTCGGCACGAACCAGTTGTTCTTTGGTGGGTAGCAGGCCCACGCGGTTGAGCTGCGCCCAGCCGTAGAACTGGCAAGTGGCGAGTTCGACGAAGTCGGCTTCGAGCGCAATGCACAGCTCGATGATGCGGTCGATTTTGTCGATGTTGTGCCGATGGGTCACAAAGTTCAGCACCATCGGGTAGCCGTGGGCTTTGACGGCGCGGGCCATTTCCAGCTTTTGTGCGAAGGCTTTTTTTGACCCGGCCAGCAAGTTGTTCACTTGCTCGTCGCTGGCTTGAAAGCTGATCTGGATATGATCCAGCCCGGCCTTTTTGAAGTCGCTGATCTTCTGCTCGGTCAGACCAATGCCGGACGTGATGAGGTTGGTGTAGAACCCCAATGTGCGCGCCTCGCCAATCAGTTCAGCCAAGTCCTGACGCACAAGCGGTTCGCCTCCCGAGAAGCCCAGTTGAGCCGCACCCATTTCCCGTGCTTCGCGAAACACTTTTATCCACTGTTCTGTGGTCAGCTCTTTGCCTTGTTGGGCGAAGTCCAGCGGGTTGGAACAGTACGGGCATTGCAGCGGGCAACGGTAGGTCAGTTCCGCCAATAGCCACAGCGGCAGCCCGATTTCGGGCGTGGGCGGCATCAGGTTGTCAGGCAAGTTCGATCCAGTGCTCTGCACGAGCGACCTCCATAAATTGCTCGATGTCATCACCGAGCTCGGGCACGCCGGGGAACTGTGAGTTCAGTTCGCCAATGATGGCCGCGACATCGCGCTGGCCATCAATCAGGCCGCCGATCAGCGCGGCGCTTTCATTGAGTTTGATCATGCCTTCGGGGTACAGCAGCACGTGACCTTTTTGCGCAGGCTCGTACTGGAAGCGATAGCCGGGGCGCCAGGTCGGGATTTTGCTGCGATCGAAGCTCATAGGGTGATTCCTTTATGCCAGACGCGTTGGTCGGTCACGCTGTGGTACGGCGGGCGGTCCAGTTCGTAAGCCATGGTCATGGCGTCGAGCATGCTCCAAAGAATGTCCAGTTTGAACTGGAGAATTTCCAGCATGCGCTGCTGGCCTTCCCACGTGGTGTAGTGCTGCAAGGTAATGGCTAACCCGTGTTCGACGTCGCGGCGGGCCTGGCCCAAACGGGTGCGGAAGTATTCGTAGCCCGCCGGGTCGATCCATGGGTAGTGCTGTGGCCAGCTGTCGAGACGCGACTGATGAATTTGCGGGGCAAACATTTCGGTCAGCGAGCTGCTGGCGGCTTCTTCCCAACTGGCGCGGCGTGCGAAGTTGACGTAGGCATCCACGGCAAACCGTACGCCGGGCAACACCAGTTCCTGGGAGCGCAGTTGATCCGGGTCCAGGCCGACGGCTTGCCCCAGGCGCAACCAGGCTTCGATGCCGCCATCTTCGCCGGGGGCGCCATCGTGGTCGATCATGCGTTGAATCCACTCGCGGCGAACTTCGCGGTCAGGGCAGTTGGCCAGAATCGCGGCGTCCTTGAGCGGGATGTTGACTTGATAGTAGAAGCGATTGGCGACCCAGCCCTGTATCTGTTCGCGCGTGGCGCGGCCTTCATACATCGCCACCTGATACGGATGGTAGATGTGGTAATACGCGCCTTTGGCTCGCAATGCGGCTTCGAACTCGGTTTTGGACAGTGGGGCTTGGGTCATCGTGTGCCTCCAGAAAATACGGTTTGTCGTTGTTGGCGCAGGTTGTGGCGCCAGCTGAGCGCCGCGCCCCTTATCGCCGTGTGCGGCAGCAGCAGGGGGGCGGCTTACAGCTCGATGCTCATGCCATCGAAGGCGACTTCTACGCCACGGCGGGCGAGTTCGGCACGTTCGGCTGAGTCTTCGTCGAGGATCGGGTTGGTGTTGTTAATGTGTATCAGCACTTTGCGTTGTTGGGGCAATTGCTCAAGCACTTCGAGCATGCCGCCGGGGCCATTTTGTGCAAGGTGGCCCATTTCTCGGCCGGTGCGCGTGCCTACACCGCGGCGCTGCATTTCGTCGTCATCCCACATCGTGCCGTCCACCAGCAGGCAATCACTGCTGGCCATGATGTCGAGCAGGGGCGCATCCACTTTGCCCAACCCCGGTGCGTAGAACAGTTTGCCGCCGGTGCGCAGGTCTTCAACGATCAGGCCAATGTTGTCGCCCGGGTGCGGGTCGAAGCGGTGCGGCGAATACGGCGGCGCGGCACTGCGCAGCGGCAACGGGCTGAAGCGCAGGTTCGGGCAGGCCGGGATGGTGAACGACCCTTGCAGCTCGATGCGGTGCCAGTTCAGGCCGCCGTTCCAGTGCTTAAGCATGGTGAACAGCGGGAAGCCGGTGCTCAGGTCCTCGTGGACCATGTCGGTGCACCACACATCGTGCGGGCAGCCTTCGCGCAGGCTCAGCAGGCCGGTGGTGTGGTCGATCTGGCTGTCCATCAAGATGATGGCGCTGATCCCGGTGTCACGCAGGGCACGGCCAGGCTGCATCGGAGCGAAGCTTTGAAGCTGGGCGCGGATGTCGGGCGAGGTGTTGCACAGCACCCAGTTCACGCCGTCATCGGAGATCGCAATCGAGGACTGGGTACGGGCTGTGGCGCGCAAGGTGCCATCACGAAAACCGGCACAGTTGACGCAGTTACAGTTCCACTGCGGGAAACCACCGCCAGCGGCGGAACCTAGAATCTGGACGAACATGGGCGACTGTTCTCTTGCAAATCTGGAAATAAAAACGCCCCGGCGAACCGAGGCGTTGGGTTGCTCTGCTCAATAAAGCGGCAGATCAACGGCTTGCGAAGTACATGGTGACTTCAAAGCCAATGCGCAGATCGGTGTAAGCCGGTTTTGTCCAAGCCATGAGGTGACTCCTTAGCAGTGGGGGTGGGTGGGGTGTCTTTAACTTAGTCCAGCTCCCGGGGGAGATGTTCAGATGCTTAGGTGGCTATGTTACTAAATTTGACTGGGATTGAACGACCAAAGACGAAGAAAGCTCGTTACATGGTTGGTAAAAATCAGCTTCTACGCAGATAAAACGATTCAGTTTCGGGCCCTGTGGCCGCACACAGCCAGTCGCTATCCGGGTCATTGAGGCACTCGGCTGCTCTGAGTGTAGTGGCTTGATCGAGCGTTATAAGCCCGTTGTAGAGCGCCTTAAGGTAATCCGACGAGTGGCCCGCTAGTTGCGCGTGCCATAACAGATCGGCGGCTTGAGGCAGGCTGAGCGTGCCGAGGGTGAACTGCTCTGCCAGAGCATTGCGCGACTCGATGAAAGAAGCTTCATCAAGGGCGGCAATCTGTTGCGGTAATTGCCTCAGGAAAGTTCGGATCTGCTCGAAGATGTCTGCCGTCGTGGCTTGAGGCGATTGCACCCCCAGTAGCAGGCCGGTTCTGTCGCCAAGCTGACGCAAGCCGCTGAACACGGCGTAACCCAGTTGCAACTCCACGCGCAGACGCTGATAGAACGGGGTTTGCACCAAATTGGCCAGCAAGCGCCAGGCGGCTTCTTGCGTAAGGTCAGCCCGTGGTGCAGGGCAGAACAGCAACACGGCCTGTTCGCTCGATTCACAAGGTTCGGTGTGCCAGTGGCGTTCTGCTGTCGCTTGGACGGGGTGCGTCAGCAGCGGGTCCGGGGTGCCGGGGGCTTTGCTCAGCGCGCTTGTGATCAATGTATGGCTGGCCGGGGTACAGCCTACAGCCATGCCGTGCCATCGGGCTGATTGCCAGAGGTCCTGGGCAGTTTCAGCAGCAGGCATTGCCAAGTGGGTGTGTAGCTGCGGCAGGCGCTTGAGCAATTGGCGGATCGGCATCTGTGGCGCTTGCGGCTGAGGCACCGGCGCATCATTCGTGGGCGTGGCGAGCAAATGCAACGCATGTTCCAGGATGGCGGGCAACGGTTCTTGTACGCCATGCAGCTTCAGCAGCCAGTCATTGCCCTGCGCCGTGAGCGACAATTCAATGCCTGCTTCGCGCGCATCTTGTTGCAGTGTCAGCAGGCGGTGTTGCAGCGCCGGTAATAGCGAGGGCGCAGGGATCACGCCCAAGTGCCAGCGCAGGTACAACGCCGCTTCGCCGCTGTGGGTCGCGAGTGCAGTGCTGAACGTCATGGCCGACACCTCGCGGCGGCTGCGCAAGCGGTCTTGGGCAAAGGTGCGCAAGCCACGATGGGCACTGGTTTGTCCGCGAATAAGGCCAGCGGTCACGGGGTGTTTCTCCGATTTGAGGTATGGATTGGGTGTGGGTAATTGCCAAGTGTGCTGGCAGGCAGGCGGACGTTCGGGTTGCATCTGTTTCAGGACCCTCGCCAGGGCTTCAACGCCTTGGTCTGACAACCCTGGCGGATCTTGCTGAATATCGCGGCGGGCCAATTCCAGTGCGCTGCTGACCTGTTGCTGACGCTGCTGCAAGCGTTGGTATTCGTCGCGCAGCCCCGCCCAGGGCTGCTGCGCACCGAAAAAAGACAGCCAGTCGTAGACGATGTCACGGATGGGTTGAGCCTTGGCCGTCATGTCTGACGACCCTGTGAAGGTCAAACCCAGCAGGGCTTGGCCCTGGAACTGGTACACCGGCTTGGCGTGCAGACTGTCGCTCACTTGCTGCTGACGTAAGTGAGCCAGAAGTCCGCCCGGTTTGTCAGCGTTGATCCAGTGACACAGAAATGCCAACGCTTCTTCTGATGCAGGCGGTAACTGTTCCAGGGTAAACATCAGGTTCACGTTTGAACCCTCGACCTGCACGTACTGTGACGAACCTTCGCTCATCAGCGGCGGCGGGGGCTGTTGCGAGACGGCCGTACCCTGACGCAGCTCAAGGCTGTAACGCTCGGCAAGTGCAGTCAGTGTGTCCAGCGATTGTGGCCCAGCCAGGCTCAAGGTCATCTGCCCGGTTTGATAAAACTGTTCATGGAAATGCGTCAAGGCGCGCTGAAAGGCTGCACATGGCACGGGCAGGCTGTAACGATTGCCCGCGTGGAAGCCCCGCAGCGGGTGTGCGGCGTTGAGCGGTTGAAGCCGCTGCAGTTCCCGTTGCGCCGAAGGCTCGCGTGCCCAGGCAATGAATTCCGCGTGCAGGACTTCGCGTTCGCGTCGTTGATCGTCCGGATGCAAACGCGGATGGGCTAGCATGTCGCACAGCCGGTCCAGCCCGCCCGCAAAGGCTTCTGGGGGCAACTCAAAGAAGAAGTCGGTATGGCGTTCGCTGGTGCGTGCGTTGATGTGCCCGCCGTGCTGTTGCACATAGGCCATCAGGCCCTGAGCTGCGGGGAAGCGCTCGGTGCCAAGGAACAACAAATGCTCCAGAAAATGAGCCAGCCCCGGCCAGTCGGCGGGCACGTCATGGCTGCCTGCCGCTACCCGCAAATAGGCTGCGCTGCGCTTGAGTCGAGGGGCGTGGCGTGCGCTCAGCGTCAGACCGTTGCGGGTAGTCAGGTGAACGACGTCAGGGGTGTTCAACGCGGGCATGGGCACTTCCGTTACAGAGAAGCGCTCATGCTAGCGGATTACTGGCAATCAGCGCGCGCTCAGCGCACCGTAAAGTTCCGGACGGCGGTCGGCCAAGTAGCTGTTGCCAGCTTTTGCGTCCGTCAGTTTTTGTGGGTCAAGCACGGCGCTGATTAGGGTTTCGTCCCGCTGAGCCAATGCAACTTGCTGGCCATCAGGCGCCGCGATGCTGCTCTGGCCGCAGTAGTGAATGGTGCTTTCGCTGCCGCAGTAATTGGCGTAGGCCACATAACACTGATTTTCAAAGGCGCGGCTGCGCACGGTGACATCGGCAATGAAGTCATAAGGTGCCATGTTGGCGGTGGGCACGACGATCAATTGCGCACCTGCCAGCGCCAGACGACGCGTGTTCTCCGGGAACTCCAGGTCATAACAAATCAGCATGCCGACCTTCCAGCCGTTGAGCTCGATGACGGGAAATGCATCCGGGCCGGGGCTGAACAGGCTGTGATCGAGCGCCCCGAACAAGTGGGTTTTGCGGTAATTGAGCAGGCGGTGGCCGTGGCAGTCGATCAGTTGCACGCTGTTATAGATGAGCCCGTCAGGGCCCAGCTCAGGGTAACCATAGGCAATGGCCATGTTGCAGGCCTGAGCTATCCGGGCAACCTGCCGTGCCGCGTCGCCGTCCAGAGGTTGCGCCAATTGCGCCACGGCCTGTGGACCAATGTTGTACCCCGTGAGGAACATCTCCGGCAGGACCAACAGGTCAACCCCGGGGTTGTGTTGCGCGATGTGATTCAGGCGTTGCAGGTTGCCTGCGACGTCCAGTGGCAGGGGCGGGCATTGGTAAAGGGCGACGCGCATGGGGTTCTCCTGTCTTTGGGGCTGTAGGCGCGCCGTTCAGTCCGGCAGGGCAATCGGGCCAATGTCGTTGAACACATCACCCGGCCCGGGATTGTCGGCGTGTGTGCGCCCGCCAAAGTGGGTCATGATGCCCCAAACGGCATTCAACGAAGTCTGCACGGCTCCCTCCACCCAAGCGGGTGTCCACGAGACATCGTCGCCGGCGATAAAAATCCCGCGTTGTTCTGCAGGCATTTCCTGCTGCATAAAGTGCGCGTACATACGCTGGTTGTAACGGTAATGACCGGGCAGTGCGCCTTTGAAGGCACCCAGGAAGTGCGGGTCGGCCTCCCACGAAACGGTAATCGGGTCGCCAATAATCCGACTGGCGATGTCCACTTTCGGGTAGATTTTTTTCAACGAGTCCAAGGCCAGCTTCACGCGCTTTTCGACAGGGTGCGGAAGCATTTTCAGCGCATCGCTCATCCATGAGTACGACAGACAAATAACGCCCGGTTTGTCGTCGCCGTTATCGAACAAATAAGTACCACGGGTCAGGCGGTCGGTGAGGGTCATGCTCATCACGTCGCGGCCGGTGTCGGGGTCTTTGTCTTTCCAGAACGGGCGGTCGACCATGACGAAGGTTTTGGACGATTGCATGTAACGCGTGCGGTCGAGGGCCATCCACATTTTTTGCGAGAACAGCGCTTCTTCGCACTCGATCTGGGTCGTCAGTAACCAGCTTTGGCACGTGACCAACACGGCCTCGAATGGGCGGGTCACGCCGAGGTTATCAGTGACAGAAAACTGACCGTCTTCTGTACGGGAAATCGCCTTGACCCCTGTGCGCGGAGCACCGTGGTGCAGCGAACTGAGGCTGGTGCCTTCAGGCCAGTGCGCACAGCGCTGCGGCGCGTGACGCCAGATCCCCAGCGGCACCTGCTCAACCCCGCCAACCACCAGGTGTTGATGGTCATCGCAGTTGGTCATGACCACGCGGAAGATTTCGAGCATTGAATTCGGGAAGTCAGAGTCCCAGCCACCTGTGCCAAACCCGACCTGACCAAACACTTCGCGGTGTTGGAACGAGAGTTTGGCAAAGGCTTTGGAGGTGGCGACAAAGTCATAAAAGGTGCGGTCGTCCCACAGTGGGACAAGGGTATTCCACAACGCTTTCAAGCGCGGCACATCGCGGTCGCGGATTGCCTGTTGGATGTCGCCAAATTGCGACCCTTCTTCCAGTGCGTCCGCCCATGCGTCAGCCACTTCCTGAAACAACGCAGGCAGATCAGATAGTTTCTGTGCGTAGAAGGTTTGGCCTTCGAGGTCGATCACAGTGCTGCCGGAGGCGGGTGTCAGTGGGTTGGGGAAGGGTTTGGTCTCAAGCCCGAGCTTGTCGACATAGTGGTAGAAGGCCGTTGAGGACACCGGAAAGCGCATGCCGCCCAACTCAGCGATGACGCCTTCACTGCCTTCAAACGCTTGTGAGCGCAAACGGCCCCCCATTTTTGAGGCCTCGTACACCACAGGCTTGAGGCCGAGTTTCATCAGCTCATACGCGGCGACCATTCCCGCCATCCCTGCACCCACAATCGCGACTTCTGCGCCCAGTTTATGCGTGGGAATACTGCCCAGACCTGCGGGGTGTTCGATCCAGTCGTCGAAGGCAAAAGGGAAGTCTGGGCCGAAAATGGTGATCGGTTTTTTGCCGTCATTAGGGTGGCGATTGTTCTTATTCATGGCTGACCTTGCTGGCGACCCGCGCTTTACGCTGAGTATAGGAAAAGACAGGCACCATCATAAGGAGTGCAGAACACGTTCTTAAGACGCAAAGTGTCGTCGTTTCGTATTGTCTTTGGACAATCTGACGAAGGTTGTGTGCAAAGTGTTGTATGAGTTGGGCGTAGCCACTTAGCCGCGGTCGACTTTGCTGCTGAGAATGATCGACGTTGTGGTTTTCTCAACGCCCTCAACACTGCCGATCTGGTCCAGCAATTGATCCAGTCGTTCAGGCGAATCGCTGCGCAGCCAAGCGACATAATCGAACTCGCCACTGACGGCGCACAACTGCTGCACCTGCGCCATCGCGCTCAGGCGTCTGACCACATCCTTGCCTGAGCGTGGCCGCACAGTGATCCCGACATACGCTTGCAGCCCGCCATCAATCAAGCGCTGCCCCAGTCGAACCCCGTAACCGGTGATGATGTTGTTTCTTTCCAAACGCGACAGCCGAGACGTCACGGTGGTGCGCGCGATCCCCAATTGACGCGCCAACATGGCGACACTTTCACGGGCATTGAGCTGCAGGGCGGCAATCAACTGACGATCGATTTCATCCAGCACGGGCGGGCGAGAGTCTGGCAAGAGAAGCTCCAGTGGCATCATCAAAGTGGACGCTCATGGTACAGCGCTTGAGGGGCGGGGCGTCCAGTGAGGCAGAACGTGGACAGTGAGGCGTTCCAATGCCAGAAACACGAAAGCCGCGCAGTGCGCGGCTTTGAGTATGGTGGGCCCAGTAGGACTCGAACCTACGACCAAGGGATTATGAGTCCCCTGCTCTAACCAACTGAGCTATAGGCCCTCAGTAGGTCGCGGATTATAACGATGGTTTCTCGGCAGTGCTATCCGAAAAATCCGAAATAGAGATACGAAGAAAGGTCGCTGCAAATTCTTCCGCTGATAAAGGCACGCTGACGATATACCCCTGAATCTGCTCGCAGCCTGCTTTGGCCAAGAAGTCTTGCTGGGCTTCGTTCTCAACGCCTTCGGCAATGACGGTGAATTGCATGCTGTGACCTAACGCAATGATGGCGCGCACGATGGCTTCGTCATTGGGGTCGTGGGGTAAGCCGCGGACGAATGACTGGTCTATTTTCAAGGTGTCCAGTGGCAGGCGTTTGAGGTAGCTGAGTGAGGAGTATCCGGTGCCGAAGTCATCAATGGCCAGTTGCACGCCTAACCGCTTGAGCTGGTGCAGGACGTCCAGCGCTTCTTCGGTCTGGTTCATGATGAAGTTTTCGGTAATTTCCAATTGCAGGCAGCCAGGCGTGAGGCTGTATTTCTTCAGCAGTTGCCGGATACGGGCTACAAGTCGGGGTTGATGCAGTTGAGCACCGGCAAGGTTCACGGACACGGGGCCAAATGGTTCGTATGCCTGGTTCCATTCATTCAATTGCATGCAGGCACGCTCCAGCACCCAGTCGCCCACCTGGATGATCATGCCGTTTTCTTCCGCCAAGTGAATGAAGCGCTCTGGCGCAATGACGCCCAGCGTGGGGTGGGTCCAGCGAATCAGGGCCTCGGCACCGACCAGGCCCAGGTCGGGTAGGCTGATTTTGGGTTGGTAGAACAGTGATAGTTCATTGCGCTCCAGTGCGCGTCGCAGCTCTTGTTCGAGGATCACTCGTTCTCTCGCCTGTGACGTAAGGTCATGGGTATAGCGCTCTACGCGGTTGCGTCCTTTTAGCTTGGAGCGGTACATGGCGGCGTCGGCGTTTTTAACCAGTGTGGCCACGTCCGTGCCGTCATGCGGGTACACACTGATGCCGATGCTGGCGCTGATAAACAGTTCGTGTTCGCCGGCGGGAAACGGTGCGCTGAAGCAGGCCAGCAGCTTGTTGGCAATCACCTCTGCATCGCGGGGCTGCTGGAGGCCGGGTAGCAATATAATGAACTCATCGCCGCCGAGGCGGGCGACGGTATCAATGTCGCGTAACTGAACCTTGAGGCGTACGGTAATGCCTTTGAGCAACAGATCGCCAACCGGGTGGCCCAAGCTGTCGTTGATGTTTTTAAAGCGATCAAGGTCTAGAAACAGTACCGCCGCGTGTTGGCCTTCCGCCTTTTGCTGGTTGATGATCTGGTCAAGTCTGCTTTCGAACAATAAGCGGTTGGGCAGGCCGGTCAGCGGGTCGTGATGAACTTGATGGTCCAGACGCGCCTGTGCGTGCTTGAGGCTGGAAATGTCGGCGAATACGGCCACAAAGTGAGTGACGATATTTTCGGGGTTGTGCACCGCGCTGATTGTCATCCAGGAGGGGTAGACCTCTCCGTTCTTGCGTTTGTTATAAATCTCCCCTTGCCAGTGACCTTCTCCGGACAACTGATGCCACATGGCGGCAAAGAATGCGCTGTCGTGCTGACTGGAGGCCAGAATCCGGGGTGTTTGGCCCAAGGCTTCGGCCTCGCTGTAGCCTGTTATTTCAGTGAATGCACGGTTGACGGCGGTGATTGTTTGCGCCGGATCGGTGAACAAAATGCCTTCAGCGGTACTTTCAAATACGGTGGCTGTTTGCAGGAGTTTCTCCTGCATCTGTTGGCGTTCTGTGATGTCCCGCGCAATGGTCAGCATGCAGTCTTCATCGCCAATTTTTAGCGGTCGGCTAGACACTTCGCAGAGGCGGATGCGTCCGCTTTTGTGCCGTAGGTGGCACCTGAAATCACGCACAAATCCGTTCTGGGTCAGCAGCGCGAGCAACTCACTGCGCTGATGCACGTCGACCCAAATGTTGAGGTCCAGAGACGAACGCTTCAGCGCGCTGGCTTTGTCGTAGCCAGTCAAGCGGCTGAAGCCTTCGTTGATTTCGATAAGCAAGCCATCACTTTGCCTGCTCAACAACAATCCGTCTGGCGACGCGTGAAAGGCTTTGGCAAATTTCTCTTCAGAGAGGCGAAGGGCTTCTTCGGTTTGTTTGGTTTCGCTGATGTTGATCATCAACCCGCGCAGTACGGGCGTCTGGTTATAAGTGGTGAGGGTAATGATGTCGCGTAGCCACAGTGTTTTGCCCTCTGCGGTGATGACGCGGTAGTCGATGCTGTGATCGCGTCCGGCCTTGATTTCACCCTCGCAGAACGCTTTGGCACGGGGCAAGTCATCGGGGTGGACGATTCGCTCCCAGAAGCCAGGCGTCAGCCACTCTGCCAGCGGGTAGCCAATGAGCGTTTCGGCCTGGGGGGACACATAGGTGTAGCTGTAATCCTCCAGTTGGGCCTCCCAGGCGATGGCTGACAGACTTTCTACCAGGCCTCTGTAGCGGTATTCGCTGCTGCGCAGTTCCTGTTCGAGGGCAACCCGACGGGCTATTTCGGAGCTCAAGCGCCTGTTGATGCGCACGACCACGATCAATACGGTAACGAGCAGCAAGATGCCCGGCAGCACGTACAGTAAAAAACCGCGCCATAACCCCTGATAATTGCCCGCGCTGCCGATCCAGCGCGCTTGAATGGCTTCTACCTCTGCGGGGCTCATGTCGGCCATGACTTTGTCCAGCAGGCGTAGCAGGATGGTTTGCTCTTTGGGTACGGCCATCGCCAGTTGATAGCGATAAGGTGTTTCGCCACTGACGTACAACCCATCCAGCTTGAGCTGGCGCAGGCTCCAGACACTGGATGCCAAGTCGCCGACCATAGCATCTACTTGATCGGTCGCCAGTGCCTGCAACGCGGAGCTGACATTGGGCAGGGCGACAAGATTCAGGTCCGGGTGTTGGGCATGAAGCAGCTCGTGCGGGGCATAGTTTTCGACCACGGCGATTTTAAGCCCGTACAGCTCATCAATGTTTTTTGGGGCGGGGCCGCCTTTGTGCGCGAGGATGACAATCGGGAAGTCGAGATAAGGACGTGTGAAGGCCAGGCTTTTCTGGCGCTCAGGGGTCGACATGATGCCGGGTAGCCAGTCGAGATTCCCTTCTTTGGCGAGTTCAAGGACGTTACTCCAATCGTAGGGCTCAACCGGCTTGATGCTCACGCCCAGACGGTTTCTGATCAGCTCCACGTAATCAGCGGCCAGTCCGGTGTAGAGGCCTTTTTCGTCGCGGAACTCAAAAGGTGGCCATGATGCATCAACCCCAAGGCGCAGTTCGGGATGGTGGGCGAGCCACTGTTGCTCCTCGTCGGTCAACGTCAGGGCGTTGGCCGCTGTAGAAAAAGCGATTAGCAGCAAGAGGATGAAAGCAGGCAGTCGTGGCATGCGGGGCTCGTTCTACTCGCGAATGTGACGAGTGTAGACGGGCTGTGGGATATGGACGTCAGGCGCTGGAAAGGTTGCGTAGGTATAAAGCAAAACCCCCGGCAGGGCCGGGGGTTTTGGTATCACTCGTCGAGGAAGGAGCGCAGGTGCTCGCTTCTCGTCGGGTGGCGCAGCTTGCGCAACGCTTTGGCTTCGATCTGACGAATCCGTTCACGGGTAACGTCGAACTGCTTACCAACCTCCTCAAGGGTGTGGTCGGTATTCATGTCGATACCGAAACGCATGCGCAGTACTTTGGCTTCACGTGCTGTAAGGCCGCCGAGTACATCGCGTGTCGCTTCTTTAAGGCTCTCAACGGTGGCAACATCGATTGGCGACTGCATGGTCGAGTCTTCGATGAAGTCACCCAGATGGGAGTCTTCGTCATCACCGATCGGGGTTTCCATGGAGATCGGCTCTTTAGCGATCTTCAATACCTTGCGGATTTTGTCCTCAGGCATTTCCATGCGTTCGCCCAGCTCTTCCGGGGTCGGTTCGCGACCCATTTCCTGCAGCATTTGGCGGGAAATACGGTTGAGCTTGTTGATCGTCTCGATCATGTGCACCGGAATACGGATGGTGCGTGCCTGGTCGGCAATCGAGCGAGTGATCGCCTGACGGATCCACCAGGTGGCATAGGTCGAGAATTTGTAGCCGCGGCGGTATTCAAACTTGTCTACCGCTTTCATCAAGCCGATGTTGCCTTCCTGGATCAAATCGAGGAACTGCAAACCACGGTTGGTGTACTTCTTGGCGATGGAGATCACCAGACGCAAGTTGGCTTCAACCATCTCTTTCTTCGCGCGGCGGGCCTTGGCCTCACCGATCGACATGCGACGGTTGATGTCCTTGATCTCGGCAATCTTCAGGCCGGTTTCGGCTTCCAGAGCAGACAGCTTTTGCTGGCAACGGATGATGTCCGGTTGCAAGCGGGCAATGGCTTCAGCGTATTTGCTTTTGCCTTTGGCCAGCGCGTCGCTCCAGCTTTCGTCGACTTCATTGCCCGGGAACAGACGAAGGAAGTCGGTACGCGGCATGCGTGCATCACGTACACACAGCTGCATGATGGCCCGCTCTTGTGCACGCAGACGCTCCAGAGCGCTACGAACACGTTCAACCAGGCCTTCGAATTGCTTCGGCACCAGCTTGATCGGCATGAACAGCTCAGCCAGGGCAACCAGCTCGGCAATTGCCTGCTTGCTGTCGCGACCGTGCTTTTTCAGTGCCTTGCGAGTAATTTCCATCTGATCGGAAACGGCGCCGAAGCGCTGTGCTGCGATGATTGGATCGGGGCCGCTTTCGACCTCTTCCTCGTCATCGGTAGCGTCGTCCTTCTCTTCCTCTTCGTCATCACCTTCGGCCTTGGCCGTTTTAGGATCGACAGGAGGTGGAACCTCGGCTGCAGGCGGCGTAATTCCATCGTCCGGGTCGATATAACCGCTCAGGACGTCAGAAAGGCGACCACCTTCGGTGGTGACGCGAGTGTACTCGGAGAGAATATGGTCAACCGTGCCAGGGAAGTGCGCGATTGCGCCCATCACTTCACGGATGCCTTCTTCGATACGCTTGGCGATTTCAATTTCGCCTTCGCGTGTCAGCAGTTCTACCGTGCCCATTTCACGCATATACATGCGCACTGGGTCGGTAGTGCGACCAATATCGGTTTCTACTGCCGCCAACGCTGCAGCTGCTTCTTCAGCAGCGGCTTCGTCGGTGTCAGCATCGGCCAACATAAGGGCGTCCGCATCCGGAGCACTCTCGTGTACGGGGATCCCCATGTCATTAATCATGCGGATGATGTCTTCCACTTGCTCCGGATCTGAAATATCTTCGGGCAGGTGGTCGTTGACCTCTGCGTAAGTCAGATACTTCTGCTCACGGCCGAGGGTGATCAACTCTTTGATACGAGACTGCTGTTGCGCTTTTCCGGACATAACACCCTATCCACTGAAGGTCTTGGCGGGCAAAAAACAAGCCGAGGATTATACCTTAGCTATGACCTCACGCGCCAGTTGAGGTCGGGTTTGATGCGGGATTATTGCGACTCAGAAGGTCGCGTAACTGATTTTTCTCCTCGCTACTTAGCTCGCCTTGACGTGCTTTTCGAAGAAGTTGTTCCAGGTTTCGCTCACGTTGGCGAGCTGACAAGCTAGTTATGGTGTCGAAAAACTGTTGTTCAAGGTTATCGGCGTCAATTAGCCATTCCTTTTCCAGCAGTCTTTGCAGCAAACGACCCTGTTCAGTGCCGTGCCAGCGGGACAACAACTGTATAGAGCTTAGCTTAGGATTCTTCTGTACGGCCTCGACCAGCGCGATCAATAGCTGGTTGTTCGTCTGGTCTTCAGCTGCAAAGTGGCCTGCGTCTTCTACTTTCTTGGCCAGTTGCGGATGGTGCAGTAAGGTTCGCAGGGCGGTTAAGGTCGGAGGTTCAACGCCGACCGGAATCCAGGCCTGCTCACGCTCGCCGCCGCGCTTGCCTTTTTTGTCCCAAGGTTTGTTTTCCCATTTTTTACCACCGGCGCCCGATTTTTTCGGTGTCCATTCCTGTTGGGGGAGGTACGTGTCCGGCTGCTGGAAGTCGCTGTAGTCGGGCATGGCATCGTAATCAATGCCGGGATCGTAGGCGGGCTGCGAGGGCGGTGGGGCGCTTTGAGCCAGTTGGCTGACCGCTTCGCTGTTAAGGCCTGTGATCTCGCTCAAGTGTTGGCGCATCAGGTTGCGCAGGTTGGCGCCAGGCACTTTGTCGATAAGCGGTGCTGCCAGCGTGGCCATGTGGGCCCGGCCTTCGAGCGAGCGCGGATCGGTTTCTTCGGTCAGTTGCTGGAAGAAATAATCGGCCAGCGGCTGCGCGTGCTGGTTAATTCGTGCCTTGAACGCATCGGTGCCTTCAGAGCGCACCAGCGTGTCGGGATCTTCGCCTTCGGGCAGAAACAGGAAACGGGCGCGCCGGCCGTCTTGCAGGCAGGGCAGCGTAGCTTCCAGGGCGCGCCAGGCGGCGTTGCGGCCAGCTTGATCGCCATCAAAGCAAAACAATACGCTGGGTACGACGCGAAAAAGACGTTTCATGTGTTCTTCGCTGGTCGCGGTGCCCAGTGTTGCGACGGCATTGCGCAGGCCTTGTTGGGCGAGGGCAATGACGTCCATATAGCCTTCAACCACGATGATTTCGTCGAGGCTGCGATTGAATTTGCGTGCTTCGAACAGCCCGTACAGTTCCTGCCCTTTGTGGAATACAGGTGTTTCTGGGGAGTTCAGGTATTTGGGTTTGTCATCGCCAAGCACGCGACCGCCAAATGCGATGATGCGGCCACGGCTGTCGCGAATCGGAAACATCACGCGATCGCGAAAGCGATCGTAGCGTTTGCCGGTTTCCGCGTTCTCTACAAGCAAGCCTGCATCGATCATGGCTTTTTGCTGCAGTGTGTCGCTGCTCAAGTGCTTGTAGAGGTTGTCCCAGCCGGGCGGTGCAAACCCGAGGCCGAAGTCCCGGGCGATTTCGCCGGTCAGGCCGCGGCCTTTCAAGTAATCCACGGCAGCCTTGCGCGCCGGGTGGCTTTTCAGGGCCTGGCGGTAAAAGTCGGCGGCGGCGGTCAGCAGCGGGTAGAGCGGCGAGTCGGTCGGCTGTCGCGGTTTGTGCGAGCGACCGCTTTCCTCTCTGGGAATCTCCATGCCCGCGGCTTTGGCCAGTTCTTCGACAGCCTGGGGGAAGTCCAGGTTGTCGTGGTCCATGATGAAGCCGAGGGCATTGCCGCCTGCGCCGCAACCGAAGCAATAATAAAACTGCTTGTCAGGGCTGACGCTGAAAGACGGTGTTTTTTCTTTGTGGAAGGGGCAGCAGGCGGTGTAATTCTTGCCTGCTTTCTTCATTTGCACGCGCGAGCTGACGACATCGACGATATCGGTGCGGTTCAGAAGGTCGTCAATAAAGCTCTGGGGGATTAACCCGGCCATGGCGTTCTCGTCATCTCAGCGCAAAAAAAGCCGTATAGAAAGGTTTGGTCGTGGCGGCGTGCAGGCGAAAGCGCTGCTCGTACGTGTGACGTCTGCTCAATCATCTCGGGAAGTGTATCTGTCGAAGCTCCGCAGACTCGTATTTAAATCAGAGTAAATGGGTTCGAAATATCACGCTCTGAGTCCGGCAGTGACCAATGGCTGGTCTCGGATAGCTCATAAGCAGGCATGGGAGAAATGCCTTGGGCTGATCGTCTTTTAGGAAAATCAGAGGTGTGTGCTCGTCGGTAGCCTTGAAGGCTCGTCAGTAAAGACGTGCACCGCTGGCTTAAAGGCCAGGTCTGACGTGATGTAGCAGTTTGTCGCGGTCGCATCTGCGGCCTTGACGGTAAAGCATGTAACTTGCTGCAACTGCCTACGGCCCGGCTTTAGGCCGGGCTTGGCAGAAGCTTGCAACGAACGTCTGTGTATTAGTACAGACGAACGGCGCGGCGCTGCTCGCGCTGAACTTTCTTCGCGTGACGCTTAACAGCGGCTGCTGCTTTGCGCTTACGCTCGGAAGTCGGCTTCTCGTAAAATTCGCGGCTGCGAACTTCAGCCAGTACACCGGCTTTTTCGCAGGAGCGCTTGAAACGACGCAGAGCTACGTCGAAGGGTTCGTTCTCTTTTACTTTGACGGCTGGCATCCAGAGCTACCTTCATTCATTACCGGGGTCAACGTCTCAAGGCAAAATCGCGTTGGAAGACGTCGGTTTTTAAGGGTTGCGGATGTTAACCCCTCATCGCCCGGAATGCAAAGCCTCTGATCGAAAACCGCTGGCCGGGGGCGGTGGTGGCGACTATTATGCGCGCCTTCGAATTTAGCCTCTACAAGGCGCAAACCCATGCTAGTACTGGGATTAGAAACCTCCTGCGACGAAACCGGCGTCGCGCTATACGACAGTGAACGCGGGCTTTTGGCCGATGCACTGTTCAGCCAGATCGACCTGCACCGCGCCTATGGCGGCGTGGTGCCGGAGCTGGCCTCACGGGATCACGTCAAGCGCATGCTGCCCCTGATTCGTCAGGTGCTGGCTGAAGCTGACTGTGTGCCTACAGAAATCGATGCGATTGCCTACACGGCAGGCCCGGGTCTGGTCGGGGCCTTGCTGGTCGGGGCTTCCTGCGCTCAAGCGTTAGCGTTCGCATGGGGTATCCCTGCGTTGGGCGTGCACCACATGGAAGGCCATCTACTGGCGCCGATGCTGGAAGAGCAGCCCCCCGAGTTTCCGTTCGTCGCTTTGTTGGTTTCCGGTGGCCATACGCAGCTCGTTCGTGTGGATGGCATTGGTCAATACGCGTTGCTTGGTGAGACGCTGGATGATGCCGCGGGCGAAGCCTTCGACAAAACAGCGAAGATGATGGGGCTCAACTACCCGGGTGGTCCCGAGATCGCCCGTCTTGCGACGCAGGGTGTGGCGGGACGCTTTGTCTTCCCGCGGCCCATGACCGACCGCCCTGGTCTGGATTTCAGTTTCAGTGGCCTCAAGACCTTTGCTTTGAACACTTGGCAGCGCTGTGTGGCAGCGGGTGACGACAACGAGCAGGCTCGCAGTGACATCGCCTTGGCGTTTCAGCAAGCGGTGGTCGAAACACTCACCATCAAGTGCAAGCGTGCCCTCAAGCAAGCAGGCATGAAGCGTCTGGTGATTGCGGGTGGTGTGAGTGCAAACAAGGCGTTGCGCGCTTCGCTGGAGACCATGCTCGGTGGCATGAACGGTCAGGTGTTTTATGCGCGCCCTGAGTTCTGTACCGACAACGGCGCGATGATCGCTTTTGCCGGGTGTCAGCGCTTGCAGGCGGGGCAGCATGAAAGCCTGGCAATCAGTGTGCAGGCGCGCTGGCCGATGGAGCAGTTGAAGCCGTTGTGATGGGGGTGTTCAGACGTTTTCAGACCGTCATGAGGCATTTTCATGCAGGCGAATCAGAAATGCCGTTCGCGCCCGGCCATCAGGTCGCGTAAATTGCCGCGGTGGCGCCAGACAATCAGTGCGGTTAATCCGCACATGGGCAGCAGCGCGGCAGGCTCTTGCCAGGCCAGTAAAGGCAGGGTCAAGGGTGTGGCAATCAGCGCAGCAAGTGAACTGGTACGGGTTAGCTGGAAGGTCAGCAACCAGGCCAGGACAGCCAGCAAGGCGGCGGGGGGGTAAAGCCCTAGCAACATGCCGGCAGCGGTCGCGACACCTTTGCCGCCCCGAAATCGGAAGTACAGCGGATACATGTGCCCGATGACGGCACAGACACCAATCCAGGCTTGTTGCTGGAGTGGCAGGTTGAGTTGGTTGGCGAGCAGGACGGGCAGCAGGCCTTTGCACAGGTCACCGAGCAAGGTCAGGACGGCCAGTTTTTTACCGGCCAGACGTAACATATTGGTCGCGCCAGCATTGCCTGAGCCACTCATTCGCGGGTCGGGATGACCCGTCAGGCGGCTGAGCAAAATGGCGAAGGACAGCGAGCCAAGCAGGTAGGCGATAATCGCCAGTAACCAAAACATGCTAACTATTCCGGGCGAGGACGCCCTGATTCTAACGGCGCATTGCGCCCTTGTCGTGCTGCGGAGAAAAGTGCTTGGACAGAGTGTTTATCGAAGGCCTGGAAGTTGACACCGTAATCGGTGCCTATGACTGGGAGCGTGGCATCCGTCAGTGTTTGCGCCTTGATCTGAGTTTTGCGTGGGATAACCGCCCGGCCGCAGCAGGGGATGATCTGACTCTGGCGCTGGATTACGCCAGTGTCTCGGCCAGAATCCAGGCTTTTGCCGAGCAGACCCAATACCAATTGGTAGAAACTTTTGCCGAGCGTCTGGCTGAAGTGCTGATGAGTGAATTTAATATTCCCTGGCTTCACCTCAAGTTGACCAAGCCGGGCGCTGTCGCGGCCGCCACAGGGGTGGGCGTGGAGATTGAGCGCGGATGTCGCTAACTCAGGTTTTTCTCGGGCTGGGCAGTAATGTCGAGCGCGAAAAGCATTTGCATGCGGGGCTCGATGCGCTGGCTGGCTTCCTGCAAAACATGCAGTGTTCGGCAGTGTTTGAAAGTCAGCCTGTGGGAATAAAAAGCGGGCCTTTCTTCAATCTGGTGGTGGTGGCCAACACAGATTTACCATTGGCGGATTTGACCCGACGTTTGAAGCTGATCGAAGCCGATAACGGACGATACGCGCAGGATCGCAAAGGTTTGCCGCTCGATATTGACGTGTTGTTTTACGGTGACTGGGTGGGCGATTTTGACGGTTTGGTCTTGCCGCGCGCCGAGATACTCAGAAATGCCTTTGTGCTGTGGCCGCTTTCGCTGATCGCCCCTGACAAGCTACATCCGAGTGTGGGCATGACACTTGGTCAGATCTGGGCAGAGGCTCAGATTGATCAAGTGCTTGCCCCCGCGGCGTTTGAATGGCGTGGCGAGCAATTGACACCGAAAGAGATGCTTTGAGGCTGCTGTAAATGCGCTGCCGCCGCTCACAACCGAGTGGTGGCAGCGCAGCAGCTGCAGTTCGCAAGCGGTTAGGCTGTGGGCGATGCTGGCTTTTGGGTCGCGTCTTTGTAGGCTTGTAAAGCGCTGAGCCGTTCGCGCTTAAGGGCTTCGCCCAGCGCCGGGCCCTTGAACCCCTGTGCCAGCAGCGGCTGGATGTCGACTGCCTGGGCTGCTTTCGCGGCGCCACGCAAATAGTCAGCCTGAGGGTATGGCCGTTCTTCAAGCCCCAAGCGACCCTTGGCGTCCATCTCACAAGCGACGATAAATTCCTCGAAGCGTTGAGGACGACGGTAAACGTCAAATCGTTGCAGCAATTCCAGTAAGGTCGAGGCCTTCAGCTCAAAGGCCCGATGCCCGTGGGTGTGGTATTCGCCGACCAGCAATGCAAGTTCCTGACAATCGCGAGGTGCTTTGAACCGCTCGTTTACGGCTTTGATCAGGCGCAATCCGGTGTGCTCATGGGCGATATGGCGTGGCCATTTCGATTCCGGCGTAAGGCCTTTTCCCACGTCATGCAGCAAGCACGCCCAGCGTACGGTCAAAGGCTGGTGATGCCGCGCAGCTTGTTCAAGCACGCTCAGGGTGTGAATGCCACTGTCGATTTCAGGGTGGTGAGCTGGCGGTTGCGGTACGCCGAATAATGCCTGGACTTCGGGCAATAGCACTTCAAGTGCGCCGCAACGTCTGAGTACTTCAATAAAAACGTGGGGATGGTCTTCCATCAGGGCGCGGGATATTTCCTTCCAGCAACGTTCCGGTGTTAGCGCTTGGAGTTCGCCTGAGGCTGACAGTTGACGCATCAGTTCCAGTGTTTCGTCTGCCACCCTGAACCCGAGCCCGGCATAACGTGCAGCGAAGCGCGCAACGCGCAGCACCCGCAGGGGATCTTCGGCGAATGCTGGAGAAACATGGCGCAATATGCGTGCTTCCAGATCTCGTTGGCCGTGGTAGGGGTCAGTAATATTGCCCGCATCATCTTCGGCCATCGCATTGATGGTCAGATCGCGGCGGATCAAATCCTCTTCGAGGGTTACGTCAGGGCTGGCATGAAATACAAAGCCCCCATAACCGTGTCCGCTTTTGCGCTCGGTGCGGGCGAGGGCGTATTCCTCTCCGGTTTTAGGATGGAGAAAGACCGGGAAGTCGGAGCCTACGGGACGAAAGCCCTTGGCCAGCATTTGTTCGGCACTCGCGCCTACTACGACCCAGTCGATGTCTGTGACGGGTTTGCCAAGCAAGCGATCGCGGACTGCACCGCCGACTTTATAAATCTGCATAAAAAACCTCCGTTAGCGCGACAGGATAACCGCTGCGTCGCGCAAACGGAGGTTCACGTCTATCACAAGTGAATGGCGCTCAAATCCAAACGTCCGTATTCAGCATCGCCATGTTCACTTTTTGGCGGGACATGATGGACCTTCATCACTTGATCCCCTTGCAGGGTTTCGAGGTGAATATCAAAGCCCCACAGGCGGTGCAGGTGTTTAAGTACCTCGTCAGTGGAGTCGCCCAGCGGTTTGCGGTCATGCTGTTGATGGCGCAGGGTAAGCGAGCGATCGCCGCGACGGTCGATACTCCAGATTTGCACGTTAGGCTCGCGATTCCCCAGGTTGTACTGCGCTGCCAGGGTTTCGCGAATGATCCTGTAGCCGTTTTCATCGTGGATAGCGGGTACGAGTAAATCGTCTTTCTGATCGTCATCCATGATGCTGAACAGCTTGAGGTCGCGAATAACCTTGGGGGACAGGTATTGCAGGATGAAGCTTTCGTCTTTGAAGCTGCTCATGGCGAACTTGATGCTCGATAACCAGTCGCTGCCCGCCAACTCGGGGAACCAGCGACGATCTTCCTCGGTGGGTTCTTCGCACATGCGCCGGATATCGCGGTACATCGCGAAACCCAAGGCATACGGGTTGATCCCGCTGTAGTAGGGGCTGTCAAAACCCGGTTGAAACACCACGCTGGTGTGCGAGGTCAGGAACTCCATCATGAAGCCGTCCGTCACCAGCCCCTCATCGTAAAGATCGTTCATCAGGGTGTAATGCCAAAAAGTTGCCCAGCCTTCGTTCATGACCTGGGTTTGGCGCTGTGGGTAAAAGTACTGGGCGATTTTGCGTACGATACGCACCACTTCGCGTTGCCAGGGTTCCAGCAGCGGCGCGTGTTTCTCGATGAAATACAGGATGTTTTCCTGAGGTTCGTCCGGAAAACGTGCGTTGTCCTTTTCGTTGAATTTGTCAGCGTTCTTGGGGATGGTGCGCCACAAATCATTGATCTGTTTTTGCAGGTGCTCTTCGCGCTCCTTCTGACGACGACGCTCTTCTTCGGCCGAAATCGGATAAGGCCGTTTGTAGCGGTCTACGCCGTAATTCATCAGTGCATGGCAAGAGTCCAGCAAGTCTTCCACCGCGTCGATACCGTGGCGCTCTTCGCACTGCATGATGTATTGCTTGGCGAACACCAGGTAATCAATGATCGAACTGGCGTCAGTCCAGGTTCGGAACAGGTAATTACCCTTGAAGAAGCTGTTGTGGCCATAGCAGGCATGGGCCACCACCAGGGCTTGCATGCAGATGGTGTTCTCTTCCATCAGGTAAGCGATGCACGGGTCTGAGTTGATGACGATTTCATACGCCAGCCCCATTTGCCCGCGGCTGTAGGACTTTTCGGTACTCAAGAAATGTTTGCCGTAGGACCAATGGTGATAGCCCAATGGCATCCCGACAGAGGCGTAGGCGTCCATCATCTGCTCGGCGGTGATGACTTCAATCTGGTTGGGGTAGGTGTCCAGTGCATACCGTTCGGCCAGGCGACCGATTTCCCGGTCGTAGGCCTGGATCAGTTCAAAGGTCCACTCGGAGCCAGTGGAGATGGGGTGGCGTTTATTCTCTTTGGCGGTCATGTCACTAACCTGCGCTGGAAGAGTTCACGGAAGACCGGGTAAATATCGCCGGCCGAGACCAGTTGCTGTTGAGCGAAGGTGTCGGGAAAAGCCTCGTTGATACGCTCATATTCGTACCAGAGCGCCTGATGTTCGCGCGGGGTAATTTCCACATAAGTGTAGTACTGCACGAATGGCATGATCTGGTTGATCAAAATGTCACGGCAAATGGGTGAGTCGTCGTTCCAGTTGTCGCCGTCGGAAGCCTGGGCGGCATAAATGTTCCATTCGTTAGTGGGATATCGCTCGGCCATGATCTCCTGCATCAACTTGAGTGCGCTGGAGACAATGGTGCCGCCGGTCTCGCGCGAATAGAAAAACTCCTCTTCATCTACCTCCCGGGCACTGGTGTGGTGGCGAATGAACACTACTTCGATTTTGTCGTAATTTCGTTTCAGGAACAGGTACAGCAAGATAAAGAATCGCTTGGCGATGTCCTTGGTGGCTTGCGTCATGGAGCCTGAAACGTCCATCAGGCAGAACATCACCGCCTTCGAGCTCGGGTTGGGGTGTTTAACCAGCAAGTTGTACTTGAGGTCGAAAGTATCGAGAAACGGGACACGATGAATGCGGGCGCTGAGCTTTTCGATTTCAGCTTCGATGTCTTTGATATCGCCGAAATTGTCAGGTTCTTCGCGTTTTAAACGCTCAAGTTCGATTTTTGCTTCTTTGAGCCGTGCGCGGCTGCTGCCGGTCAGGGCAATGCGCCGGGCATGGGCGGAACGCAAGGTACGGATGATGTTGATTCGTGAGGGGTTACCCTCGTTGCTGATGCCAGCACGCACGGTTTTAAACGTGTCGGTGCCCGTCAGGTGGCGTTTGACTAGGTTTGGCAGTTCGAGGTCTTCGAACATGAATTCGAGGAATTCTTCCTGGGTGATTTGAAACACAAACTCATCCATGCCTTCGCCGGAATTGCCTGCCTTGCCCGGGCCGCCTCCGCCCCCGGACCCGCCTTGCGGGCGTTGAATGTGTTCGCCGCTGGTGAACTCCTTATTACCCGGATGCACGACCGTTTGTTTGCCGCCGCGCCCGTGGTGCAGCACCGGCTCGTCAATATCGCGACCGGGAATGCTGATCTGTTCGCCATGTTCCATGTCGGTAATGGAACGCCGGCCCACGGCTTCTTCGACGGCCTTTTTAATGTGGTCGCGATAGCGCCGCAGAAAACGTTGGCGGTTTACCGTGCTCTTGTTCTTGCCATTAAGGCGTCGATCGATCACATAGCTCATAAGCCCTCCGGGCCGCTTCAAGAGGTGAGCTGCACGCTGCAAGCCACCGCGAGCTCCCGGGTTCGGGAGTTTCGTCGGGCGCTAGCAGCGTGTAGCCGGGCGCTTGCCGCTGCCTCACTGCGATTTTCTGACCCGCAGGTACCACTCGGAGAGCAGTCGTACTTGTTTGTCGGTGTAACCGCGTTCAACCATTCGGGTCACGAAGTCGTTGTGTTTTTGTTGATCCTCTTTGCTCGCCTTGGCGTTGAAGCTGATGACCGGCAGCAGGTCCTCAGTGTTGGAGAACATTTTCTTCTCGATGACCACCCGCAGTTTTTCGTAGCTGAGCCATGTCGGGTTTTTGCCATTGTTGTTGGCGCGGGCACGCAGGACGAAGTTGACGATTTCGTTGCGGAAATCTTTCGGGTTGCTGATGCCAGCCGGTTTTTCGATTTTCTCCAGTTCTTCGTTAAGGGCGATGCGGTTGAGGATTTCGCCGGTTTCGGGGTCACGGTATTCCTGATCCTGAATCCAGAAATCGGCGTACAGAACGTAGCGGTCGAAAATGTTTTGCCCGTATTCGCTGTAGGACTCCAGGTAAGCGGTCTGAATTTCCTTGCCGATGAACTCGATGTACCGGGGCGCCAGGTACTCTTTCAGGAAGCGCAGATAACGCTCGCGGGTTTCTGGCTGGAACTGTTCCTGTTCGATCTGTTGTTCAAGCACGTAGAGCAAGTGCACCGGGTTGGCAGCGATTTCGTGCGGGTCGAAGTTGAAGACTTTGGACAGGATTTTGAAGGCAAATCGGGTCGACAAACCGTTCATGCCTTCGTCGACGCCAGCGCTGTCACGGTACTCCTGAATGGATTTGGCTTTCGGATCGGTGTCTTTGAGGTTTTCGCCGTCATAGACACGCATTTTGGAGTAGATGTTGGAGTTTTCAGGTTCTTTGAGGCGTGACAGCACCGTGAACTGCGCGAGCATCTTCAGGGTGTCAGGTGCGCAATGGGCTTTGGCCAGCGAGCTGTTATAAAGCAGTTTGTCGTAGATTTTGACTTCGTCACTGACCCGCAGGCAGTACGGCACTTTTACGATGTAAATCCGATCGATAAACGCTTCGTTGTTTTTGTTGTTACGGAAGGTATGCCACTCCGATTCGTTGGAGTGCGCCAGCAGAACCCCGGTAAAAGGAATCGCCCCCAGTCCTTCGGTACTGTTGTAGTTGCCTTCCTGAGTAGCCGTGAGCAATGGGTGCAGCACCTTGATCGGTGCCTTGAACATTTCGACGAATTCCATCAGACCCTGGTTGGCCCGGCACAGCGCGCCCGAATAGCTGTAGGCGTCGGCATCGTTTTGCGGGAATTCTTCTAGCTTGCGGATATCGACCTTGCCCACCAGTGCCGAAATGTCCTGGTTGTTTTCATCGCCGGGTTCGGTTTTGGCCACTGCAATCTGGTTAAGGATTGACGGGTAGAGTTTGACCACCCGGAACTGGCTGATATCGCCGCCAAATTCAGCCAGGCGCTTGGTGGCCCAGGGCGACATGATGGTGCTCAGGTAACGCTTGGAGATCCCGAAGTCTTCTTCAAGAATCGCGCCATCTTCCGTGGCGTTGAACAGGCCAAGCGGCGACTCGAAAACTGGCGAACCCTTGATGGCGTAAAAAGGGACTTTCTCGATCAATTGCTTGAGCTTTTCAGCCAGGGACGACTTGCCGCCGCCCACCGGGCCCAGCAAGTAGAGGATTTGTTTCTTTTCTTCCAACCCTTGGGCTGCATGGCGGAAGTAGGAAACGATTTGCTCAATGCACTCTTCCATTCCGTGGAAGTCGGCAAAAGCCGGGTAGCGGCGAATCACTTTGTTGGAAAAGATTCGCGAGAGGCGAGAGTCAGTCGAGGTGTCCAGCAGTTGCGGTTCACCAATGGCCAACAGCAGCCGTTCGGCAGCCGAGGCGTATGCGCTTTTATCGTTTTTGCACAGCTCAAGGTATTCCTGGAGCGTAAGTTCTTCCTGGCGCGTGGATTCAAAGCGCTGTTGGAAGTGGCTAAAAATACTCATGACGTCACCTCGCTCGATACGTGGAGCCGGCGATTGATCGGTCAGTTCGAGTGCTGGCATGCGGCAACGTTGCAGTTGCTGTGTACCCCCCAGGACACCATCAAAGGGGCTAACCCTTTGAAGTTACTACTGATGATCCTCACGCCGGTGTACCGGCTCTCCCCAGATTCGGATGGCCTGAGCTAAAGGATAGTTGGTTCTGGGAGAGGTCAAGGCGAGATGCGCGAATTGTTGTGTTTGACCGTTGGTCAGGCAGGGCGCCAGCCCACTGAATACGTGGGCTTGGCGTGTATTAAAAAATTATTCCTCAGCGCTTTGGTCGGTTTCGCCCGGATAAGTCGCACGCCACAGTTCGAAACCACCGTCGAGGCTGTACACCTCACTGAATCCCTGGCCTACCAGATACGCCGCCGCGCTCTGACTGGAATTACCGTGGTAGCAAGCGACGATCAACGGTGCATCCAGATCTGCCTTGGCAATGAAATCGTGAAGCGAGTGGTTATCCAAGCGCGTTGCGCCAGTGATATGCCCGGCGGCATAAGTCTGCGGGTCGCGAATGTCGACTACTACGGCGCCTTTTTGACGCAGTGTGTGGGCCTGTTCGGGAGTGATACGTTTGAAATCGGTCATGGGAAATTCCTCTGGCCTGACTACGGGCGTGGGGTTGTGACGCCCAAAGGTTGGGGAGACGGTTGTGGGCTGGCAGGGGCTTTAAGGTGCAGGTCATCGCAGTCGCAGCTCAAGCGCTGCCCGTTGTCGACGTTGAGCAGGGTCATGGCGCCGCCCCATACGCAGCCAGTGTCGAGTGCGTAGATGCCGGGCTCCTTGCAGTTGCCTTCGAGTGCAGCCCAGTGACCGAAGATGATTTTGAGGTCCTGGGTTTTGCGTTCTTTATAGCTGAACCACGGTGCATAACCGGGCGGAGCGCTGCCCACGCCTTCTTTGCTTTTAAGGTCGAGTTTGCCGTCGCGGGTGCAAAACCGCATGCGGGTGAAGTAGTTGGTAATAACCCGCAGGCGTTCAATGCCCGTCAGGTCACTGTCCCATTTGGCAGGCTCATTGCCATACATGCCATCGAGAAAAGGGCCCAAAAGGCTGTCATCGCGCAATGCGTGTTCCACTTCGCTCGCATATTTGAGGGCTTTTTTCAGGCTCCATTGCGGGGGAATACCGGCATGAACCAGTGCGGTATTTCGTTCGAGGTCGTAATGCAACAGAGGTTGCTGGCGCAGCCAGTCCAGCAATTGGTCACAGTCCGGTGCCTCGAGGATTTCGCGAAGCGTGTCACCCTTTTTCAGGCGCTCAATATTGTTGCCGACCGCAAGCAAGTGCAGGTCGTGGTTGCCCAGCACGCAAACCAGTGATTCACGCATGCCATACAGAAAGCGCAGCGTCTCCAACGACTCGGGTCCCCGGTTAACGAGGTCGCCCACCAGCCACAGGGTGTCTTTTGCAGGATCGAACGCAACCCGCTCTAACAGACACTTGAGCGGTTGCAGGCAACCTTGAAGGTCACCGACTGCATACACCGCCATCAGTGCAGCGCTCCGGGGACAGCAAGGCGGAAGGGCGCAATGATGGCCTTGAACTGATGATCGTCTTGCGCCTGCATCAGGTAGCTGCCCTGCATGGTGCCGACTTTTGTGGTGATCACGGAGCCGCTGCTGTAAGTGTGCACCTGACCCGGTTCGATCACCGGTTGTTGCCCGACGACACCTGCACCGCGCACTTCTTCGGTGTGCCCGTCACCGTCGGTGATGATCCAGTGCCGTGACAGCAATTTTGCAGGGATTGAGCCGTTGTTCTTCACCGTTATGGTGTAGGCGAAGGCGAAGCGGTCTTGCTCGGGTTGAGATTGTTCTGGCAAGTAACGGGTGACGACGCTGACGTCAACCTGATAGCGGGGTTCGGACATGCGGAAGGCCTTACTTGAAAGCAGAGACACAGCTCGGGATAAAACTGATGCCTGAGTCTAGGCCAAGTCACGGGTACTAGGCCAGATGCGGCCAGTACCCGATTTGTAAGGACGGTCAGTCGGCAGCGGGCGCTGCGACGGTTTGCTCGCTCAGTTTGTCAGCCAGACGCACGAATGCTGCCAGGTCGAGTTGCTCGGGACGCTTGCTGCCATCGACCCCGGCGGCTTCGATTTCGGCATTGCTCAGCAAGGCCTTGAGGGTATTGCGCAAAGTTTTGCGACGCTGGTTGAAGGCTTCGCGCACGACGCGCTCCAGCAGACGATGATCCTTGGCCGGATGCGGCAGGATTTCGTGTGGCACCAGGCGCACAATGGCGGAGTCGACTTTAGGGGGCGGGTTGAATGCGCCCGGACCTACGTTGAACAGGTGTTCCACACGGCAATGGTACTGAACCATGATCGATAACCGACCCCAGTCGCCGCCGCCCGGGCCAGCAGCCATGCGCTCTACCACTTCTTTTTGCAGCATGAAGTGCATGTCGCGGATCAGTTCGGCGTTTTTCAGCAGGTGGAAAATCAGCGGTGTGGAGATGTTGTACGGCAAGTTACCGACCACACGCAGGGTGCGGGGCGCCGCGCCCAGTGTATTGAAGTCGAACTTGAGGGCGTCGCCCTGATGCAGGTTGAAGTTGCTCATGCCTGCGAACTGTTGATTCAGGATCGGGATCAGGTCTTTGTCCAGTTCGACCACATCAAGCTGGCCGCCACTGTTGAGGATGCCTTCTGTCAATGCGCCCTGGCCCGGGCCGATTTCCAGCAGGCGATCGCCCGCCTTGGCATTGATGGCGCGCAGGATGCGGTCAATAACACCGGCATCGTGCAGGAAGTTTTGACCAAAACGCTTACGCGCCTTGTGTTGGTATTGCTCGTTCATAAACGGGTCTCGGCCATCTGGTAGGCGGTTTCCAGGGCGACTTGCAGGCTGCCGGTGTCGATCTTGCCGCTGCCCGCCAGATCCAGGGCAGTGCCATGGTCAACAGAGGTGCGGATGATCGGCAAGCCCAGGGTGATGTTGACGGCGGCGCCAAACCCTTTGTACTTCAGCACGGGCAGGCCTTGGTCGTGGTACATCGCCAGCACTGCGTCACAGTGCTCCAGATATTTGGGGGTAAACAGAGTGTCGGCAGGCAGCGGGCCACGGAGGTCCATGCCCTCGCTGCGCAGAAGCTCCAGGGTGGGTTCGATAATATCGATTTCTTCATGGCCCAAATGCCCGCCTTCACCCGCATGAGGGTTGAGCCCGCACACCAGGATTCGCGGTTGGGCAATGCCGAATTTTTGTTGCAGGTCGGCGTGCAGAATACGCGTCACCCGCATCAGACGTTCGGGGGTTATTGCATCTGCAACCTGACGCAGCGGCAGGTGCGTGGTGACAAGCGCCACGCGAAGGCCGCGGGTGGCGAGCATCATTACCACTTGCTCGGTGCGCGTCAGGTCGGCGAGAAATTCGGTATGGCCGGAAAACGGGATGCCGGCTTCATTGATGACGCCCTTATGGACAGGGGCCGTAATCATGCCTGCGAAGTCGCCGTCCAGGCAGCCTTGAGCCGCACGGGTCAAAGTGTGCAGCACAAAGGCGGCATTGGCTTTGTCCAGTACACCGGGTGTAACCGGTGCGCTGAGCGGGGTATCCCATACATACAAGCTGCCTGCGGGTGCCGGTTGCTCGGGCCACTGCCCCGGCATGACTGGCAGCAGGTTGACGGCCACACCCAGCCGGGCGGCCCGCTCAGAGAGCAGGTCGCAGCTGGTAATGGCAATCAGGGGGTGGGGCTGGTGTTGCGAAGCGAGCAGCAGGCACAGGTCTGGACCTATGCCTGCCGGTTCGCCGGGTGTCAGTGCAAACCGCTGGGTGTTCACTGTGCCGCCTGGCTTGCGCTCTCGTCCGAGGTCGCGCCGGGCAGTTTGATCTCTACGTAGGCTTCGTCGCGGATCTGACGCAACCAGCTTTGCAGCTCTTCATCGTACTTGCGGTTACGCAAGGCGTTCATGGCCTGTTGCTCGCGAGCTTGAGAGGTGCTGTCAGTGGCGCGGCGACCAAGTACTTCAAGCACATGCCAGCCGTATTGAGTCTTGAACGGCTCGGACAATACACCTTGAGCCGTCTCGGACATGGCAGCACGGAACTCGGGAACCAGTGAGTTGGGGTTTACCCAGTTCAAATCGCCACCGTTGAGTGCCGAACCGGGGTCTTCGGAGTAGGTTTTTGCCAGGGTGGCAAAATCTTCGCCCGCTTCGATGCGGTCGTGGATTTTGTTGATCAGGGCTTCGGTCTGCGCTTCAGTGCGGATTTCGCTTGGCTTGATCAGGATGTGGCGAACATGCACTTCGTCCACAACCACAGACTGGCCACCGCGCTTGTCATTGAGCTTGAGGATGATGAAGCCGCCCGGTGTCCGGATAGGCTCAGTGATCCCGCCAACCGGCATTTCGCTGAGCAGGCGATCGAACGGAGGTGGCAGTTGAGCGGCTTTACGCCAGCCCATGTCGCCGCCTTCCAGTGCGGTATCGCTGCCGGAGCGTGCAATGGCCATCTGGCCGAAGTCAGCGCCTTTCTTCAGTTGGTTATATACATCAACCGCTTGCTTATAGGCGTTCTGGATGGCTTCCGAATTCGCGCTGTCAGGCGTTGGAATCAGAATGTTGGCCAACTGGAACTCTTCGGACATCTGCATCTTGCCCAGGTCGGATTTCAAGAAGTTCTGCACTTCTTGATCCGTGACCTGGATACGCTCGGCGACACGACGCTGGCGCACACGGCTGATCGTCATTTCACGACGGATCTGCTCACGGGCGTCTTCATAAGACAGACCGTCGTGCGCCAGGGCCTTGCGGAACTGGTCGACGGTCATGCCATTGCGCTGGGCAATGGTGGCGACAGCATCGTTCAGCTCTTCATCGGTAATACGAATACCCATGCGTTCGCCGAGCTGCAATTGCAGGTTCTCAACGATCAGGCGCTCCAGCACTTGCTGATCCAGCACGCTCTTGGGCGGAACGCCCTGATTGCGCTTGGCGATGGTCTGCTGAACTTCATGAACACGCTGGTCCAGTTGGCTCTGCATGATCACGTCGTTGTCGACGATGGCCACAACACTATCCAGGGGTTGAACCGCGGCGTGAGCCGCAGTACCCAGGAACAACGCGCCCAGCACTAGCGGGCGCAAACACTCAGAAAGCTTGATCTTCACGTTCACGATAACCTTGGATGCCTTTGTCGAGGAAGCTCTCTACTTTGGTGCCAACAACGCCACCGAGACCTTTCAGCACAATTTGAAGGAAGAGACCATGGTCGCCCTTTTCGTTGGTCGGGGCTTCTTGGGTGTACTCATCGTTGTCGACCCAGTAACGGTTGATCAGACGAAGTTTCCAACAGCAGTTGTCGTACTCGAAGCCGCCAAAGGCTTCCAGCGTGCGGTTACGGTTGTAGTCGTACTGCCAGCGGCTGATAACGTTCCACTGTGGCACGATCGGCCAGATAACCGAGAAGTCGTGCTGCTGGATTTTGTAGTAATCCTTGATATAGCCAGGCTGCCCTTTCACACCGAAGTCACCACCGCCGATTTCCCACTTACCGGTGTACTGGTTGTAGCGCACCTGGTCGTTGCGATAGCGGTAACCGATGTTGACCACCTTGTTCGGGTTGTCTTCCGGCTGGTAGTGCATCATCGCGCTGCCAGAGCGTGGGCTACGGGTTTCCGGGTCCCAGTTGTAGTCAGCGGTAGCGCGCCAGTCGCGGTTGAAACGGTAGGCGTACTCAAGTGCATACGGCGAAACGCTAGACGTTGAGTCGTCGCGGTTCTCGGGGATGTCCGGCATTTGCACTTTACGATCTTTGAAGTAATACGCCTGGCCCACGCTGATGCGTTGACGCTCAAAGCCGTTTTCTTCAATCCAGCGACTGGTCAGGCCCAGCGACAGTTTGTTTTCGTCACCGACACGGTCGCTGCCGGAGAAGCGGTTGTCACGCCACAGCGAGCCGTAGCTAAAGGTGCTTTCGCCAGTGTCGAAAACCGGGATGTCAGTCTGATCGCGTTCTGGTACGTATAGGTAGAACGCACGCGGCTCCAGGGTCTGGCGGTAGTTGGTGCCGAACCACTGAGTGTTGCGATCGAAGTACAGGCCACTGTCGATACTGGCAATTGGAACGCTGCGGTTTTGGGAACTGTTGAATTTCTGCCCCGCAGCCGTCATTTGAGTTTTGCCGATACCATCCAGATCCAGATCGTACTGGGTGTACATGTATTTGAGCGTTGGCGTGATATAGCCGTAGCTTGCTGTCATTGGCAGGCTCATGCTCGGCGCAAGGTTCAAACGTGTACCGTTAGCACGCGCCAATCCGGTTACGTAACGGTCAAGCCTTGGCGATTTTGTGCCGTCTTCGTTGATGAAGTCACCGTTTTCAAGGTTACGATCAAACCGTACCAGTTCGGTGTTGTAGCTAAAGTTCACACCACCCGGGTGATACGGCAGCGCACCATTAAAGGTGATTTGCGGCAACTTGTCGTAAGGCGTGATTTGCGTCACTGTGGCCAGTTGATAGGCTTGGGCGTTCAGCTTGGCGTTGAACGTGTCGCCCCTATAAGTCACAGAACCCTGCTGGTTCACGAAGTCCTGACTCTCAACTCCGATCTGCTCACTTTGCAGATCCTGGAAGTAATAAGGATCGCTGATCTTGGTGTAGTCGACCTCAGTCAGTACGCGCGAATCCAGGCCACCCTTGTGCTGCCAGTTGAGCATGTAGCGGGTGTCTTTGTAGTCGGTCTGCTCTTTGCGCTTGTCATCCTTGTCGTTCAGATAAGCAGCACCGAACTGGCCTTCGCTGGACTCGGTCAGGTAGCGGAATTCGCCTTCCATCAACAAGCCGCGTTTGGTCATGTAGCGCGGGTACAACGTGGCGTCGTAGTTGGGCGCCAGGTTGAAGTAGTACGGGGTCACGAGCATAAAGCCGGTGTCGGTGCTGCTGCTGAAGGACGGCGGCAGGAAACCGGACTGACGGCGATCGTCGATCGGGAAATAAATGTACGGGGTGTAGAAGACCGGAATGTCTTTGACCCGCAACGTCACGTTGGTCGCCGTACCGAAACCGGTGGCCGGGTTCAACGTGATGTTGTTGCCCTTGAGTTGCCAGGCGTTGCTGTTCGGTTCGCACGTGGTGTACGTACCATCCTTGAGGCGGATGATCGCGTTTTCGCCACGCTTGGCGTACAGCGCACTGCCGCGGATGCGCGACTTGTGCAGGATGTATTCCGCGTTGTCGACCTTGGCCGCACCGGTGTCGAGTTGAACGTCGGCGTGGTCGCCCACGATCAGTGCACCGTTGTCGCGCAGGCGGACTTTGCCGTTAAGCTCGCCGCGGTTTTCAGCCTGATACAGGCTGGCTTCGTCGGCTTCAATCTGCATGCTGCCCTGACGCATGACAACGTCACCGGCCAGCGTCGCGATCTGCTCTTCTTGCTGATAGCGCGAGGCCTTGGCGCCAATAAAGGTAGGCGCGTCGCTTTTGCTGGTCGGGTCGTTCATGCCCGGACGGATCGGCTCGACGTAAGCGCCCGCGCAATACGGGCCGGTTTCGGCCAGTTGTGCGGGGGTCAGCTTGTCTCGCGGAACCCAGTCGAGGTGACTGTAGTCAGCACTGCGCGCTTTCAGACCACGGCCTTTGGCTTCTGTCACCAATGGGGTCTGAGCGACCTGCTCGACGGTTTCGCCACTGGCGCCCACCGAGTTGCCGCTGTGAACCGGACGCGGCGGCAATTGAGCCGTGGTCGCTTTCGGTGCGCAGTCCCAGCCGCCCGTAGCCGACACAGAACAGTCATACTGCTCCTCGGCAACAGCGAAAGGCGTGGCTAGAGGTTGCATGGCCAGCAAACTGCCGGTTACCAGCAACGGAAATTTTTTACGAAACGCGGGGGATTTCAATGCCATCTTATTAGTCCGGGCTTCCTGCGTGCCATCAGCCCGCGGTGGGGGCCGCACGCCTCTCGATGGTCTGGAAAAGATGCTGGATAATAAAGCATGACCCGCTTGACGGCTAGGGCCGTCGGAGACCCACGTAATGCCTGACCAAGATGTACGCCTGCAACACCTTAAAGTTTGGCTCGATGAGCAATTGTCAGCCCTGTTTTTAAACAACGGATGGGGCGCCGTACCCCCGGCCACGCTGACTGCGGCCAGCAGTGATGCGAGTTTTCGGCGGTATTTTCGCTGGGAAGGTGAGGGGCGCAGTTTTATTGTCATGGACGCCCCGCCGCCCCAGGAAAACTGCAAACCTTTCGTCGATATCGCTGAATTACTGCGTATCAGCGAGATAAATGTGCCGGAAATTTTTGCTCAAGACCTCGAGCGCGGGTTTCTTTTGCTCAATGACTTGGGCAATAAAACCTTTCTCGACGTCATTAATGACCGCAACGCCGATGAGCTGTTCGACGATGCCATCGAAGCATTGCTGGCTTTTCAGCAGTTGCCCATGACCGCACCGTTGCCCAGCTATGACGTGGCTTTATTGCGCCGCGAGCTCGAATTGTTCCCTGAATGGTACGTTCGCCGTCATTTGGGGATTGAGTTGGATGAGCAACAGCAGGCGCAGTGGCAGCGGGTCAGCGATCTGCTGATCGACAGCGCGCTGGCTCAGCCCAAGGTGCTGGTGCACCGCGACTTTATGCCGCGCAACCTGATGCTGAGCATTCCCAACCCCGGCGTGCTGGATTTCCAGGATGCGGTGTACGGGCCGGTGACCTACGACATCACGTGCCTGTTCAAAGATGCCTTCCTCAGTTGGCCTGAAGAGCGGGTGCTGCAATGGCTGGCCCAGTATTGGGAAAATGCGCGCCACCTGGCGATCCCGGTGCAGCCTGTGTTTCAGGATTTCCTGCGTGCCAGCGACTTGATGGGCGTGCAGCGGCACTTGAAGGTGATCGGCATTTTTGCCCGCATTTGCCATCGCGATGGCAAACCCCGCTACCTGGCCGATGTGCCGCGTTTCTTCTCTTATATAGAAGCGGTATTGGCCCGCCGCCCGGAGCTGTCTGCATTGGGTGAGCTTTTTGCCAGCCTGCCTGAACCGGTTGAGGCGCAGGCATGAAGGCGATGATTCTGGCTGCGGGCAAAGGTGAGCGCCTACGGCCTTTGACCCTGCATACCCCCAAGCCGTTGATTCGTGCGGGCGGTGTGCCCTTGATCGAATACCACCTGCGTGCGCTCGCGGCGGCAGGGTTTACCGAGATTGTGATCAATCACGCCTGGCTGGGTCAGCAGATCGAGGATCATCTGGGCGACGGTTCGCGTTTCGGGGTGAGCATTCAATACTCCGCAGAAGGCGAGCCGCTGGAGACCGGTGGCGGTATTTTTAAAGCATTGCCTTTGTTGGGCGATAACCCGTTCGTGGTGGTGAACGGTGATATCTGGACTGACTACGATTTTGGTGCGTTGCGTCGGCCTCTCGCCGGTCTGGCGCATCTGGTGCTGGTGGACAACCCGCCCCATCATCCCACGGGTGATTTCAGCCTGATTGATGCGCAAGTTCAGGATGCGCAACCCGATGCGCAGGTACTGACCTATAGCGGTATTGCCGTGTTGAGCCCGGCGTTGTTGCGCGGGTGCGAGCCCGGCGCGTTCAAGTTGGCTCCGTTATTACGTACAGCCATGGCCGCAGGCCATGTCACAGGAGAGCGTTTGCAAGGGCATTGGGTAGATGTAGGCACGCACGAGCGTTTGGCTGAGGTCGAAAGCCTGATTAAGGGCGCTCACTAAGATGCTGTGGCCAGGGACTCTGATCGGAGCCGGAGGCGGGTTTTTGATTGCCAGCATTCCGGGGGCCATGTTGGGTGCTTTGTTGGGGCAGGCGCTGGATCGGCGTCTGAACCTGCAAAGCTGGGCGCATGTGCGCGAACGCCTTGGCGGTCGTGCTGCGCTGCGCAATGACGAACTGTTGTTCGTGTTGCTCGGCCGTCTGGCCAAAAGCGGCGGGCGCGTGGTGGATAAGCATATCGAGCAGGCGCGACAGGAGATGCGCTTGCTCGATATGAGCGCCCCCGCGCAGAAGCGCGCGATCGCTGCGTTTAATCGGGGCAAGTCCGGCAATGACTCATTACGCGGTTACCTGCGGCGTCTCAAGGCGCAACCCCATGCGGCAGAAGGCGTGTTGCGCGCTTGCTGGCGGATGATCGTGGCGGACGGGCGGGTTGACACGCAAGAGCGTGAGTTGATCGGGCTATGGGGTAAATGGTTGGGCTGGACCCCGCAACAGATTCAGGCACTGGGGGCTGATTACGAGCCGCAGAAAAGGCCGCTGGCCACGCGCGGCGGGACTTATCAGGAGTCGCTGACGCTGCTCGGGGTCACTCATCAGAGCGACCCGGTGCACATCAAACGGGCGTATCGACGTTTGCTCAGCCGTCATCACCCTGACAAAGTGGCCGGTTCAGGCGCCAGCCCGGCGCAGGTGCTGGACGCGACAGAGAAAACCCGCGAGCTGCATCACGCCTACGCGTTGATCCGTCAGCGGCGCGGGTTTTGACCGTTACTTATCCACAGGCTGTGGGCTGAGCCAACCGCGAATCCGGCGATACAACTGTTCTTGGCCAGCATCGCGGTTCCCCGGCATCGCAGTCAGTGCCACCTGAGTGAAATCCCCGCCATTGACCCGCTTGCTGGCTTGCAACCGTTGCAGGGCGGCCTTGCGCAGTAACGCGTTGTCTTTATAGAACACGTCCAGCAGCGCGACCTTGAGGCCAGGCGTCATCAGGCTCAAGTCTGCCGGTGCCTGCACCGGTGTTTGCGCGGCGACCATGATCAGCTTGCCCACTTGCGCCGGTTGTTTCTCGGCGATGTAGCGTGCTGCCCAGTACGCGCCTGTGCCGTGCCCCAGCAGTACGATGCTGCGCGCGTTTTGTTGTTGCGCGAAGGCAATTGCCGCCTCGATACGGGCGAAAATCCGCTCGGCATCCGCCTTGTTCATTTCTTCCAACGACGCCACCGGCTTCAGGTCCGGGGCCGGGTTTTCAGTGCCGACACTGGCGGCTTGTTCGATAGGTTTGGCTGTGGTGCTGGCGTCTTTGCTGCTACTGTCTGGCGCTTGCGGTGTAGGCAATTTCTCTGGTTCTGCGGTGCGTGCCTGACTGGCTTCGCTTTGCATGTCCGGCAAACTCAGGCTCAGGCTTGCCCAATGGGCGTCCGGCAGCTTGTTGCGCAGCGGGCCGACAACGATTGGCCAATCTGCGGTTTCGCCAGCGCCGGGGACAATAATCACCGCACCGCTGGGGTCGCTGTTATTGGCGGGCTTCCACAGTGCGAGAAAGTTGCCTTCACCGGCTTGGAGCTGTTGCTGCTCGTGTGGCGGGAGTTGCCGCTCCAACGCGGCCGCGTCTTCCTGGCTCCGTTCGGGCAGCGGCTCGCGCTCCACGGGCTTGGGTTGGGCGGGTTCAGCAACGGGCGCCGAGTCGTCCGCCTGAACAGGAAACGCCAGGGGCAATAACAACGACAGGCACAGGGCTGGCAGTGCCAGGCGGTAAGAAGACATCAGTTTTTCCAGGCCAGAAGTAATCCCGGCAGCCTAAAGGGTTGATCAGTATTTGTCAGGGTGTGAGCGTTCAGATGACACGTTTTTGCTATCTGTTGGTTATCGGCTGGTTTTGGCTGCCCTTGATGGGCCACGCGGCGCCTGTGCCAGCGGCGCAATTGAGTGCCGAGCAACAGCAATGGCTGTCGCAGCATCGGGAATTACGCGTCGGGTTGGTGCTGCAAGCCCCGTACGCGCGCTTTGACCAGCGCTTGCAGCAGCTGTCCGGGGCCAATGTTGAACTGATGAAATGGTTGGCGCAGGCACTTAACGTTGAGTTGCTGTGGCGCAATTACCCGGACCTGGCGCACTTGGAAAAAGCCGCCCGTGACGGGGAAATTGACCTGGTGCCGGGCCTGATGCAAACCCCGGCGGGACTGCGGCTGTGGCAATTTTCTGACCCCTACATGCGCGTCCCGCAGCTGATTGTGGGCGTGCGCGACGGCAGCGGCGCTGTCGATTTGGAGCGCCTCGACAGCAAGACTCGCGTGGCCGTGCGCATGCCTGGCGCCACGGCAGAGTTCTTGCGAACCAGCTATCCGGGGCTGAATTTGCAGGGTGTTCCACTGGAGCGCCAGGCCTTGCAATTGTTGCTGAGCCAGCAAGCCACTTACGCCGTGATTGATGAAGCGCAGCTCAGTCGCTTGTCCAGCGAACCCGAGTTCTCAGGATTGGCAGTGGTAGGTGATATTGGTTTGCCACTCTTGCTGCGCGTGGCCACCCGGCGCGACTGGCCGGAGCTGGCCAGCATCGTCGAGCGCGGTTTGCACGCCATTCCGGCGCGGGACATGGAGCAGTTGCACGCGCGCTGGTTGCAGCCCAAGTATCCCCACGCCGGACCGTCTCCCGGTTTTTGGCAGAACTTCAGCCTGTTGATCGGTACCTTACTGCTGGCGAGCATGGCGATTGTGTTCTGGCAGCGTCGCCAGCAAACCTCACTGGAACGGGCGCTGCTGAGTGCACGCGAAGACATCGCCCTGCGCGCAGCGAGTGCCGAGGCATTGCGGCTGACTCAGTTTTCAATTGACCGCAGCCCGGTTGGCATCCTTTGGGTCAATTGGGACAGTCACGTGCGCTATGCCAATCTGGCCGCCGAGCACATGCTAGGGTGCGCGCCGGGTGCCCTGCTTGAGCGGCCTTTGAGTGATTTTGAACCGGGGCTGAGCATGGACCGCTGGTTGGGGCTATGGAAGCGTGCGCGGGCTGGCGAAGAGGGCGCGCAACGGTTTGAAACAAATTGCGTGCGTGCGGATGGCAGCACCTTCCCGGCCGACGTCACGCTCAGTTTTTTGCGCTTTCAGGCCGCTGAATACTTGGTGGTGTATCTCAATGACATCACCGAGCGCCGTCGTGTGCAGGCGGCGTTGCAAGAAAGTGATGCTCGCCTGCAAGGGATCGCGGCCAACGTCCCAGGGCTGGTGTTTCGTCTGGAGCGTTCATTACTCACGGGCGAGCTGGACTTCCCCTACATCAGTGAAGGTAGCGAAAGTCTGGCCGGGTTCTCGCCAGCGACGTTACGTAAACGTGAAGTCGGTTTGCGCAGCCTTGTGCACCCGGACGACAAGGCGGATTACCACCGTGTGCAGGATCAGGCGCTCGACAGCGACAGCGATTGGTCATGGCAGGGGCGGATTGTCACGCGTAAAGGCGAGCAGCGCTGGGCCGAGATCAAGGCCATTACCCGTCGCCTGCAAGATGGCACTGTGGTGTGGGACGGCATCGTCTGGGACATCAGCGAAAGCAAGCGTATCGAACTGGAACTGGACAGTTCTCGCGGGCAGTTGCGTGAACTGTCGGCGCACCTTGAAAGTGTGCGCGAAGAAGAAAAGGCGCGCATTGCCCGAGAAGTGCACGACGAGTTGGGGCAAATGTTGACCGTGCTCAAGCTTGAAACCTCCATGTGCGAGCTGGCCTATGCGGATCTGGACCCTGGCCTGCGTGAGCGCTTGAACAGCATGAAAAAGCTCATCGCCCAGTTGTTCCAGTTGGTGCGCGATGTGGCCACTGCGCTGCGGCCGCCAATTCTGGATGCAGGTATCAGTTCGGCCATCGAATGGCAGGCGCAGCGCTTCGAAGCGCGTACGCACATTCCATGTCTGGTGCAGGTTCCTGAGCATTTACCACCGCTGAGTGCGGCCAAGGAAGTAGGACTATTCCGAATTTTGCAGGAGGCGCTGACCAACGTGATGCGTCATGCTCAGGCACAAACCGTAGAGTTAACCCTGACCGTTGAAGCGCATGCGTTGTGCCTGACCATTAGCGATGATGGCCAGGGCTTTATTCCTGTCACGGGCAGGCCGACGTCCTTCGGGCTGGTGGGCATGCGTGAACGTGTATTGATGATGGGCGGCACGCTGTCGGTGCACAGTGTGCCGGGTGAAGGCACGACGCTGAGTGTGCGGGTACCGTTGACCACGGATCCGCAATGACCTTGAGGAGGAGCTGTCTGTGATTCGTGTACTGGTAGCTGAAGACCACACCATCGTGCGGGAAGGGATCAAGCAATTGATCGGCCTGGCCAAGGACCTGCGGGTGGTGGGGGAGGCAAGCAATGGCGAGCAATTGCTGGAAACCCTGCGCCATGTGCCGTGCGAGGTGGTGCTGCTGGACATTTCCATGCCCGGCGTGAACGGGCTGGAAGCGATCCCGCGCATCCGGGCCTTGAATAACCCGCCCGCGATCCTGGTGCTGTCGATGCACGACGAGGCACAGATGGCGGCGAGGGCGCTGAAATTCGGCGCGGCGGGTTACGCGACCAAGGACAGCGATCCCGCACTCTTGCTGATGGCCATTCGTAAAGTCGCGGCGGGCGGGCGCTACATCGACCCCGAGCTGGCGGACCGGATGGTCTTTGAAGTAGGGCTGACTGACTCACGCCCGCTGCATGCGCTGTTGTCAGAGCGCGAGTTCTCGGTGTTTGAACGGCTGGCGCAAGGGGTGAACGTGAATGATATCGCCCAGCAACTGGCCCTGAGCAGCAAAACCATCAGCACCCACAAAGCGCGGCTGATGCAAAAACTTCACGTCACCTCGTTGGCGGAACTGGTGAAATACGCAATGGAGCATAAGCTGGTGTAACGGCTGACGAGCTGCGAGCGTTTTAGCCGAGGCTGCAGGGCATGCCTGTTTGCGACTGTTTTTGAGCGGCGTTTCAGCCGCTAGCGGTGTCCGCCGTTACCCAGTGTTCTATTCACGACATCCTTGTAGGGCGTGCCCTACACGCAATCTTCCAGGCTCCTGATGTAAATCTCTCCTGCGCCCCGATTTCTGGGGGGTAATGCCTTCTTTAGTCTTGGACTACAGCAGTCCAAAACAAAAAGGTGTGGCTATGAGTGAGGTCGGTGCAAGCGCTGGGTCGAATGACATTTTGGTCAGCTTTCGTGGTGTGCAGAAAAGCTACGATGGCGAAAACCTGATTGTTAAAGACCTTAACCTGGACATTCGCAAAGGCGAGTTTCTGACCTTGCTCGGGCCGTCTGGGTCGGGCAAAACCACTAGCTTGATGATGCTCGCAGGGTTTGAAACCCCCACCGCGGGCGAGATCCAGCTGGGGGGCCGTTCTATCAACAACGTGCCGCCGCACAAACGCGACATCGGCATGGTGTTTCAGAACTATGCGTTGTTCCCGCACATGACTGTGGCCGAAAACCTGGGTTTCCCGTTGTCGGTGCGCGGCCTCAATCGCACCGACATCAGCGAGCGGGTCAAGCGCGTGCTGAGCATGGTGCAGCTCGATGCCTTCGCCCAGCGTTACCCGGCACAGCTTTCCGGCGGCCAGCAACAGCGGGTTGCGCTGGCGCGGGCGCTGGTGTTCGAACCGCAGCTGGTGTTGATGGACGAACCGCTGGGGGCACTGGATAAACAGCTGCGCGAGCACATGCAGATGGAGATCAAGCACCTGCACCAGCGCCTTGGCGTGACAGTGGTCTACGTCACTCACGATCAGGGCGAAGCGCTGACCATGTCGGATCGGGTGGCGGTGTTTCATCAAGGTGAAATCCAGCAGATCGCCCCGCCGCGTTGCTTGTATGAAGAACCCAAGAACACCTTTGTTGCCAACTTCATTGGCGAGAACAATCGCCTCAATGGCCGCCTGCACAGTCAGGACGGCGAGCGCTGCGTGGTAGAGCTGAGCCGAGGCGAGAAGGTTCAGGCGCTGGCGGTGAATGTCGGCCGTACCGGCGAGCCCGTGACCCTGTCGATCCGACCGGAACGCATCAGCCTTAACGGCGCCAGCGAGGCTTGCGTGAACCGGTTCTCGGGGCGCGTCGAAGAGTTCATCTATCTGGGCGACCACGTGCGGGTGCGTCTGGAAGTCTGCGGTAAGAACGATTTTTTTGTGAAACAGCCGATTGCCGAACTGGACCCGACGCTGGCCGTCGGTGACGTGGTGCCACTCGGTTGGCAGGTTGAACACGTACGTGCGCTGGACCCTCTCTTAGAGGCGAATTAATCGCCCCGGCTTCACCAACCCTGTGGAGAATAAAAATGCATAAAACACTGAAACTCACGGCCTTGAGCTTGGGCCTGATGTGCGCCGCCAGTGCGTTGGCAGCCACCGACCTGACCGTGGTCTCGTTTGGCGGGGCGAACAAGGCCGCGCAGGTCAAAGCGTTCTACGCGCCTTGGGAAGCCAAGGGCGACGGCAAAATCATCGCCGGTGAATACAACGGCGAAATGGCCAAGATCAAGGCCATGGTCGACACCAAAAGCATCTCGTGGGACCTGGTCGAAGTTGAGTCTCCGGAATTATCCCGTGGCTGTGATGAAGACATGTTTGAGCAACTGGACCCGGCACTGTTCGGCAATCCTGATCAGTACGTTTCCGGTGCAATTCAGTCATGCGGCGCTGGTTTCTTCGTGTGGTCGACTGTGATGGCGTACAACGCCGACAAGCTGAAAACAGCGCCGACCAGTTGGGCGGATTTCTGGGACACCAAAACATTCCCCGGCAAGCGCGGGTTGCGTAAGGGCGCCAAGTACACCTTGGAATTTGCCTTGATGGCAGACGGCGTTGCGCCCAAGGACGTGTACAAGGTGTTGGCGAGCAAGGACGGCCAGAACCGCGCCTTCAAGAAACTCGACGAGCTGAAGCCCAGCATTCAGTGGTGGGAGGCCGGTGCACAGCCACCGCAGTACCTGGCTTCAGGCGATGTAGTGATGAGCTCTGCGTACAACGGGCGTATCGCCGCGGTGCAGAAAGAGAGCAACCTGAAAATTGTCTGGAATGGCGGGATTTACGACTTTGACGCCTGGGCCATCCCTAAAGGCTTGAGCAAAGACAAAGCCGACGCGGCGAAGAAGTTCATGCAGTTCACGCTGCAACCTCAGCAGCAGAGCATGTACTCGCAAAACATCGCGTATGGCCCGGCCAATAAAGAGGCGATGCCTTTGCTGCCGCAGGCGGTACAAGCGGACATGCCGACAGCACCCGAGAACATCAAGGATCAAGTGCAGATCGATGTCAGCTTCTGGGCTGATAACGGTGAGCAACTGGAGCAGCGTTTTAACGCCTGGGCTGCCAAGTAAGCAGCGCTGACACGCGGCGCGCCTGATCGGGTCGCGCCGCCCTTGTTTAAAGATTTGCGGAGTTCGCCATGGCCATCGCCATCCCCCTGAACGAAGTCTCCAGCCCCAGCTTGAAGAAGCGTCTGGCGCATGCCGAGCGCGTGAATCGCTGGAAAGCACAGGCGTTGATTGCGCCTCTGGTGATTTTCTTGCTGCTGGTGTTTTTGGTGCCAATTGCAGCGCTGCTTTATAAAAGTGTCGGCAACCCGGAAGTGGTCGAAGGTCTGCCACGCACTGTGGTGGCCGTGCATGGGTGGGATGGTAAAGGCTTACCGGCCGAACCGGTGTATCTGGCGCTTAGCGAAGACTTGGCTGAGGCGCGAAAGAATCAAGTCCTGGGTGATTTGTCGAAACGTCTGAACATGGAATTGGCCGGTTATCGCAGTTTGCTGATGAAAACCGCCAAAGCGCTGCCTTTCAAGGTTGCACCTGACTCTTATAAAGATGCACTGGAAGCCCTCGACGAGCGTTGGGGTGATCCGGCGTATTGGCAGGCGATCAAGCGCAACAGCTCAAGTGTGACGCCGTTTTATCTGCTGGCGGCTGTCGATCACCGTATTGATGACTTGGGTGAAGTGGCTCCCGCTACTCCGGATCAGGCGATTTATCTGGATATTTTCGCCCGGACCTTCTGGATGGGGCTGGTCATTACCTGCATCTGTCTGGTGCTGGCGTACCCTTTGGCCTATCTGCTGGCCAACTTGCCTGCACGCCAGAGCAACCTGTTGATGATTCTGGTGCTGCTGCCGTTCTGGACGTCTGTGCTGGTGCGGGTCGCGGCCTGGATTGTGTTGCTGCAATCGGGCGGGTTGATCAATAGCGCGTTGATGAGCATGGGGCTGATCGATAAACCGATGGAACTGGTGTTCAATCGCACCGGCGTGTACATCGCAATGGTGCACATCTTGCTGCCATTTATGATCCTGCCGATTTACAGCGTGATGAAGGGTATTTCTCCGACCTATATGCGTGCGGCCATCTCATTGGGATGCCACCCATTTACGAGCTTCTGGCGTGTGTATTTCCCACAAACTTATGCCGGTGTGGGGGCTGGTTGCTTGCTGGTGTTCATCATCGCAATTGGCTACTACATCACCCCCGCCTTGCTCGGCAGCCCGAACGATCAAATGGTCAGTTACTTTGTGGCGTTCTACACCAACACCAGTATCAACTGGGGCATGGCCACGGCACTGGGCGGCTTGCTGCTACTGGCGACTGTCGTGCTGTACCTGATTTACAACTGGCTGGTGGGTGCCACCCGCCTGCGTTTGAATTAAGGAGAACGCCATGCTGAGCCCGTACATGTCTCCCATTGAACGGATCTGGTTTTACAGTTTGCGCATTCTCTGCGCACTGATTTTGCTGTTCCTGATCTTGCCTGTGCTGGTCATCATTCCGCTGTCCTTCAACTCGGGGAGTTTTCTGGTGTACCCGCTGCAAGGGTTTTCCCTGCACTGGTATCAGGATTTCTTCGCCTCTGCCGAATGGATGCGCGCGCTGAAAAACAGCGTCATCGTTGCGCCGGCTGCCACAGTGCTGGCTATGGTGTTCGGTACGTTGGCGGCGATTGGTCTCACCCGTGGTGACTTCCCGGGCAAGGCGCTGGTCATGGCACTGGTGATATCGCCTATGGTGGTGCCAGTGGTCATCATCGGCGTGGCCAGTTACCTGTTTTTTGCACCGCTGGGACTGGGCAACAGTTACTTCTCGTTGATCGTGGTGCATGCGGTGTTAGGTGTGCCATTTGTCATCATCACCGTGTCTGCGACATTGCAGGGTTTTAATCACAACCTGGTGCGTGCGGCTGCCAGCCTGGGGGCGTCGCCCTTGACGGCGTTCCGTCGGGTGACCTTGCCGCTGATTGCGCCGGGCGTCATTTCTGGTGCCTTGTTCGCCTTCGCCACGTCATTTGATGAAGTGGTGGTGACGCTGTTTCTGGCCGGGCCTGAGCAAGCGACCTTGCCACGCCAGATGTTCAGCGGCATTCGCGAAAACCTCAGCCCGACCATTGCGGCGGCGGCCACGTTGCTGATCGCATTCTCTGTGGTACTGCTGCTGACCCTTGAGTGGTTGCGCGGGCGCAGCGAGAAAATGCGTACGGCGCAGGTTCAGGCCTAGACCCAACAGGCGTCCCATAACGGGTAATCCCCAATTCGTGTAGTCAGTTGCGCGCGAATCGGGTTTTTGATCAGGTGGCGGGCGGTGGCCTTGAGGTCTTCTTCGTGCAGGACGCGGTCATAAAACCCTTTTTGCCAGACACGCTCACTGGCGCAGGTCATTTCGTTGATGGTCAGGCTGCTGCGCGATTTAACCCTGCACATCACTTCTCCCAGCGTTTTGTGACGCAACTCGACAAGCCAGTGGCAATGATCAGGCATCACAACCCATGCGATTGACTTGACGATGCCATCGTCGTGCGCCTGCTTGAGTTGATTGACCACGAGACGTCCCACGTGAAAGTCGCTGAAGATCGGGCGGCGTTGTTCGGTAACGGTGGTGAGCAAATAAACACGGCCGGGCTCGGTGTTACGGCCTTTCAAGAGTTGCCCGCTGCTGTAGGACTTCGGCATTCCGTTGCCTTCCTCGTGGTGATCGTTGTTTAAACCTAGACGGGTTGTGAAAGCATGCCTTGTGCCTTTGTTCGCAAGATATTGCCGGAAGCTCCCTGGGGGCTCACTCGCCGCCGAAGGCTGCGATCGGTCGCGTAGCGTCTGCGAGGCGGTGTGCGGGTCGCGGTCGGCGGTATACAATGCGCGCCACCGTGTTTAGCTCACTAAAAGGTGCGTCATGCAGCCCTTCGCTATTGCCCCATCGATTCTTTCTGCCGATTTCGCCCGTCTTGGCGAAGAGGTGGACAACGTTCTCGCAGCGGGTGCTGACATCGTTCACTTCGATGTCATGGACAATCATTACGTGCCCAACCTGACCATCGGCCCGATGGTGTGCGCGGCCTTGCGCAAGTACGGGATCACGGCTCCCATCGACGCGCATTTGATGGTCAGCCCGGTGGACCGCATCATCGGTGACTTCATCGAAGCTGGCGCGACTTACATCACCTTCCACCCTGAAGCCACGCAGCACATCGACCGTTCCCTGCAATTGATCCGCGAAGGTGGTTGCAAGGCGGGCCTGGTGTTTAACCCGGCCACCCCGCTGGACGTGCTCAAGTACGTGATGGACAAGGTCGACATGGTTTTGCTGATGAGCGTGAACCCCGGCTTCGGCGGCCAGAAGTTCATTCCCGGTACTCTCGACAAATTGCGTGAAGCCCGTGCGCTGATCGATGCGTCGGGCCGCGACATCCGTCTGGAGATCGATGGGGGGGTGAACGTCGGCAACATCCGTGAAATTGCAGAAGCTGGCGCCGACACGTTTGTCGCGGGCTCGGCAATTTTCAACACGCCGAATTACGAAGAAGTGATTCAAAAAATGCGCGCCGAGCTTGCGTTGGCTCGCCCATGAGCGGTTTTGAGCAGCTACTGCAAGGGCAGCTGCCAAAACTGGTGATGTTCGATCTGGACGGCACCCTGATTGATTCGGTGCCGGACCTCGCGGCTGCGGTGGAAACCATGTTGCAGACGCTTGGGCGTCCGCCTGCCGGGCTCGAAAACGTCAAGATGTGGATCGGCAACGGGGCGCCGATGCTGGTGCGCCGGGCGCTGGCAGGCAATCTGGATGCGTCGGGCGTCGATGATGCCGAGGCTGAGCAGGCGTTGGAAGTGTTCATGGAGGCCTACGAGGGTGGCCATGCGCACACCAAGGTTTACCCGGGCGTGCGTGAAAGCCTCAAGTGGCTGCAAAAGCAGGGCGTCGAAATGGCCCTGATTACCAACAAGCCCGAACGCTTCGTGGCGCCGCTGCTGGATGAGTTGAAGCTGGGCCGGTTTTTCCGCTGGATCATTGGCGGTGACACCTTGCCACAGAAAAAGCCTGATCCCGCCGCGCTGCTGTTTGTGATGAAAATGGCCGGGGTTACCCCGCAGCAATCGATGTTTATCGGTGATTCACGCAATGACGTGTTGGCAGCCAAAGCTGCTGGCGTGCGTTGCGTGGCCCTGAACTACGGCTACAACCACGGTCGCCCGATTGAAGAAGAGTCGCCTGACATGGTGATTGGCAATTTGCAGGAGCTGATAGCCGGTTGCTTAGATTCGGCGGCTGAGATACCGTTGGGCTCTTCTGTTCACCCCTCTCGTAGAGATTCCATCGTGGTGGTCACTCGCAAACTCTGGATGAAAGTTATCAAGGCCCTGGCCCGTTGGCGTTGGCGCGCCTGACTTGAATCTGGCCGGAGATCCGGCACGTTTGCATACCTGACTGTTTGACTCTCAGACCACGAGGCACCTCATGATCCGTGAAGAATTCCTGCGTTTGGCCGCTGCCGGCTATAACCGTATCCCGCTTGCCCGCGAAACCCTTGCCGACTTCGACACACCGCTGTCGATCTACTTGAAATTGGCCGATGAGCCCAACTCCTATTTGCTGGAGTCGGTGCAGGGCGGCGAGAAGTGGGGGCGTTACTCGATCATCGGTTTACCGTGCCGCACCGTATTGCGGGTACACGACCATCAGGTGCGCGTGACCCACGACGGTGTTGAGATCGAGTCCTGCGAGGCCGATGATCCGCTGGCGTTTGTCGAAGCCTTCAAGGCCCGTTACAACGTGCCGACCATTGCCGGATTGCCGCGTTTCAATGGCGGGCTGGTGGGCTACTTCGGTTATGACTGTGTGCGGTATGTGGAAAAACGTTTGGGCAAATGCCCGAACCCTGATCCGCTGGGCGTGCCGGACATCCTGTTGATGGTGTCGGATGCCGTGGTGGTGTTCGACAACCTGGCAGGCAAGATGCACGCGATTGTGCTGGTCGATCCGGCACAGCCTGATGCGTACGAAGACGGTCAGGCGCGGCTTGAAGCCTTGCTTGAGCAACTGCGCCAGCCGATTGCGCCGCGCCGCGGTCTGGACTTCACGGCACAACAGGCTGCTGATCCGGTTTTCCGCTCCAGCTTTACCCAGAGCGACTACGAGAAAGCCGTCGACACCATCAAGGACTACATCCTGGCGGGCGATTGCATGCAGGTTGTGCCATCGCAGCGGATGTCCATCGACTTCAAGGCCGCGCCGATTGATTTGTACCGCGCGCTGCGCTGCTTCAATCCGACACCTTATATGTACTTTTTCAACTTCGGTGACTTCCACGTAGTGGGCAGTTCGCCTGAAGTGCTGGTGCGGGTCGAAGACAACCTGATTACCGTGCGCCCGATTGCTGGCACCCGCCCGCGGGGAGCAACCGAAGAAGCGGATGTGGCGCTGGAGCAAGACCTGCTCAGCGATGACAAGGAAATCGCCGAACACTTGATGCTGATCGACCTGGGGCGCAATGACACCGGCCGGGTCTCTGAAATCGGCTCGGTCAAGCTCACCGAAAAAATGGTGATCGAACGTTACTCCAACGTGATGCACATCGTTTCCAACGTCACCGGACAGCTAAAAAGCGGTCTGACGGCGATGGACGCGCTGCGGGCGATTCTCCCGGCAGGCACGTTGTCGGGTGCGCCGAAAATCCGTGCGATGGAAATCATCGACGAGCTGGAGCCGGTCAAGCGTGGTGTGTATGGCGGTGCGGTCGGTTACTTCGCCTGGAACGGCAATATGGACACGGCCATCGCCATTCGTACGGCGGTGATCAAGAACGGTGAATTGCATGTGCAAGCGGGTGGCGGCATTGTCGCTGACTCGGTACCGGCCCTGGAGTGGGAAGAGACGCTGAATAAACGCCGCGCGATGTTTCGTGCCGTAGCGCTCGCCGAACAAACCCCCGCGTCCGACGCCTGAGGAGCTTAGCCATGTTGCTGATGATCGATAATTACGACTCTTTTACGTACAACGTAGTGCAGTACCTCGGCGAGCTGGGTGCAGAGGTCAAGGTGGTGCGCAACGATGAGCTGACCGTGGCCGAGATCGAAGCGCTCAAGCCCGAGCGCATTGTGGTCTCGCCCGGCCCGTGCACGCCGAATGAGGCAGGCATCTCGCTGGAAGCCATCCAGCACTTTGCGGGCAAATTGCCAATTCTGGGCGTGTGCCTGGGGCATCAATCCATCGGCCAGGCCTTTGGCGGCGACGTGGTGCGAGCGCGTCAGGTGATGCATGGCAAGACCAGTCCGGTTTATCACCTCGATACGGGGGTGTTCCAGGGGTTGAACAACCCGTTGACCGTTACTCGCTATCACTCGCTGGTGGTCAAGCGCGAGACATTGCCCGACTGCCTCGAGCTGACGGCCTGGACGCAACATGCCGATGGTTCGGTCGACGAGATCATGGGCTTGCGCCATAAAACCCTCAACATCGAAGGGGTGCAGTTTCACCCTGAATCGATCCTGACCGAACAAGGTCATGAACTGTTCGCCAATTTTCTTAAACAAACCGGCGGCACGCGCTAAGGACTTCATATGGATATCAAGACTGCCCTGAACCGTATCGTCGGTCACCTCGACCTGAGCACCGAGGAAATGCGCGATGTGATGCGCGACATCATGACCGGCCAATGCACCGAGGCGCAGATCGGCGCCTTCATGATGGGCATGCGCATGAAGAGTGAAAGCATTGATGAAATCGTCGGTGCCGTTACTGTTATGCGCGAGCTGGCGGACAAAGTTGAACTCAATACGCTCGAGGGCGTGGTGGATATTGTTGGCACCGGCGGCGATGGTGCGAATATTTTCAACGTCTCCACAGCATCCGCGCTGGTGATCGCGGCAGCCGGTTGCACCGTTGCCAAACACGGTAATCGCGCCGTATCCGGCAAAAGCGGCAGTGCCGATTTGCTCGAGGCCGCGGGTGTTTACCTGAACCTGACCCCGGTGCAAGTGGCACGCTGCATCGACAGTGTGGGCATCGGTTTCATGTTTGCTCAATCCCATCATGGCGCCATGAAGCACGCGGCCATCCCGCGTCGCGATTTGGGCCTGCGCACCTTGTTCAACATGCTCGGCCCGCTTACGAATCCGGCGGGCGTGTTGCATCAGGTGGTCGGCGTGTTCAATCAGGCATTGTGCCGTCCATTGGCTGAAGTGTTGCAGCGTCTGGGCAGCAAACATGTGCTGGTGGTTCATTCGCAGGACGGGCTGGACGAGTTCAGTCTTGCCGCGCCTACGTATGTCGCTGAGCTGCGCAAAGGTGAGATCACTGAGTATTGGGTTCAGCCCGAAGATCTGGGCATCAAGAGTCAAAGCCTGTTTGGTCTGGTGGTCGACAGCCCTGAACAATCGCTGGAGCTGATTCGCGATGCGTTGGGGCGTCGTAAAACCGAGGCCGGGCAAAAGGCCGCTGAGATGATCGTGCTCAATGCCGGTGCTGCGTTATACGCAGCCGATCTTGCCTACACTCTGAAAGAGGGTGTGGCGCTGGCGCACGATGCGCTGCACACCGGGCTGGCCCGGGAGAAGCTGGAAGAACTGGGCGCGTTTACCGCGATTTTCAAGCAGGAGAATGAAGCATGAGTGTGCCAACCGTTCTGGAAAAAATTCTGGCGCGTAAAGTTCAGGAAGTGGCCGAACGCAGCACGCGCATCAGTCTGGCTGAGCTTGAACGTCAGGCCGCTCAGGCCGATCCAGTCCGGGGCTTTGCCAACGCTTTGCTGGCGCAAGCCAAGCTGAAACAACCGGCCGTGATTGCCGAAATCAAAAAGGCATCCCCGAGCAAAGGTGTCATTTGCGAACACTTCGTGCCTGCCGAGATTGCGCAAAGTTATGAAAAAGGCGGCGCCACCTGCCTGTCAGTGCTGACCGACATCGATTACTTTCAAGGTGCCGATGCATACCTGCAGCAGGCGCGTGCCGCGTGCAAGCTGCCGGTCATTCGCAAGGACTTCATGATCGATCCTTATCAGATCGTTGAAGCCCGCGCGTTGGGTGCGGACTGCGTGTTGTTGATCGTATCCGCGCTGGATGACGTCAAAATGGCCGAGCTGGCCAGTGTTGCCAAAAGTGTCGGGCTTGATGTGCTGGTTGAGGTGCATGATGGCGATGAGCTGGAACGTGCGTTGAAAACCCTCGATACACCGTTGATCGGCATCAACAACCGCAACTTGCATACGTTCGACGTAAGCCTGGAAACCACGCTGGACCTGCTGCCGCGTGTGCCGCGTGATCGACTGGTGATTACCGAGAGCGGAATTCTGAACCGTGCCGATGTCGAGCTGATGGAAATCAGCGAGGTGTATTCGTTCCTGGTCGGTGAAGCGTTCATGCGCGCTGAAAATCCGGGCGCTGAACTGCAACGGTTGTTCTTCCCGGAGCGCGGTACGCCACTATCGAGTTCGACAGCGGATTAAACCCGGTCTCTGTTTTCCAAGGACTTCCATGACCAGCACTCAGCGTCTTTCTGTCGAAGCCGGCCTCAAAGCCGAACAGGATTTATTGGCGTCGGTTTGCGCGGGTGAGCGTGAGGCCGGGGTGCTGTTTTGGCAGCCTACCGATCGGGCGCTGGTCATGCCCAAGCGTTTGGCTCGACTGCCCGGCTTCGAGAGTGCGAGTGTTGAACTGGCTGCCAGCGGCTGGCCGATCCTGTTGCGTGAGACGGGCGGTGAGCCGGTTCCGCAGTCGGCGTCTACGGTCAACATCGCCCTGGTTTACGCTCCGCCACGCAGCGAGGGTGATCAGGGACGAATCGAAACGGCTTATCGCCGTTTGTGCCAACCGATCTGCGATCTTTTGACCGAATTGGGCGGCATTGCGTCCTTGGGAGAAATTGAAGGGGCTTTCTGCGATGGCCGTTTCAACGTCAACCTGAACGGACGCAAGCTGGTGGGCACCGCTCAGCGCTGGCGTCAAAGTCAGGGCGGGCAGCGCCCGGTCGGGCTAGTTCATGGCGCATTGTTGCTGGATGACGAGCGTGAATCGATGGTGGCATCGGTCAATCGCTTCAATGAGCTGTGTTTACTGGAACAGCGTTGCCGTGCGGACAGCCACATCGCCTTGCATGAGGTCTTTGCGGCACCTGATTTTTTCGAACAGTTACAGGCCCGCTATCAAGGCATTCTGTTGCCCTTGCTCACGCCTTAACGCGTACCGAACACGACCATGGTCTTGCCTTTGACGCTGACCAGGTTTTGCTCTTCCAGGTCCTTGAGCACACGCCCGACCATCTCCCGCGAACAACCGACAATCCTGCCGATTTCCTGGCGCGTGACTTTGATTTGCATGCCATCAGGATGAGTCATTGCGTCAGGTTGCTTGCACAATTCAAGCAGGCAGCGTGCAACGCGCCCCGTAACATCAAAAAACGCCAGATCACCGACCTTGCGCGTGGTGTTACGCAGTCGTTGAGCTATTTGGCCACTGAGGGCGTACAGAATTTCAGGTTCCTGATGCGCGTATTCCCTGAATTTGGCGTAAGTGATTTCTGCTACTTCGCATTCCGTCTTGGCCCGGACCCAGGCACTGCGCGCCTGCTCAAGGCCCGGTTGCTCGAATAACCCCAATTCGCCAATAAAGTCCCCTGCATTGAGGTAGGCAATGATCATCTCGCGACCGTCGTCGTCTTCGATCACGATGGTCACCGAGCCTTTGACGATGAAGAACAGCGTCTGCGAGCGTTCACCGGCACAAATGATGTTGCTTTTGGCTTGATAACGCTTGCGTTGGCAATGAGTCAGAAATTTGTCGAGGTTTTTGATCTTGGGTATGGGAGTAAGGGCAACCATGGTTGTGTCCCGTAAAGCCTGCACGGTAAGGGTCAGATCTATTTTTATATAGAGCGCTTGCCGGCTTGGCGCCAGCTAATTGGCGCCAGCTTAACAGACGAATTCTTTACCTAATGCAGAAATTTCCTTGAACGCTGTAAGACAAACCCTCGCTGGCGGTCGGTCATCGAATTTAGGCGCTGTGATAAGCTGGCGCCCCTTTTAAGACAGTGGAGTCTGAGCGATGAAGGCACGCATTCAATGGGCGGGCGAGGCCATGTTTTTGGGCGAATCGGGCAGTGGCCACGTCGTCGTCATGGACGGGCCTCCAGAAAGCGGCGGCCGGAACCTGGGTGTGCGCCCCATGGAGATGCTGCTGCTGGGCCTTGGCGGTTGCAGCAACTTTGATGTGGTGAGCATTCTCAAGAAATCGCGTCAGGCAGTCGAAAGCTGCGAGGCGTTCCTGGATGCGGAGCGCGCCACTGAAGACCCGAAAGTGTTCACCAAGATCCACCTGCACTTCGTGGTCAAGGGCCGCGGGTTGAAAGAGCCACAGGTCAAACGTGCGATCGAACTGTCTGCCGAGAAGTATTGCTCGGCGTCGATCATGCTGGGCGCGGCCGGGGTCGCCATCAGCCACGACTACGAAATAATCGAACTGGGCTGAGTGGACATTCAATTTTCATAAAAGCATTGCAGACTCTGGCGATCAGTCGCTGACGTCTGCATAATGCGCCACTTTTTTAAGGGTCGTGGCGGGGAATCATCCCGGCGGCGGGTCCGAACAGATAACCAAAATCGCCATCGCGAAGAGGTGTTAACCGTCCTACGCAGGTGCGTCCCACGCACTTGACGGGCATGCTGGATCACGCGGCCGAGCCGCATCGACATAGAGAGTTTTATTACGGTGAAAAGCAAACTCAAGCTCCACGGGTTCAATAACCTGACAAAGACCTTGAGCTTCAACATCTATGACATCTGCTATGCGGAAACCCCGCAAGACCAGCAGGCATACGTTGAGTACATCAATCAAGAGTACGACGCAGAACGCCTGACGCAGATCCTTACAGATGTGGTTGATATCATTGGTGCCAACATCCTGAACATCGCCCGTCAGGATTACGATCCCCAAGGCGCCAGCGTGACTATTCTGATTTCCGAGCAGCCGGTAACACCTACCGAAAGCCAGATCGAAGAATCCCCAGGCCCGCTGCCAGAGACCATTTTGGGTCACCTCGACAAAAGTCATATCACGGTGCATACCTATCCGGAGATTCATCCGGTGGACGGCATCGCGACGTTCCGTGTGGACATCGACGTGTCGACGTGCGGCGTTATTTCACCGCTTAAAGCTCTCAACTATCTGATCCATCAGTTTGATTCGGATATCGTGACGGTCGACTATCGCGTGCGCGGCTTTACCCGTGACGTGGAAGGCAAAAAGCACTTTATCGATCATGAGATCAATTCGATCCAGAACTACCTCTCCGAAGACACGCGCGACGGTTATCAAATGACTGACGTGAATGTGTACCAAGAGAACCTGTTTCATACCAAGATGCTGCTCAAGGACTTCGAACTGGATAACTACCTGTTCGGCGATGCCACGAGCAACCTTTCGACCGAGCAGCGCGCTCAGGTCACTGAGCGTGTGAAGCACGAAATGCTCGAAATCTTTTACGCGCGCAACATGTCGTAAGCAGCGAGCATCAAAAAAAGGCGGCTACCGTGAGGTAAGCCGCCTTTTTTGTGCGTACGTTGCGCGAGGGCGATTAAATGCGGTAGGTGCTTTTGGTCATGACTTTTGCCATCAGGCTCATGCCAAACTTCACGGGTGCCGGGAAACGATAACCGCCAGCGTCCAGGGCGGATTCAGCATGGTGTTCTTCGTCGATGCGCATTTGTTCAAGAATGGCCCGCGACTTTTCATCCTCGGGCGGCAGTTGCGCCAAGTGTTCGTTCAAGTGCTTGCACACTTGATCTTCGGTTGCGGCGACGAAACCCAGGCTGACCTTGTCGCTGATCAGACCCGCCACCGCGCCAATTCCGAAAGACATGCCGTAAAACAGCGGGTTTAGCACGCTCGGATGGCTTCCCAGTTGGCGAATACGTTGTTCGCACCAGGCCAGGTGATCGATTTCTTCTTCAGCGGCATGTTCCATGGCTTCGCGCACATGCGGCAGTTTGGCGGTCAGGGCCTGGCCCTGATACAAGGCCTGGGCGCAGACTTCGCCGGTATGGTTAATCCGCATGAGGCCCGCCACATGACGCGTGGCCTGTTCCCCCAGAGGGTTTTCAGGTTTGACGATGGCAGGCGAGGGGCGATACGGCTGGCCACTGAAAGGCAGCAAGGTGCGCATTGCGGTATCAGCTTGTAACAGAAGGCGGTCAATCGGCGAGTAGTGACGTTGGGTAGTCATGCTTACCTCCGGGAAAAATCACGGCGGCCAGTTTACCCCAATCGGGCAGGCAGGGTTTGCGTTGGATCATGGGCAAGCGCGGGAGCGTTTGGCGTTCCCGCGCATGATTGTCGCTGAATCAGCCCGGAGGCCAGTTCATTTGGCGCTGACCCAGCACATGCATATGGATGTGGTAAACCGTTTGGCCGCCATCTTCATTGCAGTTCATGACAACGCGAAAACCCTTCTCGCAGCCTTGTTCCACGGCCAGACGCTGGGCGGTGAACAAAATATGACCGGCCAGTGCTTTGTCTTCTTCGGTCAGGTCGTTGAGGGTGCGAATTGGTTTTTTCGGAATGACCAGAAAATGCACAGGCGCTTGTGGCGCAATGTCGTGAAAGGCCAGTACCTGATCATCTTCGTAGATGATCTTCGCGGGTATTTCACGGTTGATGATCTTGGTGAACAGAGTATCCAAAGCTGTATCTCCGTAAGTGAAGTCTGTTCTGAGTGTACTCAGGGGATCGTTGGGCGGCCAGCTACCTTAACGAGGACAGTACGACTTGTTAACCGAGGCGGCGATTTTGCGTGTCATCCAGCGCGACAGTACGCGAGGCACACGGGTCAGCCAGCGATTTCGCCAGCCCGGCATGATGATGGCCTTGTTCTTTTCAAGTGCGCGTACGGTATAGAGCGCGACTTCTTCGGGGCTCAGTGCATGACGATTGTGTTTGAGGGGTTCGGCGTTCATGTTCGCTGCCTCAAAAAAACCGGTGCGGGTGATGCCGGGGCAGAGCACTGACACCTTGATCCCGGTTTTCTTGACCTCTTCGCGCAAACCCTCCGAAAAGTGCAGTACATACGCTTTACTCGCGAAGTAGGTGCTCAACCAAGGACCCGGCTGATACGCCGCGATCGATGAAACGTTCAGGATCTGCCCGCCGCCCTGTACCGCCATCATATTGCCGATGGCGTGGCACAGCCGAGTAAGTGCCAGCACATTGAGTTCGATCAAGTCTTGCTCAGCGCTCCAGTCGTGCGCCAGGAAAGGACCGCAGGTGCCGATCCCCGCGCAATTGATCAGCAAATCAATCTGTCTGTCACCTTCTTCCAGCTCCAGCAGGAAGCCCGACAACCTCAGCGGCTCACCCAAATCGCAGGCGCGGATCAGCACTTCTACGCCAAAGCGCTGAGTGAATTCGAGGGCGATGGCCTCCAGTGCATCCCGTTGGCGGGCAACCAGGATCAAACTGCGCCCGCGACGGGCTAGGGCTTCTGCCAGGGCCAGGCCAATGCCGCTTGAGGCGCCAGTGATCAAAGCGTAACGGGTCATGCTGTTCTCCATCGCAACGGTTCAGTCCGGTGACAATGATGTCCCTGGCGTTAGCGCGTTTATTAAAAAGCGCAGTCTACAGGCTGTTGGTGCTGGCTGCGTTGATGAACGAGGCCGCGAGGCCAAGTGTGAAGGCGAGGATTGTCGCGATTATTGAAAGGATCGCAAGAGTGATCGAAACCCAGGCCAGGACTTTGACTGCAGTGCTGTTAGGGGGAGGTGGCGGACCATACTGATTCGGCCCCGTTGTACCCGGCATCAATACCAGCATGAAGGAGAGAATCAGGGTCGCGACGGGCACAAGATGCAGCAAGAGCATCCACGCTGACCAATTGAGGTCATGCAGGCGCTGCGCGCTTATTCTCAGGCTGATGATCAAATAGGCCAGCATCACCGTCAGGCTGCAGGTGATCCCCAATGTGTAGGAAATGTGGGTTATCAGCATGGACGGGATGAGGACGGCGCCAGCGATTGCCGTGAGCACCAGTGTCCACGCCAGCATTCGCATACGGCCAATGCGACCGTTGAACCCCAATGGATCCAGCGTGCCGTAAACCGTTTGAGGTGATTTTTCCAGGCTAATTTCTGGCATTACTACTTCCTTGTCCGGTAGCTAAAAATTAAAGCCCGCCGAGTGGCGGGCTTCGCTGTTTCAACGGTGCGGCCAATGCTCGGATAGCCGTTGAGTTTCGCTTAACGCCTGACGGTATTCTTCTTCCAGGCGTGCGATCAGCTCATCTGTTGAAGGCAAGTCGGAAATTTCGCCTACGCCCTGACCTGCCGACCACACGGTTTTCCAGGCTTTGGCTTCATCACTGAGCGGTTTCAGTTTGTTTCCTGACTCCGTTTTGCTTTGCAACGCCGCCAAGTCATAGCCGGCGTTTTCAAGACTTTGCCGCATAAAGCTGGCAGGTACGCCTGACACGGCCGGGGTGTGGATGATATCGGCCGCGTGGGATGCGAGCAGCATCTCTTTATAAGCCTCAGGAGCATGGCTTTCGCAGGTTCCGATAAAGCGCGTGCCCATGTAAGCCAAATCGGCGCCGATTGTTTGAGCTGCCAATATCTCGTGGCCATGGTTCAGGCAGCCTGCGAGAAGGAGCGTTTTGTCGAAGAACTGGCGTATTTCTGCTGCCAGGGCGAAAGGGCTCCAAGTGCCCGCATGCCCACCTGCGCCAGCAGCGACGGCAATCAAGCCATCTACACCTGCTTGCGCGGCCTTTTCGGCGTGACGGCGGGTGGTGACATCATGGAAGACCACGCCGCCATAGCTGTGAACGGCGTCGACCACCTCTTTGACGGCGCCCAGGCTGGTGATCACGATGGGCACTTTGTGCTCGACGCAAATGGCAAGGTCTGCTTCAAGCCGCGGGTTGCTGTTGTGCACGATCAGGTTCACAGCGTAGGGCGCCGGGTTATCCAGTAGCGTAAGGCCTGCTTCGATTTCCTCAAGCCAGGCCTTGAACCCCAGGCTGTCGCGCTGGTTCAGTGCCGGAAAACTGCCGACTACGCCATTACGGCAACAGGCAAGTACCAGTTGCGGGTTGGAAATCAGAAACATCGGCGCGGCCACCACCGGCAGGCGTAAGCGTTGTTCAAGCAGGGCAGGCAGTGACATCGGATAACCTCGTTGAAAGATGAGATGAGTTAGAACGGTTTGACCACCACAAGAATGACGATAGCGATCAGAAACAGGACAGGTACTTCGTTGAACCAGCGGAAGTACACATGGCTGCGGGTATTTTCTCCACGGGCGAAGCGCTTCACCTGTGCGCCACACATATGGTGATAGCCGATTAGCAGCACCACCAATGTCAATTTGGCATGCATCCAGCCCTGGCTGAAGTAGCCGCCAGGGTTAAGGCTGATCAACCAGCCGCCAAAAATGATTGTGGCGATCATCGCGGGTCCCATGATGCCCCGATACAGCTTGCGCTCCATTACGCTGAATCGCTCTTTGCTGACGGAATCTTCGCTTTGTGCGTGGTAAACAAACAGGCGAGGCAGGTAAAACAGGCCAGCAAACCAACAGACGATGCTGATGATGTGGAAGGCTTTTAGCCATAGATAAAGCATTTTTAGTTATTCCCAGGTTCACGGTAGATCAAATAGTAGTAGTAGAGCGTCTGTGAGTCACCTTGGCGGTTGTCGCAGGGACGCGCTGTCCCTATTATCGAGGGCTTTCCAGTGGGTTCGTTGAGGGGCAGGTTATGGTCAAGGTCGGTATTGTCGGCGGCACGGGTTACACCGGGGTCGAATTGCTGCGTTTGCTGGCACAGCATCCGCAGGCTGAAGTGGTGGTGATCACTTCTCGATCCGAAGCGGGCCTGCCGGTTGCCGATATGTATCCCAACCTGCGCGGTCATTACGACGACCTTACCTTTAGCGTGCCGGATACTCAGACACTGGCGGCATGTGACGTGGTTTTTTTCGCGACGCCGCATGGTGTGGCTCATGCCTTGGCGGGTGAATTGCTTGCGGCAGGTACCAAGGTGATCGACCTGTCGGCCGATTTTCGTCTGCAAGATGCTGATGAGTGGGCTAAATGGTACGGTCAGCCGCATGGCGCGCCTGAGCTGCTCAAGGAAGCTGTTTATGGTTTGCCGGAGGTGAATCGTGAACAAATCAGGCAAGCCCGTCTGATTGCTGTGCCGGGTTGTTATCCGACGGCCACCCAGCTAGGTTTTTTACCTCTGCTGGAAGCTGGCCTTGCCGATACATCGGTGTTGATTGCCGACTGTAAATCGGGCGTCAGCGGGGCTGGTCGAGGCGCTAGTGTAGGTTCCCTGTATGCAGAAACGTCCGAAAGCATGAAGGCTTATGCCGTTAAAGGGCATCGTCACCTGCCTGAAATACGTCAGGGGCTACGTCGGGCCGCCGGTAAAGATGTCGGGCTGACATTTGTTCCACATTTGACGCCGATGATTCGCGGAATCCATTCCACGTTGTACACCACTGTTGCCGATCGTTCTGTGGATCTGCAGGCGTTGTTTGAAAAGCGTTATGCCAATGAGCCTTTTGTGGATGTGATGCCCGCTGGCAGCCACCCTGAAACTCGCAGTGTGCGAGGCGCCAATGTGTGCCGTATCGCCATTCACCGCCCGCAGGATGGTGATCTGGTGGTGGTGTTGTCGGTCATCGACAATTTGGTCAAGGGGGCGTCGGGCCAGGCTGTACAGAACATGAATATCCTGTTTGGTCTGGATGAGCGTCTGGGCCTGTCCCATGCCGGAATGCTGCCTTAACACCAGCAGATATGCTCAAGCGGTAAGTGCCCAGCTTGCCGCTGCTACTTATGAATAGTTGACCGCTTTTCTAGGAGAAGCGGATAATGCGCGTCATCACGCATTATGGCGGCATAGCGCCGGGAGATAGTCAGCATGAGCGTCGAATCCTTCACCCCCATGACTTTGCAATTCACCGAAGGTGCTGCGCACAAGGTGAAGAGCCTGGTCGATGAAGAGGGTAATGATCGTTTGAAGCTGCGCGTATTTGTGACGGGCGGCGGTTGTTCAGGTTTTCAGTACGGTTTCACGTTTGATGAGGACGTTGCAGACGATGACACTATCGTCGAGCGCGAGGGTGTGAGCCTGGTGGTTGACCCAATGAGCTTCCAGTACCTGGCGGGTGCTGAGGTGGACTATCAGGAAGGTCTGGAAGGTTCGCGTTTTGTGATCAAGAACCCGAATGCCACTACGACCTGTGGTTGTGGCTCGTCATTCTCGATTTGATCGGGTAGTAGAAGCACGCTAAACGCCGCGTCGATACGCGGCGTTTTGCTGTCTGCCGTTTATGGAGTGGGTGTTCAGGCGGGATAGATAGCGCCGAGGATACGCATGCCGCGTGCACCCGTCACGCTGGGGCGGTTGGTGGGAATACCCTCCAGACAGCAATGGGCCAGCCATGCAAATGCCATGGCCTCTACCCAATCGGGATCCACCCCTTTGATCAGGGTGCTATTGACCTTGGTATGTGGAAGAAGCGAAGCCAGCCGTGTCATCAACGCGGTGTTGTGCGCACCACCACCGCATACCAGAAGCTCGTCGGTGCGCGGTTGGGCTATTTGCAGTGAGTTCACGATCGTAAGCGCTGTGAGTTCGAGCAGGGTTGCTTGAATGTCTTCAGCGGGGAATGCTGGCAAGCTGACGAGGTGATGCTTCAGCCAATTCAGGTTAAAGACCTCACGCCCGGTGCTTTTCGGACCCTGTGTCTTGAAGAATGGATCGCTTAACAAGCTCTTGAGAAGGATGGGCTCCACAGTGCCGCTGGCCGCCCACTGGCCGCTGCGGTCATAGAGGTCGCCGCGTGTATCTTGTATCCAGGCATCCAGCAAGACATTTCCCGGGCCGCAGTCGAAACCAGCTACAGGCTCGGTAGGTGTTATCAAGCTTAGGTTGCTGAACCCGCCTACGTTCAATACGGCTCGATAGCTACCCTCGTTATTGAACAGGGCTTCGTGAAATGCAGGCACAAGCGGCGCACCCTGGCCGCCAGCTGCTACATCCCGGCGACGGAAATCACCGACCACACAAATACCTGTTAGCTCGGCCAATAACGCTGGGTTACCGATTTGTACCGTAAAGCCCAGGGCGGGTTCGTGCCGGATGGTCTGGCCATGGCTACCTATCGCCCGGATGTCTTTTGGAGAGAGCTGCTGTTGTGCGAGAAGTGCGTGCACCCCTTGCGCTGCAAGCTCAACCCAATGATTTTCAGCAATGGCGCAGCGTGCAACTTCGTCAGGGCCGCTGGTGCAAAGGCCGAGTAATTCGGCGCGTAATGACGAAGGCATGGGGGTGTAGTGAGAGGCGAGAAGCTTTATGCTCGCCCCTAACTCAATCAAGGCGATGTCCATGCCATCAAGGCTTGTGCCGGACATTACCCCTATGTAGAGCGCCATGGCTTAGCGCTTGCTCGAAGCAAGCATTGTGGCTTTTTCCTGATTCATGCGGGCCATTAACGGTTGGCTCTGTTGCATGAACCGGGCGCGTTCATTTTTGGCAATCGGGTCAGCCATTGGCAGCTTTTGCCCAAGCGGGTCAACGTGGACGCCGTTGACCTGAAACTCATAGTGCAAGTGCGGACCTGTCGACAGGCCGGTGGTGCCAATGTAGCCAATCACTTGCCCCTGCTTGACGGAGCCGCCAGTTTTGACGCCTTTGGCAAACCCCTGCATGTGCCCATAGAGCGTGCGATATGTGTTGCCGTGCTGAATGATCACGGTGTTGCCGTAACCACCGCGCCGGCCTGCAAGTAACACTTTGCCATCGCCAGCGGCCTTGATGGGAGTGCCGCGTGGAGCAGCATAATCCACGCCTTTGTGAGCACGAATTTTGTTCAGGATCGGGTGTTTGCGCCCGGAAGAAAAGCGTGAGCTGATGCGGGCAAAATCTACCGGTGTGCGGATGAATGCCTTGCGCATGCTATTGCCATCAGCCGTGTAGTAATTGCTGATGCCCTGCTTGTTGGTGTAGCGAACGGCTGTATAGGTCTTGCCGCGGTTGGTGAAACGTGCAGACAAGATGTTGCCAGTACCCACTGTTTTCCCGTTGACCACTTTTTGCTCGTAGATAACCTCAAACTGGTCACCTGGACGAATGTCTTGGGCAAAGTCGATGTCATAACCGAATACTTTGGCCATATCCATCGTCATGCTGTGGGGCAGGCCGGCACGCTGACCGGAAGCAGAAAGCGAGCTGCTGATTACGCCGTGAACGTAAGCTGTGCGCACTGTCGGCTGCGCAGTAACACGGCGAAACGAATACCCTTTTGCCGTCTTGCTCAGGGTGATTGTTTCAAGATCGCTGACGCGGCTGTGCAGGTTGTTGAGCTGGCCGTCTGCGCCCATCTCAAACTCTAGTTTCTGGCCATGTTTAAGCTGGCTGAACTGTTTGGCTTGTTTGTCGCTGGCCAAAACCTCATGCACTGATGAGGCGGGAAGGCCCACCTTCTCAAAAAGCGTAGAGAGCGTGTCACCTTTGGCGACAACTACTTCGCGGTGGCTCGGCTCTTTCTTGTCTTCAACTTTTGCAGTCGCAGCGGGCGTACTGTCTTGCTGATCTATTTGGGTAAACGGGGCGGGTGTAGCTTCATTTGTGGCCTGAACGAGTTCGGCGGCGTCTTGATCTTGTGTCAGTTGTTCAGCAGGGGTTTCCAGCTCCAGATTTAGAGTCGTGCGTTTGGCTTCTACTTCGCTGGAGGGAAACACCAGCAGCGCCAAACTCAATAAAGCTGCGATCCCGCTTGCGGCGAGAAGGTGGGTCTTCGGATAAAGCGGTGGCGCTTTAGGCGGTTGACTGGTCATAGGTAATTTGACTTTGAGATAAAGGATGAATTGGAAAAGATGACTGACACGGTGAAGATGAAATAACTGTATAAAATATAACCAAAACGCCCTTGAAGCAAGTTGACCACACATTAACTGACAGATAGCCACCCGTACGCCTGCCAGAACTTGTATTTAGCGGGTGATCTTGTATGGTTGGATCCCTTTGAATTTGAGCCTTACGGGTCTGATATGAAGTCGGTTGAAGAGCAGCTAGCGCTAATCAAGCGTGGTGCCGAAGAGGTACTGGTCGAGTCTGAATTGGTTGAGAAGTTGAAGCGTGGCCAACCGCTGCGTATTAAGGCTGGATTTGACCCTACTGCACCCGATCTGCATTTGGGACACACCGTACTGATCAATAAGCTGCGCCAGTTTCAGGAATTGGGACATCACGTCATCTTTCTGATTGGTGACTTTACGGGGATGATTGGTGATCCAAGTGGTAAGAGTGCGACGCGTCCTCCGCTGACGCGCGAACAAGTACTCGACAACGCCGAAACCTACAAGACCCAGGTCTTCAAGATTCTCGATCCATCGAAAACCGAAGTGGCGTTCAACTCTACCTGGATGGATCAGATGGGGCCTGCGGATTTTATTCGTCTGACGTCCCAATACACCGTAGCGCGCATGCTTGAGCGCGACGACTTTGATAAGCGCTATACCACGAATCAGCCGATTGCCATTCACGAGTTTTTGTACCCTTTGGTGCAAGGGTATGACTCGGTTGCCTTGCGAGCGGATGTCGAGTTGGGCGGTACCGATCAGAAATTCAATTTGCTGATGGGTCGTGAGTTGCAGCGCGGTTATGGGCAAGAGGCGCAGTGCATTGTCACGATGCCTTTGCTTGAGGGGTTGGATGGCGTCAAGAAGATGTCCAAATCCTTGGGTAATTACGTGGGCATCCAAGAAGCACCGGGGGTGATGTATAGCAAGTTGGTGTCTATCCCGGATGCATTGATGTGGCGTTACTTTGAGCTGCTCAGCTTTCGTTCCATGGATGAGATCAATGGCCTTAAGGCTGAGGTTGAGGCCGGTGCCAATCCACGTGACATCAAAATCAAGCTGGCTGAAGAGATTGTGGAGCGTTTCCATGGTGCAGAGGCTGCAGCCAATGCGCACCGTGGTGCGGGTAATCGCATGAAAGACGGTGAGTTGCCGGATGACTTGCCGGAGATTGAATTGGTTGCGGCGGAAGACATGCCTATTGCGGCTGTGCTCAATAAGGCCGGGCTGGTGAAGAACTCTGCTGTTGCTCGTGATTTGTTGGGGTCGGGTGGTGTGCGTATAGATGGTGAGGTCGTGGATCGCTCCTATATATATGTGCTGGGCTCCACGCATGTTTGTCAGGCTGGCAAGAAGGCGTTTGCTCGAATTACATTGAAATCTGAATAAATTTGAAAATAGTGCTGGACGGCGCATTTTGTTTGCCTATAATGCGCCCCAGTTCCGGCGCAGTCGAAACGGAAAACTCCTTGAGATTCAAAGAGTTAAACGATTTCGAAAGTGTCAGCTTCAAGTCATCGAAGCAGGAAATGAGGTGTTGACAGCAGCGTGTAACGCTGTAGAATTCG